>JAGVSR010000145.1:0-4513 GCA_019137195.1 Alphaproteobacteria bacterium
CGGATGTGGGCGCCGTCGACGTCGGCGTCGGTCATAATGATGAGCTTGTGATAGCGCAGCTTCGCGCTGTCGAACTCGTCGCCGATGCCGGTACCGAGTGCGCCGATGATGTTCGTTACCTGCTCCGAGGAGCGCATCTTGTCGATGCGCGCGCGCTCGACATTCAGGATCTTGCCGCGGATTGGCAGCACGGCCTGATACTCGCGCTTCCTGCCCTGCTTGGCGGAGCCACCTGCCGAGTCGCCCTCGACGATGAAGAGCTCTGTGTTGGCGGGTGAACGATCCTGGCACTCGGCGAGACCGCCTGGCAGCCTCAGTCCGTCGAGTGCGCCCTTGCGGCGCGTCAGCTCGCGCGCCTTTCGCGCAGCCTCGCGGGCAAGCGCGGCCTCGACGATCTTGCCAATGATGGTCTTGGCGTCCTTCGGGTGCTCCTCGAACCACTGCGCAAGCACGTCGCCGACGACGCCCTCGACCACGGGCTTCACCTCGGAGGAGACGAGCTTGTCCTTGGTCTGCGACGAAAATTTGGGATCGGGCACCTTGACCGAGAGCACGCAGGTCAAGCCTTCGCGCGAGTCCTCGCCCGAAAGGTCGACCTTCTCCTTCTTGGCCGTGCCGATCTCGGCCGCATACTTGTTGATGACGCGGGTCAGCGCCGCTCGGAAGCCGGCAAGATGCGTGCCGCCGTCGCGCTGCGGGATGTTGTTCGTGAAGCAGACCACGTTCTCGTGGTAGCTGTCGTTCCACCACAGCGCGACCTCGACGCCGACACGGTCCTTGTCGGAGCGGATCATGATCGGCTCGGAGATCAGGGCCTGCTTCGAGCGGTCGAGATAGCGCACGAAGGCCGCGGTGCCGCCCTCGTAGTAGAACTCCTCGCGCTTGACATCGGCATGACGGGCGTCCTCGAGGACGATGCGGGCACCCGAGTTCAGAAAGGCCAACTCGCGCAGCCGATGCTCGATCGTGCTGTAATCGAACTCGACCATGGTGAACGTCTTGGGCGAGGGCAGGAAGGTGACCTCGGTGCCGCGGTTGCCCTTCGCGTCGCCCGTGACCTTCAGCGGCGCAACGGCGACGCCGTCGCGGAACTCGATGAGGTGCTCCTTGCCGTCGCGCCAGATGCGCGCCTTGAGCCAAGTCGACAGGGCGTTGACGACCGAGACGCCAACGCCATGGAGACCGCCCGAGACCTTGTAGGCGTTCTGGTCGAACTTGCCGCCCGCGTGCAGCTCCGTGAACACGATCTCGGCCGCCGAACGCTTCGGCTCCTGGTCGTCGTCCTTCTTGATGCCGGTCGGGATTCCACGGCCGTCGTCGCGGACGGTGCAGGAGCCATCGGCATTGAGCCTGACGTGGCACGACTGGGCATGTCCAGCCAACACCTCGTCGATGGCGTTGTCGACGACCTCGTAGATCATGTGGTGCAGACCCGAACCGTCGTCGGTGTCGCCGATGTACATGCCGGGGCGCTTGCGGACGGCTTCGAGGCCCTTCAGCATCTTGATGCTGTCGGCGCCGTAGTCGTCGGCAGTGGGCATCTTCTTGGCGGGATCCGCGCTCATTCTGTGTCCTGATTTTTCGTGGATCGTGGAGCCTGGGTTCTATAGCATGCCGGGGCACCAAATGGCGCAAAAACGGAACCGGAATACGCTCCTTCGTCTGTGGAAAAAGTCTCTCAATTTCAATTTTCTAGACGAGTGCGACACCGCAGCGGGCAGCGGCCGCGGACGCCGGTTCGCCCTAATGCGGGCGGAAGCCGATGCGATGCCAGCGGACGTTGTCGAAGGCCGCACTCGCCGGAACGTCCCGAGCAACCTCGTCGGCCGAGAAATAGACGACGGCGACGCGGCCGATCAGGTTGTCGAACGGCACGAAGCCGAACTCCCGGGAGCGGCTGTCGAGCGAGTTGTCGCGATGATCGCCGAGCACGAAATAGCTCCCGGCGGGGACCTGGAACGGGCCCACGGTGTCGAGCGGACCGTCGATCTCGCTGTCGAGAACCGTATAGGTGAAGCCACCGGGTAGCGTCTCGCGGAAGGCGGGAGCGCTCTGGAGGCCCCCTCCTGCAGCTCGAGTCTCGAAGGAACCTGCGCTCGCCCGCGCCACCTCGGAGCCGTCGATGATGAGGACGCCCCGCTTCATCTCGACGGTCTCGCCCGGGAGGCCGACGATGCGCTTCGCGTATACCGTTCCGGTACCGTCAGGCGATGCAAAAATCGCGATGTCGCCGCGCCGCGGCTCGGCTGGCCAAAACCGCCCATTGAAGCTGAGAGCGAACGGAAACGAGTGGCGGGAGAGGCCGTAGGCGAGCTTGTCGGCATAGACCAGATCTCCGACGAGCAGGGCCGGCTGCATGGAGCCGGCTGGAATTGAGAACGGCTGGTAGAGCAGCACGCGAACCAGGAGCGCCAGAACAGCAACGATGATCGTAGGAGCCATCACGTTGGCCACAGAGCGGAGGAGGCCGAAATCCTGGATGGCGCCGATCATGCGCACGGCCATGACGAAGCTCGCCAGTGACAGGGCTATGGTCAACAGTGCCATTGGCATCTGGACCGGTGGCGACAGCACGTCTTGCCGGAAGACCACTACGCCCGCTGCGAGTAGCGCCGCGCTCAGGGCGTAGGGCAGCCACGACCAGGCGAAGGCGAGACGCACGTCGGCCGCACTCGCGTGACCTCCCAGACGGCGGCCGGCCCAGGCACCGAGGGCGCCGGACAGCCATAGCTGGAGGAGGCCAACGAGCGGGGCGAAGACGAGACCCATGGTCAGGGTCGCAAGCCAGTGCAAATAGTGACTTTGCAGCGCCTCGAGCAGGAGCGTCGCCCCGGACGCAGCGGCGAGCAGAAAGAGACCTCGACGATCCTTGCGCCATAAAAGGTCGAGAATGGTCGCGCGCGGCTTCCGCCACGCGCTCGCCCATGGATTGAGCGCCCCGCCGCTCCCTGCGCCGTTCGTCATATCCCGCCCCCGACCGGCCCCTAGCAAGGCTGAACGTCGGACATTGACCTTGCTGCGTCAAGTCGCTGGCTGAGCCAATGAACGAGAGGGTGTTGTCGGGCTGCGTCTCGCGCCGCATCCATACTCTTCAGCAGTCTCCCTCTAGGGAAGCGATGCTCCGGCCCTCTTGCGTGAACGCGCTCTCCTAGCGAGGGGGGGCCGCCTCACTGGCAGAAAGCGGATCAGGCTGAGGCGTTGCGATCCAAGAGCCGATGCCGAGCGCGGTCACTGTCCCGACCGCGAGGCTCCTCACAGTCTTTGACACGCCCGGATCGAACGCCGCCGTCGAAAGGACCCTGACAAGCCACTGATCCCGTGCAGCTGAGGTCCTGAAGTCCGTTTGCGAGCCCAGCCGCAGGAATGAAGCGGACTTCAGATGCCCCACACTAGCGGTAGATCACCGTCTTTGCCGACGGCCAGGTTACGCGGTAGCCGAAATCTATGACCTGCTCCCCGTCGGGCTCGAGCTTGCTCTCCCAGGCGAGCACACCGCGCTTGTCCTCGACATTCTGCTTCGTCGGCGGCGTGCGGGAGTTGAGCTCGACGCGGATGTCCTGGTTCTGAGAAGCCGGAATCTGGTCGAAGACGACGAGGTTCACCGCGCGCTCGTGCATGTTCTTGATCGTGATGCGGTAGTTGCGGCTGTCGGTCTTCGAGGTGGAAATGAGGCCGGTCTCTCCGCGCTTCTCCTCGAGCAGCGCATGCTTGACGCGCACGAGGTCGTCGATGCCGAAGCCTAGCTCGTGCTCCTCGCCGGGCGAGAGCACAGGCAGCTTGTTGGTGCCGACGAACGTGCCGTCGCGAAACAGGGAGACCTCTCCCGGCAACATGGGCGAAGAGGTCTTGGGCAGCATCAGCTTGGCGTAGAGGTAGGCCTTTGCGTCCTCCTTGGGGGTGGTCTTGACGGCAAGCTCGGGCTCGATGAGGTCGGTCTGGAGCTGCACGCGCTTGGCCTCGCCGGTATTGGCGATCGTCGTGCGCCCGGGAACGGCGAAGAGGGCCTGGAACGGCGCGGTCATGATCTCGGCGTTCACTTGGCGCACGACGGCCTTCAGCTTGCGTGCGGGCTCCTCGGGTGCCGACTCGCCGGCAGCCTCGGCCATAGCGCCGTCGTCCGCCATGCTGCGCGCACTGACGGAGGCAGGTGCGGGGGACGCCATTGGGCGAGGCACGAACTCGGGCTCGAAGTCGACGGTCATGGGCCGCAGCTCGGGCGCCGAGGCGCCGGCCGTCGGGCGGGTGGTCGACAGCGTCAGGGCCACATCGTCCCAGCTCTCGCCACTCGCCTGCTGGATCGAGGCGCGGCGCGTCAACTCGAGGGCCGGCGCGGCCGTCTTGCCGCCTGAGGCGAGGCGCGCATCGTAGAGCGGCACCCAGGAGGCGTCAGGCACCTGATAGCGAACCGTGACGTCTGCCTCGAGAGGGGCACCGGCGGAGACGTAGACCTTGACCTCGGTTCGCTCGATGCGTGCCGGCGCCAGCTCGGAGATCTTCTTCTCCAATTCCTCGA
>JAGVSR010000145.1:4519-176304 GCA_019137195.1 Alphaproteobacteria bacterium
GATCCGGTGGTCGAGGTCGCGCAGCTTCACCCGGGCATCAAGAGCGGATCGCTCGGCATCGCTCGTACCCGAGGAGATGACCGACAGCACCTGGCGCCAGTCCTCCGGGCGCTCGGCGCCTGTTGCAGGCGCCGGACGAGCCGGAAGCTGTGTCAGGTTGGCAATGAGCGATTTCTGTGTCTCGGCGGCCAGCACCTGCGCGTCGAGCAGGCTCTTCTCGTCGCGAAGCCGGTCGAGCTCGTCCTCGAGACGGCGGCGATCGCCTTCGGTGTTGGTGGAGTCGTTTCTCGGCACGAACAGGCGGCGCTGGTCGACAGAGCCAATGTCGAGCTTGCCGGTTGCCTTACCTTCGACGCGGATCGAGCCCGGCACCGCCTCGGCAGGAACATCCTGGAAAACGAGCGTGTGGTCACCCTTCTCCAGCTTCAGCTTGGCCGTGCGGGCAATCTCGGCGCCAGACGGAAAAACCGTCACCGCATCGATCTTCGAGGCCGCGGTTACATCGGCGGCATGGCTCGCGGTCGAGAGGAGCAATAACGCGAGGGCAGCAGCCGGGAAGCGCATGGGTCGACCTTTCGAGCTCAATGGTGTCGCAGACCGGAGACGGCAGCCTATACCAGTGCGGCAGCTGGCCAAACGCAATCTCGGTCCCCGGCAGGTCGATTTTATGACAGCGACATGGTTAGCGAACAACGAACGGCCCGGAACTCCGGCCAGCAAGTGCTGGCGGTCCGCTGGGGCTGGCGGGCCGTTCGTACTCTCGCATCTGCGACCTCACTCCCGCTCAGAATGCGAGCCGGCGGACACGGACGACGTTGGGGAGCGCCGCGACCTTGGCCAGAACCCCGTCCGGAACCCGCTCGTCGACGGAAACCATGCAGATGGCGTCTCCGCCCGGCTTCTCGCGGCCGAGATTGAAGGTGGCGATGTTGACACCTGCGTCTCCCAGGAGCGTGCCAATGCGGCCGATGAAGCCCGGCCGGTCCAGGTTCCTGACGAACAACATGTGCGGCGTCGGCTCGAAGTCCATGGGGATGTCGCGGACCTCGATGATGCGGCCGCGGCCCGCGGGACCGATCGTACCGGCCAGCGAGCGCTCGAGGCTGGCGGCCTTGACGGTCAGGCGCACGCAGCTGCCGAAGCGGCCGCCCTGGTCGCGCCGAACCTCCTCGATGGCGATGCCGCGCTCACGGGCGATCGCTGCAGCGGAGACCATGTTGACATCGTTGAGCGAGGGTTTCAGGAGCCCGGCCAAGGCCGCGGCCGTGAGCGGGCGCGTGTTGAGACCCGCAACCTCGCCGATGTACTCGATGCGCACGGCCTCCAGCACGGTATCGGTGAGCTGGCCGGCAAACGAGCCAAGCTCCTCTGCGAGCTTGACGTAGGGCACGAGGCGCGGCGCCTCATCGGCGGAGATGGAGGGGAAATTGACGGCGTTGGTGATGGCGCCGGTCAGAAGGTAGTCGGCCATCTGCTCGGCGATCTGCAGCGCCACCTTTTCCTGGGCCTCGGTGGTAGAGGCACCGAGGTGGGGCGTGCAGATGACGTTGTCGAGCCCGAACAGCACGTTCTCCTTTGCGGGCTCGACCTCGAACACGTCGAGGGCAGCGCCGGCGACGTGACCCGACCTCACGGCGGCGGCAAGCGCGTTCTCGTCGACAAGGCCACCGCGTGCGCAGTTCACGATGCGCACGCCGGGCTTGGCGGCGGCGATCGCCTCGGCGGAGATGATGTTGCGTGTCTTGTCGGTGAGCGGGGTGTGCAGCGTGATGAAATCAGCGCGCTTCAGGAGCTCGGCCAGCTCGACCTTCTCGACGCCGATCGCGACCGCACGGTCGGGTGTCAGGAACGGGTCGTAGGCGACGACCTTCATCTTCAAACCGAGCGCACGGTCGGCGACAACGGCGCCGATGTTGCCGCAGCCGACGACGCCGAGCGTCTTGCCCATGAGCTCGACGCCGAGGAACCGAGACTTCTCCCACTTGCCTGCCTGGGTCGATCGGTCGGCAGCCGGAATCTGGCGCGCGAGCGACATCATCATTGAAAGCGCGTGCTCGGCGGTGGTGATCGAGTTGCCGAAGGGCGTATTCATGACAATGACGCCCTTGGCGGTCGCGGCCTTCACGTCGACGTTGTCGACGCCGATGCCGGCCCGTCCAACGACCTTCAGCCTTCCTGCCGCAGCGAGCACCTTCTCGGTGACCTTGGTCGAGGAGCGGACGGCAAGGCCGTCGTAAGCGCCGATGGCCTTCTCGAGCTCATCCTTCGAGAGGTTGGTCCGGACGTCGACATCGACGCCGCGATCCTTGAAGATGGCAACGGCAGCGGCTGACATGTCGTCGGAGATGAGGACTTTGGGTGCGGGCATAGCGGGCCTCTCAGGGTAAAATGATAAGATAGTGTGGTCGTGAGTGGATGCGGCCGGAAGGTGCGATTGCCGTCCCACTCGCGGGGATGGAGTCAGGGGTTGGGACGGCCCCGAGTTGAGAGACCGGGCCTCCGACCCGCAAAAGGCGGATCGAACCGGCCTGCGCCTCCCTACGGCGGGAAGCGCGAACTCAAGCGCTGGCGAGATGCGCGCGCCCGATCGCGAACGACCAGTCGAGCCAGGGCAGCAGGGCTCTGAGGTCGGCAGTCTCAACGGTCGAGCCGGTCCAGATCCTGAGGCCGGGGGGCGCATCGCGGTAGCTCGCGATGTCGTAAGCGGCCCCCTCCTTCTCGAGACGCGAGGCCATGTCCTTGGCGAAAGCGGCCTGACCTTCCCTGGACAACGCGGCGACGGCCGGGTCGACGATCTCGAGGCATACCGACGTGTTTGACCAGGTTCGCGGGTCCTTGGCGAGGTTCTCGATCCACGGCGTCTCGGCGATCCAGTCGAAGATGACCTTCGCGTTGGCGTCGGCGCGGGCGTGCAGTGCCTTCAAGCCACCGATGCTCTCGGACCAGGCCAGGGCATCGAGCCAGTCCTCGACGGCGAGCATCGACGGCGTGTTGATGGTCTCGCCCTCGAAGATGCCTGCTTCGAGCTTGCCCTTCTTGGTGAGACGGAAAACCTTGGGCAGCGGCCAGGGCGGGGTGTAGGTCTCGAGGCGCTCGACGGCGCGCGGCGACAGAACCAGCATGCCATGGGCCGCCTCCCCACCCAGCACCTTCTGCCAGGAGAAGGTGAGGACATCGACCTTCCTCCAGTCGACCGGCTGCGCGAAGGCCGCCGAGGTCGCATCGACGATGGTCAAGCCTCGCCGATCGGCCGCGATCCAGTCGTAGTCGGGGATGCGTACGCCGGACGTCGTTCCGTTGGCGGTAAAGACGACGTCGCGCGAGGCATCGACGGCGGCCAGATCGGGGAGGTGGCCGTAGCCGGCCTCTAGGACACGCGCGTCCTTCAGCTTGAGGTGCTTGACGACATCGGTAACCCAGCCCGAGCCGAAGCTCTCCCAGGCCAGCATGTCGACGCCGCGCGCACCCAGGAGCGACCACAGCGCCATCTCGACGGCACCGGTGTCGGATGCCGGCACGATGGCGGCGCGGTAGTCGGAGGGAACACCAAGGATCGCCTTGGTCTTGTCGATGGCGAGCTTCAGGCGCGCCTTGCCGTCCTTCGCGCGGTGCGAGCGGCCGAGAAACGCGTTGTCGAGGGATCGGGCGGTCCAGCCGGGGCGCTTGGCGCAAGGGCCGGACGAGAAGCGGGGATTCGCCGGACGCACGTCCGGCTTGGCAATGGTCGGCATCGATCTACCCTTCCAGATAGCTGCCCCTCGGTGGGGAGGGGTGGCCCGGGATGGAGACTGGGCCGAGCCGAGGCGCCTGTCAATTGCGACGATGGAAGGAGAAGCGGGGTCGGGCCGTCAAAGCGTGCGCGACGCAGCGCTCACGGTGTGTCGCAGAGGCGGGATGTCCAGGAATTCTCTCGAGCTGCCCGCGTCTGCGCCGCAGCACACGGTGGTGCTGCGGCGCGCGCAAAACGACGGGAGCCGGAGGTCAATTCACGTTGAAGCGAAGGCCGGCGCGCAGGTTGTGCTCGTGGACACTGTCGACGGAGATCGTGCTGGCGTGTCCGTCGATGACAAGATCCGAGTCGACGGCATCCATCCACAGGTACCGGTAGCTGAAGTCGAGCTCGGTGATGTCGGAGATCTGGTAGGTGGTTCCGACCATGACCGAGGCCGCAAGTCCAGTCTCGTGATGGCGAATGGTGGTCTTCTCGTTGTATGTCTCGTGGGTCTCCGGCGGGGCCGAGGAGCGATCGACCGCCCATTCACGGTTCAGGTTGTCTCGCGCAATCTCGGTGATGCCGATGCCGAGACCAGCGCCGACGTAGGGGCGGAACGCCCCCCACTTGTTGAAGTCGTAGTAGGCGTTCAGCATGACGATGCCGCCGCGCAGCTTGGTCTCGTCGTCGGCCTTGCCGTAGTAGGTGCCGTCAACGACCGTCTCGAACCCGTGGTCGAGGCGCACGAGGCCCGACTCGCCGGCACCGACGATGCGCACCTTCTGCGAGCGCTTGGTCTCGCCGGTCACGTCCATGCGAAGCCAGGAGTTCCAGCGGTAGCCGATGCCGATTCCCCAGGTGGTGTCCGACTCGAACTGGTTTTCGAGCCACGAGTCGTCGGCGCCGAACGTGTCGGAGGCCCGGTACGTGCTGTTACCGCTGCCGAGCACCATGCCGCTCTCGCTGGCAGAAGGAGCGTCGGCGAGCCCGAGGTTCACGTCGGCCCGGAAATACCAGACGGGGTCGTAGAGCGGAACCGGGATCGGCGCGGGCACCGGAACACCGGCATACTCCCTCGTCTCGTAGTCGCCGCCGGCAAATGCCGGCACTGCCGCAGCTCCAACGAGCGCGAATGCGGCAACCATGGCCTTGAGATTGGCTGTCATCGTACAAAGTCCCTCAACAGAGCGGCATCTGAGCCGCTACCCACGCATCAACGCGATCACACGGGGGCCTTGGGGCCCGTAGCTCAACGGATGGGGTCGCCTCTGCCGAAATGTCCGGTGGCAGGCTCATCGCCTCACCATACGCGTGACCGGAAACCAGGAACCTCGTTGCGAGAAAGAGACCCGAACCCGGTTGCCGCTGACAAGCGGCTCGATTCGGATCGCCGGGGCGGCGCAAGGCCGCCCCGGGTAGTCCTATGCGTCTCAGTTCAGATCGTAGCGCAGGCCAAAGCGCAGCTCGTGGGCGTGGATGTCCTCGACGGTCGGATCATTCGAGACATGCGAGCCGTTGCCGTCGACCATGGTCACCTCACCCGTGCTCACGTCGCCGAGGTAGAGGAAGCGATAGCCGACATCGAGGTAGAGGTTGCGGCCCGAGGGAGCGGCCACGGGGCCATCCTTGATGCCGCCGTAGACCGCAGGCTCGCCGCCGCGCAGGCGCAGCGTGGCGCCGGCCATGAGGGCGGCCGCGACGTTCGTGTCGTCGCCTTCGGCGATCTCGCCTTGGCAACCGCATTCGTTGGAGACGGTCCCCTTGGTGGTCTTGTTGTAGGCGACGCCGAGGCCGACGCCAACGTAGGGCGAGAAGCGCGAGCCGCGATCGAAGTCGTAATAGACGTTGGCGAGCACCACATCGCTCTCGATGCCGAAAGAGCGGACGCCCGGAAGCGGGGCGCAGCAATCCGTCAAGTGGCCCTCGGCATCCGCCTCGAAGCGGTGGTCATAGGTGATGTCGCCACGGATCGAGGGAGTGAAGTAGCGGCCGATGCCGCCGCCGAGCGTCCAGGTCTCGTCGATGCTGGTATTCGTGAGGTCCCAGATGCCATCCTCGGTCATGTCCGGATCGTTGTGGCCTGCATAGCCGCCATCGAGGCGCACGTATAGCGAGGAGGGAGCGGCCGGCGCGGCAGACACGTAGCTGTCCTTGACGCTGCCGAGGTCGGCAGCGCCGGCTGCCGAGAGGCTGCCGAGGAGGATGGCCGAGCCTACGATCAGACTCGAGCGGAAGGTGCTCATGACTTTCCCTTTCGTTATGCGGTCGGCACGTATGCCGGATCGACTCGATCGACGCAGAACCCGATTTCACGAGGGAGAGTGGCCGATAACGTTTAAGGGACACTTAATCGCCGTTCGAATTCGAGACGACGGCGGAACGGAAGTCGTTAAGAAATGATTTAATGGCGCGAGCAGCGGGTGCTCAGGGGTGATCGGTTCGTCGGACCGAGCCAGCGACGTCCGACGCTGCAGAATGGATCACGTGCCGGATCTCGCCGGAGCTTTACCCGACCGGACCATGCATTCAATGGGGAGACCCATCGAGACGAGGGACTTTGGCGCCCCGACAGAAGCACGGACGCCGCAAACCCAATCGGCTTGCAAGTCCTTGAGACGAACCTCTCGGCCAAAATCACCGCGCCATCGGCGCCGGTGGAGCCGAGACCGTCGATGGCCCAACTGCGTCGAGTAGACGGCCGAGCGACCGCCGCCTCACGGCCGACCGCTCATGGCCTCACCAACGTCACGCCGCTTTGGCGGCGGCGGCCTTCACCGCCTCGACGATGTCGCCGACGACGGTCATGACCACGCGCTCGTCGTCGCCTTCGGCCATGACGCGGATGACGGGCTCGGTACCGGAGGGGCGGATGACGAGCCGCCCGGCCTCGCCAAGCTTGGCCTTTGCGCCTTCGATGACCTTCTTGACGCGGGCATCCTCGAGCGGCTTACCCTCGGAGAAGCGCACGTTCTGCAGGATCTGCGGCAGGGGCGTGAAACGGGCGCAGACCTCGGACACGGGCTTGCCGGTCGAGACCGCGCAGGCCAGTACCTGCAGCGCCGAGACGAGACCGTCGCCGGTGGTCGTGAAGTCGGACAGCACGATGTGGCCGGACTGCTCACCGCCAACGTTGAAGCCGTGCTTTCTCATGTGCTCGACGACGTAGCGGTCACCGACCGGCGTGCGCGCCATTGTGAGGCCGAGGCCCTTGAGGTAGCGCTCCAGCCCGAGGTTGCTCATGACGGTGGCGACGATGCCGCCGGCCGCCAGCTTGCCGCTCGAGAGCCAGCTCTCGGCAATGACGGCCATCAGCTGGTCGCCGTCGACGATCGAGCCCTTCTCGTCGACGATGACGACGCGGTCGGCGTCACCGTCGAGCGCGATGCCGATGTCGGCCCTGAGCTCCCGGACCTTGTCGACGAGCGCCTCCGGTGCGGTCGAGCCGCACTTGTGGTTGATGTTGCGGCCATTCGGCTCGACGCCGATCTTGATCACCTCGGCGCCGAGCTCCCACAGCGCCTCGGGCGCAACCTTGTAGGCGGCGCCGTTGGCGCAGTCGATGACGATCCTCAGGCCGTTCAGCATCAGGTTCTTGGGCAGCGTGCGCTTGGCGTGCTCGATGTAGCGCTCCTGGGCGCTCTCGACACGGGTGGCGCGGCCAATGCGATCCGGCGCGGCGAGGATCTTCGATACGTCGCTTTCGATGAGACGCTCGATGTCGCGCTCGAGGTCGTCCGAGAGCTTGTAGCCGTCGGGGTCGAAGAGCTTGATGCCATTGTCGTCGAAGCGGTTGTGGGAGGCCGAGATCATGACGCCCAGATCGGCCCGCAGCGAGCGTGTCAGCATGGCGACGGCCGGGGTCGGCATGGGGCCGAGCAGGAACACGTCCATGCCGACGGCCGTGAAGCCCGACATCAGCGCCGCCTCGAGCATGTAGCCGGAGAGACGCGTGTCCTTGCCGATCACCACGCGGTGCCGGTGCGGACCGTTCTGGAAGATCTTTCCAGCGGCCATGCCGACCTTCAACGCGACCTCAGAGGTCATCGGATGGCGATTGGCAAGGCCGCGAATACCGTCGGTTCCGAAATAGCGCCGTGACATCGAGAATCCTCTTCAATCCTGCATGGACCGACCGGACAGGCCGGCGTGCCGCTCTGGCCGCCACCTTATGACGGATTCGAGCAAAGACGAGGCCCAAACCACCGCCAGCTCACCGGCAAGCTCTGATGATGGTCAATGCCCGCCGGGGCCCCGTGCTTCGTTGTCATCCTATAATTTGTTGAAAGTTCCCGGTCACCTGTCCATGTTGGCCGAGCGGGACTTGTTCCCATCCGCCGGGGGAGGGGGACGAACGGGCCACGGGCGCAAGAACCCGTATCCGGGGACGTGAGAACGAGCCAAGGGGTCGGCAAATCAGATGGCATTCTACATGGCGGTGGCCAACCGGAAGGGGGGCGTCGGAAAGTCCACGATCGCAGTCATGCTGGCGCATGCGTTCTCTGTCTGGGGCGGCAAGCGCGTCCTCATTCTCGACCTCGATTCGCAGTGCAACTCGTCGATGATCCTGCTCGGGGGCGAAGGCTGGGTGGCCGCACGGGGGGCCCGCAAGACGGTCGCCGACTACTTCTCGGAGCAGTTCGAAGGCTCGAGCCGGATGCCCGCCGACTACCTGATCGACGGCGTCGGCGACGTGCTCGGCCCCGACGGCCAGCCGCCATCGCTGTCCCTATTGCCGGGCTCGCTGCTGCTCGACGACATCCAGGGCGACCTGTTCCTCGCCTATGCCTCGAAGCGCGAGCAACCGGACATGGGCAAGGGTCTCAGGGGGTGGCTCGAGTCGCTCATGCGCCGGTTCGAGACGGATTTCGACGTCGTGATCCTCGACTGCGCGCCGGGGCTCTCATTCGCCGCGCTGGCCGCTCTTTATACCGCCGACAAGGTCATCGTACCGTTCCGTCCCGACTATGTCTCTCTGCACGCGGTGGACCGGGTGGCGCTCATCATCGAGCAGCAGGCCAACCTAGACGAGCTGTCGGCGATTCCGCTCGAAGCGCGGCGCTACGTGTGCCTCGCCAACTACGTGCGGGACAATCCGCGCGAGCGGCTCCTGATCGAGGAAACCGGGCTTGCGCACCCGATGCTCGCCACCCTACTGCCACAACGCGACGGCATAGCGAACGCGTTCGACTGGTTCCCGCAGCGGCGGAACATCGAGGAAAAGTACGCCGCCGCCATTGACGACGTGCGAAAGCTCTACGGCGAGGTCGCAAGCCTCGTCGCCGGCGATCGCAAGAAACCTACCTAGACTCGAGCAAGATCCCGATGGGCGAAACGCCAAAATCCGCGCAAGACGAGCGTCTCAGAACGTTCTTCCGCGAGGCGCTCGAGAAGGAGCCCGGCGTCGGGGGCGAGCTCGCCGCGCGCATGGCGGAACGCTGTGTCGGTGCCATCGACCGTCTACTCAGCGGGGCGAAGGGGCCACCGTCGGCCGACAAACCGCTCGGCACGCCGTCGGCCGGGACGCCGCGCCTGGCGTTCGATCCATTTGCCTTCAGCGCCGTCGCTCTGCTCGCCCGCCACGGACGGGAGGCGCTTCTCAGCGTACTCGGCGAGATCCACGACGTGGCTCACCTCAAGGCGCTCGCGGACGCGCAACACATCGCCATCGACCCCGGAATCCGGGACGTCGCCGAGATGCGTCTGGCGGTCGTGCGCGGGGTCGAGCGGCGGATCGCGTCGCGCCGAGCCGCTGCAAGCTGAGCCGGTGACCCGCCCCGCGGCGAGGACTACGCCAATCCCTTCTCTGTACCTGCCACGGCTGCGCGCCAGACGGCGATCGCCTGCCGTGTTGCCGCGACGTCGTGGACGCGCACGATCTGGATGCCCTGGGCGACCGAGGACAGCGCGGCGGCGAGCGAGCCCGGGACGCGCTCGCTCGGACTATCCACGTTGCAGAGCTGTCCGATGAGCTTCTTCCGCGACGCTCCGAGCAGGACCGGCACGCCGAGGCCGTGGTAGAGCCCCATGGCCGACAGCACCGCCACGTTGTGATGCAGGTGCTTGCCGAAACCGATGCCAGGATCGACGACGAGCCTGGCTCTCGGAATGCCGGCGGCGACAAAAGCCTGGACGCGGCGCTCGAGAAAATCGAACACGTCGAGTACGACATCCGTGTATTGCGGATCGTCGTTCATGGTCTTGGGGTCGCCCTGGGCATGCATCAGCATCACCGGCAGGCCCGTCGCGGCAGCGGTCTCGAGGGCCGCGGGGTCGTGGGTCAAGGCCGAGACGTCGTTCAGGATGTCGGCACCGGCCTCGGCGGCGCGGCGCATGACCTCGGCCTTGCGCGTATCGACCGAAATGACGGCACCAGTCCTGGCACGCAGGCCTTCGAGCACCGGCATCACGCGGCGAAGCTCCTCGTCGACAGCGACCGAGTCCGAGCCGGGCCGGGTGCTCTCGCCGCCGATGTCGAGGATGTCAGCGCCCTCCTCGACGAGCCTCAGGCCGTGTGCGATGGCCGCATCCGCCGCGGCGTAGCGGCCACCGTCGGAAAAGCTGTCGGGTGTGACGTTGACTATCCCCATGATGCGCGGCCGTTCGAGCGACAGGCCTGCCAGGCGCGGGCGGGGACCCGTGATCTCCGCCAGCAGCTCGGAGGCCTCGAGAGTGTGACGCCCCCAGTCGCGATCGAATATTTCGCCTAGCCCCAGGAGGCGGCGGACCGTGCCGGCCGGCGTGCGCTCGAGCGTCTCGACGGCGGTGAAGCCGAGGCATCCCCCCGCCAGCGGAAGCACGGAGGTCTGCGAACCCGACGCCTCGTCGACGACCGGCGGCAGGGCGACGAAGCCCTGCGGCTTCAAATAGAAGGAGCGTTGCATAGGTAAGGCGGGCCTCGTTCTCTCGACGAAACCCTATTGCTCACATGAGACGCACGGACGCAACGTCCGCCTGTCTCAGGCAACGAATTCGAAGGCCGCATTGAAGCCCGCGCCAAGCACGTCGAGGCCGTCGACATAGGCGATCGCAACCGCCGAGTACTCGGTCCCGCTCCCATCGCGGTCAAACCACACGAAGCTCGACTCGTCGTTGACGAACATGAAGGTCGGCAGTGCCGATTGCGGGACCGGACCGATGTTGCCGCCGGTATTGTATTCGAACGCCACGTTCGGCGCACCGGTGGTGCCGCCGATTCCGAACTCGGCCATGGAGACCCGCAGACTGTCCTCGGCGCCGAAATACCAGATATTGTCCCAGCCGCGGGCGTACTGGAGCTGGAAGATCTGAACCGCACCCGATTCGTGCTCCTCGATGGTGCCGCCAAGCATCCAGTCGAGCCCGTCGCCACCGATCAGAACATTGTTGTTGCCGAATGCCTGAATGGTGTCGTCGCCATCGCCGCCGTTCAGGAACACGCCGTCGTCGTGCGAGATGATGTCGTCCTTGCCGTCATAGCCGTTCACGTTCGCCTTGGCGTCGTAGATCTTGTCGTCGCCCTTCGAGCCGATGATGTACTCGATCTGGAAGATGCGCTCGTCCTTGATCTGGTCGGTGCCCTGGACGATGAAATTGCCGGGGCTGTAGGGATCCTCGGCCCACTTGATGGTGACGCCACCGCTCACATCGGAATAGTCCAGCGTGTCATAGCCGTCGCCGCCGAGGATGCTATTGTTGCCGTCTGCACCGGGACGCAGCACGTCGTCGCCGTCGCCGCCGAACAACCAGTCGCCAGCTGCGCCGCCAATCAGCGTGTCGTTGCCGCCCAGGCCCCACAGAATGTCTCGCTCGCCACCGCCGTCGAGGACGTTGCCGGAGTCGTTGCCCATCATGTGGTCGATGAACCTGGTGCCGACCACGTTCTCGACGTTATAGATGCGGTCGGCGCTCTCGCCCGTGACACCGCCGAAGCTCTTGTAGAGAAAGACGCTGACGCCCTTGGCGCTGACGGTCGCGTAGCTCACGGTGTCGATGCCGCCGCCGCCGTCCATGGTGTCGACGCCGGCGCCGCCGTCCATGGTGTCGTCGCCCTCGCCGCCAAACAGGCGATCGCGGCCGTTACCGCCGAAAATCTTGTCGCGGCCGTTGCCGCCGTAGATCTTGTCGTCGCCGTTGTTGCCGTAGAGCAGGTCGTTGGTCGCGAGCCCGTAGATGATGTCCGCGTACGCCGAGCCTTGAACCCTCGTTCCACGAAATCTGGCCATAGACTCTACTCCCGCCCGTCGGGCTACCAATGCTTGGCGCCGGGGCGCAGACGTCCATCGCGTCTGCGATCCGCACAGTCAGCGGAAAAAATACGTGTGCGGGATTACCAATTGTCTAAGGGTTGCCCGAGCTGCCGGACGGGGCCGATTTCATAACGTCGAGAGCCGCAGGCTCGGGACCTGCGGCTCTCTGGAATTCTCGATGCTGGGCGTCGGGAATCGTCCCTCAGACCTGGGGCTGCGGCTCGAGGCCGCCGGCATCGGGCTCCTCGCGCGGGCGAGAACGCCCTGCCGTGGGCACTGCGGAGCCGCCGGCCGGGCCCTTGGAGCCACCATCATCCGACTGGCGGATGATCTTCTCGCCCCTCAACACGGCCTGCACCTCTTCACCCGACAGCGTCTCGTGCTCGAGAAGCGCCTTGGCCAGCGCATGGAGACCGTCCATCTTCTCGTCGAGGATGCGCTTCGCCGTCTCCTCGCCGTGCTTGATGAGATCGCGGATCTCCTCGTCGATGAGCTTGGCCGTCTCGTCGGAGATGTTCTTGGTCTGCGTTACCGAGTGGCCGAGGAAGACTTCCTGCTCATTGCCATTATAGCGAACGCGGCCGAGCTTGTCGGACATACCCCACTCCATCACCATGGAGCGTGCGAGCTGGGTCGCCATCTGGATGTCGCCGGTGGCGCCGTTCGTCACGTTGTCGGGACCGCCCAGTATGATTTCCGCCTCGCGGCCGCCGAACAGCACGGCAAGGCGCGCCGCGCACCAAGCCTTCGTGCGGCTGTAGCGATCGCCCTCGGGCAGGTTCATGGTCACGCCCAGCGCACGGCCGCGCGGGATGATCGTGACCTTGTGCAACGGATCATAGGGCACCGACAGGCCGACGATGGCATGACCTGCCTCGTGATAGGCCGTGTTGCGGCGCTCTTCGTCACTCATGACCATCGAGCGCCGCTCGGCGCCCATCATGACCTTGTCCTTGGCATCCTCGAACTCGAGCTGGGTCACGAGCCGCTTGTTGCTGCGCGCGGCCAGGAGCGCGGCTTCGTTGACGAGGTTGGCGAGATCCGCGCCCGAGAAGCCCGGCGTACCGCGGGCAATCACCTTGGGATCGACATCCGGCGCCATCGGCACCTTCTTCATATGCACGCGCAGGATCTTCTCGCGGCCCATAACGTCGGGGTTCGGCACCACGATCTGGCGGTCGAAACGGCCGGGACGCAGGAGCGCCGGGTCGAGCACATCAGGCCGGTTGGTGGCGGCGATGATGATGATGCCCTCGTTGGCCTCGAAGCCGTCCATCTCGACGAGAAGCTGGTTCAAGGTCTGCTCACGCTCGTCATTGCCGCCGCCGAGACCGGCGCCGCGGTGACGACCGACAGCGTCGATCTCGTCGATGAATATGATGCAGGGCGCGTTCTTCTTGGCCTGCTCGAACATGTCGCGCACGCGACTGGCGCCGACGCCGACGAACATCTCGACGAAGTCGGAGCCGGAGATGGTGAAGAACGGAACGTTGGCCTCACCGGCGACCGCGCGGGCGATCAATGTCTTACCAGTGCCGGGCGGGCCGACGAGTAGGGCGCCGTGGGGGATGCGGCCGCCCAAACGCTGGAACTTCTGCGGATCACGCAGGAACTCGACGATCTCCTCGAGGTCGGCCTTGGCTTCGTCGACGCCGGCCACGTCGGCGAACGTCACGCGCCCCTGGCGCTCGGTCAGAAGCTTGGCGCGGCTCTTGCCGAAGCCCATGGCGCGGCCGGAGCCCGACTGCATCTGGCGCATGAAAAAGATCCAAACGCCGATCAGGAGCAGCATCGGGAACCAGTTGACCAGAACGCTCGTCAGCGTCGGTACGTCCTCGTCCGCGGGGCGAGCGGTGATGGTCACGTCCTTCTTGGTCAGCTTCTCGACCAGGGACGGGTCGTCGGGCGCCATGGTGTAGAAGGGCACGGCACCGTCGCGAAGGGTGCCCGTGATGCGGCTGCCCGAGAGCGTGACGGTCGCGACCTTGCCAGCGTCGACCTCTTTCAGGAAGTCGGAATAGGAGAGCTCGTTACGGCGCGGCTGCGACGGGTTGTTGACCAGATTGAAAAGCGCTGCGAGCAGCACCAACATGGCAACCCAGATCGCAAGCTTTTGAAAATTCGAGTTCATCCGGTGATCCTGATCATGTCCCTGGAAGGGCTCAAGGCGCAGTCGGCCGGACGCCTGCCGGCTGCCAAAAGCGGCTTGCGTCCAAAGACCGTGGTTAAGATAGGGTCGCGGGGCAGCTTTGCCAAGTTTGTTGCTTCCTCATCCGGCCGGCCGAGGCGCGCCAAGCCTCAGATGAGAGCCTTGCCGCCCTTAACAGGCTGTTAATCGCCAAGTCCCGGCTCGTGTCCGAGCTTTACGACGTGACCCACGAACTCGGACTTGCAAACGACATGCCCCGCCGGGGTCGGGGCGAGACCGGGACCGTGCATGCCGAGCTGCGGCACAGCGAGTAGCTGGTCACAGTGCCAAAAGGACGGCAGGGTTTCGAGTGCCTGAGCAGGGCACGGACGGTCACGTCCCTGGCGTGCCAGCACGGCGCTGCCGTGGCGGCCGAGGGGCCGGATCTCGATTGACAGATCGGGGTTTTCCGATGCTTCCGTCGCGACTGTGACGCGAAAGCGCCGGTCCCAGACGGCGCTTTGTCCGGGCCGGAGTGAGAGCACCGGAATGGGCGCGCGGCCGGGCTCGCGATGAATGCGGATCACCGTCGCCGCCGCGGAAACCACGCAGCCGCCCAGCGTACGACCGAGCCGCGTCGACCGGTCGATCGAGGACAGCATTGTCTCGATCTCGGACAAGCGTGCGGGCTGCGCGCCACCGCCGAAGGCCAGCAGCGCCCGCTCGAGAAGGCGCAGGCGGATCTCGCAAGGCTCGGCAGCAAAGCGCGCCCGCTCGAGGGTGAGATAGAGGCCGCCATGGACGTTGGCGGCGGCGCTCCAGGCCCGGTCGGCGAGCTCGGCGAGGGCAGCGCTGGCGCGGGCGAGCCGGCGAGCCGACAAGGCAATCGGCAGGGCATCGAGGCCGAGGCTCGCGAGCGTCGCCTCGTGGTCGCGAAGGCGGATGCGCTCGAACCGGCGATCGACGTTGGACGGGTCGTCGACGAAAGCCGCTCCGAGGACCAGGAGCGTGGCACGCAGCGCCTCGCGCGTCACGCCGAGGAGCGGGCGGGCGATGTCGACCGCGCCGTCCGGCGTCAGGGGACGACGCTCGCGCATGGCGGCGAGTCCGTCGAGACCGCTGCCGCGGGCAAGGCGCATCAGCAGGGTCTCTGCCTGGTCGTTGGCTGTGTGGGCGGTGACGACGGCGACCCTGGCACCGAGCGTGCGGGCGTGGCGTGCGAGGAGTTCGTAGCGAGCGCGGCGTGCCGCCATCTGGATTCCGGCCGCCGGCTTGACGTCGTTCCATCCAAGCGTCGCGTGGGCAAACCCGAGGCCTCGGGCGACTTGGCAGACCAGGCGGGCTTCTTCTGCGGATCCGGCTCGCAAACGGTGATCGACCGTCGCGACCGAAATGTGCGGCGATCCGGCACGACGCGCGGCCCAGCCGGCGACGAGATGCAGGAGCGCCATGCTGTCGGAACCACCCGATACCGCCAGCAGAAGCGCATCATACGCGGTGAGAGCCGCGAGCAGCCTGTCGGCCGAGGCAGCATCGACGAAGGCGGCGCCGTCGGTCATGCGCGGCCCCCGGCGCCATCGAGCTTGCGCCCCCGACACCCTCCGCAGCAGAGCAGCCGGCGCTCAGGTGCAGCCCACCCGCTGGCGCTCGGTGTCGGCGCGCGTCTTGAGATCGGGCTTGGCATTGGGGAACTTGGTGCTGAACTGTTTGAAGGCGGCGCAGGCGTCGCCGCGCTTGCCTGCCTGGGCGAGCGCCATGGCGCGACGCAGCTGGGCCTCGGGAGCCTTGACGCTCGAGCCGAAGGAGGTGGTCACAAGGTCGAATGCCTCGGCCGCATCGGCGTAATTGCGCTGAACGTAATGCGTCTCGCCGAGCCAGAACAAGGCATCGGGTGCGAGCCTGTCCTTGGGATACTGGCGCAGGAAGTCGGTGAAGCCGGTCTGCGCGGCCCCGTAATCCTGGCGCAGAAGATGGCCGTAGGCCGACTCGTAGAGCTCCTTCGGCGACTGCTGCGGCGCCGCCGCTGCGAAGCCCACCGGCGGTGGCGCGGCACCGGTGGCGGCATCCGATGCAGCAGATGGCGAATAGGCGTTGGGACGCATCGTGCCGGTGGCCGGCGGTATGTCGGGGCCGGCGGCCATGCCTTCGCTTTCAATCAGGCCGCCGATCGGATCGAGCTGACCGGACTCGACGGTCTTTGGGCCGAAGGCAGGCGACGAGGGGGTGACAGCGGGCGGCGGGGCCGTCTGAGCGGGAGGCGCAAACGATGCGGTCGGGGCCGTGTAAGACGGCGCCTCGGATCGTTGTGCGGGCGGAGCGGCGCGCGCGGGCTGGCCCGACATCTGCTCGAGCTGGCTGGCGACAGCGCGGATCTGAGTTTCGAGCGCGTCGAGGCGGGCGCTGTCGGCGGGGCTCAGGCCGCCCCGCTGGGCGGCGCCCGCGGCGGCAGTGTTGGCGGCGCCCGACTGGGCGAGAGATTGCAACGTTCCGACAACGACCTGCAGGTCGACGAGCTGCTCCTCGAGCTGCTCGACGCGCTGGCGGAGCGCGGCGTCGCCGCCGCCCGTCTTGGCCCCAGCGTCGGGGGCAGCTGGTTTCGGCTGCGCGGGCTTCTGCGCGACCTGCTTCGAAGCTGGAGCCGCCGACGGCGTGCCGACGTCCTGCGCGAAGGCCGGTGCGGCGAAGAGCACGAGCGCGCCACTCGCAGCCGCGCCGAGAACCTTCGCCTTCAGGCCGTGAGCCAGGATGGCCGTCCGCGTCTGCAAACCTGTTCCGCTCATCGGTGAGAACCTGTCATCCTGTTGGACGGCTAGCTGCTGCACGGCGTCTTCCGGCGGCCCGCCGATCGAGACCCGGCCTTGTCCGACGGTCTGCCGTCCGGCGCGTGCCGGCCGCATCTGCCTCGACATGGCCGAGTCGCCGGCCGGGAGACTACCACCCGCGACCGGCCGATGCGACTGCGATGAAATCACGCCATCGAGCCATGGCCCTAGCAAATCTGACGATCCTCACGGGCGCAGCCCGCGCCGGCCGTCGCCCGTCCGGCGCAGCGCACTGCCGGAGCTGCCGGCGGGCAGAGCCAGAACGGTCACGGCGCGTTGATTCTGGGCCTCGCAATCGCTTCCGCCGCATTCGGCGACGCGGTGCTCGCGGCCCCAGGGCACGATGCCGAGGCGCTCCGGATCGACGCCCTCACGAACGAGGGCGTCGCGGACAGTGGCGGCGCGCGCCTCCGAAAGATCGTCCTGGGCCTCGGCGCGCAGCGGAGGATCGTCAGCGTGTCCCTCGATGCGGGCCTCGAAGCCCGGATTCTCCTTGAGCCAGCGGGCTTGGGCCGCGATTGCCGCCCTGCCGCGGCTGCCGAGCTCGGCGCTACCATTGGCGAAGAACACGCGATCCCCCGCCGCCCTGATGAACGCCATCTCGACCTCGAGCGGTGCGGGCTCGACCTGACCGGCGAGCAGGCCGGCGCGCATGCCGGGCTCAGTCGCGCGCGAGGGACCCGTTGCAGCCACAAGCTGGCCGGACCTCGGCTCGCGCAGCGGGATCGGAGCGAGCCCGTCGAGCGAGATCGGCGGCGGCGCTTCAACGCCCCGCCCGGTCCCTTCCGAAATGCCCGAGGCTGTGGCCGGCCCGGTCCGGTAGAGATCTGCGAGGCGGCGGCGCGCACGCGCGGCAAACGGGGTATCGGGCCCCTCGGCGATGACCTGCTCGAGCACACGCTGGGCGGCAGGGCCGTCACCGGCCAGGAGCAGGCGCTCGGCACGGTCGAAGAGCCTCGCTTGGCCTGACGCGGCGTCAGGACGGGGCGCCGGAGTGGACGGCTGCGGCCCGAGGTCGAATGTTCCGATGAGTGCCTCTCCCGGGGACGTTTCGTGGTCGCCGGACTCGACCTCGCCGGCGGTCGCAGGCAGCGTGCCTGGGGCGAAGGTCAGGGCAGCAAGAACGCAAGCCCGTGCCAAGTGTCGGCGCCAAACGAGAGGAGATTTCAAACCGGACATGACTACGGCCGCCTTCATGCGCTCAAGCGCACGCGCCAGCTATGCCTCGCCTTTTCGGCCGAAGTTGGCCCGCAAAGCGACCGATCCGAACTTGGTGAACAGCGGCCCCCACCCGGGGCCAGCGGACAGGATCAGGACGCGGCCTTGTTGTTGAGCACGGTCTGGGCGCGGCGGTTCTGCGACCAGCACGAGATGTCATCGCAAACGGCCACCGGGCGCTCCTTGCCGTACGAAATCGTCTTCACGCGGCTGTCTGGAATGCCGTTCTGCGCCAAATAATTGCGAACGGCGGTGGCGCGCTTGGCGCCGAGCGCGATGTTGTACTCGCGGGTGCCGCGCTCGTCAGCGTGACCCTCGATGGTGACGGTGAACTGCGGGTACTGCTTCAGCCACGTCGCCTGCTTCTGCAGGATGGACTGAGCCTCGGGGGTCAGATCCGTGCTGTCGGTCGAGAAATAGACGAGGTCGCCGACGTTGACGGCGAAGTCGCGGCTGGTGCCGGGAGTGACCGGACCGCCCTTGCCGTTCAACGCGGTCTCCGGAGAGTTCTCCTGATTGGCGCAGGCGCCAAGACCGAGGGCCGCGCCCACGAGGGCGGCGGTCAAAATGCTCCGGGACATCCGTCTCCAGGCTACCATGTCAGTATCATTTCCCTTCGTGGCTCCGCCGCCCAGCGCCGTGCTCCGGCAATCCGGTAAAGCCTTCCAATCCGCATGCACGCTAGCCGCTTGCTCGTCCGAAAATGTGGCCGAGTCTCGGCGCCGGTCCAAGGAAGAGTTCGTTTTTTCACCCGTTTCCAGGTTGCGAATCGACGCGGCGCAGGCTGCCAGGACGTGTGATATTCAAGCAACGCGCGAAAGTCAGGCCCGGTGCAGTTCGACCGGCTACGTACGATCAACTCACAATTCACACGCCCGCAAGCGGCTCCGGAAATCGATGGCTCGCTTCAACGGCGCACGCTTCGCGAATTGGAGCCGGTCCGGCATACTGCCGAGACATGCATGGCGAGCGATCCGAACGAGACCCGAAAGCCGAGTCAGAGGGGAGGGCGCCAAAAAAACGAAAGACCGAGCTGCTATCGCAAGCGCGAGAGCAACCCGGTCTTGATGCTTGACCCCTTGGCCTAAGCCAGGGGCGCAGCCGTGAAGTCCGATTTAGCGGACGTCAGCAGCAGCCGGAACGTCGGCGCCGAGCTTCATCGGAGCAGCTTCCTCGCGGCGGCAAGCGCCGAGAGCGACAGCAACGATAGCAGCGGCGAGAACGATAGCGCCCTTCATGGTATTCATCTCCTGTGTTGTCCCGGACTGCACCGGAATTAAGTTAGCGAGCCGCCTGAGCAGCAGTAGGAACTTCTGCGCCGAGCTTCATCGGGGCAGCTTCCTCGCGGCGGCAAGCGCCGAGAGCAAGAGCCACGATGGCAGCCGAGAGAACGATCAGCCCCTTACCACCCTGCATGGTTAACTCCTGATGCTTGATCGGCAACTAGCCGACTATTTGGGTACCGGCACCCGCTTCCGAGATCAAGAACAGAGGGCGTCTGCCAACTGTTTTCCAACCCGGTTGATGCGAAAATGCCACTCCGTTGTCGATCGACCTCTCACGATCCGGACGCATGCGATGGGTTGTCCGAACCGATTGATAACGCGTCACAAATTGCAACGGGCCCAGAGTGGGCTCGTTGCATGAGCGTGGCTGATTCAGAGTTAATTCCGGGTAAACGGACAGCTCAATTCAGGAGTGGCGACCAGGCCGGATCGGACGCGAACGACGGCGTCGATACCTGACGCTCGTTATAACCGGTCAGATCGATCGAATAGATTCGTGCCCCCCCCGCTCCCTGCGCCTCGCGGAAGAACATCAACACGCGGCCGTTGGGCGCCCAGGTCGGACCCTCGTTGTGGTAGCCCTCGGTCAGAACGCGCTCGCCGGAGCCATCAGGGCGCATGACGCCGATCAGGAACCGGCCGGCCATCTGCTTCGTGAACGCTATATAGTCGCCGCGGGGCGACCAGACAGGGGTCGAGTAGCGGCCGTCGCCGAAACTGATGCGGTGGGCTCCAGAGCCGTCCGAGTTCATTACGAACAGCTGCTGGGTGCCCTCGCGGTCCGACTCGAACACGATCTGACGCCCATCGGGCGCGTAGGAGGGGCCGGTATCGATCGCCTGGACGCTGGTCAGACGGCGTGTCTGCCGGGTGCGAAGGTCCATCTCGTAGATGCTGGAGTTGCCCTCGGACTGCAGGCTCATGACGACCCGCTGCCCATCGGGCGAGAACCGGGGGGCGAAGGTCATGCCTGGAAACTCGCCGACCTTGTCCAGCTTGCCGCTCTCGAGGTCCATGAGGAAAACGTGCGGCTGATCGCGGGTGTAGGACATGAACACGATTTCGTGCTGGGCCGGCGAGAAGCGGGGCGTCAACACGAGCTCCTGCCCCTGGGTCAGGAGGCGGACGTTGGCGCCGTCCTGGTCCATGATGGCGAGGCGCTTCACGCGCTTGTCCTTGGGACCGGTCTCGTCGATGAAGACGATGCGGGTGTCGAAATAGCCGGTCTCGCCGGTGAGTTGCTGGTAGACCTTGTCGGCGACGAGATGGCCAAGGCGGCGCCAGTTCTTCTCGGTCAATGCAAACCGCTGGCCGGTCAGCTGCTTGCCGGCAACGACGTCCCATAGCCGGAACTCGGCAGAGAGCTTGCCGTCGGGACCACGGAAGACGCGGCCAACGGTGAGCGCGTCGGCTCGGATCTGGCGCCAATCGCCGAAGCGGGGCACGGCGTTCACGTCGCGGATCTGCTCGAGGTAGGTCGCACGGTCGAGCGGACGAAAGAGGCCCGAGCGCTCGAGGTCGGCGACGACGATGTTCGATATGGCGAGCGAGAGCGCCGGATCGTCTCCGGTGAACTCCGGGATGGCGATCGGAATCGGCTCGAGGTTGCCCGAGGTCTGTGAGCCGCTGATGCCGCCGCCGTCGAGCACGGTTCCTTGGGGCACGGCGGGGGCGCCTCCGGCGCCCGGCTGCGGCGGGCGTGGCGGCAAGCCCTGCATAGTCCTCAACTGACTGTCGAGTCCGCCGCCCGCCGCCGGTCCCTTGTAGCTGTCATCGACGCCCTTCTGGGCGAAGGCGGGGCCGCCCGGCGCCAAGGGCGACAGAAGCGCCAGGATGACGAGGCAGAGTGCGAGCGGGAACGAGTGGGGTCGGTGCGTGCTGGTCATGGTGGCCGATCTAAGGGGCGGTCGATCCGAGGGTCAACTGTGCAGTCCCGTGATAGTCCATCGCGCCGGCAGCAGCCCGAAGCTACTGCAGCGGGTGTCGGTGTCGTTTTGCTGCTCGCGCCCGACCAATGTCACACTCGATCGTTCGCCCCGTGCCGCAAAGAACGGGTGGCGACTGCAGAGGGCACCCATCCTGGGCGCCGTCGACGAGGCGGAGCATACAGCGGCAAGGTGACGTTTCATCTGAGCCCCAGGATCTTGGGCCAGTCGAACTCCCATTTGATCGTCTTCCAGTACTGGTACATGTCCGGCGGCAGTTGCAGCGGCGAGCACTTTCGCACGGCGTTGAGGGAGGCCTCGGCGGCGATCTGGAAGAGAGGAGTCGATTGTGGATTGAGGATCTCCGGCTCGGTCGCCATCGACCCGTCGGGATTGACGTTCCAGCGCACGATGACCACCGGTGTGTCGATACCGCCGCCGCCGCCCGGCATCTTGGAGCAGGGCTCGAGCGCCCTGTTGATCTGGGCGAGCAGCAGCCGCTGCTGTGTGACCGAGAGCACGGGCGCGTCGCCGCGATCGGCGCCTGCCGTTGGACCCGTGTAGTCGGTCGGCTTCGAGGGGTCGGACGATGACTGCGGCGCTCCGCGCTTGGTCGGATCCTTGTCGAGAAGCGCTGACAGGCGGTCGGCCTCGGACTTCTTCTTGGCCTCATCCTCCTTCTTCTTGCGCTCCTTCTCTTCCGCCAGCTTCTTCTTCCGCTTCTCCTCCTCGGCCTTCTTCTTCTTTTCTTCCTCGTCCTTCTTCTTCTTCTCGTCCTCCGCCTTCTTCTTGGCCTCGTCCTCGGCCTTCTTCTTCGCCTCCTCAGCGGCCTTTTTCTCGTCCTCGATCCGCTTCAGCTCCTCGGGCGTCGGGCCTGGCGCAGGCTCGGGCGGGAGCGCGGCGAGCTTCTCGGCGATGGGGTCGGCCTTCGGCTCCTCCTTGGCGGGCTCGGGCTTCGGGGGCTCGGGCGGTGGCGCGGCGGCCGGCGGCTCGGGCGCGGTCAACGGCTTTGGTTTCTCGGCTTCCTTATTCGAGATGTCGGGCTTCGGCTCGGTGTCCTTGGCCTTCGCCTCGAGCTCGGTCGAGTTCACGTCGCCCTTCTTCAGGCTGTCGAGCTCGGAGGCCGTGATCATCGAGACGGCGATCGGCTCGGGCAGGTTGTCCGGCAGCTCAGGCGTCCTGTGCATGGTGAACAGCGCCCAGGCGAGGAGCGCCGCGTGCATGAGGAACGACAGGGCAAGGCCGAGCTGCATCGGTCGGGCTAGCCTCTACTCTCGGCCTCGGTCAGGAACGATAGCTTCTTGAACCCGGCCTCGCTGAGCATCGACATGACCTTGATGACGACGCCGTAAGGCACGGCCTTGTCGGCCTTGACCACGAGCTGACGCTCGGTGCCGCCGTCCTTGGCGAGCGCTGCAAGCTTCTCCTTCAAGGCGTCGCCGGAGAACGTCTGCTCGCCAATCGCCACCTCGCCGGCGGCTGTCACCGACACGGTGAGCGGCTCCTCCTTGGAACTCATCTGCTGGCCCTTCGCCTGCGGCAGGTCGACAGGGAGGCCCGCGGTCAGCAGCGGCGCCGAGACCATGAAGATGATCAGGAGCACGAGCATCACGTCGACCATCGGCGTGACGTTGATCTCGCTCATGGGCGCATGACGACGCCCGCCGCGGCTCCTGCGGCGCCCACCACCGGTACCTGCCTTGAGGCTCATGCCCATGGGACGACTCCCGCGGCGGCATTTCCCTGCCCGTTGCGGGAAGGGAGCGGAGGCATGGCGACGGCCTGTGCCGAGAGCGCGGGAGCTCCCCCCACTCTTGCTCTCCTGCTCAAGAGAAGAGGGACTCGACGGAGCGTGCTGGCGGTTGCCATCTCCTCACCCCCGAACGTCGATCTGACGCGACACGATGGCGGCGAACTCGTCGGCGAAGGCCTCGAGGCGATGGGCGATCTGGGCCGAGTCTGCGGAGAACTTGTTGTAGAACACGACGGCGGGAATGGCGGCCATGAGGCCGAGCGCGGTGGCGAAGAGCGCCTCCGCGATGCCGGGCGCAACAACGGCCAGCGACGTGTTCTTCGAGATGGCGATGGCCTGGAAGCTCGTCATGATGCCCCACACGGTTCCGAACAGGCCGACGAAGGGCGCGGTCGAGCCGACGGTAGCGAGAAAGAGAAGGCGGCGGTCGAGGCGCTCCATCTCGCGGCTGATGGTGACGTCCATCACCTTCTCGACGCGCAGCTGGATACCGCCCAGAGCGCGAATGTTGCCCTCGACGGAGCGCTTCCACTCGCGCATCGCCGCCACGAACAGCGCCGCCATGCTGATGGTGCGGCCGCGCGAGAGGACGTTGTAGAGCTCGTCGAGCGACTGGCCGGACCAGAAGGTCTGCTCGAAGCGGTCGGCCTCGATCTTGGCGCGGCGGAACGCGATCAGCTTCTCGATGATGATGGCCCA
The DNA here is from genome assembly GCA_019137195.1 of Alphaproteobacteria bacterium. GTDB lineage: Bacteria > Pseudomonadota > Alphaproteobacteria > Rhizobiales > Hyphomicrobiaceae > CBDCUQ01. The sequence goes on from JAGVSR010000145.1 coordinate 28,288, forward strand.
TGACCAGACGGAGGCGACGAGCAGCGCCATCATGACGATCTGGACGGTGAGCGAGGCGTGAAGAAACAGCTCGACGAAAGAGATGCCAGCCGTCGCAGGTGCGATCGCTGTCTCGGTAACGTTCTGGGGGTTCATCGCCTCGTCCGTGATTGGGTGGCCGGTCCCATGGCACGTGTCATGGGATGCGGCGTTCGAGGCTCTGGCACGGTCAATCCGCCCCTGCACTCACCCCATGCACGAGCAATCCCGGCCTCACCCCGTCAACCTGCTCTTGTTGCTTCGCAATATGACGAAACGGCGGCCAGGGGTCAGGGGGCGGGGCAGGGTTATCCCCCGTTTCGACGCTCGTCGCAGGATCATCCTCTGCTCAGCCCGGCTTATGGCGGCAAGCCTTTACCACGCTGTGATTGCACAATTTTCTCATTGCGCCTCGACATGAACGGCTGACAACCGCCGGTTCAGACGAGGTTCAAGGGTCGTCCCCTACCAGGATCGCCGACATGTCACGAAGCCCGCACTGGGCACAAAAAACAGCAATTGGATGAGGACCATGGCCGTCAGGAAGGGCAACGACTACGCGAACACGATCTACGGCACGAGCTACGGCGATGTCATCTACGGCTTGGTCGGCAACGACTGGCTCTACGGAAACGGGGGCAATGATTTCGTCAGTGGCGGGACCGGCAACGACCGGGTCTACGGCGGCTCGGGACACGACGACCTCTACGGCGGCAGCGGCTACGACCTCCTCTCCGGTGGCTCGGGTCTCGACTACCTGTCGGGCGGCAGCGGCAGCGACGTCCTGATCGGCGGCAGGGGAGACGATGCCCTGATTGGCGGTGGAGGAGTGGATACCTTTGTCGTCGATGCCTTCGATGGCGACGACATCATCTACGATTTCAATCTCGAGGTCGATTGGCTCGACCTCTCGGGCACCGATACCTGGACGCCCCACGAGCTCCTGTTCAGCGACGTTTTCGTCAACGGCAAGCTTTCGACCGAGATCGACTACGGCACCGGAACGGTGACCCTTGCCGGCATCGACCAGGACTGGTTCCACGTCACCGGCTACGACGACATCATTTTCGCCTGAGCCGGCTTCAACAGAGTCCGCTGGCCCTCCCCCGGGCCTCTGGCGATGGCGGCGACGGCCTGATCTCCTCCACCCCCACGATGAGATCTGCCTCGCCGCCTTTCTTGCTTCCCCGCGCGAAGCGGGAGATCACGACGCACCGGCGCAGACGATTTTGAAAGCTGTCAGCGGCTCGCCGGTGTCGGGGTCCACCTCGACCTCGGTCTTGCAGCCTGCCGGAACGTCGCCTGCGAGCTCGAGCGACTTCTCTTTCGCCCAATCGAAGCCGACGTAGAAGGTCGCGTCGCCGACCAGGACCTCGATCGGGTCGGCCCCGTCCGGCACGGGCGAGGCGAGGGGTAGCGTGAGGTGCATCTTGACGATGCCATCGACGCTTTCGAGCCAGTAGTCGGTCGGCTTGCCGAAGGTAAGCGTGGTCTGGCCCTTGGTAGCCTGGGTGAAGTAGCCGAACTCTTCCATTCCCTCGACGTTGGCCTTAGCGGTCTCGGCAAGCTCACCACGCGAATACTTGCCGTCGCCATCGGTATCGAGACCCTCGACGGCGGTCGCCGACCATAACTCGTCGAAGGTCCACACGTAGTCGATGGCGACCGGCACCTTGTTGGCAAAGCGCACCGAGACGGCGGTAGCGATCCAGACGTGGGGGTGTGCGCTCGCTGGCGCGGCGTGAAGCGCGACCGGCAACAGGGCCAGGAGGAGCGCTCGCGCGTACGTTTGCATGCAGGCTGCCTTCATTTGTTGTGCCGACCTCTGCTCACGGCGACCACGGCTCGATCGCGTCGGCGGTGATGGTGTAGCCCGCGTCGGCGAGGCCGGTGGAGGCCGTCTCGGTCGAGATGACGCCGGTGACGGCGACGGGATCGAAAGAGCCGGCGATGTCGAGCCCCTTCTCGGCCTTGACGTAGACGATCTGATTCGGTGGGGGCGGCGGCACGTGGATGCACGCACCGACGAACGGCACGAGCAGGAACTCCTTGACGTTGGTCGCCTCGAAGTCGAGCGGCACGACGTAGCCGCCGAGCGTGACGCGCTGGCCGTTGAGCTCAGCGACGATCTTCGGTGGCTGACCGGCGCCAGGCTGGCGGCGCTTCACAGCCATGAACTTGCCTTCGGGGATGTCGGGAGGGGGTGGGGCATCCGAGCTCTGGTTGGCGGCGTCGCCGCCTGCGGGGGTTGGCTCGGACGGGTTGAAGAATGTCTTCGGTTTCACCGCGGCAGCCTGCTCGCCTGCGACCTTGGGCGGCTTCAGGTCCGCCCACCGAAGAGGACGCGCTGCGTCGAGGGCGAAGGCAAGCGTGCCGCCTGCTGCGGCGAGCGCTGCCGACAGTGCCAAGCGGGCGAAGATCTTCTTCATCGAGCTTTCCTCAAGTTCGAACGGTCATGCCGCCGGCGACCGACATGCGGTAGGCGAGCACGGCAGGCAAGAGGCCCGCCATCGCGCCGCCGGCGACGATAGCGGCGAGTGTCATCCACACATCGGCCGAGGGCCAGGCCAGCGGAATGAATATGCCGTAGGTGCGGTCGATGTAGGGCTGCAACGCAAGAAGCCCGCCGTACATCAGGGCGAGACCCAGAAGCGTGCCGGTCACGGTCAGCAGCAGCGCCTCGGAGACGAAGAGCCCGAGGATGGCGCCAGGCGTGGCGCCGACCGAGCGCAGGATGGCCATCTCGCGGCGACGCTCATTGAGTGTGGTCAGGATGGCGGTCGCCATGCCGAGAAGCGCGGTCGCCACGACCATGCGGGAGATGACGGAGAGCGCGGTCTCGGCGGTGCCGGCAAGGCTCCACAGCTCCTGCAGCGCCACGCCGGGGATGATGGCGGAAAGCGGTTCCTCCCTGTACTCGTTGACAGCACGCTGCATCCTGAAGGTGGCGAGCTTGGACTTGAGGCCGACAAGGGCGGCCGTGATCGTCTTGGGCTCGAGGTTCATGGCGCGCACGGCGTCGGCACTGACCTCGCTGCCCGACTCCGGCATGCCGTTCTGCCAGTCCACGTGGATCGCCTCGATGGCCTCGAGGCTGACGAACAGCGTGCGATCCGAGGGTGTGCCAGTCTTGGCCAGGATGCCCTTGACATGGAACGGCTTGTCCTCGTGCTCGACAAACGACACCGAGCCGGTGCCGTGTGCGACGACGATCTTGTCGCCAAGCTCGTAGCCGAGCTCGGCGGCAACGTCCGCGCCAAGCACTGCGTCGAAGAGATCGGAGAAAGGGCCACCTGCGGCGAAAACGAGCGTCTGGCCGTGGCGGAACTTCACGCGCTCGAAGTAGTCTTTGGTCGTGCCCATCACGCGGAAGCCACGGTGGCTGTCGCCGAGCGACAGCGGAACGATCCAGTCGACGGCGGGGTCCTTGGCAAGCTCCCGGTAGGTCTGCCAGGTCACGTTGTTGGTGGCGTTGCCGATGCGGAAAACCGAGTAAAGCAGAAGCTGCAGCTGCCCCGAGCGGGCGCCGACGATGAGGTCGGTGCCGGAGATCGTGTCGGCGAAGCTCTGGCGCGCGCCCGAGCGCACTTTGTCGACGCCCAAGAGCAGCATGACGCTGACGGCGATGGCGAGCACCGTGAGGACGGCGGTCAGGGCGCGGTTACGGAGCGACTGGACGGCGAGGCGGGCGATGATCATGGCGCTGGCTCCGTCGACGGGGCGAGCATATCGGCAAGCTCGACCACGCGATCGAAGCGCGACGCGAGGCTCCGATCGTGGGTCACCATGACGAGGGCGGCGCCTGCGGCCTCGACCTCCTGGAACAGGAGGTCGAGGAACGCGGCGTGACGATCACGGTCGAGGGCAGAGGTCGGCTCGTCGGCAATGACGATCTCCGGCCGGCCGATCAACGCGCGGGCGGCGGCGACGCGCTGCTGCTGCCCCACGGAGAGGTTCGAGGCGCGGTGGCCGTCCATCAGGCTGCCGGCGATGCCGAGACGCGTGAGGAGGCGCACGGCCTCGTCACGCGCGGCGCCGTCTCCGCCGGCACGTGTGCGACGCTTTCCGGAGAAGCTCAGGGGCAGCACGACATTGTCGATGACGGAGCCATAGGGCAAAAGGTTGAACATCTGAAAGATGATGCCGAAGTGCTCGGCGCGGAAGCGGTCGCGGCCAGCACTCGAGAGCCTCGCCATGTCGTTTCCAAGCACGCGAACGGTGCCGGCCTGCGGGGTGACGATGCCGGCGAGCAGGGAAAGAAACGTGGACTTTCCCGAGCCCGAGGGGCCGAGCAGAAGCAACCGCTCGCGGGCGCCGAGCTCGAAGCGGTCGATTGCGATCCCGAAGGCATCGCGGCCCGGCCAGCGGAAGCGGACACCCGTCATCTCGACGATGGCGGGCGCCCCTTCTCGCGACTGCTGGTCGTTCGTGCCTATCACCAGCGTCTCGATTGCTAGAGCTTGCCGGAAAGATCGAGGATCGGATTCTCGCGGGTGACTTCACTGGCACTCTGGCCGTTCGTCCCGACGATGTTGACGACGAGCTTTTGCGCGCCCGGGAAGGCTTTGAAATAGGCGAAGTCAATCGCGGTCAGGGCCGCCACGTTGTCGCATTCGAGCGTGTACGTGGCATGGAAGCTCGCGTGGCTCGCCTCTTCGCCTTTGTCTCCGTCGTGCTTGTCGTGGTCGTCGTGGCCGCCGTCCTTCTCATCGTCGTGCTCCTCGTCCTCGAGGGCGACGTCGAGGCCAGCGACCTTGCAACCGGCCACGTCCGGCACTTTGAACAGCAGGAGCGGATCGCCGAGCACGGCCTTCGCCTTGTCGATGGCAGCCTTGTCGCCGTCCGACTTGGCCTCGTGCTCGAAGCCGACGATGTCCATGCCAGGTGCCTCGAGCTCCATCTCCAAGACGCCGTTCTCGACGGCGATGGCGACCACCCCCTCGCCATGGACGTGTGCGCCGGCCTCACGGTGGTCGTCGGCGGCGAATGCCGGCACGGCGACGAGTGCCGGCGCGGCGATCAGGATAGCAAGTCGTTTCATGACGTGAGCCTTCAAGTCGAATACTGCTGGAGTGCCGCGGCACGCCGTCTCTCGGCCTCGTGACAGGCGTGACGGCGGCGTCGGCGGCTGCGGATCGAGTGCCGGTTGGCGCGGCGATCAGGCGGGAGGCGCGCGGGCGAGGAACGAGGACGTAGCGGGCGCGGGCGCCGCAACCACAGCGAGGGCTGGGGCACGATCGGGTCCAACGGCGTGCGGCGCGGCAACGACCGGCGGCTCCGGTACGACCCCTCCGCCGGTGTGGAGCGCGAGGCAGGCGGGACAGCGATCGTCGTCGTGCCGGCAGGGCGGTGCCTTCTGGCGTGCCGCAAGGCCGGAGCCATGAGCCGCGACAAAGGGCGACCGATGGCCGGCACCCCATTCGGAATGGACGTGCGGCGCGGCAATGAGCATCTGCAGGGCCAGCGCAACGTACGCGAGCCACCCCATGCCATTCCTGAGTCGCCTTCGTGCCGTCATGGCTCAAAGGATAGCACGCCTTGCGGCGAAAGGGAGGCAGCTCCTAACGCTTCGCCAGGAGCCCGGGGGCCACGCTGCCGGCGGGGCCATAGCTCGCCAGGGCATCGGCACAGAAGGCCTCGCCCTCGGCCCGGCTTCTGGCTGCCGCCGCCGCCATGGCATCGGCGGCTGCGGCCGTCACCGCCTCGACGGCAGCCGGGCTCGCAGGATCGAGCGCGAATGGGGCTCCAAGCCTGTGCAGCGCCTCGACGTCGAGCGCCATGTTGCAGCCGGAGTGAGCGGCACCAGCTTCACCCGCGATCCTCGCGTAGTCGGCGAGGGTCTTTGGCAGACCCTGGGCCCACGCGGGCGGCACGATGGTGGACGTGGCGATGACGGCGAGCATGAGTCTGGGTCCGCGTGAGTGATGGCCAATGGACATCTCGTTCTCCGGTGACGTGAACGGGGCGGCTGGCACGATTGTTTCAGGCGCGTTTCGGGGGTGGTTACCCGATCCTGACCGGCTGTAGCGACTTGGAGCGCTGCAACCGGCAGCTCCGGCGGAGCAGGGGCGGTTCACATCGGCACCGTCTCGACACGCCAATGAGTTGCGCGGCCCTGGCCGACGCCAAGCTGCTGGCCATTGGCCTCGAGGACCGGCCGCAAGCCGTTGGCATCGACGTCCAGCCTGCAATTGCGGAACACCTCGGCGGCAGTCGGTCCCATGGGCACAAAACAGATGCAGCTCTGAGCGCGGCTCTCGATGTTGAGCTTGGCGGTGACGCTCGCACGCTTGGAGGCGTCGTCCCAGACGGCGAGCCTGCCCGCAGGAAGCTCGCTCTTCGCGACGTCACGCGCCTCGCCGAGAACGAGCGAGAAACCTTCGCAGCGCTTCAATCCGGCCGCGTCGTTGCAGCCATGGGCGTCAGCGGCGACAGCCGGGTCCGCCGCGACGGTCGCGAGGCCGGCGAGGAGGACGAGGCCGACGGTGACGAGTTGGGACCTCCCGGTGTTCCGAAGCATGGATCGCTCTCCGACAGTACATGTCCGCGGCCGTTGACCGTCATGGAGCAACCTTGTGCTCTGTGCTCGGAAGCAGCTGTGCCTCAGGGCACAGCTCGCCTATTTTTTCAAATATTTTCCGTTTGTTAATTGTTGCCCCGCCATGAAACTTGTCGAGGGATTGGCTGGCCGCCGACGCCGAAGCTCTGTCACCCGGAGGCAAGCGGCGCAGGCATGATGCCACCCCTCGCCAAGGTTGCGACCTGCCGCCCTTTCGGGCTATAAGGCGCGATCCCCATACTTTCCATCAGCAGTTTGGTTTTCGCGCGCGGGAGCGCGGAAGCCGGGAGAGAAGCATTATGAGCGACCGCAAGCCCCTGATGCCGAAGGCGACCGCCGTGTGGCTGGTCGAGAACACCACGCTCACCTTCGAGCAGATCGCCGAGTTCTGCGGTCTCCACCCGCTCGAGGTGAAGGGCATTGCCGACGACGATCCGAACGTGGTCAAGGGTATCAAAGGCTACGACCCGATCACGTCCGGGCAGCTCACGCGCGACGAAATCGAGCGCGCGGAGAAAGATTCCAACCACAAGCTGCGGCTCGCCGACCTCAAGGTCGATCTGCCGGAGAGCCAGACGCGCCGCAAGGGGCCGCGCTACACGCCGGTGTCGCGCCGTCACGACCGTCCCAACGCGGTGCTGTGGCTCTTGAAGAACCATCCCGAGCTCAAGGACAGCCAGCTCATGCGGCTCGTCGGCACCACCAAGCCGACGATTCAGCAGATCCGCGAGCGCACGCACTGGAACTCGGCGAGCCTAGTGGCCCAGGATCCGGTCACGCTTGGCCTCTGCTCGCAGATCGACCTCGACGCCGAGGTGAAAAAGGCCGCGCGCCGCCTCGAGCGCGAGCGCAAGGAGGCGATGAAGGACGCCGCCCGCGGCGGCACACTGCTGCCGACCGAGGAGACGACAGGCGAAACGGTCCAGCGGCCGGCGACCGAGATCCTGCAACCGAAGGAGGCCGAGGTGCGGGTGGAGACGGAGAGCGAGGAGGCTGCGCGCGTGCTCGCCAAGCTCCAGCAGCTCTCGAGCGGCAAGAGCGAGGAATCCGACGACGAGGAGTAGGGATTCTGTGTCAGGCCCGTAGGGCCGGACATCGTCAGGTCCCGAGAGCCATGTCGGCCAGAAGGCCAAGGGTGAAGAGGAAGCCCGCCGTGCGGTTGGACCGGAAGCGAGCGAGGCAGCCCGCCGCATCGCGGATGTCTAGCGTCGCCGTCTGCCAAGCGAAATGGGCCGTCACCAATCCCAGCGCGACGAGGGTTGCGCCACCTGCTCCGGCGAGCAGCGCGGCCACGACCCAAAGGACTACGGCTCCGGCGTAGAAGCCCGACACCCAGCGCACGGTGTCGTCGCCGAAGCGGAGCGCGGTCGACTTGAGGCCAGCCATGAGGTCGTCCTCAGCGTCCTGGTGGGCATAGATCGTGTCGTAGCCGAGCGTCCACAACACCGAGCCGGCGTAGAGCGCGACCGGCGCCAGGGCGAGCCCTGCCGTGACCGAGGCCCAGCCGACGAGCGCACCCCAGTTGAAGGCGAGCCCGAGTACGAGCTGCGGCCAGTAGGTGAAGCGCTTCATGAAGGGGTAGACGGCGACGAGCGCGAGCGAGGCGATAGAGAGCGTGACGGTGAAGCTGTTGAACTGAACGAGCACGGCGAGGCCGACGAACGAGAGCGCGATGGCAAAGACGAGCGCGGTCAACGGTGTTACCTGGCCGGATGGAATCGGGCGGCTCCGCGTGCGCTCGACACGGGCGTCATAGTCGCGGTCGACGATATCGTTCCAGGTGCATCCTGCCCCGCGCATAACGACGGCGCCGGCGGCGAACAGGAAGAGCGCGACGACGTCCGGGAGGCGGTGACCAGCAGCGTGCTCGGCGAGCAGCTGAGACCACCAGCACGGGAACAGAAGCAGCCAGGTCCCAATCGGCCGGTCGAGGCGCATGAGCCTGAGATAGGGCCTGAGCGGCGGCGGGGCGAGCCGGTCGGTCCAGTTGCCGACGGCGTCGGAAACTGGCGCGCCGTGTAGGTTGGTCGTCTCCGACATGGCCGTTTCGATCATCTCTGCCCGACCGGGACGGCGGGGTCGCGTGGCCCGCTTCGCAGCGGTCATGGCACAGAATACACGGACGGGACAAGAGTTGCCCTGCGGCACGCCACCCTTCCGGTGCGCTCTCATCTCAGGTAGCCAGCTTGATCGGTGCATGAGTACGTGCCCGCGCTCGCTCGCGCGGGAGCCGGTTCGCGGCACCGAACGGCATGATATGCAATCCTGCTTGCGGTCGATCCGTTCCTGGCATGGGACGTCGCCAGCAGGCGATCGCGGGCACGCTCACGCGCAAACATCGGGCAAGGACACCATGGCCGTCCACGACTTCAACGCCGAGCGCCTTTTTACAGATCACCCGCTCGGGGCGGGAGCGTCGGTCGCGCTTTCGCCAGATCAGGCGAACTACCTCTTGAACGTGCTCCGGCTCTCGGAGGGCGATCAGATTCTGGTGTTCAACGGCCGCGACGGCGAGTGGCGGGCCGAGATCGCGCAGACCGGAAAGCGCACCGCCACGCTGCTTGCCATGGAGCGGGTGCGCGCGCAGGAGCAGGGGCCTGACCTCGATTACCTGTTTGCGCCCTTGAAGCGCTCGCGGCTCGACTACATGGTGCAGAAGGCGACCGAGATGGGAGCCAGCAGGCTAAGGCCTGTCATCACGCGCAGGACCATTGCCGAGCGCGTCAACACCCACCGCATGCGCGCCAACGCGATCGAGGCGGCGGAGCAGTGCGGCATCCTCGCGGTGCCCGAGGTGATGGAGCCCGAGAAGCTCGACAAAGTGGTCGCCGCGTGGGATCCCGCGCGGCTCCTCGTCTTCTGCGACGAGGCGGCGGACATCGCTGGCCCGATCGCGGCACTCGAAGAGCGGGCTCGGACCATGGGCTATGCCCCGCTCGCGGGGGCACGTCCACGGCTCGCGGTCCTGATCGGGCCCGAGGGTGGGTTCGACCGGCAAGAGCGTGAGATGCTGCTCGAGCAGCGCTTCACCCTTGCACTCTCTCTCGGTCCCCGCATCATGCGCGCCGACACGGCGGCGGTCGCTGCGCTCGCGCTGGTGAATGCAGTCCTTGGAGACTACCGGCGGTAGCTCCTCGACCGACGGCAGGTCGGACCGGCAGGGTGCGAACCGTAGCGCCGTGCGGCCCTCGACGTCACCTTGGATCTTCTTACGGCATTTTGGCCGTGCGCAAGGTGTCGGATGGCAGCTCGCCGAAGACGGACTTGTAGCCCTTGGAGAATCGGCTCTGGTCTCCAAACCCGAGCGAGCCTACCACCTCGGTCACCGTGCAGGACCCCTCGCGTAGCCGCTTCCGGGCGAGATAGAGCCGTCTCAATCCCAAATAGCGCGCCGGTGGCATGCCATAGCACTCTTGAAAGACGCGTTGCAGGGATGCCTGGCTGATGCCGACCTCAGCTGAAAGACTAACTGCGCAGACCCGCTCGTTCTTGCGCAACTCCAAGACCTCGGCAATGCGGCGCAGAATTGCTGTTCGGGGGAGGCGCGGTCGTCCCACGGCTGCGGCAAGGTCTCCCGCTGGGCGCAATGCTGCGGTCACCGCTCGGTAGAGAGCGTCCGATAGTCCGGCCTCGACCTTCTCTCGGGCGCCGGGTTCCTCGTAGCCAGCCAGCGCCTGCGGGATCAAGCACAGCAATTCCCGCAGGCACGCGAGACCCTCTCTCTGCGAGTCGTGCAGGCACGAGCCCCGTCGCGGCAGGGCCAGTGCCTCACGGTCGGCAAAGTCGGCAAAATCGCTCGGGGCAACAATGACGGCCACCCTGCAACCGGCACGCGTGGTATCGGCGTGCTCGCCGCCAGGCGCGTAGAGCCCAACCGTTCCCTCCTCGAGCGACTGTCCCAGAAGACGGCAATTGGGAACGTGGACGAGCGGGACCAGCACGGCATAAGCATCGCGCGGCGCATCGCCGGCGCACACGGCCGCTCCTTCCTCGAATGAGAGGACCTGCAGGGTCCAATGGCGCACCGTGGTCATACCGAGGCACGCCCGATACTTCCCGCGACTCGACTGCATAGCCATGACATTCGTGTGCCGCAGCGCCTGGGCCATTTCCTCCGTATCGAGAAATGTCGCAGCCAAACTCACAATCTCCAATTCAATTCCAGCCTGCCAACTTGGATATTTGAACAGATGTGCTGTAGCGAGCAAGCGCTTTCCACCGTACCGTTCACGGCTACCGAACAACGACCGGCTGAGAACGAGCCGACAAGGGGGGAGCGAGATGGGGAGTTTCCAACAGCAGGGACCAAGCCGTCGCGCTTTGATGGCCAGCGCCGCGGGTGCCATGGGCGCCGCGCTGCTCGTGCCAGGTCTGACCGGTAAGTCCCGCGCCCTGTCCACAGCCGGGACGAGCGCTCAGAAGCAAGCTTCCCGCCCGCGCTCGAAGAAGCCCAACATTCTGTTCGTGTTCAGCGATCAGGAGCGCTACCGGTCCAAATGGCCTGCCGGCCTATCGCTGCCCGGGCACGAATGGCTCGCTAGCCGGGGTGTCACGTTCCATAATCATTATTGTCCGGCAACCATGTGTACGTCCTCCCGCAGCGTCATGCTGACAGGGCTCACTACGCCCAATAACGGAATGTTCGAGAACTGCGATATGCGCTATGTCGGTAGCCTGTCGCAGAAGATCCCGACCATCGGCCACATGCTTAAATCGCTCGGCTACTACACGGCCTATAAAGGCAAGTGGCATTTGAACGCCGAGTTCGACAACAACGAGGAGAGGCTGCTCACCACTGAAATGGAGCAGTACGGCTTCGCGGACTACTTCGGCCCCGGCGACGTTATCGGGCACACGCTCGGCGGCTACCACTTCGATCATCTCGTCGCCGGCAGCGCCATCACCTGGATGCGCCGCAAAGGCCGTCCGCTGCAGGACGAGCAGAAGCCGTGGGCGCTTTTCGTCAGCCTCGTGAACCCGCACGACATCATGTATTTCAACACCGACGCACCGGGCGAGTCCGTCCAGGACTCTGGCTACCTCATGAAGCACGCGGCGCGTGCCCCCGACCACCCGCTCTACCGTGCAACCTGGGACATTCCGCTGCCGGCGAGCCTGAAGGAGCCCCTGGACGCGCCGGGCCGGCCGCAGGCCCATGGCGAGTTCCTTAAGATGTGGGGGCATGTCCTCGGCAACATCCCGCCCGAGGAGGAGCGATGGCGCCGGTTCAACGACTACTACATCAACTGCACGCGCGCGGTCGACCTGCAGATGAACGCAATCTTCTCCGAGCTCGAGCAGCTCGGAATGGCCGAGAATACGATCGTCGTCTTCACCACGGATCACGGCGAGGCAGCCGGCTCGCACGGGCTTCGGGGCAAGGGTCCTTTTGCATACGAAGAGACGATGCACTTGCCGTTGTACGTCGTGCATCCCGACGTCAAGGGAGGTCAGGACTGCAAGGCACTCACCGGCCACATCGATTTCACGCCAACGCTGATGTCGATGGCCGGCGCAGGGAACGACCAGACGAGCGAGGCCGCGGGACGGTCGCTGCCGGGCAAGGACTTCTCCAGCGCGTTCACCAGTCCCGGAAGCGCCAAGGTCAACGAGGTGCGCGACGCCGTGCTTTTCACCTACAGCGGGCTCGTCACAAACGACAGCGAGATCTTCCGCATCAACACGGAGGCCAAGGTCGCGGGCAAGAAGCCCATCGTGCAGCTCATCAAGGAAGGCTACTTCCCGGACATGAAGAAGCGCGGAAGCATGCGCACCGTATTCGACGGCCGTCACAAGTTCTCGCGCTATTTTTCGCCGGTCGAACGCAACTCTCCGAAGACGGTCGACGAGCTCTATCGTTGGAACGACGTCGAGCTGTTCGATCTTGCGACCGATCCCGACGAGATGAAGAATCTTGCCAGCGATCGCAAGGGAAACGGCGATCTGATCGCTGCCATGAACGGCAAGCTCGAGGCCATAATCAAGGAAGAGATCGGGAAGGACGACGGGCGCGAGATGCCCGACATTCCGACCGTCGACTGGACCATCGACCGGCCGGATCTGTGACCATGGCGAGAGCCGGGCAGACGGTCCAATCGCGTGTGCTCCAGGGCATTCGCTTCGTGCGTGCAAACCATCGCCGGAGGCAATCAACAATGACTGCACGACTGAAGACCTGCGCGCAGCTGATCGCTGGGCTGCTTCCTGCGCTCGTCGCCGCGGCACCCGCGAAGGCCAACGATGCCCTGCTCGCCAATGACTGTGCCTCGGAGATCGCGACCTACTGCTCCAAGGTCTCGCCCGGTCAGGATCGTATCGTCGCCTGCCTCATTGCCTACGAGGACAAGATCGCGCCACGGTGCCGGCTGTCGGCCTACCAGGCTTCCGGCAATCTCGACGAGCGCATGAAGGCACTTCGAGGCTTCACCAAGGTGTGCAGTGCCGACATCCTGCAGTACTGCTCGAAGACCGCACCCGGCGGCGGCCGGATTTACGACTGCCTCAAAGACAAGCAGGCGACGCTGACCGACGACTGCCGCAAGGCTGTCCCGCAGTTCGACAAGCTCCTAGCTGACTGACTGCCAATGCCCGAGCTTCGCGGGACTTCCCCGGCTTGCCAGCGTTCGTCTCGCGGGCCGGCACACTGGCGCCGGACCATATAGCGGCGTCGGCGTCCGGCCCTCACTACCCCTGCGGCGCGTAGGTGAAGACGAGGCGGTCGGGGCGGTAGCCTTTGATGCGGCAGTTGTCGGCGATGCGAGGAGCGCGGCCGGTAAGGACCACCGTCCGCTCGTCGGCCGAGACCGAACCCTCGACCTTGTAGGTCGCGGGGCGGCAGCCTTTGGCAAAGACACGTGCGGTACCCCGGTAGCGCTCGCCGTCGCGCTCGCCCTCGAACAAGAGCGTTCCTTCCGCCGCACCCACCGCCCGCATGCCCTTCCTGGGCACCTCGTAGACGAACCGGCGTCTGTCTCCCGAGGCCTCGAGACGCATGATGGAGCCGTTGTGCATCCAGAGGCCGTTGCCCTGCTCCGCCGGCGGCGGCTCGGGCGGCGACGTGACCGGACCGGCGTCCGAGCCCTCCTTTGACACGACCACCTGGCGGTCGCAATTGTAGGCGGCCGGCAGGCCGTCGGCGGCAAGCTCGCACAGCGCGGTCGTCTCGATGGACCGGCCATCGGCGTCGAACTTGATGCGCAGGACCGACGTCTTGCTCTGATAGTCGAAACGCTGGCCTTTGGCCTCGTCCGATTCGCAATAGCCGGTCTCGCGCCGAACGAGAATCTCGGACAGGATGACGTAGTGGATCTCGCGTCCTGGCTGATCGACCTCGCTGGTCCGATACAGCGTTCCGTCGTCGATCTCGTACAGGCCGTCGGCGGTGCGGCAGACGTTCGAATAGTCGCTCGCCAGGGCTGCACCCGGTATGGCCGCCACGGCGGCTGCGAAGACCAGGCGTGTGCCGAGCCCCAGGCCGCGCAGCATTGTGGCAGTCATGATATCCTCCTCTCGGGGTCGCCGAGGCGCCTCGCGACGCCAGCCGTTGCTTATTCCGCCACGGCAGCCGTGACAGGCACAACGGCAAAGATCAAGGCGCGATGTGCCTCCCGCAAAACGCAAGCCATTGATCGGCCGGCCGTTAATCAACGCTTGTGCCCCGCGCCCGGCGTCGCCATATAGTCGTGCCCGTTTGTCCCCTGGCTCTAAACCCGCCCGAGAGAACCCGATGTCCACACGTCAGGAAGGAGCGCCAGCCGCGCCCGTGCGCTCTCGCGACGATCTCGTGGCCTGGATCGCGGCCGGCGAGAAGCCGAAGAGCGACTGGCGGATCGGCACCGAACACGAGAAGTTCGTGTTCCACACGTGCTGCCTGACGCCGGTTCCCTACGAGGGCGAGGACGGCATCCGCGCGCTCATGGAGGCGCTCATCCGGCGCTACGGCTGGGAGCCGATCACGGAGGGCGAGACCATCATTGCCCTGAAGCGCCCGGACGGCGAGACCAAGGGCGCAATCGGCGGGACCATATCGCTCGAGCCCGGCGGGCAGTTCGAGCTCTCGGGCGCACCGCTCGCGACCCTACACGAAACGGCGGACGAAACGCAGGAGCATCTTTGCGAGGTGCGCGACGTCGGCGAGGATCTCGGCATCGGCTTTCTCGGCGTCGGCTTCTCGCCCAAGTGGACGCTCGCCGAGACACCGCAGATGCCGAAACGTCGCTACGCGGTGATGACGCGCTACATGCCGCAGGTGGGCAAGCGCGGACTCGACATGATGTACCGGACGGCGACCATCCAGGTGAACCTCGACTTCGGCAGCGAGGCAGACATGGTCAAGAAGCTGCGGGTTTCGCTCGCGCTGCAGCCGATTGCGACCGCGCTGTTCGCGTCCTCGCCTTTCACCGAGGGCCGTCTCAACGGCTTCAAGTCGCTGCGGAGCGAGGTGTGGCGCGACACCGATCCCAACCGCACCGGCATGCTGCCATTCGTGTTCGAGGATGGTATGGGCTACGAGCGCTACGTCGAGTACGCGCTCGACGTGCCGATGTACTTCGTCTACCGCGCAGGGAAATACATCGACGTTGCCGGGGCCTCCTTCAGAAGCTTCTTGGAGGGCAAGCTCGCGGCGCTGCCGGGCGAGCGGCCGACCATCGACGACTGGTCCGACCACCTGACGACGCTGTTCCCGGAGGTGCGCCTCAAGCGCTTCCTCGAGATGCGGGGCGCGGACGGCGGGCGGTGGCGGCGCATCTGCGCCCTGCCGGCGTTCTGGGTCGGGCTTCTCTACGACGAGGCGGCGCTCGAGGCCGCCTGGCGGCTGGTCAAGGACTGGACGGCCGAGGAACGGCAGGGCTTGCGCGATGCGGTTCCCCGCCTTGCGCTCCAGGCTCCGTTCCGGTCGACGACGGTGCGGGCTGTCGCGCGCGAGGTGCTCGCCATCTCGTACAGCGGTCTCAAGGCCCGAGCACGGATCAATGCCAGAAGCCAGGACGAGACCATCTATCTCGAGCCGCTCAAGGAGATCGTGGCCAGCGGCCGGACGGTGGCCGACGACCTCATCGAGCGCTACGAGCGGAAATGGGGGCGCGACATCGACCCCATCTTCGAGCAGCTGGCGTTCTGAGGCAGTCCCGGGGCTAGGCCGGCGAGCGGGATTGACGTCGGGTTCAGGTCGCGTTCATCCTGACGCGCCTATAAGCGAACCGAGATTGGGAACCTTCGGTTGTATGGGTTTGCCCAGCCGACGCGGGAGAAAGGCCCCGCGGGGCTCCGTCCGACGCTCGCATGTAGGAAGCTTGTTCCATGGGTAAAGTCGCTCGCCGTATTCTGCCATTTCTGGCTCTCGTCTCGGCCGCAACCATTGCGACGGCCGCCGACGACTGTGCGGCCCGCTGCCGCGCGCTCGAGGCGCAGTGCCTCCGGGCCAACCAGGGCGACACGGCGAAGTGCAACGCGGTCGTCACCCAGTGCTACCAGAGCTGCCGGCAGCCGAAGTGAGGCGCCGACCAGAATGCCGGCACCGCTCGACGATCCGCCGGCCGTTGGCCGAGGGTAGCTTGGAGCTTGCCTTCGCGCCCGATCCCTATCCAAGCACGACCGGCGCAACCGAGCCGGAGGCTCAATCGTCGTCCTCCTCGAAGAACTCGCCTTTGTCCGCCGTCTTGTGACAAGCGATGCAGTTGGCCTTCGACTTTACCTTGACGTCCTTGAACCGACGCTCGCTGATCTCGTCGTGCTTGCGCACCCAGTAGGGCGTCTCGGTGATCCGGATCGGCACAGCATCGGCGGCAATGCCGCGCAAGTAGCGACGCCCGTCGCTGGTCGACGGGCTGTCGGCGGCATGGCTCGTGAGATAGGCCGAGATGTCGTCGCTGAGCGACTTGTCGAGCGAGGCGTCCTCGCCGAAATGGTTCGCGAGATCTCCCATCATCTTCTGCCAGGACCGTGCCGGCAGCATCTGCGGCGGGAAGAGCATGTGGCATCCCGTACATTCCTTGACCGTCGCCGCGTGCTCGACGGGCGGAAAGCGGGCCCCTTCCTCGTCGCCGCAGGCCGCCGTGACGGACGCGATCAATAGTAGCGACGAGGTGAGCGCAAGGCGTTTCATGGCATGACCTCTATTGGCTCGAAAGGAATTGCAGGACGTCGCCCTTCTCGAGGGCTGTACATTCGCGACCAAGCACGCTCGAGCAGTTGCGCCCAAACCACTTGGCAACCTCGTCGGGCTTGGTGAAGCGGGTGGGATTTTTCGAAACGGCCATGGGCTCGATGCGCTTGCCGGCGCGCGTCTCTCCAGGGGCGCCCGGATCTTTCCCATGGCACGAGGTGCAAGACGGTGTGTCCGGCTTACCGCCGCTGTGGGTTGCGAGCCAGAATGCCTTGCCGCGCTCGGCCGAAAAGGTTGAGACGCCCGGATCCTTTGCCTTTGCCTCGTCGGCAAGGGTCTTCATGATGGCGTCGCGCGCCGGCTCCGCGTGCAAGGATCCGCAGCTCAAGCAGACCATCACGGCTGCAGCTGCCCATCGCATGATGCTCGTTATCGAGGCCATCGCCCATCCTCCCTACCTGCCGACTGGCAGCGAGGAAGCAATGCGCTCCTCAAGATGACGGCAGGCTGACGCGAACCCAGCCGGAGGCTCCGCGATGCATCCGAACGGCTGCGGCTAGGACCTCGATATCAGCACCACGAGCTGGCGCGGGCCGTGGGCGCCCATGACGAGCCGGCCGCCGATGTCGCCCGTGCGAGAGGCGGCCGAGACGAGGTTTACGGTGCGCGGCAGGGTGGCTGGCGCAGAGCCCGGGCGGCGTGCCAGGAGCTCAAACGCATCCTCGAGCCCGCCGACGAGCGTACCCTCGTCGACGGCGACGATCTCGAGCTCGGGAAGAAACGAGAGGGTGACGGGATTCGAGGGCCCTGACACGACCAGCAATGTGCCGGTCTCGGCGATACCAGCCGCGGCGTAGGTCAACGCAGCCATGTCGTCCTTGGTCGAGGCTCCTATTCTGCGCTGGAGACCGGATGCAGTGTGCCACGGCAAGGCGTCAAGGCGCGGGTCGTTACCAGTCCTGATGACTGGCGGAACGCGCGCAGCCGCCAGCACACGGGCAACGGTCGCCGGAACGAGTGCCGCGCTCGCAAGCTCCTCGACGATCGCGAGCTGGTCGGACATGCGACGCTTGAAGTCGGCCACGAGCTCGGCGCGAGGCTTCGAGGCACGGGCCGGTAGGAGACCGCGCGGGGCCGAGCCCAAGCGGGCCTCGACCGCTGCACGGCGAGCGGCGTCGCCGGCCGCATCGGCAGTCCGGGTGCTCCCGAGGCGGGCCTGGATGGTGTCGAGACTCATCGCGGCACCCCGCGCTTCGTTTGCTGCCACAGCTGCTGGAATGTGCGGCCCTGTGGAGCGGGGAGGTTGCGGCCACGAGTCCAGCCGGAAGCGAGAGGCAGGCGGCGGAAGGCGCCATTACGGCGGCCCAGCGCGCCGAGGAAAGCGACCGGTAAGCGCATCGCGAGATGGTAGATGCGCGGGTGGCGTGCGAGCCAGGCCCAGGCGGCGAGGGCGAACCGCTGCCGGGCGGGGGCTCCACCTGCCGCCTGATCGGCCTCGCGCCAGTGGCGCATGATCTTCGTGAGCGGGATCCTAACCGGGCAGACCTCCTCGCAGCGGCCGCAAAACGTCGACGCATGTGGCAGGTCGCGGCAGCCTGCGACGCCGTTCAGGGCCGGCGTCAATGCGGCGCCGATGGGACCGGGATAGATCGAGCCGTAGGCGTGGCCGCCGATGGCGTTATAGACCGGACAGTGATTGAGGCAGGCGGCGCAGCGGATGCAGCGCAAGACCTCCTGCTCCGGCGTGCCGAGGAGGGCCGAGCGGCCGTTGTCGATGATGACGACATGGAACTCTTCGGGACCGTCGGGATCTTCCGCGCGGCGCGGACCCGTGACAAAGGTCGTATACGCGCTCATCTCCTGGCCGGTCGCGGAGCGGGCGAGCACGCGAAGTAGCGTCGCCGCGTCATTCAAGGTTGGGATCACCTTGTCGATGGTCGCGACGACGATGTGAACCCTGGGCAGAGACAGCGTAAGGTCGCCGTTGCCCTCGTTGGTGACGACCACGGCCGAGCCCGTTTCGGCGACGAGGAAGTTGGCACCCGTGATGCCGACATCGGCCGAGAGGAACTTCTCGCGCAGGATGGCGCGCGCTTCCGCCACGAGGTCGGCCGCGTCGTCGAGGTTGCGGGCGGGGTCGAGGTGGGTGTGGTGCTTCCTGAAATCGGCCTCCACGTCCTGCTGAGTGAGGTGGATGGCGGGGGCGATGATGTGGCTCGGTGTCTCGCCGCGGATCTGAATCAGGTACTCGCCGAGGTCGGTCTCTACGACCTCTATGCCAGCCGCCTCGAGGTGGGCGTTGAGCCCGATCTCCTCGGAGACCATGCTCTTGCCCTTGGTGACGAGGCGGGCGTCGGCCTCGCGGCAGAGCGAAAGCACGAGGTCGCGGGCGGCTGCAGCGTCGGTTGCCCAGTGGACCTTGGTGCCGACTTCGATTGCGTTGCGCTGGAAGGCTTCGAGGTAGAGATCGAGGTGAGCGAGGGTGTGGTTTCGGATGTCGCGCGCCTCGTCGCGGAGCCGCTCGAATTCAGGAAGCGCAGCGCGTGCCGCAGCGCGCCGCGCGACGAGCCCGCCCGGCAGCCCGCCGAGGGCCTCCTGCAGCTGTCGGTCGGCGAGCGCAGCGCGGGCGGCAGCCTGGAAAGGGGAGGGATGCATGGGGCTCGAAGTGACCGCCGACCCGACCACCGAGCCCGCAACCTTCCCTATCAGATCTCGCCGCCGCCGTCATGCCGGTGCGTGCCGGCCACTCCGAGCAACGGCGGTCAGGTCGCACCGAGCCGGTCTGCCGGTGTCCCGCCCATGCAAGCGGCCGCCCGCTCTGAGCTAAAGGACGAAATCGCCGCTTGTGAGCGTTTTCAGCCCCGTCAGCTCAATCGAGAAATCTGTTGTCTTGTTGCCGTCGACGTCGGCCGCGATGATAGTTCTGTCGTTGGCGGTGCCGGCCGCATTGACCTGCACATAGCGCAGCTCACCGGCAATGCCGTGAAACCCGGCCTTGCCGATAAAGACGAAGGGATCGTCCGCGCCGCCCGCCACGGCATCGATTTCCGACAGATTGATCTTGTCGGTGAGGTGGATGAAGTCCTTGATGACATCCCTGGTGGCTGCCGACGCGCCCGATTCCGACATGACGCCATAGACGAAGTGGTCGCTGCCGGAGTTCCCGAACAATGTGTCTCGTCCGCCTCCCCCCTGTATCGAGTCGTTGCCCGACATACCCTTGATGACGTTAGCGGCACTGTTTCCGATGAGCGAGTTGGCAAGCCCGTTTCCGGTCAGGTTAATGGCCGAGGCGTTGAGCAGAATGCCGTCCTCGATGTTCGCCCCGAGCGTGTAGCTTATGCTCGCCTCAACAATGTCGGTCCCCCCGCCTGCAAACTCCACCACGACATCGCCGGAGCTATTTACGACATAGTCGTCATCACCGGTCCCACCCTGCATGTAGTCGTTGCCGGTGCCGCCATTGAGCGTGTCGTTGCCGGCGCCGCCGAGCAGCACGTCGTTGCCGCCCGCACCGCTCAGATCGTCGTTGCCGGCGCCCCCGAACAGCTCGTTGTCGCCGCTGTTTCCGGTGAGCTCGTTGTCGAGCGCGTTGCCTGTGATGTCGAGCGCTGCGGAGCCAGTGAGGCTGGCATTCTCGACATTGGCCCACAGCCCGGCAATGGTCACCGACGATTGAACGAGATCGATGCCACCGGTGGACAATTCTTCCACGACATCGCCCGCATCATCGATGATGTAGACGTCGTCGTTGCCCCCGCCGCGCATGGTGTCGGCGCCGACGCCGCCGTCAAGATGATCCGACCCGGCGCCGCTGGTAAGGATATTGTCGGTGGCATTGCCGGTTCCGGTAAATCCAGATCCGCCCGTGTAGGTGAGATACTCGATGCTACCGAGCAGCAACACCCCTGCGACGAGACTGAAGGCCGTCAATGTCGTACGCACTTCGTCGACATCGCCCGGATCGCCGCCGCTCTCGTCGACGAGATCTCCAGCGTCGTCGACGATGTAGGTGTCATTGCCCGTGCCGCCATAAAGCGAGTCTGCGCCGCCTGCGCCGTCCAGCGTGTCGTCGCCGGCGTTGCCGGTCAGGCTATCGCCAACGCTGCCGCCTGTG
The DNA here is from genome assembly GCA_019137195.1 of Alphaproteobacteria bacterium. Lineage (GTDB taxonomy): Bacteria > Pseudomonadota > Alphaproteobacteria > Rhizobiales > Hyphomicrobiaceae > CBDCUQ01. The sequence continues at coordinate 49,087 of JAGVSR010000145.1, forward strand.
ATCGCATTGTCGTCCCCGGTCCCGGTGCCGGTAAAGCCGGCGCCGCCCGTATATGTGACATTCTCTATGTTGGCATACGGAGCGAGTCCGAGATCGACGACTGTGAATTGTGTCCTCAGCTCGTCGATGCCCTGCCCGGCGAACTCATAGAGCGCAGTCGAGACATTGCTCACGACGAAGATGTCGTTGCCCGCGCCACCATAGAGGTAGTTGTATAGGTTTCCGCCGGTGCCTTCGACGAGCGTATCGTCTCCGTTGTCGCCGTACAGGAAATTGTATGCAACGCCACCGAGCCCGGCGTCGCTTCCCCCTGTCAGCGAATCGTTGCCGCCGTCGCCATACAAATAATTGTACAAGGTGCCGGTGCTGCTTAGATTGTTGCCGCCATTGAGCGTGTCATCGCCGCTGCCGGACGAATAGGGACTGCCGCTGTCCCCGTACATTGCGTTCTGGACGTAGGTTCCCGAGTTGTCACCGCCATTGACGACATCGTTGCCGTCGCCGCCGTAGATCCCGTAGTTGTAGACGTAGCTTCCGGAGGAGCTTGCCGAGCCACCTACAACGGTGTCGTCACCGGCCTCGCCATTGACCGTGTAGCCATACACGCTTGAATTTGCTGCGGCAGCGTTTGCATTGGAAACCAAATCGTTGCCGTCACCGCCGTAGAGGTATGAATAGAGGGTGGTGGACGCGACGGTCGTCGAGCCGCCGATGACTGTATCATCGCCGGTCTCTCCATAAAGGTAGTTATACTTGTAAGAGGCCGATGGCCCTTCGCCGGCCAGCACGTCGTTGCCATCACCGCCATAAAGAAAGTCGAATACGTTGGTGCCCGCTCCGGTGGTCATCGAATCGTCGCCGCTCGAACCACTCTGGTTGTCGCCACCGGAGAGTGCCGTCGCCGCGCCGCTCGAAAAGTATGTCCCGAAGCTGTTCGATCCGCCGCTGTAGGCGGCGACCAGCGTCGTGAACCCTGAATCGGAGTAGATGCTGATTGTCGCGTACGTGCCGGTGTCGGGGTCATCGCCCGTATAAGTCAGTCCAGTCCCGGTCACCTCGACCCAATAGCCAGCGAGGTTCTTGAACTTGTAGATCGTGGCTGTCGTGTCGATTGCGGCGCCGTCGCGGCCCGACCAAAAGTCTGCGGTATCGAACGCAGAACTCAGTGTGACGCTTGCCATGGCTCGTCTCCTCGTATCTCATCGAGCGAGTACGGCACCTCGGGCGCACGTAGATTCGTTATTCACCGCCCCGTGAAATGCGTCTCGCCCATTTAATTCGGGTGGGCGACCAGGAGACCACTCCTGGAACGCTATTGATCGGCGCCAATCGCAGGCACGCCAAATTTGCGTACACTGAAAATATGCGTCGGCGCATTTCCCCTGTGGGGAACGAACAGGCAGTTTCTTGGATTTGTTTCAGGCCATTCCTACCACATGGATTGGGAATGGCAATCGCTGCCACGGACAGGGCTGACCGGCGCTCGGGGGCCGACTCCCAGTCAGATGATGTAACAAAGCACGCCGCGCCGCTGGCGACCAACGAGTCGTTCAATGCTGCGCAAGCTTGACCCCGCTCACTTCCGCTCCGTCTCCACCACCCGGATTGAGAGCTCGCGGAGCTGCTTCGGCGTGGCGGGGGCAGGGGCGTTCATCAGCAGGTCCGCGGCCTGCTGGTTCATGGGGAAGAGGGCCACGTCACGCACGGTCTTGCACCCGGTCAGGAGCATCACCATGCGCTCGATGCCGGCCGCCATGCCGCCGTGGGGCGGCGCGCCGTACTGGAAGGCGCGGTAGAGGCCGCCGAAGCGATCCTCGACATCCTTCTGCGTGAGCCCCGTGATCTCGAAGGCCTTCACCATGGTGTCGGGCAGGTGGTTGCGCACCGAGCCCGAGGCGATCTCGTAGCCGTTGCAGACGACGTCGTACTGGTTGGCCTTCAAGGCGAGAATGGCGTCGCGGCCTTCCTTCTCGGCAGACTCGAGCGCCTCGCGGCCACCCTTCGGCATCGAGAACGGGTTGTGCGAGAAGTCGACCTTCTTGTCGTCCTCGTTCCACTCGTAGAACGGGAAGTCGACGATCCAGGCGAGGCGGAAGCAGTCCTCGTCGATGAGCTTCAGCTCGCGGCCAATCTCATCGCGGGCGAGGCCGGCGAACTTCGCGAACTTGGCGGGGTCGCCGGCGGCAAAGAAGCAGGCGTCGCCGACCTCGAGGCCCATTTGAGCCCTGATTGCGCCGGCGCGATCGGCGCCGATGTTTTTGGCGATGGGACCAGCGCCGGCAGAGCCCTCCTCCTCGCGCCAGAATATGTAGCCGAGACCCGGCTGGCCTTCCTTCTGCGCCCAGGCGTTCATGCGGTCGCAGAAGGCGCGGCTACCGCCGGTCGGCGCGGGGATGGCCCACACGCGCACGCGCGGGTCCTTGTCGATCATGCCGGCAAACACCTTGAAGCCTGAGCCCCTGAAGTGCTCCGTCACATCCTGCATCTCGATCGGGTTACGGAGATCGGGCTTGTCGGAGCCGTACTTGGCGATGGCGACGTCATACGGGATGCGCGGCCAGTGGCGCGTCACGGGCTTACCTTCGGCGAACTCGACGAAGAGGTCGGTCAGGATCGGCTCCATGGTCGAGAAGATGTCCTCCTGCTCGACGAAGCTCATCTCGAGGTCGAGCTGGTAGAACTCGCCGGGGAGCCGGTCGGCGCGCGGATCCTCGTCTCGGAAGCAGGGCGCGATCTGGAAATAGCGGTCGAAGCCCGACACCATCAGGAGCTGCTTGTACTGCTGCGGGGCCTGGGGGAGAGCGTAGAAGTTGCCGGGGTGAACGCGCGAGGGGACGAGAAAGTCGCGTGCGCCCTCGGGCGAGGAGGCGGTCAGGATCGGCGTCGAGAACTCGTTGAAGCCGGCGTCATGCATGCGGGCACGGATCGAGCGCGTGATGGCGAGGCGCTTCATGATGATGGCGTGCAGCGTCTCGCGGCGCAGGTCGAGGAAGCGATAGGTGAGGCGCAGGTCCTCCGGATACTCGGGCTCACCGAAGACAGGAACGGGCAGCTCCTTCGCCTCCGACAGCACCTCGATCTCGGTGGCATAGAGCTCGATCTCGCCGGTCGGCAGCTCGGCGTTGGTGGTGCCCTCGGGACGCGCACGCACCTTGCCGTCGATGCGGATGACCCATTCGGAGCGGACCTTCTCGGCCATCTTGAACGCGGCGCTGTCAGGGTCGGCCACGACCTGGGTGATGCCGTAGTGGTCGCGCAGGTCGATGAAGAGCACGCCGCCGTGGTCGCGGACGCGATGCACCCAGCCGGAGAGGCGGGCAACATGGCCGATGTCGTTCGAGCGGAGGGCGCCGCAATCGTGGGAGCGATAGCGGTGGAGCTTGTGCTTTGCTCCCGCCTGCTCTCCTGCCGGAGAGCCGGCCGCCGTGCGCGCCTTTGCCTTCTCAGCCTTTTTACCCTTGGAATCAGCCATTTACGTCTCGCGCGCCGCGCGCCTTTCCTACCATCGAAGCATGGGGTTCAAGGCGCGGACAAGCGCATGGGGGGCGTTGATTGTCAAGGCGGTCGGGCCCGGCCGGCCGCAGGGCCGAAAATGAAAGGGAAGCGGCAACACACCCGTTGCCGCTTCCCGCATTTGACCCGGACAGAGGACCTTAGCCGAGGTCCTCGGAGGTCAGAGTGATCTGACCCGTGAGCTGGATCTCGAAATCGGCAACACCGTCGCCGTTGGTGTCGGCCTGGATCAGGGTCCAGTTGTTGGTCGTATCGACCTCGAAGCGGAGCTCGCCCGCCGTATTGGAGAAGGCTGCCGTGCCGACGAAATTGAACTCGTCGATCACGTCGGCGGTGGCGGAAACAGCATCGATCTGCTTGAGATCGATCTCGTCGACGCCGACTTCGAAGTCCGTGATGATGTCGCGGTTGCCCGCGCCTACGCCGGTCGACCCTGGAGCAAACTTGAACTCGTCGGCACCCACACCGCCGGTCATCACGTCCGTGTCCATGCCGCCGTCCAGCTCGTCGTCGCCGACACCGCCAGACAGCGTGTCAGCGCCCGTGCTCCCGTTGAGCTCGTCATTGCCGCTTCCGCCCGCGAGGAAATCGTTGCCGCTGCCGCCGTCGAGCTCATCACCACCGTTCCCACCGCGCAGATCGTCGTTCCCGCCGTCTCCATAGAGGTCGTCGGCACCATTATTGCCATGGAGCTTGTCGCGTCCACCGCCACCGTGCTCGGTATCATTGCCGTTGCCGCCAGTGAGAACGTCTCTGCCGGACCCGCCACGCAGATCGTCGTCGCCGCGGCCACCGTGGAGGGAATCGTCACCCCCGCCCCCAAGTAGCAAATCATCGCCCGAGGCACCGCTCAGGTGATCGTCGTGCGAGGTTCCACGCTTGCGCGCCATGAAATTGCTCCTCAATTTTTCGGACTACTCGAATCAGAAGCCGAGAATAGCTCCGTGTGCCTGACGGCAGCCTGACGTTCAAGCTGCGGCTTCCCCATCAGTTCACAACTCCTTAGCCGGCAAACTATTCCGCAACAAAGCCGGATGCCGCGGTCCCGATCCGAGGGCGGAGGCGTCCATAAACGAAACCTTAACCATTCGCGCTTACCGATTCGTAACCACAGGGGCAGCGGCCCCGGCGAGTTGGAGTGAGTTGCCATGAAGAGTTTCGAGTCCCATGCTGCTGCCATGGCGAGTGCAGCGGCGACGGCCGATGACACCGATTTCGAGACGACCGAGCCCATCCTCGAGACTGCGAGCGAGCACACGCTTGCCGGCGAGCTCAGAGCAATTCTCGACAATCGCAACACGGCCAGCATCGGCGCCTTCGCCGATGTCGTGAACCGGCTGATGGGCGAGCTGGCGCTCGCCGAGGAGCTTCTCAAGTCTGCGCCCGCGGGGCTGCAGCGTCCCGGCCCCACTCGCGCCCACGTGCCGATGACCGAGGAGCAGGAGCAGCGCATCGTCGACTGGTTCGTTGCCAAGCAGGCCGAGAACCCGTGGAGCCGTCTGCGCTGAGACGACGGCCTCAGCTCCGTCGCCGTCAGCTACGAAGCGGCGCGCCGAGCAGGTCGACGCACGCGTGTCTCAGAAGATGAAATCGAAGTCGCTGAGGCTCGTGACGTACTTCACGACGATGTGCATGTCGGCCTTCTTGTCGCCGTTCACGTCCATGGCGACGACCGTGTAATCGTTATCGGTTCCACTCTGATCGACGACCTGAATGCGCAGCTGGCCCGCGCGCCCGCTGAAGGCAGCCGCGCCTCTCCAGGTGAAGTCCTGGTTGCCGGAGGTGCGCGTGTTGGCGTCGATGGTCGAGAGATCGATCACGTCCTCGCCGGACGCGAAATCGAAAATCGTGTCGCGGAGGGTCGAGGTGGCTTTGCTCTGCGAAACGGAATTGTAGTCGAAGGTGTCGAGACCGTCACCGCCGTAGAGGTAGTCGTGGCCCCCTCCACCCACGAGCACGTCGTCGCCGGCGCCACCCGACAGGACGTTTTTCCCGGCATTGCCGACCAGCAGGTTGCTCTCCCCATTGCCGGTTCCGTTGATGGCGCCGCAGCCGAGCAGGACGAGGCCGGTTGCACCCGCGCCAAGTGTCGTCGTGGCCGAGGACAAGATGGTCGAGGCGCCTTCGAGGTCGACCTTGGCGTTCTTCGAGCCGGCCTCGACGGTGACGCTCACGCTGGCGGCAAGGTCGCCACCCGAGAACGTAAGATCGACGGTGCCGGCAGCAACCCTCACAGCGTAGCCGCCGGCCGTGCCGGTGCTGTCGCTGCCGAGCACGCCACCTGTATTGCTGACGGTGGCGAGAATGCCGGAGCGGCCCTCGCCGATGTCATAGAAGTGGTCGCCGTCGCCCTCGGTGATGGCGACGCCGGTGATGAAGATGCCCGTGCCGGAGCGCGCGAAGTCCTGGGTGGCCATGGCGGCGTTGTAGGTGACCCCTCCGCTCCGAAACCCACCTTGCTCGATGCCGAGGCCGACCTCCTGGAAGCCGTCGTTCAAGATGTTCACGCGGTGTAGCGCACTGCGGAAGAGGTTGACGTGCAGACGGATTGCCGACGCCTCGAGGTCGAGCGTGCCCGTGGTGCCTACCCAGGCTATGTTCTCGCCCCAGGACCAGGAGCCGGTAAAGTTGTATCCGGCCGCATCCATGCGGTCGCCGGGATCCGACCCGCCGGATCCGGTATGAGAGAAAACGTCGCGCGCGAGCATCCACGCGCTATGGCTAGCGGCCGCGGCGTTGAGAAGGTCGTTGGGCGCGAGGGCCTGCCGGGCGGCGGAGGAGAGCGTGCCGGAACGGAGACCGGAGTTGAGGGAGATGCCGTCCCGGGCTGCCTCAGCTGCCGGGTTGAGCCTAGCCCGATTGACCAGCTCAAGCATCAGCTGCTCATAGACCGACAGCTCTGCCATCCTCAAATCTCCCTTTCCGCCCCGCGGCCGGCTTGCCGGTCGCCATCGTGACGACCGGCGAGCATGCCGACGCGGACGCGGCACAGATCTCTATCCCGTCCGAAGGTCCAATCTGGAGGCGAAGCGTTGCCTCGAGTTGAACACGCGTGGTTAACCCCCCGGCGGGTTACGGCAGGGTTAGCGTAACATCACCAGAAGCATTCGATTCGCGCCATTCCGAGACGGGAAATTTGCCCGATCCAAGGAAGACAACCGGACGGCTTTACGCTATACGGCCACGCAAATGCGCCTCATCACCTCCACCGACGACCTAGCCGCCGCTGTCCGTGACCTGTCCACCGCCCCGTTTGTGGCGGTCGATACCGAGTTCATGCGTGAGCAGACCTTTTGGCCACAGCTCTGCCTCATACAGGCCGCCTCGCCGTCGCTCGAGGTGCTGATCGACCCGCTCGCGACCGGTCTCGAGCTCGCTCCGTTCTGGGAGCTCATGGACAACAAGCGCGTGCTCAAGGTGTTCCACGCGGCGCGGCAGGATATCGAGATCGTCTACTCGGAGGCCGGCATCATCCCGACGCCGATCTTCGACAGCCAGGTGGCGGCCATGGTGTGCGGGTTCGGCGAGAGCGTGAGCTACGTCAATCTGGTCAAGAAGCTGACCGGGGCCGACCTCGACAAGAGCTCTCGCTTCACCGACTGGAGCCGCCGCCCGCTCTCGGACAAGCAGCTCCACTATGCGCTCGGCGATGTCACGCACCTGCGCGACGTCTACCGGCACCTGCAGGCCGATCTCGACAAGACCGGCCGAGCCGGGTGGCTCGACGAGGAGATGGCGCTGCTGACGGACCCGAATACGTACGAGCTGCATCCGGAGCATGCGTGGCGCCGGCTCAAGCTCAGGGTCAAGAGCCGCAAGGCGCTGGCCGTGCTCATCGAGCTTGCGGCATGGCGCGAACAGGCGGCGCAGAGCCAGGACGTGCCGCGGAGCCGCGTGCTGCGCGACGACGCGCTCTACGACATTGCCAACCAGGCGCCCTCCACGACCGAGCAACTCGGCCAGCTGAGGTCGCTGTCCGACGGCTTCGCGCGCTCGGCCAGGGCGCGCGAGATCGTCGAAGCGGTGAAGCGCGGTCTCCAGCGCGACGTGAAATCGCTGCCGCCTCCGTCGGACGGTGCGCCGCTATCGGCCGAGGCGTCGGCAACGATGGAACTGCTGCGCGTGCTGCTCAAGGCGGCGGCGGCGCGCAACCGGGTAGCGCCTCGGCTCATCGCCGATGCGGAGGACCTAGAGCGGATCGCCGTCGAGCGCGAGCCGGACGTGCCGGCGCTCAAGGGCTGGCGGCGCGAGGTATTCGGCGAGGACGCGCTCCGGCTGAAGCGCGGCGAGCTGGCATTGACGTTGTCGAAGGGTGAGGTGAAGGCCATCGGCGTGGCCGGGGGCGCGTGACGGACGTCTAGCGTGCTGCCGCCGGCCCTGACCACGCAACCCGTCGCAGACGAGCGCCGTCACCCGCGTCGACCGGGATCGTAGCGGTTCTTCTGACGCCATTCCGACAGGAAGTAGGCAAGGCTGTCGTCGATAACCTCCGGCAGCACGATGCGCGCGGTGACGAGCTGGTCGCCGGTGGCCCCGGTGGTGGTGTTGCGCACGCCTTTGCCCTTCAAGCGCAGAATGGTTCCCGAGCTGGTGCCCTTGGGAATGGTGATCTGCAGGCGCCCGGAGGCAGACGGCACCTCGACCTTGGCGCCGAGCACGGCCTCATCGATGGTAACCGGCAGGTCGACGAGAAGATCGTCGCCCTGCCGCCGCATGACCTCGTGCGGGCGCACCTTGATCTCGATCAGAGCATCGCCCGGCTCACCGCCGCGCCGCGACGCCTGGCCTTTGCCCTTCAACCGAAGCACCTGGCCATCGGCGACGCCCTCGGGCACGTTGAGGTCGAGGCTGCCCCCGCCCGGCATGGTCACCCGCTTGCGCGCGCCCTGCACGGCTTCCAGGAAGTCGATCTCCAAAGTGTAGCGGACGTCCTGGCCCTTCAGCGCGCCCATGTCGGGGCCGGCACCGGCGCGGGCACGGAAGCCGCCAAAGATGTCTGAAAAGATGTCGTCACTGTCGAACCCACCGAAACCGCCGCGGCCACCATAGCCCGCTCCTGCATGGGCGCGGGTGTAGGTGCGGCGCGGCTCGCCATTGGCGTCGATCTCGCCACGGTCGAACTTGCCGCGCCGGTCGGGGTCGCCGAGGATATCGTAGGCGGCGGAGACCTTCTTGAAGCGTTCCTCGGCTGCGCGCGACGGGTTCACGTCGGGGTGCAGCTCCTTGACCAGCTTCAGGTAGGCCCTGCGTATGTCGTCGCTGGAGGCGTTCCGCGGCACGCCGATGGTCACGTAAGGATCGTCGGCCATGCGATGGCTGTCCCGGGCTGGATGCGAGCGGCCGCTCGACGAGCACACTCGCCGCGAATCTCCTCGGAAATATGGCAACTTGGCCGCCGCGCTGCAAGGACCGGCCGATGCACTCTCCGCTGCCGCGCTCGCATCATATCAATCGGGCCACACTGTGCGCTGCAGCAGTGCAGCCGGCCACAAGGTGCTTGCGGCCGGCTCAGCGACAGTTAGAAGGTGCCGGCCTCGCCGTGCCCCGTCCCAGCGCTCAGGTCGACGCCGGCGGCGGCGCGGTGGCGAACGAGCCGACGTCGAGGTTCGGCTTCAGCTCCGCGTTGTCCTTGGCCCGGCGTACGCGGCCGTCGAACTGGGCGCCCTCGGAGATGGCGAGCGTCATATGCATGATGTCGCCTTCGACCTCGGCCGTCGGGTGCAGGGTAACCGACGTCGCTTTGATGGCACCGCGGACGCCGCCCTTCACCTCGATGTTCTCGGCGCAGATGGTACCGATGACCGAGCCTTCCTCGCCGATGACGACTTGGCGACCGTTGATGTCGCCGCGCACGTCGCCGTCGATCTGCAGCTTCTGCTGCGAAATAATGGTGATCTTCTCGCCGAGAATCGTGAGATCGGTGCCGATGATGGACGAGGTCATGGTCTGGGCGGCGCCGAAGGGCGAGGGCCGGGAAGGCGCAGGGCCCGAAGCGACGGGCAAGCCCTGGGCGGGCGCGGTGGCGGGTAGCGTCATGGGCTTCGGCGCCCCGGAATCGGTTGGATTGCTGCGACCAAACACGGACTGTCTCCCCTTCGGTTACGCGTGAACTCGAATGCTATCCAAGGATCATGACGGGTTGGACAAATTATGTCGAGGCGGCGGATGGGTCGCGGGCATCACTTCTCACGGATGCCGAAAAAAGACCGGCGTCTCGCGCCGGTCCTTGGTCTTCTCGTTGCGCCGCACGGACCACGGCGTGCTGGGGTCAGCGCGGAACCCAGAGGTTCACGAACGGGGCCCGGACCCACGTGCCACGACCGCCGACGCGAACCGACGCGAACGGGGCGTCGACGGCGACACGGTTGTAACGCCTAGTTTCCACGTAGGTGAAAGGCGCATCGACCACGACGACGTGGCGGTGATGGTGGTGGTGGCGCCGGATGTGGGCATCAGCGGGGAGCGACGTGGCGGCGACCGAAACCAGGGCGGCGCCGGCAACAACAAGACGAGACGTCAAAAAGCTCATTCAGGTACCTCCATTTGCGTGGGCTCGTTAGCGCACCGCGTGCGCTGGCGCCAGCCCTGATGGCCGACACCCTCAGCCCGCGTTTCCGTTACGTTCCAATTGCTCGCCGGAATGTGGAGCGCAATGAAGGATCCGGGATGAGACGTTTTGCGCCGGGAGCCCGGACCACAAAGGCCCTGGCCGGTTCGATGAGCGCCATCGCGAGCCCGCGCCGACCTTTTCACGAGGAGCCGAGATGAGCGCCAACGCCGTGATCCAATTCGAGCCCGACGGGTATGTTCTCGACGGTCCCAAGCTCATGGGGCGGCAGGCAGCAGGGCATGCGTTCCTGCGCGCCGCCGTCGCGGGGCGCGGGGGCGAGCCCATGCGATGCACGACGCCGAACAAGGGCTCGGCGGCGGTGTTCCAGCGGCTCGTGCAGTCACTCGACGCCAAGGCCGAGACGCAGTGGATCCCGCCCGGGCGGCTCGACCTCATCGAGGCTGCGGGGGCAGTCTATGCTCCCGGTCCAACGCTCGCCCCCCTCGCCCATACCCGGCTCAGAGCCGGTCCCGCCGCCTACTCGCTCGTCGGTGTCACTCACACGACGGCCTCGCACGGCGCGCTCGATTCCATTGCCGGGCTCGTCGCCTTGCCGCTGATGCCGTGGGACGCACTCATCTGCACCTCGCAGGCCGTGCTCGAGACCGTGCGCCTGGTGGTCGAGGCAGAGCACGACTACCTCGCCTGGCGGCTCGGCACCCGTCCGGCGGGCCTGCTGCCGAAGCTGCCGGTCATTCCGCTCGGCGTGCATAGCGGAGATTTCCTATTCAGCGCGAGCGAACGAGCCGCGGCGCGGGCTGCGCTCGGCCTCGCCGACGACGAGGTGGCGGCGCTGTTCGTCGGGCGGCTCAGCTATCACGCCAAAGCGCATCCGCACGCCATGTACGTCGGGCTCGAGCAGGCGGCAAAGGCTGCGGGCACGAAGCTCGCGCTCATCCAATGCGGCTGGTTCGCCAACGAGCCGATCGAGCGCGCGTTCAAGGACGGCGCGGCTCGCTACGCGCCGTCCGTCAAGGCGCTGTTTGCGAACGGCAAGGACGACGTGGCGCGGCGCCGTGCGTGGGCGGCGGCCGACCTCTTCGTCTCGCTCTCGGACAACGTGCAGGAGACGTTCGGCTTGGCACCTGTCGAGGCCATGGCAGCAGGGTTGCCGTCGATCGTCACTGACTGGGACGGCTACAAGGACACGGTCCGCGACGGCATGGACGGCTTTCGCATCTCGACCACCATGCCCGAAGCGGGCGCGGGTGAACTCTACGCGATGGTCTACGAGACGGGAGAAGCGAACTACGATCACTACAGCGGGCTCGTGTGCCGTACCGTGTCGGTGGACATGGCGCAACTCGTGGCCCGGCTCGTGGAGCTGGTGACGAGCCCGGACCTGCGACACAAGCTAGGCGCCGCAGCGCGCGCCCGGGCAACGAGCGAGCTCGACTGGAGACCGATCTACGTGCGCTACAAGGCGCTCTATTCCGAACTCCGGGAGCGGCGCGCTGCGGCCCGTCGCGACCCGAAAACCGCGGCGTGGCTCGCCTGTGCGCCCCATGCCGCACCGGCACGGCCCGACCCGTTCGGCGTCTTTGGTCACTATCCAACCCGCGCGCTCACCGGGACAAGTGTGGTCTTCAAGGCGCCAGACGCGACGACTGCGGGCTATGCGGCGCTTGCGGCCGATCCCATGTTCAACTACCTGCCGGCGGCATTGCCGGGCGAGCCGCTGACCGACGCGATCCTCACAGCGCTCGGAACGGGACCGGTCAGTGTCGATGCGCTGGCAGCAGCGACATCGGTCCCGAAGCCACGGCTCCTGCTCGCAATTGGGATTCTGGCGAAGATGGGGGTTGTGCGGATCGCGGCGGGAGGCGGCTGAACCGCGGCAGCACATGTCTCATGCGACGCCGAAGCCGCGCACCCTCCGGCGGCGCGATGGTGCCAACTCGGCGTCCTGTCTGACGGTCACGAGACGGGTGGCGCTCGATGCTCGGTGGCGAGTCGCCGCGCCGCTGGAGACCTGACCGCCTGCGCCCGCGTTCATAAGCTCAGCAGTTCTTCTTGGTTCGTTCGTCCAGGGCCGGCGTCTACGGTCCCTTCAGCCAACACTTGCTGAAGGGACATCACAATGACCACCGCACTCCTCACTCGACGCACTGCCTTCGCCATCGGTCTCTCGCTCGGGCTCGCCGGCCTTGCAGGATCGGCCACCGCCGCCGAGGTTTCCATCCTCAACGTCTCCTATGACCCGACCCGCGAGCTCTATCAGGACTTCAACACGGCGTTCGCCAAGCACTGGAAGACCGCGTCGGGCGACAACGTGACGATCAAGCAGTCGCACGGCGGCTCGGGTAAGCAGGCGCGCGCGGTGATCGACGGCCTCGAAGCCGATGTCGTGACACTTGCTCTCGCTGGCGACGTCGACCAGCTCTACAAGAATGGCGGCCTGATCCCGGCCGAGTGGGCGAAACGCCTGGCGAGCAACTCTGCTCCCTACACCTCGACCATCGTGTTCCTGGTTCGCAAGGGCAACCCCAAGGGTGTCAAGGACTGGGCCGACCTCGGCAAGGAGGGCGTGGAGGTCGTGACGCCGAACCCGAAGACCTCGGGCGGCGCCCGCTGGAACTATCTCGCGGCCTGGGGCTACGCCTTGAAGCAGGACGGCGGCAACGAGGAGAAGGCGAAGGACCTCGTCGGCCGCATCTACAAGAACACCAAGGTCTTGGACAGCGGCGCACGCGGCTCGCTCACCACCTTCACCGAGCGCGGCATCGGCGACGTGCTGATCTCGTGGGAGAACGAGGCCTATCTCGCTGCGAAGGAGCTTGGCGCCGACAAGTTCGAGATCGTGACGCCCTCGATCTCGATCCTTGCCGAGCCGTCGGTCGCGGTCGTCGACAAGAATGTCGACAAGCACGGAACCCGCAAGGTCGCCGAGGCCTACCTCAACTACCTCTATTCTCCCGAGGGTCAGGACATCGCCGGCAAGCACTACTACCGCCCGCGCGATTCCAAGGCGGCCGAGAAGTACAAGGCGCAATTCAGCCCCGTGAAGCTCTTCACCATCGACGAGGTGTTCGGCGGCTGGACCGCTGCCCAGGAGGTTCACTTCAAGGACGGCGGCCAATTCGACCAGATCTACGGCAAGAAGAGCTGAGGTCTCCGATGGCGTCAGCCGCTCCCCTCCGGGGTGCCGGCCGCGGACGCAGTCAACCGAGAAGATCGTGTGCCGCCCCCGTTCCTCCCGCAGGCCATCCAACAAGTTGGTTGCGCCCGGGGCGGCACGCGATCGTGAGCTTCAAGAGCAAGGAGAGATCAGATGAGCACGTCACCCGAATCGGCATCGACAGCCCCGCGCGCAGAGACGCTGGGCATCGTCGCAGACGTCTCGAGGGAGATCCTTGCTCGAATGTGCCGTCCCTTTCGCAACTCGGAACCACTCTGTCGCTGCTTCAACAACGACGACTTCACTCAGGAACCTCAAACCGAGCTTTGATACCGAAAGAGACACACCCATGGCGACTACCCTCATCATCCCCGGACTTCATTCGAGCGGCCCCGACCACTGGCAAACATGGTTCGAGGAGCACATTCCCGGCACCGTGCGTGTCGTCCAGCGCGACTGGGCCGACCCCAATCTCCCCGACTGGTCGAGCCGTGTACGAAGAGACATCAACCGGACGCCGGGACGCCTCTTCCTCGTCGCTCACAGTTTCGGCGTGCTCGCCGCGGTACAGGCCGCCGCAGACCGTCCAGAGCGCATCGCCGGCGCGCTCCTCGTGGCGCCAGCCGATCCGAGCAAGTTCGGCATCGAAGCCTATCTCCCGATTCACGAGCTGCCGTTTCGCAGTGTCGTCGTCGGCAGCACGAACGATCCCTGGATGACGCTCACCCGGGCCGCACACTGGGCGGACACCTGGGGCTCGGACTTCGTCAATCTTGGCGATGCAGGCCATATCAACGTGGATGCGGGATTCGGGCCCTGGCCCGAGGGTCTCGCGCTCCTCGAAAGGCTCAAGCGTGCCTCGACCCTGCAGCTGGTAGCAACCGCCGAGGCGACCGCGCCTAGAGCGGGCTCTGTCGACAAAAATATGCACGACAGACTGCGACGTCTGATCGAGCGCGGCGTGGCCACGGGAGGCGCGCATGAGCGCGACCTCTACGAGCTGCAACGGCTCGCGGCGCTGCGCTGAGATAACGGACGGTTTGGGCTGGTTTGGCGATCATCTTGGACGTCTGCACCGCGGAACGGTGCCGCCGTGCAACGAGCCAGATCAATCACGATCTGCCTGCCGCAAACCGTTGTTGACCGCACACCGGCAAATGAAAAAGCTGAAATAGATCAGCACATTAAATTGGAAATCCATCCAACATAGCGGAGAACGGGACGATGAATGGGGGTTTCAGCGAAGGTACGCTGCTTCGGGGGCTGGCTTCGGCCATTGTTGTCGCGGCAGCCGCTCTGCCGGCAGCCGCGGCGGATCTCGGCGGCAACTGCTGCGCCGATCTCGAGGAACGGGTTGCCGAGCTCGAGGCGACGACCGTGACAAAGGGCAACCGGAAGGTTTCGCTCACGATCTACGGCCAAGTAAATCAGGGCCTCATCTATTGGAACGATGGCGCCGAAAGCAACGTCTACTCGGTCACCAACGACAATGCGCGCTCGCGCTTCGGCTTCAAAGGCAAGGCCAAGATCAGCGACGACTGGGAGGCTGGATACGTGCTCGAGATCGGCGTCCGCTCGGCCAACTCGAAGCGCTTCACGCAGGAGCATGATCGCTTCACCTCCGAGACCGACTGGGGCCTCGATCTGCGGGACTCGTACTGGTTCCTCAAGAGCAAGACGCTCGGCACCGTGTCGGTCGGCAACCAGGCCACGGCCACGGATGCCATCACGGAGATCAACCAGACGCAGACCAAGGACTTCTCCAAGTTCTCGGACGTGGAAGACTCTGGTCTCGGGCTCTCCCTGCGCACGACATCGGGTCAGCTCAGCTCCGGCGGGCCCGCCTCCCTGGATGCGAAAACCGGCAAGATCAAGAGGAACGAGGCTATCACCTGGCGCCGTCTCATTGGCGACGGCGGTGATCAGCCGGGCGACGGCGAGCGGCGCTTCAACGCCGTCAAGTACGACAGCCCGTCGTTTGCCGGCTTCGCCGTATCCGCGGCCTGGGGCGAGGACGACTACTGGGACGTCGCGCTGCGCTACGCTGGCGACATCGGCGCGTTCAAGGTGGCGGCTGGGATCGGGTACGGCGAGATCACCGACAACGTACAGACACAGACGGTGTGCAGCGCGGCTCTTAAGGCAGGCAATGCCCTGGGCAAGGATGCGGACTGCTCGCAGCTCGGCGGCTCGATCAGCGTCATACACGATCCGACCGGCCTCTTCGTCAACGTCGGCGCCGGCGTGAAGACGGACGACATCATCGACAACGCGCCGGTCTTCGCCGGCACCAACGTCAGCGACGACCAGACGTTCTGGGCCATCCAGGCCGGCATCGAGAAGAAGCTCATCGACTACGGCAAGACCACGATCTACGGCGAGTACTACGACTACGAGGGAGGCGGCAATACGCGGCGCACGATCGACAAGGCGGACGCGATCAATCCGTTCCTCGGCGCTTCTGATGGCGCACTGTGGTCGACCGGCGTCAGGATGTACGGCGTCGGGCTCGCCCAGGGCTTCGATGCGGCCGCTTTGGTCCTCTATCTGTCCTACCGCCATTACGAGGCGGACGTGACGGCGGCCCGTATCGTGGGCGGCGTCGCCGATCAGAACGACTTGTCGACGGCACAGCTCGAGGATCTCGATGTCGTGTTCTCCGGCGGCGTGATCAAGTTCTGAAGGAGACTTCACCCATAGCTTGAACGGAAGCGGCCGTCCCGAATGGGGCGGCCGGCTTCTTATCGATCGGAGGCTGTTCGTTCAAATATGACAGACGTGCATAAGCTCATCAGGACTTCTTCGTTCAAATGGTGCAGGGCCGCCGCTAGCATCGCCGAACCAAGTCCTGAGATGCGGGATGCAAGCGCGTGGCCACAAATCTAACAGACAAGCCGGTGGACAAGGGGAAGGTGCCCCCCCGCACGCTACGGCCGGCGGGTGGCGGACCGGCAGACGTGGGCGCGAATCTGCGCCAGCGGCGTCTGGCGCAAGGACTATCGCTTGAAGCGCTTGCCGGGCTTTCGGGTGTCAGCCGCGCCATGCTCGGTCAGATCGAGACCGGCAAGAGCACGCCGACCGTTACCCTCATCTGGAAGGTGGCAACCGCGCTTGGGGTTCCGGTTTCGGCGTTGATCGAAAAGCCGCGCTCCTCCGCATTCGTGGTTCTGCCCCGGGCCAACGCCCGCGTGATCGCCGCGAGCGGCGGCGGGTTCACCTTGCGGGCATTTGCTGCGAGCGGCATCGAGCAGCGGGCCGAGTTCTATGAGATGCGCGTGGCGTCCGGACACCGTGAGACCATCAGCCCCTATCCGCCTGGACTGCGTGCGACACTCGCGCTGGCGGCCGGCACGCTCGAGGTCGGCCTCGAGGCGCAGCCCGCCGCGCGCATCGAGGCAGGCGACGCCATTCTCTTCGAGGCAGATGTAGCGCACACTTATTGCAATCCAGGCGTTCTCACTGCGATCGCGTACCTGGTGATCGCCCCGGCGAGGAACGGCAACGGTGCGCTCCTCCCATGAAGCCTGGAGTGCTTTGCATTCATAGATATATCGATTGCAGATCTAAATGGTTCGTCCGGAGCTCCGTCCGCCATAGTTTTCAGGCGTGAAAGGGATAGCGGAGGAGCGGTCATGCCGGTCAGAGCCTATATCGTCGATGCGTTTCTTCCGTGGACCGGCATGCTGCTCTCGGCAGCCATGATCCTCTACGTGACCTTCGCTCATTGACACCGCCGGCGGGCGAAGGGGGATCGTGACCATGGGCCGACTGCGCACGAGCCGTGTCCTGCCAGGCTTTGGCCTGTCTCTGGGCTATACGCTGGCCTACTTGTCGCTCATCGTCCTCATTCCGTTCTCCGCCGTGTTCATCCGCGCCAGCGGCATGGGCTGGGACGCATTCTGGCACGCGGTGAGCGACGAGCGCGTCGTGGCGAGCTACAAGCTCTCGTTTGGCGCCTCGCTACTGGCTGCCGCGATCAACACCGTGTTCGGTCTCGTGCTCGCCTGGGGACTTGTGCGCTATTCCTTTCCCGGCAAGAAACTGGTCGACGCCCTGATCGACCTGCCGTTCGCGCTACCGACGGCGGTCGCCGGCATCTCGTTGACGGCCCTCTACGCCAAGAACGGCTGGATCGGCCAGTATCTCGAGCCCGCCGGTCTGAAGATCGCATTTGGTCCCGCCGGCGTGCTTGTTGCGCTGATCTTCATCGGCTTGCCGTTCATCGTGCGCACGGTGCAGCCGATCCTCGAGGATTTCGACACCGAGTTCGAAGAGGCCGCGGCCACTCTCGGGGCCAGCCGCTGGCAGACGTTTCAGCGCGTCGTATTGCCGACGCTGCTTCCTGCGCTGCTCACCGGGTTCGCACTCGCCTTCGCCCGCGCCGTCGGCGAGTACGGCTCGGTCATCTTCATCGCCGGCAATATCCCGATGGTGTCGGAGATCACGCCGCTCATGATCATCACCAAGCTCGAGCAGTACGACTACAAGGGCGCCACCGCCATCGCCTCGGTGATGCTGGTCGTCTCGTTCTCGCTGCTGCTGGTCATCAACGGGCTACAAGCCTGGACCTCTCGCCGCCTTGGGAGTGCCACCTGATGACCGCCGCTGCAGCCACGACCCCTCTTGCGCATTCCGCCTCGGCGCGCCGGCTCGAGGCCAGTCTTGCGACCCGCGATCCCGGCTGGGTCAAGGCAGTCGTGCTCACGGTCGGCCTCGGCTTCTTCGCCGTGTTCCTGCTCATGCCGCTGATTGCGGTGTTCCTTGAGGCGTTCCGCAAAGGCTGGCAAACGTACCTTGCCGCGCTCGTCGAGCCGGACGCACTGTCAGCCATCCGGCTTACCCTGCTCACAGCCGCAATCGCTGTGCCGCTGAACCTCGTGTTCGGCGTCGCTGCGGCCTGGGCCGTTGCCAAGTTCGACTTTCGGGGCAAACAGCTCCTGATCAGCCTGATCGACCTCCCGTTCTCCGTGTCGCCGGTCGTCGCCGGGCTCATCTACGTTCTGGTCTTCGGCGCCCAGGGCTGGCTCGGGCCCTGGCTGTCGGACCACGACATCAGGATCGTCTTTGCCGTACCTGGCATCGTGTTGGCCACGGTGTTCGTAACCTTTCCGTTCATCGCCCGCGAGTTGATCCCGCTCATGCAGGCGCAGGGTCGCGACGAAGAGGAGGCGGCCGTCACGCTCGGCGCCTCCGGCTGGCAGACGTTCCGACGCGTAACGCTGCCGAACATCAAGTGGGCGCTGCTCTATGGCGTGATCCTCTGCAACGCGCGCGCGATGGGCGAGTTCGGTGCTGTCTCGGTGGTCTCCGGTCATATCCGGGGCGAAACGAACACCATGCCGCTGCACGTCGAGATCCTCTATAACGAGTACCAGTTCGCAGCCGCCTTTGCCGTGGCATCGCTGCTGGCGCTGCTGGCGCTGGTGACGCTCGCCGTCAAGACGTTTATCGAGCGGCGTGCCAAACGCGCCGGTGCCGAGGAGACCCCGACATGAGCATCGAGGTACGAGACATCGCGAAGTCGTTCGGTGCCTTTCGCGCGCTCGACGGTATCTCGCTCGACTTGCCGAAAGGCGAGCTCATCGCCTTGCTTGGTCCGTCGGGCTGCGGCAAGACCACGCTGCTGCGCATCATCGCCGGCCTCGAAAAGGCGGATGCGGGAACCATTCGTCTATCGGGTGCCGACGCGACCGACAAGCACGTGCGCGAGCGCCAAGTGGGGTTCGTGTTCCAGCACTACGCCTTGTTCCGGCACATGAGCGTGTTCGAGAACGTCGCCTTCGGGCTGCGCGTCAAACCGCGCGGCCAGCGCCCGTCAGAAAAGGAGATCCGCGAACGCGTGATGCGCCTGCTCGATCTCGTGCAGCTCGGCTGGCTCGCCGAGCGCTTTCCGTCCCAGCTCTCGGGCGGCCAGCGCCAGCGCGTCGCGCTCGCCCGTGCGCTCGCGGTCGAACCGCAGGTCCTGCTCCTCGATGAACCGTTCGGCGCCCTCGATGCCAAGGTCCGGAAAGAGCTGCGTCGCTGGCTGCGCCGCCTTCACGACGAGCTTTACATCTCGTCCATATTCGTGACCCATGACCAGGAGGAGGCACTCGAGGTCGCCGATCGCATCGTGCTCATGAACAAGGGTCGCATCGAGCAGATCGGCCGCCCCCGCGAGGTGTACGAGCATCCGGCGACCGCCTTCGCCATGAGCTTCATCGGAACCGCGAACGAGTTTCGCGGCCGGGTGGAAGGTGCCAATCTTCGTGTCGGCAACGACCTTCTGCCTCACGGACAGGCGGGGCTCGAGGATGGATCGCCCTTCGTCGGCTACGCGCGGCCTCACGACACGGAGATCGTGGCGGAAGACACAACCGGTCTCGGCATTGCCGCCAAGGTCAGTCGCATCCTCGCCAACGGAGCTGCCGTGCGGGTCGAGCTCGTCGCCAATGGTCCGGCGCGTGAGGGTGTGACCGACTACTTCGAGGTCGACCTGACGGCGGCCGAGATCGCTGCCCGGGGCCTCACTCCAGGACAGCGCGTCCGTATCCGGAGCCGCAGGCTCAGCCTGTTCGCGGAGCCGCGGCGATGAACTTCCAGCAATTGAGGCTTGTTCGCGAGACTGTGCGCCGCAACTTCAACCTGACCGAGGTCGCCAACGCGCTGCACACCTCGCAGTCGGGCGTTTCCAAGCACATCAAGGATCTCGAGGACGAGCTGGGCGTCGAGCTGTTTCAGCGCAAGGGCAAGCGACTTCTCGGCCTCACCGAGCCGGGCCGCGAGCTCGTCGGCATCGTCGAGCGCATTCTGCTCGATACCCAGAACATCAAGAAGCTCGGCGAGCAGTTCTCGAACCGCGACAAGGGGCAGCTCAGCGTCGCCACGACCCACACCCAGGCACGCTATGCGCTTCCCCCTGTCGTCACCGGCTTCAAGAAGGAGTTCCCCAAAGTGAGCCTCGTTCTGCACGAGGCGAGCCCGACCGAGATCGTATCGATGCTGCTGCAGGGGCAGGCGGATATCGGCATCGCCACCGAGGCACTGCAGGACGTGCCCGAGCTGGTAACCTTTGACTACTACTCCTGGCACCATGGCGTCATCGTGCCGGAGGGCCATCCATTCGCGGATATGAACGAAATCACGCTCGAGGCGATCGCCGAGCAACCGATCGTGACCTACCACCAGGGATTCACCGGCCGCAGCCGCATCGACGTCGCGTTCGCCAGGGCGGGCCTCGAGCCCGAGATCGTGATGGAGGCGCTCGACGCCGACGTGATCAAGGCCTACGTGGAGCTTGGACTGGGCGTCGGCATCGTTGCGTCGATGGCGTTCGACGCGACTCGCGATCCTGCACTCAAGATGCTCGACGCCCGGCATCTATTCGCGGCCAACACGTCTCGCATCGCCGTCAGGCGCGGCAGCTATCTCCGCGGCTATGCCTATCGGTTCATGGAGCTCTGCTCGCCGAGCCTCACCGAGTCCGCCGTTCGCGCGAGCCTCGAGATCCCGATTTGAGCCCGTCCCGGCCGATCTAGCGCGGCACCCTGCTCGGTCCGCTCAGAGGCGAGGTGAGCAACCGACATCCTTTCGTAGTCGAGCCTCGTCGGCGACGGCCCGGGGCGGTCCTGGATCACTCGCGTCGTACGACGCCGTCGGCATGCCACCTGCGGAATTGTTGCAGGCGTCGAACGGGGCTCAGCAGGACGTCTCGGCGGCGCATCGCGGGCAGGCGCCGGCGGAGGTTGTGCCGGCGCCCGACGAGCCGGGGCCAGCGGGCGAGCGGGGAATGGGCCAGCCGCAGCCCTTGCAGATGACGTAGCCGCCGGGTGCGAGGCCGTGACCGACGGAGACGCGCTCGTCGAAGACGAAGCACTGGCCACGCCAGAGACTTTCATCGGCTGGCACCGTCTCGAGGTATTTCAAGATACCGCCTTCGAGGTGGTAAACCTCAGGGTAGCCCAAGGCCAGCATGTACGCGGACGCCTTCTCGCAGCGGATCCCGCCGGTGCAGAACATGGCGATCTTCTTGTGGCGCGTCGGGTCGAGATTACGCATCACGTAGTCCGGAAACTCGGTAAAGGCGCGCGTCGCGGGATCCGCCGCGCGCTCGAAGGTGCCGATGGCGTATTCGTAGTCGTTCCGGGTATCGAGCACGACGACGTCGGGATCGGAAATGAGCGCGTTCCAGTCTGCGGGCTTGACGTAGGTGCCGACGCGTCTGGTCGGGTCGGCCTCGGGGTGTCCGAAGGTCAGAATCTCGCGCTTCAGCTTCACCTTCATGCGCTTGAACGGATCGCGGTCGAACGTCGCCTCCTTGCTCACCAGGTCGGCGAAACGTGGATCAGAGCGCACATCGGCCAACAGCGCCGCGACGCCTTGCGCCGAGCCCGAGACGGTGGCGTTGATGCCCTCGGGCGCGACCAGGATTGTGCCCTTGATGGCGTTTCGTGCGCAGACGTCCGCGAGATGGGCTCGGAGTGCCGCGCCGTCGGCGACGGCGACGAACTTGTAGAAGGCGGTGATGGTGACGGTCATCTGCCGTTCCTAGCCGCGCGCGGCCCGGCTGTCACGCGTGCCGGCGTTGCGCGGGGCTCCCCGGCCCTCAAGCGCCTTCGGACTCGGCTCGCCGACGAGCGGGTGGCAAAAACCTGCGGGGCGAGCTAAGCCCGTGGCGTTCCGTCCTCCCTCTCGAGGGGGGGGAGACGAGCCTCTCTCATGCAGGATGACACATGCGCCGCCCGACGCTGACCCCGATCGTTGCCGGTCTCCCGGCGCTGGTGCCGTTCGTGGGACCGGAAGCGCAGGAGCGGGCGCGGGGGCGGCCGTTCAGGGCGCGTCTAGGTGCCAACGAGAGCCTATTCGGACCCAGCCCCAATGCGATCCGCGCCATGGTGGAGGCGTCCAGCGGCCAGTGGATGTACTCCGACCCCGAGAGCTTTGAGCTGCGCCATGCCATCGCCCGGCTGCACGGGCTTGCCGCTTCCAACATCGTCATCGGTGAGGGCATCGACGGGCTCCTCGGCCTCGCGGTCAGGATGTGCGCGTCACCCGGCGAGACGGTCGTCACATCGGACGGCGCGTATCCGACCTTCAACTTCCACGTGGCGGCGCAGGGCGGGCGGCTGGTCAAAGTGCCCTTCCGTGACGACCGCGAGGATCTTGCGCGGCTCCTCGACACGGCGATCAAGGAGCGGGCACGCATCCTTTACGTGTCGAACCCCAACAATCCGATGGGGACTTGGTGGAGCGCGCGCGACCTCGACGACCTCATCTCCAATCTGCCCGACGGCCTCCTCCTCTGCCTCGACGAGGCCTATTGCGATACGGCGCCTACGGATGCAGTGCCGGCGATCGATGTGGGCAACCCGCAGGTCCTTCGCTTCCGCACGTTCTCCAAGGCCTATGGGCTCGCCGGCGCGCGCATCGGCTATGCGGCCGGCGAGGCGGGCCTCATCGCCGTGTTCGAGAAGGTTAGGAACCACTACGGAATCAACCGCGTGGGACAGATCGGCGTGCTGGCAGCGGTCGAGGACCAGGGCTGGCTCCAGCACGCGGTGGGACTCATCGCGCGAGCGCGCGATCGTCTGGCGTCGGTTGCCCACGACAACGGCTTGGTCCCGATCCCCTCCGGTGCCAACTTCGTGACCATGGACTGCGGCCGCGACGGCGCCTTCGCCAGACGCGTGCTCGACGAGGTACTTCTGCGCGACGTGTTTGCGAGGAAGCCCGGGGTCGTCCCGCTCGACCGTTGCATTCGCGTTTCGTGCGGTCGCGACGAGGATCTCGACGTGTTCGCCGCGGTGCTACCGGAGGCGCTGGCGGCAGCGCGGGGCTGACCCCATTTGCCCACACACGCTCGTCCCGCAAGAAACTCTGTTTGCCGAGGCAAGAAAAATTGAGCATCGGCCCGGAGCAAGTGTGCTAAGACGTGCCGAGAGCGTTGCCGCTTTTCTTCGATTTGCGTCGCCACTCCAGTCCTTTGCGCTGGCGTGCCTGTCGCCGGAAACGCGGTTCCCGCCGCTCCGAAGGCGCGCCGGGGCGCTCCGCTCCCGGCGGGTTGAACCGGTCGCGGCGGGGTTGCGTATCGGGCTTAGAACGCCGGGCCCGAGCCATGACACGATCCTAACGAGACCATGACCAAGCTTCTCAAGCCTGCCCAACCCGACATCAAGCGCCCGACTCGGGCCGAGGCCGAGGAGGCCGTGCGGACGCTACTCCGTTATGCCGGCGACAATCCCGATCGCGACGGATTGCACGAGACGCCAAAGCGCGTCGTGAAGGCGTTCGACGAGCATTATCGCGGCTACAGCGAAGACCCCGAGGCGATCCTCAAGAAGACCTTCGAGGAGACCGCGGGCTACGACGAGATGATCGTCCTCAGGGGCATCCGCTTCGAGAGCCATTGCGAGCACCACCTCGAGCCGATCATCGGTCGGGCATGGGTGGCCTACATCCCGAACGGGCGCGTGGTCGGCATCTCGAAGCTGGCGCGCGTGGTGCAGGCTTTCGCCAAGCGGCTGCAAATCCAGGAGAAGATGACGGCGCAGATTGCCAACATCATTCAGGAGGTGCTGCAGCCGCAGGGTGTCGGCGTGGTGATCAAGGCTGAGCACATGTGCATGACGACGCGGGGGGTCATGAAGCCCGGCACCGATCTCGTCACCAGCCGCATGCTCGGCATTTTTCGCGACAGTGCGATCACGAGGCAGGAATTCCTGTCGATGATCGTCGACTGAAGGAGGGGCAAGGCCGGACACGGCCGCCCACGCCTGATCCTTGAGGCGGCAACTACCTCACCCACACCTCGACGCGGCGGTTCAAGGCCCGGCGCGGGCCGTCATGGCAGGCGACCGGGGCGAGCGGGCCGTAGCCTTTCGTTATAACGGCATTTTGCGAGATCTTACCGCCAGCCGCAGCGAGAAGGGCGGTCCGGACCAGATTGGCGCGGCGTAGCGAGACGCTTTCGTTGGCGGAGAAGCGGCCGTCGTTGTCGGTGAACCCTACGAGCACGACCGTCTTGCCGGCGCCGGCCGGTCCCTGCATGTACTCGGCCAGACGCAGGAGGTCGAGACGCGACTGCGGCGCCAGCTCTGCCGCACCGCCCGTAAAGCGGAAAGTGAGCGACAGCCGCCTTGCACCTTTCAAGTCGGCCAAGAGCTTCTTCATCTCGGCCATGTCGAAGCTCTGGCCCGACATGTTGAGCGCAAATACCATACGCTCGGGTTGCTCGTCGAAGGAGAGAGCATCGATCTGCTCATCGACGAACTCGAGGCCTGAGATGGTCTCCTGGGCATCGCGGGAGAGCGCATAGCGCAGGAAGCCGCGGGCCGCGGGCTGGTCCAGGAAACCGCCAGTATAAAAATAGAGTTGCCGGGAGAGCGGATACTCGCCTGACTTGACGGTGAAGGGCGTCGGCCTCGTTATGAGACCGCACGAGCCCTCAATGTTGAGCTTCTTGGCGCTGCGTGTGAGGGCGAAGGAGACGATGCCGATTCCGTTCGGATCGCGTGCGACCGCATCGGCGACATCGACCTCGGTCGGGAGGTCCCTGGCCGCTGGTGCGGGGCTCTTGCCCGCGAGCAGCGCCGACGCGAGCACCTCTCCGGCACTGCTCGCCTTGGAGGCCGTATAGATGGCGATCCTCCCGCCCGGCATGCCAGCCTCGGCCCAGGTCGTGATCTCGCCCGAAAAGATCTTGACCAGCGTATCCTCGGCAATTGCCGAAAGCGGGTTCTCGACCGGCACGATTACGGCGAGGCCGTCGGTGCCGATGACATGCTGGGTCTGCGGGCCACGCATGTCCGGCGCGACGGAGGACAGGAGAGCCACCTCTGCGTCGGTGATGGGGCGATCCGCAATGCCGATTGCTGCCTTGCCGGCGCCGAGGGCGGTGAAGGCCGAGCTCTCGCCGGACGACGCAACCGAGACTGTGGCGAGCTCCGCACCGGCCGCATCGGCGATGCGGAAGCGGCTCTCTCCCAACGCCGCACCGACGACGCGCTCGGTGCTCGCGCCGAGGCTCGCCGCATAGCCCCGGACGAGGGCCGGAACGAGCTCACGCGCAACGGGGCTTGCGCCCTCGATGGCGACCCGGCCGGGGCTCGCGGGATCGAGAGGCTCGGGCGGCAACACCGAGGAGGTTATGCGGCGCGTGCAGTTCTCTCCGACGCATTCGAAGCGAGTGGCGTCGAAGCTCATCTCGCCAACGGACGGCGCCTCGATGACGTAGGTGGCGCCGTCAAAGGACTTCAGCTCGCCCGAGACCTCGAGCCCGCCGCCCCTGACGCGGATCAGCACCTCGCCCGCCGAGGCCGAGGCAGAAGAGGCGAGCAAGGCAAGAGACACCGCGCCGACGAGTATGCTCGTCGTCCTGGTCATGCCCGCTACGAGAGGAGGAGGCGTTCGCATCGGCTATCTCCTCACCTTGAGGCCAGGCAGCGCGTTTCTCGCCATCCGGAGATCGGGTCCGAGAGTCACGTCGCACGGCACGGATGCGATGCGACCCGGCTCGCTCGTGACCAGCTTGCCACGCGCAAGGATACCGACGCGGAACGGCACCTCGGCATTCGATGCCGAGCCGCAGGCCACCTTGGAGACATTGTCGCCGCGCGTGGCATAGTCGAGCGCCATGTCGACGGCGCCGGCGATCTGATCGTCGCGATGGAAGAACGTGTAGACCTCGAGCTTGTCACCGCTCCCGCGCCCGTCGTCGCTGGACGACAGGAAGCCGCGACCCTTGGCTCCGTTCTCGGTATCCTTGACGGCGGCAGCGAGCGAGCCCGGTGCGCCTTCATGAACGTGGCCACGCTGCCCGGCCTCGGCCGCGTATTCGAAGGCGTGGAGATCGAGGTTGACGGGGGCATGCCAGACAACAGCGACCTTGGACACGCGGGCGAGATCCTTGGCGACGACAGGGACGGTCCTGGCGCGGCCGTCGGCAAAACGTACCTCGACCGGGCTCGCGTCGCCCGCGAAGCAATCGAATACGAGGCTCGCAGAGCCACTCGAATCCAGGCGCCGCACGAGCACGGCACCGCCGTACGCGAGGCTTATGTCCTCGTCCTTGTAGCAGGGTGCGTCGATGGCGATGCTCATACGTCCGCCGTCGAGGGCGTCGGTCGTAATCGAGGGCTTGTCGCAGACTGGTGCCGTGGCCGAAACGGCTGGGGCCGCCACGGCGGCCGCCGTCGTCGCCGGCTTGGCATCGTCGGGTGCCAGCGAGCCCGAGCGGGTGCCTGTCGCGGACGGGGGCTCAATGGCATGAGCGCCCGGACTCGCTGCAGACGCCTCGCGGGGCGGGGCCATTTGCGACTTCAGGACCGATACTCCGGCGTAGCCGGCCACGACGGCCGCAAGGACGGCAAGAGCTGGCCAAAGTCGGCCGCGAGACGATCGGCCGGCAGCCTTGACCGTTTGCCAATCGACGTCCCGCGGCTCGGCCTGGGGCGGCAGAGCAGACCTTCGCTCCGGCAGGTCCTGCCCCACAACTGTCAGTGCGGTCTCAGCCGTGGCGACGCGAGCTGGTGTCCCAGGCGCCGCCGTCGAAGCCGGGCCAGGGTCGCCGCTATCGATACGTATCGGGTTGCCGGCGTCGACGTGGCCGGCGAGGACCGCCTCGATCGAGGGTGACGACTCGCCCGGCTTGTGGGCGCTTCCGTCGAGCGAGGGCAACTCGAGAAGCTCGGAGAGGCGCATCGAGGAGGCCGGCTTTCCAGAGGGAGCTGGGTCGTCACCTGCGGATCCAGCACCCTTACGACCGCCGGCCACCTTGCGCCGCTTCGGTTGCGCGAGCGGCGCCACGCTGGGCCACAGGAACTCGCCCCTGACCTCGACGGCCGGGATCTCGATGACCACGGGCGTTCCGGCCAGGAGATTTGGATCGGATACAACGTCAGGGCCAGCCACGAGCTCGACGCCGTCGACGGTCTGGCGTACGGCGACCGGAACGAGGCTTATCGCGCGCGCGGCGCGCAGGCCGCCCTCGACGATCCGGCCGTCGACCGGCTTCAGCCGGAAGAGCGCGTTCTCCGGCATCCTGTCGACACCGTGGATGAGGATGACGGCATGACCGCCCTGCGGACGGCTCTCGTCCTCGTACGCTTCGACAAACACTCGCTGCACTGCGGCTCTTCCCCTCAATTCCATGACATGCCGGGCGGCCGACCGCGGCTCAGAGGCTGACCTCGAGCAACCGCAGGAGCCGGCCGAGGCGGCGGTTCTGATCCTCGGCGATCTCGCGCTCGCGAAGCCCCGAGGCGTTCTCGCCGACGAGCCCCAGGAACGCCTGAGACCAGTCGGCGAAGTATTCGTCGTCGGCGTTCTCCTGCTCCCCGATCGAGGAGAGCGCGATGCGGTTCCTGGGCGGGAAAACGGGCTGCTGGAGCTTGCCTTTGCGGCGCGGATGACTGTTGGCGAGAAGATCGTTGAAGCCGAGTGTCATGACGTAGTCGCCGATCACGTTCGCGGCGCACATAGCAGCGCGGCCGAGGTCGTCGGCGGTCAGGCGCTCGCCTCCCGTCACGCGCTGGATCATCTGCTCGATGCGCTCGTCGAGACCGACGCGGACGGCGCCGACGACGAGCTCGTCGACGAGATGGAGGAGGGCCTGGCGAGGCAGCCGGAAGCGGCTCGCGGCACCGTCGGAGGTGGCGATGGCGCGCACGCTCTCGATCCAGTGGTCGACCGCAGTGCGGGCCAGCGTCCTCGCGTCGGGGATGAGCTCGATGGGGGCAGTCTCGTCCTCACCATGGTCGTGGTGATGCCCGTTCACCGCCCCGTTCACGGCGCCATTGGCCGCACCGTTCAAGGACCCGTTCGCCTTGCTGTTCGCCGTGTCGCCGAGGGGTGCGCGGGCCTCGGCCCATGTCCAGACGTCGGCGTTGCGCAAGACGTCGGTGAACTCGCTCTCCGGCAACTGAAGCGCACGCAACAGGTGGCCAAAGCTCCGTGTCTCGGAGGCGCCCTTAAGGCGGCGCACGACGAGAAGGCCCGAGGTGTGCCTGCGGTCCTGCTGGAAGGCGTAGTTCTCGGATACGTAGTAGCGGCGGAGCCTGTCCTGCATGCCGTGACGAAGCTCGTCGAGAGCGGCTGCGATCTGGCGGTACTTGACGCGGTCGTCGCATACTGCGGCGATCGACTGAGCGAGATAGCTCAAGCCGCCGTCGTTGACGATGAACGCCTCTCGCCAGACGGCCGGCGGATCGGCGACGTGCCGCTTGACGTTCTCGCCCGACAGGAACTCCTGGCGCGACCGCTCGATGCGCTCGAGCTGGCCGGCCTTGAAGCCGAGCTCCTGGCCGTCGCTCGAGTAGTCGAGGATCTGCTTGGCGCGATGGTTGGGGTTGCGGATCAAATGGATATTGTCGAACGGCCGGCCCGGCGTCCATACGCGCGGCCAGTCGTGATCGCGGCCAAAACCATCGAGCAGGATATGACCGATGCGATCCGACCAGTCGAGACGCTGATCCTTGCCCGTTCGAGCGCCGTCGGCGAACTCCTTGTCGATCTTGGTGAAGGCGAGGAACAGCGAGTTGTCGTGGTGCTCGCGGGTGACGGCATCGCGGCCGTGGGTCAGCTCGACCCAATTGGCGACCGCGGGAGCGAGCTCGCCGACCTCGCGGTGGGCGTGATCGATGCACACGACCATGCTCGTGATCTTGTGCTGGGCAGCGTAGAGGTCGACGAGATGGACGGCCTTGGCACGCAGGAACAGGCGTCCCAGGAGGGTTGCGTCCTTGTCGAGCCCGCTTTCGAGGCTGTTGACGGTCTGGCGATTGTCGAGACCTGGGAACTCGAGGAAGTCGGCGTTGCGGGTCACCTCCGAGGACTCCTGCGGCAGTGGCAGGCGGACCTCGGCGGCGAGAGCGGCGAGCGCCGTGCGCGGCATCGACACCCAATGGCCGAACTCGTTGCAGACCACGACCGTACGCTCGTCGCGGATGCCGAGCGCGGCAGTGGTCTCTCCGTTGATGATGCTGTCGGCCCGGCGAGAGAACTTTCCGGTCCTGGGATCGATGGAGAGAATGGCGTCGAGCGCACAATTTGCGTCGAGGCCGCCGCCCAGGCTCGCGACCGCATTGGCGAGAAGCACGAAGCCTTCACTGAACGGCTCGAGCCCGCCCCAGAGCAGGCTAAATAGCCGGGCGCGCATCTCGTTCGGCACGACCGGCGCGAGCCTCGCTACCGCCTGCCAGTAGCCGGCGGCAAAGAGGGCGCGGAACATGGGCTCCTCACCGAAGCGGGCGGTGAAGTAGCTCTTGATGTCCCACACGTCCTCCTCGGTGAGGCCGGGAACGGGCTCCTCGCCTGCGATCCTCGACGCCTCGGCGTTGACGGCGCGCACCTCGGCAAGGCTCGGCACGCGGGCGCGCTTGCCCTTGGCGGCGAAGTAGGCGTTTCCGAGGATCTTCACCACCTCCGCCATCGACAGGAGCCGCATGGCGATCGGGAAGTTCTGAGGTCGCGGGTGCTCGTGCTCCGAGAGGCGCAGAACCATCGAGGCGCCGAAACGACCGCTCTCGGGCACGATGTTGCGCAGAAAATCGATCCTCTCGCGGATGCCGTCGAAGCGCATAACGAGGCGGCCGCCGCTGCGCTCGATCATCGAGGTGATAGTGTGGGTCTTGCCCGATCGCGTGGCACCGATGAAGGCGACCGCCGGTGGCTGGCAAACGGCGGCGGCGAGGTTCGAAGCCGCGACCTCCGTGCGGCTGAACTCATGCAGCAAGGATACGCGCTCGGTACCGACAACGCGCTCGTTATCCGTGATCCACTCCAGGGTCTCGGCGGCCGCGTCGCGCACCTGATTGCAGGCGAACACGAGCCGGTTCTCGAAGGCGCTCATCTCGTTCTACCTGTGCTCATTCGACGACCACTCTGCCGGTGTCGAGCCAGTGTCCGCCGGGCGTAGCGAGCGTCTGCACTCTGAATGCCATGTCCGCGAGCGGAAGGTTGTTGCCGTCTGTATCGCAGGCGCGCACGAGACGCAGACCATCGGGCTCAGCACCGTCGCCGGGCGACCGCTCGACCGTCAGCTTGACGGAGCCGCGCGCCCGCGGCCTGTGGTCGGCCGGCTCGTGGTCGACCCAGTAAAGTGGTGATGCCGGCCAGCTCTCCAGTCCGATGCGGCGGCAGCCGAGCACGGCCGGCAGCTCGAGTGTAAGGGTCGCAAGCTTGGGCGTCCTGTCGTCGCCGGCCTCATCACCGAGCACGAACATGACGGCATCGTTCCGCAACAGCCCCGCCTCGTTCATGCGTCCGACACACGCCCGACCGGCCTGCCATTCGGGAAGACGCTCGACGAGCTCGAGGCCGCCGGCCGCAAGCCCGCCGGTGGCGAGGAGGGCTCCCATGGCGGCTGCCGACTTGCTGTCGCCGATGGTGCCCGACCGCTCGCGCTGCGGATACCAGCCGGCGACGCGGTACTCGGCCATGGAGACGATCCGGTTGAGCTGCGACGGCATGAACTCGACGAGGGCGTCCATCACGGCCGGGAGCCGTGCGGCCCATCCTGACACGAGCACGACGTCGCAATCGAACGCCTGCACGACGCGGGCCGTGTTGCGGAGCACGGGATCGAGCACTCGGCGGATCGCGGCGGCGATGTCGCGCTCGCGGAACGCGACCATGACCTCGTGCGGCGAGAAGGTGTCGGCGCCCTCGTCGGCGGCGAGCTCGTCGAGCTCGTCGAGAACGGCGCGGGCGTGGCTGGCGTTGAGACTGACCAGGCTTTCGACGGTGCGCTCGACCGGAACGTCGCTCATCAGAACGCGGGAGCCGAGATAGGTCTCGAGCATACCTATGGCCAGGGGCTTCGCAAGCTCGGCGGCGAAGCGGCGGCCGAAGTCGTCTCCGGGCTGGGCGCGGCGGCCACTGCGCCCACCGAGGATGCGCGACAGGAAGCGGCGCGCATTCAGGAGCTTGCATTCCACAAGGCGGCGCTCGAGAGCCGGAATGAGATGGCGCTCGACAAGAACCTTCAGGATGTCGTTGCCCCCGACACGGGCCCCATCCGCGAGCTGCGGCGTGCGGGCGAGGGTACCGGTGTCGGTGAGCTCGTAGGTGGCGATGGAAAGGCTCGTGCCGCCGCCGCCGATGTCGAGGCTCGCCACCCGCAGAGATCGTCCGCCCTTGTGCTCCGGGCGCTGTTTGCCCATGAGGTCGACGTACTCGCGCGCCTTGCCGCGGAACTTGTACGACATCTCGTTGTGGAGATAGGCGAGGCCGGTGTTGAGGGCGTTGTCGGACAGGAACAGGACCTCGGGGCGCGGCGGCACGAGCGGCGCGCCATCGTTCCAGCCCATGGCCTGCCACACGGCGCCCACCGCGGCGGTGACCCGCCTTCGTGCTGCCCGCTCCTCGTGGTCCGAGAGATAGGCGGGAAGCGTGACGAGGATGCGCTCGATGACACGAGGACGTGCGTCGCGCCGGGTCCGTGGGGCGTTGACGGCAACCACCGCCTGGGCGAGGAGCTCGGCCGTCATGAAGGTGACGAGCGAGGAGCGAGAGAAGCGTGGCTTGGCGGGCGACCCCGATCTCGCACCGGCCTCCGGAACGTCGCCGGACTCGGTAAAGTGGGAGAGCTGCAGCCCCGAGACGAGGGCGCCGCGTGCAGGTACGCTGCGGCCTGGCTGGCGCACGAAGCGCCACGCGGTCGGGCTCGGGCGCTCGTCCCAGAGATAGCACATGGGGCTCGAGATGCCGGTATGGTCGTCACCTGCCGGAAGCTCGGCAGCGAGGCGCTCGGCCTCGCGACCGACGCGAGCGAGGCTCGGCCAGAAGAATGCATTCGTGCGCCCGCTCCAGCGTGACCACGCCTCGTTGCCGAGCGCCGTGCGGCTGAACTCGAGCCGGCTCGGCATGATGCCGGAATGCGTGCGCCATGGCTGCGAGAGGTCGCGTAGCGGCAACAGCATG
Organism: Alphaproteobacteria bacterium; assembly: GCA_019137195.1. Classification (GTDB taxonomy): domain Bacteria; phylum Pseudomonadota; class Alphaproteobacteria; order Rhizobiales; family Hyphomicrobiaceae; genus CBDCUQ01. The sequence continues at coordinate 81,225 of JAGVSR010000145.1, forward strand.
GCGTCGAGCCCAGGGGCGGCACCCGATCCGTGCTTCTCGCGCAGAAGGGCCGTAATGCGGCTCGCACCCAGATCGAGTGCGAGGTCTACGCCGACGGCGTTCCACTCGCGGGAGTCGGCAGACACTCTGGCGAAGCGCAGCTCAGGGATCTCGCAACCCTCGGCGAGGACGCGCAGCAGCGTCAGGTAGTGCGCAAGATGCTCGAGTGCATGGCCGCGGCCGGCCTCGTCCTCGGCGCCACTGTCGGCATCGGCCGCCTCGTGCTCGCGATAGAGGTCGGCCAGCCAGTCGTCGATCCAAGCCTCGCTGACGAAGCCCGCGATATCACTCTCGTCGTCGGAGAAGCGAAAGGTCGTGCCGGCCTCGACATCGGCCATGCGCGGGGCCGCGTAGGCCCGGGAGCGGCTTTCCGGCTTCACGTCGATGGCGGTGTCGATCGCAAGCACGATTCGGTAGGGACCGGTGCGCCTGCCGTCGCCCAAGGTCTTGCGGGTGACGAATGCGCGCGCCCAGTTGGTGGGCCCGTCCTCCAGATACTGCGTGCCGTTGTCGGCCTCGCCCGAGACCTTGAGGAACGGCACTGGCACCCAGCTGCCGAGATAGGGCAGGAGCGCCTGCTCCATGTCGACGGCATACGTGTCCGCAACGTCGAGTGGCGCACCCGTGACGGGATGCTCGATCTGATCGTTGTCGATGGTGATGGCGTGGAGCGTCGGTCCGTCGTCGCCAGCGTCGGCCTGGTCCTCGAAGAAGCGGCGGCGGACGCGCACGGCCTTCATCTCGTCGAAGGGCAGGTCGATGAACTGGATCGACGACCCCGGAACGAGGGTCAGCGTCGCGCCGGCCGCGGGCTCGGACATGCTCCCGCTACGGACTTCTCCGGCGGCACGCCGCAACTCGGACATTCTTTCGCCGGCACCCGACATTTCGACCCGACCCGATCTCAAGTCTTCTCAGTACACATGAACTCTTTTGCAAGGCCCACCAACATACGGGCCTTGCCGATGACTAGCCTCGTGGGGACGCCGGTCCGCATGACCCCGAGCCCCGCACTCTCACCCCGCGCCCTACCTCAGCCGCTCCGCTTCCTCTTCTTGCGCCGCACGACCGGCTCGTCGCGTTCGTCCTCCACGGACCGTACAACGGCGGGGCGGTCGCGGATCCAAACCTCGACCCGGCGATTCTTGTTGTTGCCGTCCGCACCGTCATCGCAGGCCACCGGAGCCGCTGGACCGAAGCCTTCTGCCACGATCCGACTGGCATCGAAGGTGCCGGGCCCGGCCGCAGCGAGCAGCGCTTGGCGAACCTGGCCGGCGCGCTTTATCGAAAGACGGCCATTGGCGGCCGGCGTGCCGACCGAATCCGTGAACCCAGCGAGCACGATCGTCTTGCCCTTGTAGGCGGGCTCCTTGAGCAGGGATGCCAGGCGGGCAAGGTCCTGCAAGGCCTTGGCGTCTAGCTGGGACGAGCCGATCCTGAAGCGGAAGGTGATCGACAGGCGAACGCCGTCTCCAGTCTCAGCCGTCAGATTCCTGGTCATGGCGCGTTCGAGCTGGCCGGGAGCGGCCGTCGCGAGCCACGCCTTGATGCGCTCGCCTTCTGCGACTGCGGGCGAGGCGACGACGGTCTGGTCCATGAAGGCGGTGTCGCGGATCATGGCCTGTGCAGCGTCCGAGTTGGCGTAACGGACGAGGCGCCCCGCGGTCGCAGCTACCGGCTCGCCGGCTGTGTACAAGTAGAGACGCCGGCTCAGCGGATACTCCTCCGCCTTGATGGCGAACTCGGACGGGAGCTGGGTGATGCCGCAGGGGCCGATGATGCCTGCCGCCTTGGCGTTACGCAGCATGGCGTAGGAGGTCAGCCCGATGCCGTCGGGGTCGCGGGTCACCGCGTCCGAGACCTCGAACTCGCTGGCGAGGCGCCGAGCAGCCGGTGCGAGCCTCGCGCCGCTCGATTTCAGGACCAGACCAGTGATGTCGTCGGAGCCGGCCGCGTCGCCGGCAACGTAAATGTTGATGGCTCCGCCGGAAAGACCGAGCTCCTGCCAGGTTCTCACCTTGCCCGAGAAGATGGCAGCGAGCTTGTCAGCCGGCAGCGAAGCGAGCGGCCGGTCTGGCGAGACGATGACGGCTAGACCGTCCAGCGCGATCACGTGCTCGTGCTCGTCGGGACGCGCGAGCGGGGCGATGCGGCGGAGCTCGGCCTGCTCCACAGGATCAATCGGCCGCGTCGAAACGGCGACGTCGGCACGACCGCGGGCGACAGCGCGAAACGCCGCCGAGGGCGATGTTCGATCGATGCCGACGGAGGCGACAAGAGCACGGTTGCCGTCGAAGACCTTGAACTCCGTCTGGTCCGGAAGGGCACCAACTAGCTGCTCGACGCCGCCACCGATGCTCGCCGCGTAGTCGCGGATGATAGCGGGCATCAGCTCGCGGCTGATCGTGTCGGAGCCTGCGATACGGAAGCGCTCCGGCTCGACGGCGGAGGCGGACACGAGATCGAGCGTGGAAGCGAGGCTGTCGTCAACACGCTCGGGACGCGCCAGTGCGGTCGCCATGCAAGCCGCGCCTTCGCAGTCGAACTGGGCTGCGGTCAGGGAGAGGACACCGAACGAGGAACTCTCGACGACATACTTGTCGCCGTCGAAGGACTTCAATGCGCCCCGCACCTCGAAGTCGGCGTTCTTCAGCCTCAGCACGACAGTATCGGTACCGGCCATGCCTGCTATTGGCGAGGCCAGCCCGAGCGCCAGGAGGGAGAGCCCGATCATCCGGATTTTCGTTCGCTTCAACACGCCCTTACTCCAATCGCCTCGCGCATTTTCCTCCATTCCGTGTCGGCATTATTTGCGAATTCGCAATCCGGGCATCGCCGACTGGTTGAATCTCGCCTGGTGGGTCAGGCGGGTGCCACAGTCGACCCGGGTCAGGACGCCACTTTGCCGGCTGACTTGGCCGCTTCGCGGCAAGATGCTGACATGAAAGGCGATTTCCGCGAGCGCACCCTGGCCACAGGTGGCGCCGGAGGGCACCTCGCCGCGGCTCTCGTTATCGAGGGCGAGCGAAATCGAGCCGGACGCCTGCTGATCGTTGTGGAGGAAGGTATAGACCTCGAGCTTGTCGCCCAAGGGCTTCTCGTCGTCGGCGGAGGAGAGATACCCATGGCCGCGGCCGTCGGAGGCGCTATCGATCCGGGCCGAGCCGAACGAGGAGGGGACGCGCGCCCACAGGTGCCCCGGCTGATCGAAGGCGGCGGCATACTCGAACACGTGAAGGTCAAGGTTGACACCCGCGCGCCAGACGACGGCAATTTTCGATACCTTGTCGAGATCCTTGGCGACAACCGGCACGGTCCTGCTCAAACCGTCAGCAAAGCGCACCTCGACGGCAGACGAGGTGCCGGCGAAGCAGTCGAGGATGAAGTCCAGTATGCCGTTGGCATTGAGCTTCCTGATGAGCTCGGCTCCGCCGTAGCTGATCTGGACGAACTCGTTCGGGTGGCAGGGCGCGTTGATGGCGAGACGCATGGTGCCGCCATCCAAAGGTTCGGTCTCGAGCTCGGGCGCGGTGCAAGCGGCACCGTCGATCTTGAGCTGGCCGGGCGCAAGGGCCACGAGCGTCGGCAGAGGCCCGCTTGGTGCAGGAGACGCGGGAGGCTGCGCGAGGGCTGCAACTTGCTGAGCGGCACCGGCAGCTGCCGCCGCCGCTTCGGACGGCCCGGAAACCGGCGGTGCAGCAGCGACAGGTGGTGCCACTGCATGTGGCTCTTGACCAGCAAGTGGCGTGGGCGTGTCGCCCGCCATGCCGGCCATCGGGCGCTCGTCATGGAACGATACGCTCGCTGCCGGCCTCGGATCGACGAAGGACGGGGTGGCGACGAGGCGATTATCCTCGAACGACGGCGTGGTGAGACGGCGATCGTCACGGAACGCCAGCGGGGGCACGGCTGACGCGGCCGTCTCAGCGATCGGGCGCTCGTCGACGAAGGAGGGCGCCGCTCCGGCGGCGGAGCCCGGCGCGGTCGCCCTGTCGACAGCCGGGGTGTCGGCAAGCGCGCGATCGTCGTGAAACGAGGGCGGCAAGACGGCTGGGGCTGGCGCGGACGCGTCGTGGCTCTCCGGCGGCATCTCGAACTTGATCATCGACGGCGGCGCACGATCGTCATCGAACGAGGGCGCCAATGCGGCCGGAGCCGCAGGTCCGGCAGAGGCGACGCTTGCATCCGTCGCGGCCGCTGCGGCGGCTCCGTCGTCCGGCTCGGGCGGCATCTCGAAGGTGACGCGTGGCGCAGCCGTCGTGGCGTCGTCCGCCGGCGCGGAAGCGGAGGTGGACGACGGCATGGCTGCCTCGGCCGGCTCGGGCGGCATCTCGAACGTGATTGCTGCCGGCCGAGCGGCGACAGCGTCAGGCATTGTGGGCGTGGCAGCGACCGCTACCTCGCCTTCTCGGTCCGGCGAGGCTTCGGCCGGTGCTATCGAGCCGGGCGAGTGATCCGACACCTCGGCCGGTGCGCTCGCCACCGTCTCCAGAATGTCACCCGGCAGTCGCTCCTTGCGCAGGGAGACGACGGTCACGAATGCGGCGACGGTCGCCAGTGCGAGCAGGCTCGGCATCACCATCTGGCGCACGTCCGGCGACAACGAACCGAACGTCCGGCGCAGCGCGACTGCGAGGCGGGCGACGGGTCTCGGGAGTTTGCTCATCCGCATCTGTTGTGTCACGCAATACTAAGAACTCACAATCGACGACCTCAAGTCACCTCGAGGCAAATCGGGCTACCTGCTGACGCGTGCGATCGACTGATCGACCGATGGACAGCCACCTTTCTCCTTCGAACGCTCGTACCAGCCGAGCGCCGCCTTCCTGTCGACCGTCACGCCGAGCCCATTCTCGTAGAGTAGGCCCAGGAAGCACATGGCGACAGGATCGCCGGCGGCACTCGATATTTCCCAGACGAGGCGCGCGCGTGTGTAGTCGGGCGTACCGGAGGCCGGCTCGGCATAGGTGCTGCCGAGCTGAGTGAGCACGCGCATGGTTCTGGCTTCGCCAAGAGAGCCGGCGATGTAGCGCTTCAGCCAGAACGAGCCTTCGTCGGTGTCGCGATCAGCTCCCGCGCCAACGAGCTTGCCGTTGGCATTCTCGAGGGCCTTGTCGGCAGCGACATTGCCGGCGGAAAGACCCCGGGGCGAGGTCTCGCCGGCAACCAGGGCCTCGAACAGGAGCGGCGTCTCGGGCCGCGGAACGACGGCGAGCGGCGCAAGGTCCAAGACAGGAGCCTGCGGCGCTGGCGCAATCGCAGCGACGGCGGCCGGTGCGGCGGCGCCGTCGGCGGAATCAGCCGACGTGCGGGTCATGAACATGACCGCTGCCAGGCCACCGAGACCCAGCGCGGCGAGGAGCGCCAGCACCATGAGCTCGGCGGACCTGCCGCCGCCCGAGGTCGGCACGGGGCGCTCCGGGAGTGCGCGCGAGTGCGCCTCGGCCGCGAACATGGCGCTGCCGGCGGGCTGATACGAAGCCGGCTGATACGAAGAGGCAGCCATCGCCGAAAACGAGGTCGAGCCCATCGCCGCAGCCGAAGGCTGGACCGGCTCGATGAGCGGCCGCTCATCGGCGTGCGCCTCCTCGTCGTGGCGGGCAAGGATGGCCGTCGCGTCGGCGGCGACGGTATGGTGGTGGGTCTCGCTGGTGGCGCGGAGCGCTGCCTCCTGTACCAAGTCGTGACGGGAGGCGCCGAGGGCGAAGAACTTCTTGTCGAGCAGAATGCTCAAGTCCTTCTTGAACGCCCAGCCGTACTCGCGGCTGATCTCGGTCTCCGAATAGGAGGTCTCGGGGTGACCGTGGGCGACGCCGCCAGAGGCCTCCGGGCTTACCGGCGTCACGTCTGCCGCGGCGGCTGCATATAGCTCACCGGTTGCAGGCGGGACAGACGGCGCGCGCTCGGGCTCGACCCAGGCGTGGGAGATCGGCGTGGCGGCGGAATGGGGTTCGGGGGTCTCGGGGGTCGCCATTTCAGACATGCTTGGCTCCTCAGTCTCCAGACGAGGCGCCGCAGGTTTCGTGCCAAGCGAGGCTTCGTGCCCAGGGGCGTGCTCGGGCTCGAAGGCAGCGAGAGGAGACGGAGCGAGGCCGCCAGAAACCGTTTGCTGGGAGACAGACGTCGCGCTCGCGCCATCAAGATGATCTGGATCGACGGGAGCGTTGGCAGGCTTCGTCGCCGAGGCGACGGCAATGGCCTCGTGTGAGGCGGCCGCAGATCCGTTGAGCTTGCCGTGCTCGGCGCGGGCACCGCGCTTGCCGACGGCCAGAACCTTGCGCTTCGGACGCATGACGGGGGCAACGTTTGGCCACAGGAACTCGCCTCTTACGCCGCTCGAGGGGAGCTGGATCTCGACCACCGTACCCGGCAGCAGGAGCTCGCTTTCTGTCACCTCGGGACCGGCGACGAGCTCGAGTCCGTAGTCGGTCCCGGAAACGGCGACGGGAAGGTGCTCGCCACCGATCCAGCCGCCTTCGCCGCCGGAGGCGCGGGCCGCGTCCGACGGGCGAATGCGGTAGGCGACAAGTCCCTTCGGCTGCGTCACGCCCTGGAGCAGGATGACCGCGTGCCCTCCCTCGGCGCGGCTGCGATCCTCGTACGCCTGGACGGTAACCTTCTTCAACGTTGCCTCCCCCCGGAAGTGGCGCAGCCTCGCGCACACAGCACGGCCACAGCCAACATCCGCGCTCGTCGTGCCTACCGTGCAATCGAGAGAATAGCGAAGAAATCGTGCGACTACGACGTAAGGTCAACTTAGGGTTACCCTCGGCGGGGCGCAACGTGGCTGCGCCCGCCGAGACGCAGCGTTGGCGAAGATTCAGCTGTTCCGAAACGACAATGCCCCCGGCGTCGCTCTGCGAGCCGGGGGCATCAAAACGGCACAGGTGTCCGTCCTAGGCTTACGAGGCGAGGCGCGTCTCGAGCGAGGCGAGTTCGTCCGTGAGGCCCTTCGGCAGCTTGGCGCCGAAGGTCGCGAAGTGCTCCTTGATGGACGGGATCTCGGCCTTCCAGCCCTCCTTGTCGACCTTCAACAGCTCGGCCATCGAGGCCGCATCGACATTGAGACCGTTCACGTCAAGCGAGCCTTCGGCGGGCAGGCGGCCAATCGGCGTATCGACGGCCTGCGCGGTGCCGTCGCAACGCTCGAAGATCCACTTCAGGACGCGGCTGTTCTCCGCAAAACCCGGCCACAGGAACTTGCCGGCGGCGCTCTTCCTGAACCAGTTGACGTAGAAGACCTTCGGCATCTTGGCGCCGCCCTTCTCGCCCATTTTCAGCCAGTGCGCGAAGTAGTCACCCATGTGGTACCCGCAGAACGGCAGCATCGCCATCGGATCACGGCGCATATCGCCCTTGGTATCCGCGGCGGCGGCCGTCTTCTCGGACGCCATGATGGAGCCGAGGAACGTGCCGTGCTGCCAGTTGAGCGCCTCGGAGACCAGCGGAACTGTCGAGGCGCGGCGGCCGCCGAACAAGATGGCGTCGATCGGCACGCCGTTCGGATCCTCCCACTCCTTGGCGATGACAGGGCACTGTCCGGCTGGTGCCGTGAAGCGGGAGTTCGGATGAGCGGAAGGACGGCCGGAGCTGGGCGTCCAAGAGCGGCGCAGCCAGTCGACGGCATGGGCCGGCGGCGCTCCCATGCCCTCCCACCAGACATCGCCGTTATCGGTCAAGGCGACGTTCGAGTAGATGCAGTTCGCGTTGAGCGTCCGCATGGCGTTGTAGTTGCTCTCGTCGGACGTGCCGGGCGCGACGCCGAAGAAGCCCGTCTCCGGGTTGATGGCGTAGAGGCGGCCGTCGGCACCGAACTTCATCCAGCAGATGTCGTCGCCGACCGTCTCGGCCTTCCACCCAGGGATGGTCGGGTTCAGCATGGCGAGGTTGGTCTTGCCGCAAGCCGACGGGAAGGCAGCGGCGATGAACTTCGAGCGGCCCTCGGGGTTGGTGAGCTTCAGGATCAGCATGTGCTCGGCCATCCAGCCCTCGTCGCGGGCCTGAACCGAGGCGATGCGAAGCGCATGGCACTTCTTGCCCAGGAGCGCGTTGCCGCCGTAGCCCGAGCCGTAGGACCAGATCTCGCGCGTCTCGGGATAGTGGGTGATGTACTTTGTCTTGCTGCAGGGCCACGGAACGTCGGCGGTGCCCTGCGTCGGCAGCGGCGCACCGACGGTGTGCATGCCGCGCACGAAGTCCTCGCTCTGGCCGAGCGCATTGAGAACCTTGGTGCCGACGCGGGTCATGATATGCATGTTGGCGACAGCATAGGCGCTGTCGGTCACCATGACGCCAATGCGGGCAATGGGCGAACCGACGGGACCCATCGAATAGGGCACGACGTACATCATGCGGCCGGCCATGGCGCCGTCGTAAAGCTTGGACAGCGTCGCCTTCATCTCGGCGGGGTCGGCCCAGTTGTTGGTCGGGCCTGCATCTTCTTTCGCCTTCGAGCAGATAAAGGTCTGATCCTCGACGCGGGCGACGTCGGCCGGGTCGGAGCGGACGATGATCGAATTGGGGCGCTTCGCCGGATTGAGCCACTGCGCGGTGCCGCTGTCGACCAGCGCTTTCAGGATCTGCTGGTACTCGACCTTGGAGCCGTCACACCAATACACGCTCTCGGGCTTGAAAAGGGCCCGTGCCTCCTCGACAAACGCAAGAACCTTTGGGTTGGACGTCGTGGCACTCATGTTCTCACTCTCTCCCCAGACTGGAATTTGCACGGCTTCTAAATGTTCCGGCCGGCGTCAACGGTAGCACTGGCGAGACGGCGCTTTCAAGGAACGCTCTGTCGCCGGTGGGACTTGAGTTCGTCGGCGAGGCAGACCGCAGGCACCGGCCCCTCAACGATGATCGAGACTGGCGCTGGCCTTGGCGCGGGCGGCATCAGCCAGTCGGACGAACTCCTGCCTCACCTCGGCCGGCGTCATGACGGGCGCGGCGAACGGCAGCCGGAGCGCGCTGCCGGGGCACACGATGTCGCACCCTTCGGGGTCGACGCCGGTCAGCTGCCACGGCCCCGACGGCGCACCCAGAAGCTCGCGGGCGTAGAGCTCGACCGCAGCGCCATGATCCGAGTTCATATGATCTACGATCTCGGCCTCGGCGGCAGCGAGGGCGGCTGCCTTCGAGGCATCGAGCAGCACTTGCGACGCCGACATCGGTACGATGCGGCCAAATCCTCCGACGTAGTGCGCGCGCTCGACATCGAGGACCCAGAAGCCAAAGTCCACGAAGTCGGCATACCCCGCAGCGGCCGGCTGGCGGGCCAGAAAACGGCGGCGAACGGCGGGATCGTCGCTCGGACGCATGGTGCCGGCGAGCGTCACTCGGCCGCCGGCCAAGGGATCGCCGTCGGGGGCGGTGGCGTCAGCCAGAATGCTGGCGCGAGGGTCCTTCAACAGGTTCTGGGTATGCACCGCGAGGCGGGAGACGAGGACGATCGGCCTGCCGACGAAGTCGGTCGCGAGCGTCACCAGGGAGGCGTGAGGGTACCCTGTCTCGCGATCGAGGGTCGCCATGGCTCCCTTCAGTACGCCCCGCACAATGGCCCGGGCCGCCTCGCCCGCAGAGCCCTCGGACCGCGGTCCGCCTTCGGCCATTCCGTCGCTCATCCGACTTGCCCCTCGGGTACCTGTCGCCTATGGAGGGCCATTCAGGCGAGGTTCAGGCTCCACATGCAAGAGCAAACTTGCCACAATTGATCCACCTTGGGGCCATAAAGGCCCCTAGTGTCAACGCTCCAGAGGTTCCGAGCAGATGAAGGAAAAGACCACCATCGCGCTGGTCGACGACGAGCAGAACATCAGCAACTCGCTCGGCATGGCGCTCGAGGCCGAAGGCTATAAGGTGCGTACCTATACCGACGGTGAGGCGGCCCTTCAGGGACTGACGGAGAACCCGGCTGATCTCGGCATCTTCGATATCAAGATGCCGCGCATGGACGGCATGGAGCTTCTGCGCCGGGTCAGGAAGCAGTCGGATATGCCGGTCATCTTCCTCACCTCGAAGGACGAGGAGATCGACGAGCTGTTCGGCCTCAAGATGGGCGCCGACGACTACATCACGAAGCCGTTCTCGCAGCGCCTCATCATCGAGCGCATCCGCTCGATCCTTCGCCGGTCGCAGCCCAAGGACGCGCAGCAGGCCGTGCCGGAAACGGCCAACATTCTCGAGCGGGGCAAGCTTCGCCTCGATCCCGAGCGCCACACCTGCCACTGGGACAGCAAGGCGGTGACGTTGACGGTGACCGAGTTCCTCATCCTGCAGGCGCTGGCGCTGCGGCCGGGCGTGGTCAAGACGCGCGACGCGCTGATGGACGCCGCCTACGACGACCAAGTGTACGTCGACGACCGCACCATCGACAGTCACATCAAGCGCCTGCGCAAGAAGTTCAAGCAGGTGGACGATGATTTCGATGTCATCGAGACCCTGTACGGCGTAGGCTACCGCTTCAAGGAAGCCTGAGGCCGGGCGACGGCCTCGGGCGCAGGCAGCACGGAGGCGGAATGGCGCTCGAAACAGAGCGACCCTTGGCGGCGGCGAGCCACCGGGAGCGGATCGTTGCGGCTCTGGACGCCATCGCACGCCCGTTCCACTGGGTCGGGTCGGTGCTGGCTCCGGCGATACGGTGGCTCTCGGGACTGCCGCCGGCCCGCTTCTTTTCCGCGACCCTGCTCAGGCGCATCCTGGTTGCCAACCTCGCGGGCCTCGCGATCGTGGTTGGCGGCATCCTCTACCTCAGCCAGTATCACGCTTGGCTCATCGACGCGAAGCGCGAGGCGCTCAAGATCCAGGCCGAAATGCTGGCGGCGGCGATCGCCTCCGATGCACGGGTCGAGGGCTCGAACCTCAAGATCGAGAGCGACCGCCTCAAGGGCGCCGGCGACGAGGCCAAGGTGCCGTGGCGCGACGACTCGTTCGCGGACCTCGAGCTCTCGATCCGGCCGGAGCGGGTAGCGCCGATCCTCAAGAAGCTCATCCAGCCGATGCGGACGAGAGCGCGCATCTACGGGCTCGACGGCACGCCGATCGTCGATTCCGCGCGGCTTCTGACGCGCGGGCAGATCTCCCGCGGCGACCCGAAGTCGTCGAAGTCGGGCCGGGTGAAGACCAAGAACTTCTGGACGCGGCTCAAGTCGTACATGATCAGGCAGGATCTTCCCGTCTACAAGGAGATCGGCAACGGCAACGGCATGGCCTATCCCGAGGTGAAGGTGGCGCTGACCGGCACGCCCACGGCCATGTTGCTGCTCAACGAGGACGGCGAGCAGATCGTGTCGGTCGCTGTGCCGGTGCGCCGCAACAGCACCATGCTCGGTGTGCTCATGCTGTCGACGCGGCCGGGCGAGATCGACGAGATCCTCGACGAGGAGCAAACGCTCATCCTGACGCTGGCATCGATCGCGCTCCTGGCGTCGATCGTGACGTCGGTGGCGCTGGCACGTACCGTAGCAGGCCCGATGCGGCGCCTGTCCGAGGTCGCCGAGCAGGTGACGCACAACGTCGCCGGCCCAGACGACCTGCCGAGGCTCGATGGACGGTCGGACGAGGTCGGGCAGATGGCGAGCGCCTTCCGCTCGATGACGGCGGCGCTGACCAAGCGCGTCGAGAGCAGCGAGCGGTTCGCGGCCGACGTCGCGCACGAGCTCAAGAACCCGCTGACGGCAGCACGCTCGACGGCGGAGTCGCTCTCCTACGCCAAGACCGACGAGCAGCGCGCGCATCTCGTCACCCAGATCCAGAACGAGCTCAAACGGCTCAACCGGCTCATCACCGACGTCTCCAACGCCTCGCGGCTCGACGCGGAGCTGGCGCGCCAGCAGATGAAGCCGCTCGATGCGACAGGCGTCCTCGCCACCGTGGCGCAGATCTTCAAGGACATCCTTTCGGGGGATACGCGCACGGTCAAGACGCTGATCGAGCCGGCGCCGTTCGACGGCGCCTATCAGGTGCGCGGCGACGAGGGGCGGCTTGCGCAGGTCATCACGAATCTCGTGGACAACGCGGTATCCTTCTCGCCGCCGGACGGCGTCGTGACGATCAAGGCGCGGCATCGCAACCAGAGCGTGGAGATCATGGTCGAGGACCAGGGGCCGGGCATTCCCGAGGGGCGCGAGAAGATCATCTTCGACCGCTTCTACAGCGACCGGCCGGCGACGGATGCGACGCGCGGAAAAAATTCCGGCCTCGGGCTCTCCATCTCGAAAGAAATCGTAACGGCGCACGGCGGCGAGATCTGGGCCGAGAACATCCTGGCGCCGGGCGGAGACAAATCCACCGGCAGCCGGTTCTCGGTCAGGCTGCCGGCGCTCTCCACCGGCCAGCGCAGCGGATTGACGAGCGGCCGACGTGCCTCCTCCTGAGCTCATGCATGCGACGGCGATCGCAATCGCCGGCAGGGCGGCGCTGATCCGCGGCCCATCGGGGTCGGGCAAGTCGGACCTCGCGCTGCGCTGCCTCGCCCTCCCGGGCACGGACCCGGTTCCGGGCCCGGCCTCGCTCGTCTCGGACGACTACGTCGAGCTCACGGTTGCCGGCGGGCGGCTCATGGTGCGCGCGCCGCAGGCGATCCGCGGCCGGCTCGAGGTGCGCGGCATCGGCATCGTGCCGGTCGCGGCAATCGAGGTGGCGGAGGCGGTGCTGGCCGTCGACCTTGCCGGACCTCTAGAGGAGGTGACGCGTCTGCCCGATCCCGTTCCCTGCGTTGCCATTCTCGGTGTCAGCCTGCCGGTTCTCAAACTTGCACCGTTCGAGGCGTCGAGCCCGCTCAAGCTGTTGATCGCACTGGCGTCCGGGTTCGGCCGGTGAACATTCAGAGCACGGTCTGCGCGCCCGTCGACGCCCGGGCGCCGGGCCGGCGCACCCAACACTGCCGCCCCTCCCTGCGACCTCATGAAACCCCTTGCTTCCGGCACGAAGCCCTGTAAGTCTCCCGCCGCGCAGCCGCGGGGGCGGCCAGCCAAAGACAAGTCGCGTACCCTAAGCGGGACCTCCTCAACTGCGACGGCAACATTCATGATCGGGCTCGTCATCGTCACCCACAGCGGCCTCGCGGTCGAGTTTCGCCATGTGCTCGAGCACGTGGTCGGGCCTCAGAAGCAGCTCGAGACGGTCTCGGTCGGTGCCGAGGACGACATGACGGCGCGGCGCAAGGAAATCCTCGCCGCTGTCGCACGGGCCGACTCGGGCGAGGGCGTGATCGTGCTCACCGACATGTTCGGGGGGACGCCGTCAAACCTCGCCATCTCGGTCATGGACGAGGTCAACATCGAGGTCATCGCCGGCATCAACCTGCCCATCCTCGTCAAGCTCGCAAGCCTCCGGGAAGAGGTCGGCATGCGCGAGGCGGTCGCCCTCGCCCGCGAGGCGGGGCGCAAGTACATCAAGATTGCGAGCCAGGAGCTTTCCGGCGAGAGTTGAGGCCGATGCCCGAGCTACAAAACACCAAGCGTCCAGAGGCGCGGGTGACGATCGTCAACCGCAAGGGCCTGCACGCGCGGGCCTCCGCGAAGTTCGTGCGCCTGGCCGAGGAGTTCAACGCCAACGTCACTGTCGTCCGTGACGGCCAGTCCGTCGGCGGCACGTCGATCATGGGCCTCATGATGCTGGCGGCGGGTCCAGGGTCGCAGCTCCATATCATCGCCGAGGGACCCGAAGGTCCGGAAGCGCTCGAGGCGCTCGTGACGCTGGTCGAAACTGGTTTTGGCGAGGAACTGGCGGAGGAGGATTGAGGCGGTGAGCGATCGAGCTCCTTCGATTGTCCCGTGCGCCACTCTCCGTCTCGCTGCGTACCACACACGACCTCATTCTTTCTCGTCGGCGAGCGACATGATGAAGGCGGCGAGGCGGAAGATCTCGTCGCGAGTGAGGTGGTGATCCGGCATCATCGGCGGCTTCGACTCGAGCCATTGCACCACGCCCTCAAAGGTCTGGTGCGGGCGCTTCGAGACAGCACGAAAGCCCGGCACGCCGTCGGGACCGTTCTTCTCACCCTGTCCGGGATTGAGGTGACAGCGAGCGCAGAGGCGCATGGCAAGGTCGCGGCCACGTGCGGCCTCGTCATCCGCGGCCGCTCCTGCGGCCAAACCCGGCCCGAGCGCGGCAGCGAGCGCGGCCAGCGCGAACCTCAATTCCGTGACGTAGCTCGAGCGCATTCCACATCTCCCGGGCAGCTGCCGCCCGCCTCGATCGCCAGAGCACTTGCGCACATCCGCGAATCGCGGTGTCGCTCCAGCTCTCTGCTTTCGCGTGCTTCGCATCGAAAAGCCAGTTCCCACTCTTCCGGACGCAGGCCGAGCCAAAGCAGGTTGCGCCCGATCCGATGGCCGAATTTTGCGCTATGTCAACGCAGCCGGACGGCCTGCCCTGCAGAGTTGTTTTTGTAGCAAAGTCAATCGAGACGCTCGAGGTCCACAATGAACCACCGGCACCGCAAAGTGCTGCACGCCCTGTTTCAGCACCCCATCAATGCCAACATCGACTTCAAGGACGTCGAGCACGTCCTCGCGGAGCTCGGCGCGGAAATCGACAACAAGTCCGGCAGCCGGATAGGCGTTACGCTCAAGGGGCATTCGGCTGCGTTCCATCACGGCAACCATTCGGTGCCCAAGGAAGAGGTGATCCAGATCCGCAAGTTCCTGGAAAACTGCGGGGTGAAGCCGGAGGACTACCCGGTCTAGCCTTTCTTTCATCGCCGACATATTGCGGTCCCGCTGCAGTGCTTCAGGAGCGCTGCGGCGGGATCGCTTTTCGCTAGCGGCATTTTTCCCGTCTGAACGCCAGTCGACGCGAGACCGTCTCAGCCATGGACCAAAGTCCTCCCAGGCCGCCTAGTTTTGCCAAGCGCGCGCTTCGCACCCTTGCCGTCCTGTTGCTGTTCCTGGTGCTGGGCCCGCCGCTCGGAGCGCTCGCCTTCTTCCTCTCGATCGGGCTCGTCAATCTCGGGCATGGTGTGCTGCCGGAGGATCTCGTCACCATCGGCCTATTCGCCCTCATCTACGGCGTGCCGCTCAGCTATATGATGGGGGCCGCGCCGGCCGCCCTGGCGGGGCTGGCGATAGGCCTTTGGCAGGGTTTCGTCGGGCGCGTGGCGCTGCCCGGCGCCATAGCCACAGGCGCCGCGACGGGCGTGGGGCTGACGGCATACTCGGGGACGCAGGTATGGCCGTCGTCGACGGCCGAGGCGCCGGAGCTTGTCATCGCTGGCGTGCTCGTTGCAACGTGCCTCGTTCCGACCGTGCTCTGCTGGCTGGTGGTGCGCAACTGGCGCGTCGCGCCGGACGGCTCGAGCCGCGGTTAACATGCCTCGACCACGAGCGAACGGGTTCACAACTAGCCAAAGCGGGCGTTCCTCTGTAGATACGCCCCAAACTCAGGATTTTGCCGTCATCCATGGCCGTAGCCCTCGAAACGACCTCGCCGCCTTCCGCCGGGACAGCTGCGCCCAAGCCCTCGCTCGCCGGGCTTTCGCGAGAAGGCATGCGTGTCGCGTTTCGGGAGGCCGGGGTGCCGGAAAAGCAGCTCCGGATGCGGGTAAACCAGCTGTGGCGCTGGCTGTATATTTCCGGAGCGTCGTCGTTCGACGAGATGACCGACATCTCGAAGGAGCTGAGGACCGAGCTATCGAGTCGCTTTACCTTGAAGCGGCCGGAGGTCGTGGCTGAGCAAGTTTCGATCGACGGCACACGCAAGTGGCTCCTTCGCCTCGAAAAGCACGAGCGCGACCTCAAGGCACCCGAGATCGAGTGCGTCTACATTCCCGAAGAGGAGCGCGGAACGCTCTGCATCTCGTCCCAGGTGGGATGCACGCTCAACTGCTCGTTCTGCCATACCGGCACTCAGCGGCTCGTGCGCAATCTCACGGCCCAGGAGATTGTCGGCCAGGTGATGCTGGCCCGCGACCGCATCGGCGACTGGCCGGGGGCGGCCGCTCCCGGCGACGATCGCTTGCTACCCTCGACCGAGCGCAAAATTACCAACGTCGTGCTCATGGGCATGGGAGAGCCGCTCTACAATTTCGACAATGTGCGCGACGCTGTGGAGCTGATCGCGGATGGCGAGGGCATCTCGCTCTCGAAGCGCCGCATCACGCTCTCGACCTCTGGTGTCGTGCCGGAGATCATTCGCTGGGGCGAGGAGAGCGGCACGATGCTCGCCATCTCGCTGCACGCGGTCCGCGACGAGCTCAGGGACGTGCTGGTCCCGATCAACAAGAAGTATCCGCTGGCCGAGCTCCTGGAAGCCTGCCGCACTTATCCCAATGCATCCAACGCTAAGCGCATCACGTTCGAGTACGTGATGCTGAAGGGCGTCAACGACAGCCTCCAGGACGCCCGCGCCCTCGTCAAAATGCTGGCCGGCATCCACGCCAAGATCAACCTGATCCCGTTCAATCCGTGGCCCGGCACCGAGTACGAGTGCTCGGACTGGGAGACGATCGAGCGCTTCGCCGACGTTGTGAACAAGGCTGGCTACGCAAGCCCCGTCAGAACGCCGCGCGGTCGCGATATTCTCGCGGCCTGCGGCCAGCTCAAGAGTGCGAGCGAGAAAAAGCGGGCGAGCGCGCAGGCCTCCGACGGCGGCGACGCCGAGCAGCAAGGTCTGTAACGCCCGACCCTCTCCCTATTGGAAAGGGATCGCGTAGCGCTCGCTCTGAGCGCTCGGCCTTGGGCCCGCCGCGGGCCAGTTTCCCGCTTCCTTCGGGAAGCGGTTTAGGGTGAGGGGTTATCGTCTATCGGGGGACACGATGTTCTGGCGCACGGTAGGGCGGCTGATACTGGTGCCGATCGCGTTTCTGCTGGCCGCGATCGCATCGGTGGCGGTTGCGCTGTCGCTCGGGCTCGAGCGCCTTACGCACGCGATGGCCGGCTCGCCCGACGGGCCGGAGCGGATCGAGGCCTATCTCGACATTGTCGTCTCGGGGATTGGCCTCATGGCAGGGGTCAGCATCGTGCCCGCGCTCGCGGTTGTCGTCGTCGGCGAGGTCGCTGGCATTCGCTCGTGGCTCTACTACGTCATTGGCGGCGGCCTGGCGCTGGCGTCGATCCCGTTCCTGGCCGGACTTACCCAGGGGACGGACGGCACGCTGCCGCCGGCGGCCCTCTGGCAGGTGCTGGCGACCGCAGGCTTCGCGGGGGGACTCGTGTACTGGGCACTCGCGGGCCGGCGGGCGTAAGCCGGGCGCCACCCGTTCGGGTCGTCGGCCGCTCAACCAAAGTTGCGTTGCGGCCCAGGCGTTTCTCGCGTACAAATGTTGCAGCGCACAAATTGTTAACACAATTCCCGTCTGAATAGCGCCATCCTCAGCGAACCGTTCAAGGAGCAGAGCTCAATGCACGACGAGACCGCCCAGGAACGCTTCGCGAGGTGCTGGTCTGAGGCGATGCTGGGGTATGCGCACGCGGCCTCCGCGGCGACCTGGATCATGACCAACCGGACCCTGGCATTCTGGGGCGAGGCGACGCGCTCGATGGCCGAGGCGGCGCGGGCACGCGAGCCCGAGACCACGAGCGATTCGTGGTTCCGGCCGGGGCCGGTGCGGAACGCACTGCTACCGCGCGAGACTGCGCCGTCCTGGAGCTTCCCGCGCTTCGATCAGTCGGCGTTCGGATACGAGCCGTTCGGCCGGACCTCTCCGTTCGCCGTCTCCCCCTTCGGAGCCCCGCCGCTACCTTCGCCGTTCGCGATGTGGCTCGGCATGCTTCAGCTCAAAGGTCCGCCCGCCTCGTGGCCGATGGCGTTCGGCATGATCGCGTCGGGTGTGCCGCACGTGATCGCTTGGCCGGCGGCACAGGCCAACACGGCGATGTTGGACGCGGCAGAGGCCGCAAAAACGGCGTTCGGCACGATGCTCGCGGGCTATGCGAGCCAGGGCTCCGCCGGCCGCCGGTACGAGCCGGAGCCGCGTCGCCGCCGGTCGAGCTAGACGTCTTCCCCGCTGCCTTTCCTTCGGCTCAGCGCGGAGGAT
This sequence comes from Alphaproteobacteria bacterium, assembly GCA_019137195.1. Lineage (GTDB taxonomy): Bacteria > Pseudomonadota > Alphaproteobacteria > Rhizobiales > Hyphomicrobiaceae > CBDCUQ01. Next base: position 99,235 of record JAGVSR010000145.1, read on the forward strand.
GATCGATGATCGACATACCGGGCACCGAGATGGCCTCGGATGCGGCCTGGGTGTCCTTCTTGGCCGGCATGGTGCCGCTCGTGGCGGGCACGTCGACTTTCGGCGGCTCCGCTTTCGGCTTCTCGACCTTAGCTGCCTGAGCGGCCGGAATCTGGTCGACCTTGGCAGCAGGCTTCACCTCCGGGGGTTTAGCCGTGGCAGCCTTCTGCTCGACAGGGCTATTGTGCCCGGCGGGAGCCGGCGCGACGACCTCCGCGTCGGTCGGCCGGGCGGTGACGGCCTTCGGCGCGGCCGCGGCCGGAGCGATGACCTCTGCGTCGAGCGGCGACGGCGCGGCAGGCTTGGCGACGGCGGGCTTCGCTTTCGGCGCGGCAGGCTCGGCGGCTATGGTCGGATCCGCTGTCGCTCCGTTGGCGGCGGAGGCCTTGGCGGCAGCTGGCTTCGTCTCGGCAGGCTTGGCCTGGCCCGTCTTGGGGGCGGCCGGCTTCTTGACAGCGGACTTCGGTGGAACGCCGGGGCGATCCATGCAGTGGGCCGGGACGGTCCCGTTCTCGAGCGGAATGTCGGCGATCCAGGCGCAAGCCTTGGTTTCCCGGCACTGAGCCTCGAACAGACCTTTGCAGGCTGACGGAGCAGGCGGTGCCGCTGCCTCTGTTCCGGGGGTGCCGGATGCGGCTGCCGGCGGGCTATTGGCCCACGGCAGAACCTCGGGCTTTGCGGGCTTTTTCTGGGTCGCCGGCGCGGCAGCGGCGGCGGACTTTGGCGGGGTGGCGGCTCCAGCCGCCTCGAGCGCCTTCTTCTTGTTCTCCTCGGCGAGCCGCTTCGTCTCCTTGGCCGGGTCGGTCTTTTTCACGGTGCCGGCAGACGGCGTCACAGGTGCGATTACGGCCGGGGCGGCGGCATCGGCGGTAGGGGACGCCTCACCAGCCATTCCGGCTTCCTGGGCCAGCGCCGCGGCCGGCAGAAGCGTCACGGCCAGCGCCAACAAGCGACGAATTCCAAGCATTCCACCCACCCTATTGCTCGACCGCTTCACGGGTCGCCATCCGCGAGCAACCTCGGGCGAGAATCAAGGCGGTTTGATGAAGGCGTGGGCAATCTTCCCGGCCGACGTTGCCGCGGGGCCTCATGCCGACCGGGAGATTGTGCTGTTCTTGCCACTCCACGCGCGCTTGGCCGCAGGTGGGGAGGAGCCCTTGATGGCCTCCCGCTGCCGCCTATAGTGCCGCGCAATTTCGCAAGAGCGGAAGGTGGCGTGGAGCCCGACGTTCGGGCCTTCATCCACCCCTGACCTCTGCCCACGAGGCGGAGGGGGGAGCGCTCGCTGAGGCGGATCACTCGAGAACCAGGACGGGACACATGGCGGCAAAGGCGGCGGGCAAGACACAAGGGGTCAAGAAGGTGGTTCTCGCCTACTCGGGCGGCCTCGATACCTCGATCATCCTGAAGTGGCTGCAGGAGACCTACGGCTGCGAGGTCGTCACCTTTACCGCCGACCTCGGCCAGGGCGAGGAGCTCGAGCCTGCGCGCCAGAAGGCCCTTCTGCTCGGCATCAAGCCCGAGAACATTTTCATCGAGGACCTGCGCGAGGAGTTCGTCCGCGAGTACGTGTTCCCGATGTTTCGCGCCAACGCGCTCTACGAGGGCGTCTATCTCCTCGGCACCTCGATCGCGCGGCCATTGATCGCCAAGAAGCAGATCGAGATCGCTCAGAAGATGGGGGCGGACGCCGTCTGCCACGGCGCTACCGGCAAGGGCAACGACCAGGTGCGCTTCGAGCTCGGCTACTACGCGCTCGAGCCCGGGATCAAGATCATCGCGCCGTGGCGCGAATGGGAGTTCAAGAGCCGCGAGGACCTGATCGCGTTTGCCGAGACGCACCAGATCCCGGTCGCCAAGGACAAGCGCGGCGAGGCGCCGTTCTCGGTCGACGCCAACCTTCTGCACTCCTCGTCCGAGGGCAAGGTGCTCGAGGACCCGAACGAGGAGCCGCCGCCGTACGTCTACATGCGAACGATCGCGCCGGAGGAGGCCCCGGACAGGGCGACCGTCATCACCATCGGGTTCAAGAAGGGCGACGCGGTTTCGCTCAACGGCAAGGCGATGAGCCCGGCGACGCTGCTCGCGGCGTTGAACGACCTCGGCCGCGACAACGCCATCGGCCGCGTCGACCTCGTGGAGAACCGGTTCGTCGGCATGAAGTCCCGCGGCGTCTACGAGACGCCGGGCGGCACGATCCTCCTCGCCGCACACCGGGCCATCGAGAGCCTGACGCTCGACCGCGGTGCCGCGCACCTGAAGGACGATCTGATGCCGCGCTACGCGGAGCTCGTCTACAACGGCTTCTGGTTCAGCCCCGAGCGCGAGATGCTGCAGGCCCTCGTCGACAAGTCGCAGGAGAACGTCGAGGGCGAGGTGCGGCTCAAGCTCTACAAGGGCAACGTGATCGTGATCGGCAGGAAGAGCGACAAGAGCCTCTACTCCAACACGCTCGTCACCTTCGAGGACGACCAGGGCGCCTACGACCAGAAGGATGCCAAGGGCTTCATCAAGCTCAACGCGCTCAGACTCCGGACGCTCGAGATGAGACGGCGGAAGAGCTGACGGCGTCGGGCGGGTCAGGCGCTCCGCGCCGCAACCCGTCGCTCTCTTGCCGATGCCAAATCAGGCGGGGCCCTACGCTTCGCCGGCCGGCCCGGCGCCCGTTCGTCGTACCCCACGGGCGGCGGCGGGCTTCGCATTGAGGGCCGCGCTGGAGCAGTGCTCGGCGACACCGTGATCGGCAACAGGGAGACTGCCGCCAACGGCGTGTGGCCGATCGGCTCGAGTGAGCGAGCGCGTATTGCCTTGTTCCGCGAACTCTCTGGCATCATCGACCGCGATGTCGAGATCATCCGCCGGTCTCGTTCGGCTGACACTGGCCATAGGGATTGCGGTACATGCCCGCCGGGCAGGCCTTGCCCTTGTTTTTCGTGGCGCGATCGCGCTCGGCCTTCTTCTTCGGCACACATTTGCCGTTGCGGTAGATCATCCCTATATCGACACACGCAGCTGTTGCGCGGCGCTCGATCGTGGCTTTCGACGGCTGAGCGGACTTCTTCTTCTTGCGCGGCACGCACTCCTTGCCGTCGTAGTCCTGGCCGATATCCTTGCAGGTCTGCTCAGGGGTAGCCCCGTGATCGCCGGACTCTTTTGCCCGCGAAGCCTTGCTCGATGATGGCAACTGGTCTTCGGGCAAGAGCCGTGCGACCGATGTGCCAGGCGCCGGCAAGAAGATCTGACGGCAGCTCCCTTCCTGATAGGCAACGATCCAGGGATGCGTAATGAACGTGTCTTGCGTGTGTTCGGCGCCTGGAGCCAGCGTGGCGTATTCCTTCAGCCCTCCTTTGAAGTCGATCCATTGGAGGATGAGCGTTGTCCCGGATTCATTGACGAAGCGAATTCTTGCGGGGGTGGTCGAGTCGCGCGATCGCAGCGACTCGTGCCCCTCACAAACTTGCTCATATGCAGGTTGCAGCGCAGCAATGGCCTGAGGCGGCGTGGGTGATGGCGCCGGCGTGTTTTGACCCGCAAGCTGCTTCACATAGGCTCGCGCGAGATCGGCGTGAAAGCCTGTTGGATAGCTGGACAAGAACGCATTCCACGCGTCGACAGTGCCAAGCGCCTTTGCGGCTTCGAAGGCTTCCTTTTCGCTTGCTTGCGGGGCCCCGGCTAGAGCTCGATCGAAGCTCCAAAACTGGCGGTCGCCGGTGGACAGCGGCAGCACAAGTAGAGCCGTTGCGGTCATCACGCAGCGCAGTGCCATGGCGTCAAGGTCCAGCGTCACGTGTGCCCTCCCGAATTTTCCGGTTCATTCCCATTGGAGCTGTGCAGGATACTTGAGAACTGAGAGCCTAGATAGAGGCTGAGAAATTCTGCCGTTGCACGATCGGCTCCGGCGAGAGGCACGCAAATCTTCCAGCGATGGCGATGCCACCAGGAATGCCGGTGCAGCGCTTCTGGCCCCATGCCAGACTTGGCACGTTGCCACCTACCAGCCGCGTCCGTCTGGTCAGAGACAAGCTCCTGGGGCGTCTCGGTTTGCCTCGACTTTGCTTCGATATAGGTCGGGCTACGCTGTCGGGCATCACGGCACCTTGGGCGGGTCGGTGCGGCCTACCCAAGGACGAGGTCCGCAACGAACGCTCCAAGGGGGTCCGCCGCGGCTCTCGGCGGCAACCAGACTGGCTCTGGACGGCTCTTCCGGTCCCGAAGGTACCAGCCACTGCCGTCTGTCCCTGAACCGCTCCCTACAGAATGTCGGGGATGCGCTCCGTCACCCATCCCGCCTGACGCCAAATCCCTCGAACACCTCGTCACTTCCGCCCTCGCCCACGATCTCAACCTGCTCGACCACCGCATACCGCGGCCCGGCCTCGCAGCGGGCTAGCATGTCGGCAACCACGTCTGCGGGGCCGTGGAAGACTGCCTCCACGCAGCCGTCGGACAGGTTCCTCACCCAGCCGGTGAGGCCGAGGGAGGCCGCGGTGCGCTCGGTCCAGGCGCGGTAACCGACGCCTTGGACGCGGCCCCCGATCCTCACATTGACCGTTCGTGTGCCGCCCATGCGGTTCCAGGCTCCCCGTTCGGCTGGCTTCGACGCTGGCACGCCATGATGGACGGGCGCGGGCATTCGGTCCATCCATCGCCTGTGTGAAGGTTGGCCATCCAGCGTCCAGGATCGATCGCAAATGTGGCTCCCAATGTCGCTTGCCTGCCCCCGATCTGTCGGCGGCCGAGCGCCGGCTCGGCAGAAAGCCCATGACATCGCTCAATCCGGTCGGGCTCCTTGCGACCTAGACTGCATCAGTCGACAAGGAGAACGGTAGATGCTGCACCGAGTCGCCATTGCGCTCCTGGCACTTTTCATTCAGCTGCAGCCGGCCGATGCAAAGCGGGTGGCTCTGGTCATCGGCCAGAATGCCTACGCTGGCGGCACGTCTGCAACTGTGGGCCTCGTGCCACTCGCCAACCCGAGGAACGACGCCAGCGCCATGGCGTCCCTGCTGCAGAAGAACGGGTTCGAGGTTCTGTCGTGCGACGAGGCGCGGCCAGGCTGCTTCGATCTCGATCATGACGGTCTTCTAAGCGCACTCGAGAGGCTGAAGACCGTGGCCATCGGCGCCGACATGGCGCTCATCTTCTTTGCCGGACACGGCCTTCAATCCGACGAAGGCAACATTCTGGCGGCGACGGACGCAAAGGTCGACTGCAATACCGGAGCGGTGACCAACGGCGTTCCCGTCGAGCACATGATGCAAGCGCTCAAGGATGCAAAAGGCAGCCTGCTCATTCTGGACGCCTGCCGCAATAATCCAATCGGTGCGGTGTGCCCGGGCCTTAACAGGCAGAACCTGTCGTTTACACGCATCGAGGCCGGTGCGCTGCGCGGCTTCCTGCTCGTGACCTCGACGCAGTTCGGACAGGTCGCGTCCGACGGCCCGAGAGGGGGGCATTCGCCATTTGCCTCGGCGCTCATCAAGTCGCTCAACGACAATCCCACCGTCTATTTCGAGCAGCTGATGAACGAGGTCGCGCGCGCGACCTACGATACGGCGCCGCGCGTGCGTGGCGTCGGACAGATTCCAGGCAAGGTCGTCGGCGGCGAGGCGCCGCCCGACTGCCTCTCCGGCAAGAATTGCGTCGGTGACGCCCGCATGGCCAGCCTCGCCAGCGAGAACGATCGCCTCAACGCGAAAGTGATGTGTCAGGCGAAGAAGGCCGCGAAAATCCAAGAGCTGGCCGACACGCAACGAAAGCTGCTGTCTCCCGGTCCCATCGCGGAAATCAAGATCGGCAGCGACGACGCACCGATCGTGATGGTCGAGTATTGTGCCATGTGGTCGCCCTTCTGCCACATCCAGCACAAAAAGATCATGCCGGACCTCACGAGGAAATACATCGACGCCGGACAGGTTCTCTACATCTACAGGGACATCCCCACCAGCGAGAGCGGCGTTCAAACCCACATGATCGCCAACTGCATGGATTCGGCGACGCGCGCCCGGTTTCTCACCGATCTCTACGAGCGCAAGGACGACGTCAGGATGGACGGCTACCCGGTGGCAACGGCCAGACGGCTTGGACTCGCCGCGGACAAGATCGAAGCCTGCCTGGCCGATCAGAAGCTGAGACGGGACGTGATGAGCCTCAACGACGGCATGAAGCGCCTCGACCTCAAGGCTCTGCCGACGTTCTTCATCAATAGTGAGCGAACCCTAGGCTCGCAACCGCTGCCGTTTTTTGAACAAGCCTTTCAGAAGCTCCTCGAGCCCACGACAGCGGATGCGCCGTCGTGCGATTGACTGCGCTCAGCCCCAATACCCGTCGCACGTCCAGGGCGTAGAGAGCGTCGTTCATGGGCGCTGCGTATAGAAGACCGGCTTGGTCCGGCCCGGAGCAAGACTGGGCCTCGGCTCAGCTGCATCGATAACAGGCGTATGGGATGCCGCTGCCGTTCCCGACTGCAAGTCGTCGTCACTTCATTTCCGCCAAGGCCGGCGGGGCGGCACTACGGTGCCCGGCCGGCACGCGGCCGTAACGGACGTCCCTTGCCGACGGACTGTGGCGACCTCGCGTCCGTGACGTTCGACGTCGTCGGATAGGGCGCCAAAGCGTGCCGGCCAAGCGCGGGCAAAGGGCACCTCACGCTGCACCCACCGTCTGTGCGCGTCGTTGCCCAAGTCTCTTGGCACCTCTAAGCGTGTCAGATCTTGGCTCCTGCCATCCGCGCGACGATCACGGCGTTGGAGGCTCGCGTTGAGGCTCGTCAAGGACCGGGCGCCCACGACGGGCGTCTACTGTTTGCAACGATTCTGTGCGCTGCCGCCGGTTTCATGGCGGGCGGCGGATGCCTTGCGAAGGAGACATTCCATGTCCGTGCCTCTCGTGCTTCCGGAGCTCATAGCCGCACTCAAGTCGAAGGCTGCCGCGACCGGTGTGACCGTCACGTCCGAGACGGCCGGCGGCCTTGCCGGCGAGATCGAGGCCATCAAGGCCAAGTGGTGGTTCGGCGGCCGCAAGGTCGTCTATCGCATGTCGTGCCGGGCCGACGCCGATGCCCGCAAGGTGTTGTTCCGTGAAAGCGTCAGCGAGACGTCGTGGGGTCTGCCGCCGCCCACCGTGACCGTCGAGCGCGAGACGATTTCGGGCTGGCAGCGCTCGGGCACGCGCACCGATACGTCGCTCGGCGGTGGCGGTACGCTGGACTATGCGCGCGTGCGCACGGCAATCGAGGACGCTGCAAGGAGCGCCGGCTGGACCTTCGAACTCGAAGGTGGGCGGATGCCTTAGGTTCCGAAGCGCATGCGGCGGATGGCGGGCTTGCTGCTCCATCGCGCCAAGCAGACCGACGTAGGGCGCCGGACTCTCACGGCAGAAGCACCGCCGCACCCGTCAGCGTCCCGGAGCGGAGACGGGAAAGCGCGGTGTTGGCTTCGACGAGGGGCATCGTCTCGACGTGGATGTCGATGGGGGTTCGAGCAGCCAAACGCAAGAAGTCGACGGCATCCTGGCGGGTGAGATTGGCGACCGACTGGATGCGCCGTTCACCCCAAAGGATGTCGTAGGGCATCGTGGGGATGTCGCTCATGTGGATGCCGCCCAAGACGACCGTACCGCCTTTCCTAGTTGCGCGAAGCGCAGCCGGAACAAGGCTGCCGACGGGCGCGAAGACAATGGCGGCGTCGAGCTCGGCGGGCGGAGTCTCGTCGGAGCCGCCGGCCCAACTGGCGCCGATGGAGCGTGCGAAATCCTGTGCCGCGGCGTCACCCGGCCGCGTGAACGCGTAGATCTGGCGGCCCTGATGACGAGCGACCTGGGCGATGATGTGGGCCGCGGCGCCGAAGCCGTAGATTCCGAGCACGTCCGCGTCACCCGCGAAACACAACGAGCGGTAGCCGATCAGGCCGGCGCAGAGGAGCGGCGCGGCGGTGGCGTCGGTCCTGTCGATGTCGAGGGCGAACGTGTAATCGGCGCGGGCGAGCGTGAACTCGGCATAGCCGCCATCGATCGTATAGCCAGTGAAACCCGGGTCGTCGCACAGGTTCTCGTGACCGGTGCGGCAGTAGCGGCAATGGCCACAAGTGGCGCCGAGCCACGGCACTCCGACGCGCTGGCCGTGCTTCAAGTGCGTCACGCCAGGGCCGATGGCTTCCACGGTGCCCACGATCTCGTGACCCGGCACGATGGGACGCTTCGGCCTCGCAAGGTCGCCGTCGACGACGTGCAGGTCGGTGCGGCATACGCCGCAGGCCGCGACCCTGACCAGTACGTCACCGAAGCCAGGCTCGGGAACCTTCATCTCGACGAGCCGCAAGGGCGTGCCCGGGCGCTCGAGGATCATGGCTTTCATTGCAGCTGTCCCTGGATTGCGCCGGACGATTCACCTCCGGTGAGCCGGCCGGCCGGCGCGGAACCCTCCGTTGCGCCGGGCGACTCACCTCCGGTGAGCCGGCCGCCCGGCGCGTCATGATCCACCTGGCACCTCGGCCAAGCGCTCGTAGACGATGAAGCCCGCGTGGATGGCGAGGCGGTCGTAAAGGCTGCGCGCGGTGAAATTTGTACCATGGGTCTGCCAGTAGACTTGGCCGGCGCCGGCCTCGTCTGCGGCGGCGTAGACGGCCTCGATCAAACGGCGGGCCACCCCGCGGCCGCGCAGGTCGGGTGCGACGTAGAGGTCCTGCAGGTAGCAGGTGTCAGCGATCATCCAGGTCGAGCGGTGGAAGATGTAATGCGCCAGTCCGACCAAGCGCTCGCCGTCGAGGGCGGCGAGGCCCGCGACCGGCTCGGCGGGATCGAGCATTCTCAGCCAGGTTGCGGTCGTGACGCCGGGAGGGAGAGCAACGCCGTAGAAGTCCTGGTAGCCTTGCCACAAGGGCAGCCAGGCGTCGTGGTCGACAGCGGCAAGGGGGCGGACGGTGATGCTCATGGGTGGCAAGACTAGCCGGGTTCGGGCCGTGCGGGAAAGGCCCGGCAATCATCGCCCGAGCGATCGGCGCCGCGACCCTATCGCCTCCCTGCAACGAGACCGAGCATCCGCGGCGTGGCCGGCGGCAGACCTGCCTCGACTGTGCTGCCCGCATCGGTCGAGGCGGGACGGAGTGGCGCGACGAGGGGGACATTGCCCTTCACCGTGCCGGTTGGCAGGGCGGCAAAGGACGGGTTAGAGAGGTCTCCTCGTCTCCGGGGGAACGATGGCCGTCCTCTTACGCCCTGTCGTCGCGCTGCTGCTCGCGGCTGCGATCCTGCTCGCCGGCAACGGCCTGCAGGCCGTGCTGCTGCCACTGCGCGCCAACATCAACGGCTTCACGCAGCTCGAGATCGGGCTGCTCGGGTCGTCCTACTACCTGGGACTCATCATCGGATGCCTGACGACACCCGCCATCATCGCCCGCGTCGGTCACATCCGGGCGTTCGTGGCCTTTACGGCGACCGCGACGATCGCGCCGCTCGTCCACGCCATCTGGTCTGACCCTTATCTCTGGTGGGCGATGCGGGGCCTGAACGGACTCTGCTTCGCAGGCCTCGCGATGGGCATCGAGAGCTGGCTCACGGGTACCTCGACTCCGGAGACACGGGGACGGCTTCTCGCCGCCTACACCTTCCTCAACCTCACGGTCGTTACGTGCGGCATCCAGATGCTCTCGCTCGCGGATCCGGCAGGCTTCGAGCTGTTCTCGCTCATCGCCATCCTCTACTCGCTGGCGGCGGTTCCGGTGGCGCTCACGACGACACCCGCGCCGGCCGCCCCCGCGACCGCACATCTAAATCTGCGCTGGCTCTGGTCACTCTCGCCGGCCGCGGTGCTGGGTTGTTTCTTGACCGGGCTAGCCAACGCCGCCTTCTGGTCGCTGTCGCCCGTCTACGCGAGGGCCAATGGGCTGCCGCTCACCGGAATCGTGTCGTTTCTCACCGTCGCCGTCCTCGCAGGGGCCGTCACGCAATGGCCGGCAGGCTGGCTATCGGACCGCATCGGGAGGCGAAAGCTCCTCATCGGCGTGGCACTGATGGCGGCCTCGGCGGGGGCGGGCCTCTGCCTCGCCAGCGGCGGGGCCCACTGGCTCGTCCTCGGGCTCGGCGCGCTCTACGGAGCAGCGGCGTTCCCAGTCTACTCGGTGACCGTCGCCCACGCCAACGACCTCGTCGAAAAGAGGCAGGCCGTCCAGGTGTCGGCAGGGCTCCTGCTCGTATTTTCGGCAGGCGCCATCTGCGGCCCGCTTGCCGCGTCGTGGGTCATGAGCGAGCTCGGCCCAGGAGCGTTGTTTCTCCACTCGGCAGCCGCGCATCTCATGATCGCGGTCGTCATGCTGGTGCATAAGTCACTGAGGCCCCAATTGCCGCAAGAAACGAAGGATGCGTTCGTCAACGTTCCCAACGGCACGCAGGCCGCTTTCGAGCTCGACCCACGTGGCGAGGCGACGCCCGCGACAGAGGGTCCCGTCGTGGAGGCGCCAGCGCCGTCCGCAGGGGCGCCAACTAAATCCGACGCCGATGCCACGGCTTCCAAGCCCGGGCAGCCGCACTCTTGAACACCGGTCATGTTCCAAGAGCACTCTGCAGATGGGTCTCGGCTGGGTCTCTCCGGCAGCAGCTTCCATGAGGCGCACTTGCAGCGCGTAAACCACGCGGCTAAACTTCAAGAGCCCGGAATTGCTGAAGGATTATATGCTGCGGGAGCGCCGGATGGTCCGGTGCTCCGGCCAGCCGTCAAGGGTTGACGTCGCGGCACGGCGATCGGCCTAAGGGTGCCACATGAATGCGACCTCAGTGGACGAGCTTCGCGCCGGTGCGCCTCAGCCGGAAGTGTCCGACGCGCGCCTCGACAAAGTCAGAGAGCTCTTGATCGGCGACCATGCCCGGGAGACCGAGATGCGGCTCGCCGCGCTTGCGCAGCGGGTGGCAGACCTCGAGGGGCTCGTCGCCCGGCAGCTGGATCAGCTCTCGTCCAGAATCGAGGACGCCGCTCGCGTCGGCGAGAGCGGCCGGCGGGCGGCGTTCGACGAGTTGGCGCGGCATGTGGCGGGGCTTGCCGAACAGATCAGGTCATTGTCCAAGAGCTGAGTGCCGTAGCGTCCGCGCCCCGGTGGCGACGGGCCCATTCGAGGACCGAAATGTCTGCGACTGTCGACCGGCTGAAGGAGCTCCTGTTCGATCAGGAGGCGCACGAGCTTCACGAGCTACGCCGCATCGCGGCCGCCGAGTCGCGCGCCCGAGAGGACATGCAAGCGACGCTCGAAGCACTCGTCGCCCGGACCGGCAGCAAGGAAAGCCTAGAAACGAGCGTCGCCGAGGTCATCGACGGCGCGCTCAGAAAGGCGGAGACGGACCGGCACCAGGAGCTCGCGGCCGCGGTGGCTCCACTGGTCGTGCGCACGGTCAGAACCGAGATCAGGAACAGCAAGGACGAGCTCGTCGCGGCGCTCTATCCGATGACCGGGCGAATGGTGAAGGCCTATATCGCCAGCGCCATGAAGGACCTCGCCAACGACATCAACCGGCGGCTCGAGGCCAATCCGCTGATGCTGCGGCTCCGGAGCCTCGCTACCGGCCGCTCGATGGGCGAGCTCGCGATGGCCGACACCCAGCGGCTTCACGTCGAGGAACTCTATCTCATCCGTCGCGGCACGGGTGAGCTCTTGGGGCGCTGGCCCGAAGCGACCGAGACCCAGGGCCGCGACCACGTCATGAGTGGGATTCTGACCGCCATCAACGAGTTCTCGACCGAGGCGCTCGGCGACGAGGGCAGTGCGCTGAGGCAGATCGACCTCGGCGAGCGGCAGCTCTATCTGCGCGCCTCGCCGAACTACCTGCTTGCCGCCAGGTGTGGTGGTGTCGCGACACAACCGGTCGAAAGTGTGCTCGACGAGGCGTTCCTCGGGGCGCTCGAGCGCATCCACGCGCTGCCGTCGGATGCGGCAGGCCAGCTCGAGCGGGCCAAGCTGCTGCCCTCGCTGTCGGACGATCTCTCGGTCCAGATCGCCGAACGTCAAGAGGCCGAGGCCGGGCCACGGTTCAACCCGCTGAAAGCGATCGGCATGGTGCTGGTCCTGCTCGTCTGCGGCTGGCTTGGCTGGAGCACCTACCAAAGCTACCAGGTGGAGCGCACACGGCAGATCGCGACCGGAGTGATCTCCTCGCTGCCGGCCCTCGACGGCTATCCCGTGCGCCTCAGCGTGGGCTGGCTCGGCCGCAAGGTCGACCTGGCAGGCCTTGCGCCGTCGCGAGACGTCAAAGACACGGTTGCCGAAAGGCTCATAGCCGCGCTGCCGGGCGTCGAGATCGATGAAGCACTGACCGTTCTGCCCAACGCTCTCGGAGAGATCGAGCCGAAGATTGCGGGTGTCAAAAAGAGCCTCGACGAGATCGAGCCCGAGATCCGTCGCGTGAAAAGCAACATCACCGGTCTCGATCCCAAGATCGCCGGCGTGCGCGAGGACCTTGCCGACGAAGTCGCGAAAGTACGCCGCGACGTGCAAAGCATCGAGACGAGCCTTGTGTCGTCGACACTCGCGGCCAGCCTCGAGCGAGCCGAGCGCAAGCTCGCCAGGGCCGCAGGCGAGATTAAGCAGCTGACGGCGGTTGCCGAGGGCTCCCAGCCAGTCGTGACCCAGGCCGAGACGGCGCTCCAGGCAGCGCGAGCCGCCGTCAGGACTGCGCGCGCCGACCTAGCCGCCAATTCGAGCGCCAACGCAGCGGGCGCGCTCGCGGGTGCGGCGGCTGGACTTCGCGCCAGCGCCGAAGCGGTGGCCGCGCTGGTGCCGAAAGGCGCCGCCGCGGCAACGTCCGGCACGACCGCAAAGGCCGACGCGCCGAACTCGACGCTGGCCGCGGCCGACCGCCTCGGCGACGATCTCGATGGTCTGACGCTGGCGGCGGCCACCTCGGCGCAAGTGCTCGCGCTCAAGAAGTCGCTCCAGCCTCGCGACCCCTCACCGCGCGAAAAGCTCGAAGCGTTCGCGCGGAGAAGCGCGGTCTTTTTCGGCTCCGACACCGACCTACGAGATCCGGTCCGCAGCGAGGCTATGCTGAAGTCGCTGGCCGACCTGATGCAGGGCAACGACCTGCTGGTGCGGGTCGTCGGCTACACGGATGTCAAGGGCACCTCGGACAAGAATACTCCGCTGTCCCGGCAGCGGGCCGAGACCGTAGTGGCCAAGCTCGTCGAGCTCGGGGCGCCCGCGGACCGCCTCGTCGCCATCGGCCGCATCGACCTCATCGGCATCAGCCCCGACGCCGGCGAGGCAAGCCCCAACCGCCGGGTCGAGTTCGAGGTCGGATTCGACGGCGAGAGCGGACGATGATCGCGCGCAAGATCATGATGCTGGGCGAGATCGGCGTCGGAAAGTCGTCGATCGTTCAGCGGCTCGTGTTCGACCGCTTCGACTTCAACTACAAACCCACCATCGGCGTCGACGTCTACCGCTACGACCTTCCGCCCAGGCCAGGGCGCGAGGCCATGAGCCTCATCGTGTGGGACACCGACGGCAATTTCGGCGAGGCGATCTTCCGCCACGTCTATATGCGAGAGGCCTCCGCCGCCTTCATCGTCGGCGACCTTTCCCGGCGCAACACGCTCGATAGCATGGCGAAGCTCGGAGCCGGCTTCCGAGAGGCACTGCCCGGCCGGCATATCACGTTCTTGCTCAACAAAGTCGATCTCGTCGAGGCTGCCTTGCGGATGGAGGTTCCCGAGCCCCTCGTCCCGTTCGCAGCCCCCGTCGTCACGACCAGCGCCAAGACCGGCGAGAACGTGCAGCAGTCCTTCATAGACAGCGCCGATGCCATCATCCGACGAGACCAATAGCCCCCGTCCCGGGCCGCGGCCGGCGCCGCTGCTCACTGCCGGCATGATGCTGGCCGAGCGCGGCATCTACGGCATGATCTGGGTCGACGAAACGCTCACGACCGTGGCGAGGTACGGGCGTCTCGTCGATTTCGTCGAGGTGGGCGAGCCGCTGACCCGAGAGCTCCTGCCGCTGGTCGGCCTCGAGGACGAGATCCGCGCGCTCAAGGACAGCGACGGGCGGGTGATCGAATTGCCCGGCATCGCCATTGTCGACAACAAGGGCGAATCCCCCAAGATCAACATCTCGGTCTTCTGGTCCAAGGACGAGGAGAGCTTCCTCGTCGTGCTGACGCGCTACTCGTCGCGCTCGGACCTCGAGGTCGAGCTGTCGCGCCAGATTCGCGCCCGCCTCATGGCGGAGGCCGAGGTCATGCAAACGTCGAAGGAGCTCGCGAAGACCAACGCCGAGCTTGCCCGCGCCAACCGCGATCTCGAGGAGTTCGCGTCGATCATCTCCCACGACCTCAAAGCACCCATGCGGCACCTGCGCTACATCGTCGACGAGATCGAGACTGCCACCGAGGGAGCACTATCCGGGTCCGCCATCAGCAAGCTGTCCGAGCTCCGAGACCAGTCGCGGCGCATGAGCGGCATGCTGACGTCGCTGCTCGAGTACTCGAGCGTCGGGCGCAAGGAGGAAATTGCAGAGGAGATCGACACCCACGGGCTCATCCATGCGATCATCGGCTCGATGCGTCGCACGCCCGGATTCGAGATCGAGATCGCCGGCTTCTGGCCGACGATCTCGACGGTGGTGGCGCCGCTCGACCTTGTTCTGCGCAATCTCGTCGACAATGCCATCAAGCATCACGACCGGGCCGACGGGCACATCAGAATAAGTTGTGCAGACAAAGGCGATACGCTTCTGATCTCGGTCGAGGACGACGGCCCGGGCATCGCCAAGGACCAGCACGCGGCAGCGTTCCTGCCGTTCCGGCGTCTCAAGCCCGGAGGTGCGGAGGGGCAGGGCATGGGGCTTGCGTTCGTGAAACGCTGGGTCGAGGCGGCCGGCGGCCGGCTCGATCTCGAGTCCGACCCATCGCTCCGGCGCGGGACGACGATGCGGCTCCAATGGCCCAAGATGACGTAAGAATTGAACGCACAAAAGTGCGCCGGATCAGACGCGATCCGATTGCAGTCGCTTTTGGCCGTGCGGGGGACCAATTCCCTGTTGGCATGCCGCCTGCATAGCCTCTACTGTGGATCCGCGCCGGTCCTTCTTTTGACCGGATTTCGGGAAAGGGGATGCGTCGCCACGGCCGCTGTTCGGGCGGCAGGCGACGCTTGGGAACAGCAGCATGACACGCTCCAGCTCCGGCGGTAACTTCCTCGCCAAAAAGAGCGACCTCAACAAGCTGCGCAAGGACCTACCGCCACTCAAGGACGTGCTCGTGGTCGAGGACGAAAACCTCGACGCCGACCGCATGAAGGCGACGCTGAGGGTGATGTTCGGCTACGATCTCGAGGTGCGGCGCGCGGCGACGCTTGCCGCCGCTGTCGATGCCGTCATGTCCAAGAAGCCCGATCTCGTGTTTCTCGACGACATGCTGAAGCCGTCGGACACGGCACTCGAAACCATTCCGTTCCTGCGTCGCGCGTCCTACGAAGGGCCGATCGTCGTCGTCAGCGGACAAGTGACGCGCAACCGCCGCACGAAGCTTCTCGAGGCTGGCGCCAACGAGGCGATCCACAAGGACGACGTGGATAGCGTGCGTCTCGCAGAGGCGTTGATGCGCGTGCTGGTACCGGAGACGGTGGATACGCCCCCGGCGGCAAAGCCTGCGGCGCGCAAGACGGCGAAGAAGTCGGGTTGAGCCTCCAATTCGCAACCCCTTGCCCTGGCCCTCTGCCCCTGAGAGAGGGAACCCTCCACCGTTCGTCGCAAGACCTCGCTCAGGCAATGACCGTTGCCCCAGACCCTCTTGCACAGGCAGAGCGATCGTGGGAGCTACGACGACGTTCGAGCATGGCCCGTGTCAGGCTCTTGCCCAATCCGCAAGCCGACGAAGGAAGTCCATGCACTTGTCGAGCTCAGAGACCGCGATCCATTCGTCGGCGGTGTGGGCCTGAGCAATATTGCCGGGACCTATGACGACCGAGGGGGCGCCGGCATTCTGGAAGAAGCCCGCTTCCGTGGCGTAGGAAACGGCAAACGTCTCGTTTCCGCCCGCGAGCTTCAAAGCGAGGCTTACGACCTCGGACGAGGGATCGGCGCGGAACGGCGGCACGGCGTTGGTCTGGCGAACCGTGATGCCCGTTTCCGGAGCTTGGACCTTCATTTCTGACGTAAGTCGGGCAGCGGCCGCCTGCAATCTCGACTCGACGGCGGCCATGTCGAAGCCGGGGAGCGCACGCAGCTCGGCGCTCAGCCAGGCCGAGACGGGCACGATATTGGTTGCCGTACCGCCGCTTGCGAGCGTTACCTGTAGCGTCGGATAGGACGGCTCGAAGCGCGTGTCGGGCGGCATAGCCGCCAATTCGCCCGCCAGCGCGTCGATCTCTGCGAGCAGGCGCCCGGCGTAGGTGATGGCGTTGACGCCGAGGTGGGCCATGCTCGAATGGGCGGCGCGGCCGGTAACGTCTATCGACCAGCGCACGGGTCCTTTGTGGGCGTCGACGACCTGCATGCTGGTCGGCTCGCCGACGAACACCATGCGCGGGCGAGGAATGCGGTCTCCCATCTCGGCAATCATCGGGCGCACGCCGTGGCAACCGGTTTCCTCGTCGTAGGAAAAGGCGAGATGGACCGGCACCGCGAGCGGCGCGCGAACCAGCTCCGGGACCATGGCCAGCGCGCAGGCGAGGAAGCCCTTCATGTCGGTGGTTCCACGGCCGTAGAGGCGGCCGTCGCGGGCGGTGAGCTGCCATGGATCCGTGGTCCAGGCCTGTCCCTCGACCGGCACCACGTCGGTATGGCCGGAGAGACAGACGCCGGCCCGGTCGTGCGGACCAATGGTGGCGAAGAGGCTCGCCTTGTCGCCGTCTGCGGTCGGAATTAGGTGGGCGGCCACGCCGTGGTCGGCGAGGTAGTCCTGGACGAAGCGGACCAGCCCCATGTTGCTCTTGTGGCTCGTCGTGTCGAAGGCGACGAGGCGAGCGAGTAGCTCGGTGACCGACGGGGCGGGCGCGTTCATGTCGGGCGCCCAGAGCAGCCGTGCCGTCGCCTGCCGGCGTGAGGGATCGATCGATCACGCGAGCGAACCGAGGGGCGGGCGGCGATCAATTGAGGCTCCGGACGGCGAAGGGGCTGTCGAGCGAGAAGGCGGGTATTGTGACGTCGAACAGTCGTCCCTCCTCGCCCGACATCTGGTAGCTGCCGGCCATGATGCCGGACGGCGTGGGCAGAGGGCAGCCGGAGGTGTAGGTGAACGACTGGCCGGGCGGGATCACCGGAGTCTGGCCGACGACGCCGGGGCCGCGCACCTCCTCCGTGCGCCCCATGGCATCGGTGATGCGCCAAACACGCGAGCGGAGCTGGACGGTCTCGGTGCCCTCGTTCACGATGTCGATGGTGTAGGTCCAGAAGTAATAGCCCTCGTCGGGCGTGCTCTGGTCCTCCTCGTACTCCGGCCTTACCCGGATACGGATCCCGCGTGTCACGGCCTCGTAGGAATTGTCGCTTGTCACGGCTTTAGCGCGGCTCTCTCGACAAAGGATGGCGGAGTGTACGGGTCCGGGCTCCCGGGTCAACCGCGCTCTACGGCCGCCAGGCCCGCGTCGAGGTCGGCCAGCAGATCGGCGGCATCCTCGAGCCCGACCGAGAGCCGCAGGAACCCGTCGCTGATACCGAGCTCGGCACGCGCGGCGGGACCGATGCGGTAGTGGGTGGTCGTGGCCGGGTGAGTGACGAGACTCTTGGCGTCGCCGAGGTTGTTCGAGATCTTGACGATCGAAAGACTGTTCTGAAAGCGGAACGCGCCCTCCTTGCCGCCCTCAACCTCGAACGACACCATCTGGCCGCCGCCCTTCATCTGGCGCCGAGCAAGTGCCGCCTGGGGATGATCGGCGCGGAAAGGATAGAGCACCTGCTTGATGCCCTTCTTGCCGGCGAGGTGGTCGGCAACCTTGGCCGCCGTCTCGCTCTGCGCCCGGACGCGCACGGGGAGCGTCTCGAGTCCCTTCAGCATGACCCAGGCATTGAAGGGCGACAGCGATGGCCCGGTCTGACGCACCCAGTCCTGCAGGTGGTCGGTCACGAATTTTGTCGAGCAGAGCACGACGCCGCCCAGGCAGCGGCCCTGGCCGTCGATGTGCTTGGTCGCCGAGTAGATGACGATGTCGGCACCATGCTCGAGCGGCTTCTGCAGGAGCGGTGTGGCGAACACGTTGTCGACGGCAACGAGCGCGCCGACCTCTTTGCCGAGCTTCGAAACGGCGGCAATGTCGACGAGGTCGAGGAGCGGGTTCGCGGGGGTCTCGAAGAAGAACATCCGCGTGTTCGGCCGAACGGCGGCGCGCCAGTTCGCGATGTCGGTGCCGTCGATCAGCGACATCTCGATGCCGAAGCGCGGACATAGGGTCTCGACGATGTAGCGGCAGGAGCCGAACATGGCGCGGGCGGCGACGATATGGTCGCCGGTCTTGAGATACGAGAGGATAGCGGCCGTGACGGCGGCCATGCCAGTCGCGGTGGCACGGGCCTCCTCGGCGCCTTCGAGGAGCTTCATCCGCTCCTCGAACATGGTGACGGTCGGGTTGGCGAAGCGGCTGTACTGGTAGCCGGGGCTCTCGTTCTTGAAGCGCGCCTCGGCCTCCTCGGCATTGGCGTAGACGAAGCCCTGGGTGAGGAAGATCGCCTCCGAGGTCTCAGAGAACTGCGAGCGCAGCACGCCGCCGTGGACGAGCTGCGTCTCGGGCGACCAGCTCGCGGGATCGGAGAGCTTCGGCGTCTTCGTCGCCATGATTGGAAATCTCCTTGCGTCACGGGCGCGGAGCCAGCGTCAGGCTCCATGCAACAAAAAATCCCGGCCTCGCTCGCGCCGCTTCGAAGGAAGCCGGGCGCTTGGAAACCGGGATCGCGCACGGCCCTTTTAGCGACTTGTTTAACGTGGCTGCAAGCCGGCCGGCCAAATCACCACGGATCTTACGCCCGGGGATTAGCCCTCCCGGGGCCTTGGCGTCAAGGGGCTCTGGTATGTAGGCTGGACAAATGATACCGCACCTGAAGCAGGCCCGCCTAAGACCCATGAAATCCTCGACTTCCTTTGGTCTGCGCCGAACGGTCGAGAAGAGGACGCCGCGACACATGACCAAGAAGCGCAGCCCATCCCGCCCCGAGTCCGAGGGTCCGATCGGCACTGCGGTCAAGAACGGAATCCTGCCGGCGCAGGCAATCCGGGCCATGATCTCGGGTGCTGCGGTGAAGCTCGCCGCGCCGCTCGCGCGGGGACAGCTGCAGCCGGCCTCGATCGATCTCCGGCTCGGCGCGCGGGCGCTACGCGTTAGAGCCAGCTTTCTGCCTGGCCCCAAGGGCCGCGTCGCGGACAAGCTCAAGAGCCTCACTCTGCACGAGATCGACCTCACAAACGGCGCGGTGCTCGAGACGGGCTGCGTCTATATCGTGCCCCTCCTCGAGAGCCTCGCGCTGCCTGAGACCATTGCGGCCTCCACCAATCCCAAGAGTTCGACCGGGCGGCTCGACGTGTTCACGCGGGTGATTGCGGATGGAGTGACGGCGTTCGACCAGATCCCGGCAGGATACAAGGGGCCCCTCTACGCCGAGATCTGCCCGCAGACGTTTCCGATCGTGGCCCGCATGGGCTCGAAGCTGACGCAGATCCGCTTCCGTGTCGGCAATCCGCGCGAGGACGACGCAGCACTCACGGCACTGCATCGGCGCGAGACGCTCGTCTCGGGAGGCGCGTCTGACATCCACGACGGAATCGCGCTGTCGGTCGATCTGGTCGGCGACAAGGCGGGTCTCGTCGGCTACCGGGCCAAGCGACACACGGGCGTGGTCGATGTCGACGCGCCGGGCTCGTGCGCCGTTTTCGACTACTGGGAGCCGATCCACGTCAGGGGAGAGAAGCGGCTCGTGCTCGATCCCGACCAGTTCTACATCCTGGCATCGAAAGAGGCCGTGCATATCCCGCCTACGCATGCGGCCGAGATGATGCCGTTCAATCCGCTCGTTGGCGAGTTTCGCGTGCATTACGCGGGCTTCATGGATCCTGGCTTCGGCCACGCCGCGGCGGGCGGCAAGGGCTCACGCGTGGTCTTGGAAGTGCGCTCGCACAAGGTGCCGTTCATCCTCGACGACGGGCAGATCATCGGGCGGCTCGTCTACGAGCGCATGGTCGAGGTGCCCGAGATCCTCTACGGCCGCGACATGGGCTCCAACTACCAGGCGCAGGGGCTGAAGCTCTCCAAGCATTTCCGGTAGCGCACCGCCGAGAGACCCTTGCCCTAATGACGTTCGTTACCGTCAATCCAGCGTCTGCGCGTCGGGCCACAGCACGTCGAGCGCGAACGTGTGCTCTGCAAACGGCGGCGCGGCCACGGAGTCGGCTTCCTTGTAGGTGCTGTGCAGCAGCCAACGCGCGTCGAGTAACTCGAAGACCTCGAGCGTCAGCGCGTCGGGGTCAACGAGCCAGCAGTGCCCGACCTTGAACTCGGCGTAGATAGAGAGCTTGTCGGTGCGGTCGATGCGCGCCGTCGAGGGCGACAAGATCTCGCAAACCCAATCCGGGGACGTCTCGATGCAGGCCGTGTCCGGCAGCCGGGGTAGCCGCTCGCGCCGCCAGCCGGCGATGTCGGGTACGACGACATGCTGCCCGAGATGCAGCTCCGGCTCTGCCAGAATCAGCCCTCCACCGGGCCCGCCGCGACCGCGGTCAAACAGGCCATCGATCTCGGACACAAGCCGGGTGTACGCCTGAGCATGCCTTGGCGCCGGGCGGGGATGGGCGTAGAGCACGCCATGGAGGATCTGCCCGACCATATTGGCGGGCAGCGCCTCGATGTCGGCATACGTTGCGAGCGCCTTGGGCTTCCGAGCGAGCATGGAGCTAAGCCTAGCATGCTCGAGCGAGCCCGGCGAGCCGGCCCGGATCTATCCCAGGCGCCGCCTGAGCGGCCACTTGCTCGAGAAAGGACCAGGACAAGTTACAGGCGCGACCTCACACCGTCCCGGCCGGGGGCTGGTCGTTGCCGGCGTGGGTGGAGAGCCAGTAGTTGAAGCTCTTCAAGGACGCGAGCACGTCATCCCAGCCGGCCTTGCTCATGATGTCGGCGCGGGCAAGCTCCGAGAGATGGCTCTCGACGTAGGTGACGACGCGGGCACGCTCGTCGTCGAGTTGCCCAGCAGCCTGATCTGCCCTGAGCTCGTCGGCCATCTTGGTCAGCGCGTAGCGATAGGCGCCGCCCGGCGCCAGAAGAAACAGGGTACGCAGGTTGGCGATGGTGGTGGCGACATCGTCAACCTCGTCGACCTCGCCATCGATCCCGTCGGCAGCCATGAAGCGCTCGCGCGCGTCCTCGATGTTGCGGCCGAGGCTATCGTCGGCCGACTTTACGATATTGAACAGACTGTGGTTCTGGCGCAGCACCGACTGCAGGGCGTTGCGGATCTGCCGGATGTCGATCTGCGGGTAGAGCTCGATGTAGCGCGCGAGCAGGCCGGCATCGGTGTTGAGCTCGTCGGCGAAGTGCTCGATCAGGTCGTCGGCCGTGCGAAGGCGGGCCGGTCGGGGCTGGGACGACGGCTGCGCGTGCGCGGCAGGGTCGACGCGGGGGGCCGCCTGCTGCGTGAGCCGGGGCATTTCGGGATTGGCCGGAAGCTGCGGACGTGCTTCACCCAACGCGCCGCCCGCGATCGAGGGCGGCGGCGGGATTCCCAGATTACCTCCGCGGCGCGCGGCAGCGTAATGCCGCGACGGCGGATCGTTGGCGCGGATCAGAAGCAGCGCGCGATAGACGTCGGGCTTCACGTAGTAGCGCTCGGCCACCTTGTCCTCGGTGGCGATGCAGTCGAGGGTCGCGCCCGCATTCACAACGCGGCGAACGACGCGCTGCTCGTATGAATCCTCAATCTCGGACAACGTCACCATCGACGTATATCCGCCAGAGGCTGCGACCGGCTCGAAGTGGTTCAGCGCAATGTCGGCGTGCTCGTGGGTGTAAGGCCGCAGTGCCTCACGGATGAGCTGCTCGAGCTTGGCCTGCTGGACGATCGACGCGTCGGCCTTGAGATGGCGGTCGCAGACGGTCGAGAGGTACTCGCGAAGCTCGCTCCTGACGCGGTAGCGCTCGCCGGGGCCCTGCACCGCCTCGACGGCGCCGATGTCGGCACCAGCCGTCAGCACCATGCGTACGCGGCTCGCAACGCCCGGATGCACTTCCGTGAGATCGGCTATGGCCGAGAAACCCTGGTGGTTGGTGATCGGCCGGAGCACGCCGAGCACGAGGTAGGCGGTCTCGTACTGGTGCGCGCCGAGCGCGGCATTGATGTTGGCCTCGAGCTGCTGGGCGGAACGGGCCTTTAGGCTCGGCACGTCGGAGAGCGGAGAGCGCACGGCATTGGCGCCGAACAGGCCCGACATGAAGACGAGACTGTCGATGGCAATGGCAATGGCGAGCGCGAGATAGGCGAGGCGGTTGCCGTCCTGGAAAGCGTTCCAGGTGACGACGAAGCGGTGAGCCTTGTCGTCTCGGTTCAACTCCATGAAGTTGATCTTGGTACGCAGCGCCTCGGTCTCGGCGGACGGCAGGCCTGAGTCGGCGAGGCAGCGGCGTGAGAAGCCGAACAGCGCGTCGGCCGAGCTGAGGCCGGCAATCTTCTCGCCGCCGGCGCAAGTCGTGGCGAACGCCTTGGAGCCATCGTTCAGGGCGAACAACACGGCCGCGGCCTCGACCGCGGACTTCGGATCGCAGTCGATGCCGCCGACCTTGGCCCTCGTGGCGGGGGTCGCCGTCTGCATGGCGCCGAGGATCTGGCTGCAAACCTTCTGCACGTCGGACAGCCGCTCGGAAGACGGCTCCTCGCGGAAGTCGATGCGCGCCTTCTCGAAGCCCGGCAGCATGCGCGACGGATCGATGATCTTGCCGTCGTCGACAGAGACCGAGCTCTGGGTCATGGCGATGCGCTGGCCGGCAGTCTCCTCCTCACCCTTCAGCTTGGCGAGGTCGCCGTCGACCTGGGCGAGCTCGCGCTCGATCTGCGAGATCCGCGTCTCGACCGTGTCGAGGCGCTTCTTGGCATCCTTCACACGCTCCTCGCCTACCTTGTAGTAGTCGTTGAGCTTGCCGAGCTCGCCCATGCGCTCGCGCCACATGGGTCCCTTGCCGACCTTGCCGGTGCCCTCTACGCCCTTATCCTCGGCCATGGCCTCGACGCGCTTGGCGTCGATCTCCTTGGCGCGCTCCTCGAGCGCCGTCTTCTTCTCGCTGTACTCGGCGGCGAGCCCCGGGCGCTCACCCTTGAGGCGCGACAGCTCGTCGGTCAGCGACACCTTCTTGGCGGCGAGGCCGGCCTGGCCGCTCTGGGCGGACGTGACGCGTTCCTGCTGCTCGGCGATGGCGCGGTTGCGGGCCTCGGCCTGATCGTGAAAATACTTCTCGACCTCACCCTCGCTTTCCTTGGCGACAGTGGCGAGCTTTACGAGCTGCGCGTTGTATGAGGTCCAACCTTCCGAGGAAAAGAGCTCCTCGGCGGCCGTCATGCGGCGGCTCTCGATGGTGGCGCCGATGTCGGCGACGACGCCCGCCACCTGGTTCTGGGCTCTGAGCTCGGCCGCGCGGACACGCTCCTCCTGCGGGAAGATGGCCGTGAACAGGCTGTCGAAGGAGAAAAATACCGAGGTTGCCATGCAGGCGAGAAACATCACCCACAGGATCGAGTTCTTGACGATGACGCGCGCCGACTGGACGTAGCTTTCGCCGAGATCGCTCTTGGCGAGGGCGAAGACGAAGGCCAGGATGATGGCGCCGACCGCACCGAATGCAGCGTAATTCTGGATGGCGGCTGCAGCATCAGACTGGAACCAGTTGCCGGTGTTGGGCGCGCCGGAGGTAAGCCCCTGACCGGCCCAGATGCCGAGCGCCGTGAAGACGAGCACGCCGAAGAGCGCGGTCGCGGTCAGATCCCAGGCGACGCCACCCTTGGAATGCGTCTGGCTCATGCCGGTGGCAAAGCTCTCGCCGATGAGCCAGGCGATGATGAGCATCACACCCTGGATGCCGAAGGTGATGAGGAACGACAGCAGCGCCTCGCCGGTGAAGTTCCGCATGCCGTCCCAAGTGGTGTAGCCGGAGGCAAGCGACAGTGCGATGCCGGTGGCGCCCAAGAGCGCCAAGCGCCAATTGGAGAAGACCGCCTCCTCGGCCAGCTTCCAGAGGCGGGGCACGAGGCGCGTGAGCATCGAGAACAGGAGGAAGCACGCGACCGCGCCCGCGACCCAGGCGGCGATCTCGTTCGCCGACATGTCTGGCAGGCTCGGCATAGCCGGCAGGGATTGCATGGCGGAATCCGCGGTGGCTTTGAGGTCCCAACCCATCGTCTTGCCCTCTGGCCGAGGCGCGACGGCCGCCGGCCCATCTCATCGAGGCCGGTCGCAGCGGCCTCCTCAACTCGCGCTCAACGCGGACCGGGAAAACCCGGCCCCGAACACCTGATTTGTCTCGTCTGCATCTCCGGGGTGATTAGGGGCAAGATTGCGGCACGCGCCCCGCATGGACAGGATTTAACTTGTGCAGGGTCACGAGGGGCGGGCTGTTGCGGTGCAGCAGGTCCGTCCCGACCGTCGCAATGGTGCCACGATCCGGGGGCGCCGGTGGATCAGCCGCCGATAGCCTCGAAGAGGGCCGCAACACCCATACCGCCCGATGTGCCGACAACCGCTGCGCCGCGGGTCGCCGCGAGGCTGGCGGCGGGCCGGGCCATGCGGGTGAAGAGACGCGCGACAAGGACCGCGCCCGAGGCGGCCAGAGGGTGGCCGCGGACGATGGCTCCGCCGTCGGCATTGAGTGCGGCAGGGCTCGCGCCGGACGCCTTCTCGAACGCGATGGCCTGGGTTGCCGAAGTCTCGTTCAGCTCGATGGCCTCGACGGCTGCCGCCGCAGGGCCGCCTGCGCGCTCGATAAGGCGCTTGTAGGCTGCGATCGGCGCCTCGACCTCGTCCCTAGGGCTCAAGGCTGCCGTTGCCGCCGCCAAGAGCTGCAAAGCCCTGGGCCGGCCAAGGTCATTCCAAACCTTCTCCGAGACGACCACGGCGATCGCCGCTCCATCATGAAGCGACGCCGTGTTACCGGGCGTTGCGGTGCCATGGGGCGGGGCAAACGGCATCATCTCCGCGAAGTCTTCGGGATCGACCTCGACTGCGCTCTGGTCCTTCAGTTCCTCGGCGTTGTGGCGCAAGGGTACGATCTCGGCGAGGAAGCGGCCTGCCTCGCGGGCGGCAAGCGCGCGGGCGAACGAGCTGGCCACCCAGGCGTCCTGCGCGGTGCGAGAGATGCCGAGGCGCGCGGCGAGTGCGTCGGTGCCGCCAAAGCGGTCGGTCGCGCCTTCGCCGTCCTCTCCCGCGTTGCCCGACTGCCCCAGCGGCACGAAGTGCGGCACCTGGAACGGGCTGCGCGGACGGGCGAGCCGCCAGGGCGCTGTCGACAGACTTTCGGCGCCGCCGGCAACGACGACGGGGGCCTCGCCGGTTGCGACGAGGCGCGCCGCGGCGAGGACGGCATCGAGCCCTGAGCTACACTGGCGATCCACAGTCATGGCCGGCACGTGCTCGGGCAGGCCGGACGACAGGGCGACGAGGCGAGCCGGATTGGACCCTTCGGTCGCGTTGCCAAGGATCACCTCGGCCACCTGCGAGGGTTCCAAGCGGGCATCGGCAAGGGCGGCGGCGACGACCGGAGACGCAAGATCGGCGAGGCGGCGCGACCGGTGCAGTCCGCCGATGCGCCCGATGGCCGAGCGGCGGGCGGCAACGATGAAAGCGCTCGTCAATGAATTCGGGCTCCCGGCACGAATTGGAAGGTCAGGACGCGACTGGCGTGATCGGCCGCTCGAGCCTGCGAGGACCGGTTTCCGTTTGCGTGACGATCTTGGCGAAATCCAGTCGGGGGCAATCGAAACAGTGTAACGTTTCGCTGCGCACGCCCCCGCGGCAAGCGCCATCGGCCACCACATTTAGCGGATGGACCCGCGAGGGATTGGCGGTATAAGCGAACAACGTCACGCAAAGGCAAGGCTGGGCCGGCGAATGAGCAACAGCGCGACCAAGAGCAAAGAGTCTGCTCACGAGCCGCAAAGCGCCAAAAAGCTGGCGCAGATCGTCGAGCGGGCCGCCAAGGCCTTCGAGCTCAAGAACTTGCGCTTCACAACGCTACGTCAGAAGGTGTTCGAGGAGATCGCGGCGACGCACGCCTCCATCGGTGCCTACGAAATCCTCGCGCGGCTCGGTGACAAGGGCACGCGCGTGGCGCCGATCTCAGTCTATCGAGCGATCGACGCTCTGATGGAAGCCGGCGTGATCCATCGCCTCGAGAGCAAGAACGCGTTCTTTGCCTGCCGGCGCGCCGACCATGCGTCCACCGGCCGGCGCCCGATCTTTCTGTCGTGCGAAGGGTGCGGAGGCGTAATCGAGGCCGACGGTCAGGACATCTTCGATCTCATCGGCGAGCGAGCCCAATCCGCGAAGTTCACGCCGCGCGTCAAGTTCGTCGAGGTACAAGGCATGTGCAGCCGCTGCGCCACGGGAAAGAAAGACGCTTGAGCAACGCTTAGTCGGCAGCGGCGCGGTAGCCTCGTCAAGCCATGACCGCAGCAATGCGGCACAGGTCCCGACAACGATTGCATCAGCTCACGATCTGGCGATTCACGTCAGCGCAGGGAGACTGCCTCAGCTTGAGCGCTGGTGCCCATACACGCCTTGTCCGCGGATGCCGCCGGGGCCCATGATGGCCAAGGCTCACACCGGTCTCTACCGCGGGCATCACTCCGAGGAGGCACGACGCTCGTTGTCCGGGGCGGTATCCGGCACCGGAGCGGGGCTCGTGGCCGCCGCCTTCAGCATGAGCGCGAGCAGCTCGCCCGGGCTCTCGATGTCGATCGTTTGCGGATGCTCGGGATCGGTCGAGCCTCGGATGTCGGTGCGGATGTTGCCTTCCCAATCCATGAAGATGGTACGCGGCACATAGGTGCCGTCGGGAGCGAACGCGCCGTTCGACATCTTGTCGGCGTCGGCATCGACCAGGATCATCACGAAGTTCTTCGACGCCGCAACGATGGCGGGGTCCTTGAACACCTCGCGGTACTTCTTGCACGAGCCGCACCATGGCGCATGAAACACCATGACGACCGGACGCTGCGTAACGGTTGCCTCGCGGATGCCCGAACGGATGTCACGCCAGGTGATGGCAGGCGCGTTCCATGCCTCCGCAAGCTCGGGTGAGCGAGCCCAGGCAGCGAAGACGAGGAGCGGCGCAACCAAGAGCGTCACAACGAGGCTACGGACAGCAGTCGCGGTCATCGGTCGATCCCAGGTGAGGTTCACGCGACATCAAATAGCACGCGTCAGGCGGGATGCATCGCCCCGCCTGACGCAGACCTCGGACAGGCGCCCAGTCTCACAAGGCACGTGGACATCAGAATCGGAAGTAGAGGCTCACGCCGGGCCGGTAGTAGCGGTACGGGCGATAGTAATAGGGATAGTAGGGCCTGTAGTAGTACGGCGAGTAATACCGATAGGGACGATAGTAGTAGGGTCGGTAATAGCCGTAGTTCGAGTAACCGCTGCCCCTGTAATTGTAGTGGCGATGGTGACGGCGGCGATGAACCTGCTCCACCCCGGACTTGCTCACTTCGCTGGCCTTGGCGGCCACACCGGCAGCGCCGACAGGCCCGGCCGAGGCAGGGGCCGCCAATATCAGCAGCGCACTGCCCACAGCGGCCAGCATCGTCAACAGTCTTGATTTCATTTCTTGTACTCCTTCAGAGAGTTAGTCTTGCCCTTCCCGGCTTGGCGACAGTCTAACACAGGGCGCCGTCGCTGCAGCAGCCTCTTTTCGGAACAATTAGGATTCCTTCAAAGACGCAGATTCAAGGCGTTCGGTTCCAAGTCGACCGACGCTCTCGGGCCAACCAGCAGCCTGGCATAAGGTCGTCATCCGATCGCGCGCAGGATGCCGTCCAAGTTGCACCCACCACCGTGGCTTCCCGTCCCGCGCCTCGGGCGGGGCACATTCACCACGACCAAGGTTGAAGCCGTTCACGGTTGTGCGGGCGCGTTCAGGCCCCTATCGTCGCGGCCTCGCCAGCGGAGAGGCCGCCGGCCCCTCTTCCAGAAACAAGCCACATGTCGCGCAAATTCACTGGTGCCCGGGTCACCAACCAGGAAGCCCTGCAGTTCCACGCCCAGGGCAAACCCGGCAAGCTCGAGATCAACGCCACCAAGAGTCTCGTCACGCAGCGTGATCTTTCGCTCGCCTACTCTCCTGGCGTGGCGGCGCCGGTGCTCGCCATCGCCGACAACCCGTCCACCGCCTATGACTATACGAGCAAGGGGAACCTAGTGGCGGTCGTCTCGAACGGCACCGCGATCCTCGGGCTCGGCAACCTCGGCGCCCTGGCCTCGAAGCCCGTGATGGAGGGCAAGGCCGTCCTCTTCAAGCGCTTCGCCGACATCGACGGCATCGACCTTTGCGTGTCGACCGAGGACGTAGATGCCTTCATCAACTCCGTGCGCTACCTCGGGCCGTCGTTCGGCGGCATCAACCTCGAGGACATCAAGGCGCCCGACTGCTTCATCATCGAGGAGAAGCTCAAGGAGCTCCTGGACATCCCCGTCTTCCACGACGACCAGCACGGTACGGCCATCATCGCCGCCGCCGGGCTCTTGAACGCTCTCGAGCTGACGGGCCGAAGCATCCAGGACACGAAGCTCGTCCTGAACGGCGCAGGCGCGGCCGGCATCGCCTGTCTCGACCTTCTGGTGTCACTCGGGCTGCCCCGCAAGAACGCCACTCTTTGCGACACCAAGGGCGTCATCTACCAGGGCCGCAAGGAGGGCATGAACCAGTGGAAGAGCGCGTACGCGGTGAAGACCAAGGCGCGCACGCTGGCCGACGCGCTCGAGGGCGCCGACGTCTTCTTCGGACTCTCAGCCAAAGGCGCCGTCACGCAGGAGATGGTGGCGTCGATGGCACCGAAGCCCATCATCTTCGCCATGGCGAACCCCGATCCGGAGATCACGCCGGAGGAAGTGCATCAAGTGCGCGAGGACGCCATCGTGGCGACCGGTCGCTCCGATTACCCGAACCAGGTCAACAACGTCCTTGGGTTCCCGTTCATCTTCCGAGGCGCGCTCGACGTGCAGGCGTCCACGATCAACCTGGAGATGAAGATCGCGGCTGCACAGTCGATTGCGGCACTCGCGCGCCAGGAGGTGCCGGACCAGGTGATGCAAGCCTTCCTAGGGCACCGGCCGACATTCGGGCCCGAGTATATCATCCCGGCTCCGTTCGATCCGCGCCTCATCAGCCACGTGCCGCCGGCGGTCGCGAGGGCGGCCATGGAGAGCGGCGTCGCGCGCCGCCCGATCGTTGACATGGACGCCTATGTTGCGCGGCTCAAGGGGCGGCTCGATCCCGTCACGGGTTGGATGCAGTCGACCTTCGACAAGGTGAGAGCCGAGCCAAAGCGCGT
Source organism: Alphaproteobacteria bacterium (assembly GCA_019137195.1). Taxonomy (GTDB): domain Bacteria; phylum Pseudomonadota; class Alphaproteobacteria; order Rhizobiales; family Hyphomicrobiaceae; genus CBDCUQ01. Next base: position 128,763 of record JAGVSR010000145.1, read on the forward strand.
GGTCTTCGCCGAGGGCGAGGACGCAGCAGTGGTGCGCGCGGCCAATACCTTTTTCGCGCAGGGCTTCGGACAGCCAATCCTGGTCGGCACGTCGTCGGTCGTGAAGGAGACGTTCCGCGAGCTCGGCATCAAAGTGCGCGACGAGTTCAAGCTCGTGGATACCCGCCACTCGCCCTACACCGAGGAGTTCACCGAGTATCTCTACCAGCGCCTACAGCGGCGCGGTTATCTGCGCCGCGACTGCCAGCGACTGGTCCTCAACGAGCGCAACGTATTCGCGGCGCTGATGGTGGTCCACGGCTATGCCGATGCTATGGTCTCTGGCGCGACGAGGAACTGGACCAGCGTGTTCCACGACGTGCGGCGAGTGATGGACGCCAAGCCCGGCCGCAACATCATCGGCGTGTCGCTCGCTCTCTGCAAAGGCCGCGCGGTGCTGATCGCCGACACCAGCGTCCACGACATGCCGAACTCCGAGGAGCTCGCAAACATCGCGACGGAAGCCGCGCACGTGGCGAGGAAGTTCGGCATCGAGCCGCGCGTGGCCCTTCTCGCCTACTCCACCTTCGGGCAGCCGCGCGGCGAGCGCTCCGACGTCGTGCGCGGAGCGGTCGAGATCCTCGACCAGCGCGGCGCCGACTTCGAGTATGACGGCGACATGTCGGCCAGCGTCGCACTCAACAAGGACATGATGAAGCTCTACCCGTTCTGCCGGCTTTCCGATACGGCGAACGTGCTCATCATGCCGGCGTTCCACGCGGCATCGATCTCGACCAAGATGCTGTCGGAGCTCGGCGGGGCGACGGTGCTGGGCCCGATGCTGACGGGACTTTCCTACCCGATCCAGATCGCGACGCTCGGCTCCAAGGACGCCGACCTCGTCAACATCGCGGCGCTGGCGGCGTACGATGTCGGCGGGTGACGGCGGCGGCTGGCACGGAGCGAACAGGGCCACACGGGCTTCGTGCCGAGCCGCGGAACACCATCACCCTCGTCCACTCCCTTCCGGGAGAGGACTGGCTCGCGGCGGCAAGCTCGAGCAGGCCACGACAGGCCGAGACTACTTCTTGTCGTCGAGCTTCGGAAACCCTGCCCGCATGTAGGCGACGATGTCCCAGATCTCGTCGCGGGTGAGGGTGTCGCGGAAGGCCGGCATCTCGCTCTCGAACTGCTTGCCGCCATCCGAGATGGCCCATAGCAGGTACTCGTCGACCGCGATCGGCTTCCTGATCATGTAGGCCAGGAGCGCGGGGGACGGCGTCAGCGCATTGGCCTGGTCGCCGCTGCCCATGCCGTTGGAGCCATGGCAGCGCGCGCATTCGGCGGCGTACTTGGCAGCGCCGCGGGCAATCATTTGAGGCGAGCGCTCGGCCGGAGCCTGAGCGCCCTCGTACTCCTTCGGCACGCCCATATGCACGAAGGTCGTGTGCCGGAGGAGGCGGACCATCATGCCTTTTGGCATGCGGCCCGGGCCCCACAGCTCGCGCACCATCCATTCCGGCTGCCAGTAGTCGAAGCCCGGCGGCGCGGCGGAGGCCGGCTTGTCGTCGGCCCGCGCTGACGTAGAGAGGACCGTGCCGATGGTCCAGAGAACCGCGCCGGTCGCGAGAATGGCGAGCCCCAGCGAGATCCAGGAGACAGTCGAGCGGCCGAGCGCGGCAACGGAATCGGGCTTCTTCTGCATGGGTGCTCCTCGCGGGGTGCTCTCTTCATTGTGCGCGGCCGCCCCACCGACCCCGCGCGCGATGTCTCCCTCTCACCTAGGCTTGCGGCCGTTTCGGGGCCTTGAGGGAGATCAGACAAAAAGGCGCCTGCCTTCCGGCAGACGCCCGAAACGCTCGTTTGCCACCAAGGCCTAAGCCACCAGCTTCTGGAGCTCGTCGACGATGGCCTTGCCCATCTCGGAGGTGCCGACCTTCTGCATGCCGGCCTGCATGATGTCGCCGGTCCTGAGCCCCTTGGCCAGGACGGCGGCGATCGCGCCGTCGAGCATGTCGGCCTCTTTTCCCATGTCGAAGGAGTAGCGGAGCGCCATGCCGAAGCTGGCGATGGTGGCGATGGGGTTGGCGAGGCCTTTGCCGGCGATGTCGGGGGCAGAGCCGTGGACGGGCTCGTAGAGGGCCAAACGCTTGCCGGTCTTCGGGTCCGGCGCGCCGAGCGACGCCGATGGCAGCATGCCGAGCGAGCCCGTGGCCATGGCCGCCTCGTCAGACAGCACATCGCCGAACAGGTTGTCGGTGACGATGACGTCGAACTGCTTCGGCTGGCGCACGAGCTGCATGGCGCAGTTGTCGGCGAGGATGTGCTCGAGGGTGACGTCGGGGGCGTAAGATTTGTGGACCTGGGTCACGACCTCCTTCCACAGCACGCCCGTCCTCATGACGTTGTGCTTCTCGGCCGAGTGAACCTTGTTGCCGCGCTTCCGCGCGAGGTCGAAGGCGACCTTGGCGATGCGCTCGATCTCGTGGGTGGTGTAGAGCTGGGTATCGATGGCGCGCTTCTCGCCGTTCTCGAGCGTCACGATTTCCTTCGGCTCGCCGAAGTAGACACCGCCCGTCAACTCGCGCACGATCATAATGTCGAGGCCCTCGACCAGCTCGCGCTTCAGAGAGGAGGCGTCGGCCAGCGCCGGGTAGCAAATGGCGGGGCGCAGGTTGGCGAACAGGCCCATGTCCTTGCGGAGGCGCAGGAGCCCTGCCTCGGGGCGCACGGCGTAGGGGACGCCGGCCCACTTGGGACCGCCGACGGCGCCGAAGATGACGGCGTCCGACTTCATCGCCTTGGCCATGGCCTCGTCGGTGATGGCAACTCCGTGCTTGTCGTAAGCGGCGCCGCCGACCAGGTCCGACTGGCACGCGAACTTGGCCTTGTTGCTGTTCTTATTGAGAAAAGCGATGACGCGCTCGACCTCGGCCATGGTCTCGACGCCAATGCCGTCGCCGGGGAGCAGGAGAAGATTGAAGGTGGCCATGGGGTCGTTCCGTCCCTATTTTGATGCCTCGTGCATTGGGCGCCACTGCTAGCCGCACTCGCGACCGCGGGCAAGCGGGCCGGACGCGGCATGGTGCGCGGCGGAAGGACAAGCGCATGACGAGATGCAGGCGCATGGCACGAGGCAGCCTCCTGGCTCAGGCGGGAGTTGCCGCAATGGCCGCTGCTCTTTCGGCCCCGGCGGTGGCCGAGGCGCCGAGGCTCTCGCTGCCGATCCGATGCGAGCCGGGCAAGACGTGCTTCGTCCAGAACTATGTCGACGTCGATGCCGGTCCCGGGGCACAAGACTACACCTGCGGCAGTGCCACCTACGATGGGCACAAGGGCACCGACTTCCGCGTGCTCTCGGCCGCCGCGGCCCGGAGTGGCTTCGACGTGCTGGCTGCGGCGGACGGAATCGTGCGCGGGGTGCGCGACGGCGTCGACGACGCGTTCGTTACCAGCGACAACAAGGCCAACATCGCAGGGCGCGAGTGCGGCAACGGCGTCGTGCTCACGCACCCCGACGGCTGGGAGACGCAGTACTGCCACATGCTGAAGGGCAGCGTGACCGTCAGGACCGGCGACCGCATCGCGCGCGGCCAGACGCTCGGCCGTGTCGGCTACTCGGGTCTCGTCGAGTTCGCCCACGTGCATCTCGAGGTGCGGCACGACGGCAAGCCGGTCGATCCGTTCACCGGTAGATCCGCGACCGAGGCATGCATGCTCGAAGCCGCCAGCGGAACGGGTCTCTGGGCAGAGGAGGCAGCGCGCGCGTTCCCATACGCCACGGCCGAGATCCTCGGCGCCGGCTTCACGAGCGATCCGAACTCGACGGAGACACTCGAGACCGACGATGCGCTGCCGCAGCCAAGCGCCACCAGCGCCGCACTGATCCTCTATTTGCGGGCTGCAAACCTCAAGGCGGGCGACCGCGCCCGGCTCAAGGTCAGCGGACCGGACGGCGTGCTCGTGGAGCACACGACCGAGCCGATGCCGCGGACCAAGGCCACCTACCGTGCCTTCGGCGGCAAGAAGCTCAAGGCAGAGCGATGGCCTGCCGGAACCTATACGGGCACGGCCGAGATCATCCGCGACGGAAAGGTGCTCGCGAGCCGAAGTGTAGAGCTGACGCTCGATTGAGGGCGGCGAGCGGGGGCGTTCCGGAGTGTCGCCTCGTTCGGCCAGGAATGGGCGCCTGCCACGCCCGGCTCACTCGTGCCGCGACGCGACATTGGGATCGCCGCGGTGCGGCCTTGGAATCGATACTCACCCCAACCACGGCAACGAAAAGAGGAGTGCAAAGCCGTTGAAGGTGAGGAGGGCGCCTGCTGCGCCGAGGGCCATGCTGACGGCGACGAGCGTCGAGCCCGAGGTAATGATAGCGACGGAGGCCAGCACAATCGCAATCTGAAGGAAGGCCTGGCCATAGTCGAAATAGGGGTCGCGGCGCAGAGCGACGTCGCGCGCCGCCTCGAATGCCTTGCCCTTCTCGAACAGCTGGTCGAGGCCCTCGCGCTGGTCCTCCGGCTTGTCGGGGTCTTTCGTCAGCGCCTCGTCCTGCTTCTTGTAGGCCGCGATCCTGGCCTCGATCGACTGGCGGGCCTCGGCCGGCATTGCCGGAATGGCCGAAAGCAGCGCCTCGAACTCGTCGGCCTGGAGGCGTACCATCTGGCGCCGGGCGTTCTTGGCCTGGAAGAAGGACCAAGTATTGGCGGCGTCGAGGTTCGCCTTGGCGGCATCCTCGGCGGCATTGCCGGCACCCATGCCACAAACGGCGAGCAACACTGCGAGGATCGCGATATAGACGCCGATCCAGCGCTCGCGCTCGCGGTCGTTTTCAGCCTCGGCCATGGCCTTCAGCCTATCCCATGCCATCGTCACGTCCGTCCGATGGAACGAGATCGCGGCGGCCCTCGACCTCACCCGTTTGCGACATCCTGTAGACGATGGGGGCCGCAGTCGCCAGCTCGCGGCGCAGGATCTCCTCGCCGGTCAAGTGCTCGATGTGCATGATGAGGGCACGCAGCGAGTTGCCGTGGGCGACGATGATGACGTTCTTGCCGGCCTCGATATAGGGCTTCACGTGCGCCTGGTAGTAGGGAATGACGCGGGCGGCGGTGTCCTTCAGGCTCTCGCCGCCGGGCGGGGGGATGTCATAGCTGCGCCGCCAGATGTGGACCAGGTCCTCGCCAAAGCGCTTCTTCGCCTCGTCCTTGTCGAGACCCGAGAGCGAGCCGTAGTCGCGCTCGTTCAGCGCCTTGTCCTTGAAACGCGGAACGGCGTCCTGGTTCAACTCCGAAAGAATGATCTCAAGGGTATTCTGCGCGCGGCGCAGCATGCTGGTGAATGCGACTTCGAACTTGATCCTCTCGTCACGAAGCACGCGGCCGGCCCAGCGCGCCTCGATGAGACCCTTGTCCGTGAGATCGGGATCGCGCCAGCCCGTGAACAGGTTCTTCTTGTTCCACTCGCTCTGGCCGTGGCGCACGAGAACGAGTGTCGACGTCATCTGAGAAACCCGTTGCGTTCGTTGCATTGTCGACATCTCGTGCCCTCACAGCCCAAGGACGTCCGTCATGGCAAACAGTCCTGGCCCTCTGCCGCGGCCCCACAACGCGGCCTTGACCGCCCCTCTGGCAAAAATACTCCGATCGGCAGCCATGTGCTTGATCTCGATCCTCTCGCCCTCGCTCGCGAAAATGACCGTGTGCTCGCCGACGACGCTGCCGCCGCGGAGCGTCGCAAAGCCAATGTCGCCGCGCCGCCGCGGACCGGTGTGGCCGTCGCGCGTGCGCTGGCTGTGTGACGCAAGATCGATGCCGCGGCCTTCGGCCGCCGCTTGGCCGAGCATCAGCGCAGTGCCGGACGGCGCGTCGACCTTTCTATTGTGGTGCATCTCGAGCACCTCGACATCATAGTCGGCGTCGAGGGCCGCGGCGACCTTTCTCGTGATGGCGAGCAGGAGGTTTACGCCGAGGCTCATATTGCCCGCCTTGACGATCGTCGCACGGCGCGCCGCCTCGGCGATGGCGGCCTCGTCGGTGGCAGACAGCCCCGTAGTGCCGATGACATGCACCTTGCCGGCGTCGGCCATAAGACGGGCGAACTCGACCGTTGCACGCGGAGCGGTGAAATCGATGATGGCATCGGCGGCGGCGATCACAGCGCCGACGTCGGTCGTGGTCCTGACGCCGAGCTCGCCCAGACCTGCGAGGGTTCCGAGATCGGCGCCGATGGCGGGCGAACCGGCCGGCTCCGTGCCGCCGACCAGCACGCATCGTCCGGTCCCATGGACCGCGCGCACGAGCTCGCGGCCCATACGGCCAGCCGCACCCATGACTGCTATTCTCACGTCACTCAATGCGGTCGCTCCGGATCGAGATGGCCGGGGGTATAGCAACCGGCGGCCACGGCTGGAAATGCGGCAGACCTGTCGTGCGCCGAGTTGTCGTCAGGATTTTTTGGCGGCGAACCGCGCCATGGCGTCCCGAATCAGGCGCTTGGCTTCCTCGGCGTTGCCCCAGTGGTGGATCTTGACCCATTTGCCGGGTTCCAAGTCCTTGTAATGGGCGAAGAAATGCTCGACCTGCTTCCACGTGATGCCGGGCAGATCGTCATAGTTGACGACCTTGTCGTAGCGCTTGGTGAGCTTCGAGCTCGGAACGGCGATGACTTTCTCGTCGCCGCCGCCGTCATCCTCCATGACGAGCACACCGATCGGACGGCAGTTGATGATGGCACCCGGAATGATGGCGCGCGTGTTGCAGACGAGGACGTCGATCGGATCGCCGTCGGCAGAGAGGGTGTGGGGAACGAAGCCGTAGTTCCCGGGGTAGCGCATCGGCGTGTAAAGGAAGCGATCGACGACGAGTGTCCCCGACGCCTTATCCATCTCGTACTTGATCGGCTCGCCGCCGACCGGCACCTCGACGATGACGTTGATGTCGTCCGGCGGGTTGTTGCCGACCGGAATGGCCTCCAAGCGCATTCTTGTGCTCCCTCGTGCTGGTGCTCGTCCGTGTTGCTGCCACATGGCACATGGAGGCGGTATGCGCACCCCCCATTTTCGGACAAAGCTCACCCTGCGATGCAAGGCTGCGGTTGCAAATGGCCGCAGACGCGAGGCGCCGCCAGCCTCGGACCTCGAGGTGGGTCGTCAGTCCCAGGTGAAGGCGATTTTCTCGAGACGGGTCTTGCCGAAGCGCTCGAAGGTGCTGGAGACCGGGCGGCCACCGCGGCGCCAATAGAAATCGGTCGCGGTTGTATTGGCCGCCAGTGCCCAGACGACGAGCCCCTTCAGCTTGCGCTGGTCGAGGCGATGGCGGCAGGCCTCGAACATCAGCTCACCGAGGCCGAGGCCCTGATACGAGGGAACCAGGTAGATCTCGAAAATCTCGCCCTGCTGGGACGTTTGTGCCCGGCTCGATCCGAGCGTTGCGTAGCCGACGGGAGCACCCTCGGCCTCGAGCACAATCAGATCGGCGCCGCCGCGTGCCGCGGTACGCCACCACTCGGGCCCACGCTTCCTGATGAGAGTCTCGAGATGTAGATGCGGAATGATGCCGGCATAGGCATGCTGCCAGGACTGGCGAAACACGTCGGCCAACGCCTTAGCGTCGGTCGGCCGGCCCTTCCTCACCGCGATACTCGTACTCGACTGCAACATGCAGCCAACTATAGACCGGCAAATGCTCGCTTGCGAACCGTCAATTTGCGTTTGGCAAACAAAAAGGCCGATGCATCGGCAAGGCGGCAACGCTGCGGGCCGAAGAAAAACGAAACGCCCGCGCGATCACCGCGGGCGTCTCGCAATGCAAGATCGATCCTTGCCTCAGGATGGCAGAGATCTATCGATCTCAGCCGGCCTTCTTCATCTGCTCGAAGGCCTTGGTCGCAGCCGAGTTCACAGTCTCGAAGGTCTGCTGAGCAACCTTGGCCGAGAGCTCGAACAGCTCCTTCGTCTGAGCGCCGGCGACAGCCATCTGCTGCTGCACGAAGTTGGTCTGGAGGCGGACCGCCTCGGGAATGGTCTTGGCGCGGGCAATGGCCTGGGCAGCGTCGAAGACGGCCTCGGTGTTGATCTCGGTGTTGCGGAGAACCTTCTCGCCGATCGTCTTGGCGCCGGCATGGGCAGCGACCATCACGTCCTCGATCACCTTCACGCCGTCCTTGGTGGCGGAGTTGAGCTTCGCGTAGGCCTCGCGCGTCTTGGTGACGCCTTCCTCGGCCATGGCCTGCACGTTCTCGGGGATGCGGGCGTCCTTGGCGGCGGCGAACATGTCCTGGGCCTGGCGGGTGAACTGGTCGGTCATTGGGATTCCTCTATCATTCAGCGGCGCTTCGGCCGCTTTGAAAACTGGACGGTGGCGGGAAGCTCGGCACGGGCGGAAGGAGTACGTACCGCTCTGTCGATGCCTCGTTTTATAGCAGACAATTTGTGCGGCGCAATAAAAAAGTTGTCGCAGCGCACTCTGGTCCACAAGCGACCTCTATTGCTCAAATTACGACGAAATTGCTGCCGAAGCGGTGCTAGTCTTCGACTAAAGTACTGCTGTGCGTTCGCGCACGAACGAGCGTTCGTTTTCGCAAGTGCGAAATAAAATCCGAAGAACAGACCCTTAGGAGCGCTCTCCGTCACAACGAAGGGAACAGGTCCCGATAGCCCAAGGCGGAGCGGTCGAACAGGATGTCCGCTGGCTTCAGGGGGCGCGCGAGGGCCAGGCCGTCGAGTGAGCGGCACCGCGACAAAGCGACATAGGCCTGGCCGTGGGCGAAGGTGCCCCTGCCGAGGTCGATATAGACCTTGTCGAGGGTCAGGCCCTGGGCCTTGTGGATCGTGAGCGCCCAGGCGAGGCGGACCGGGAACTGCTTGAACGTGCCGGCGACCGTCTCGACGATCTTCTCCTGGGCTTTGTCGTAGGCGTAGCGCCGACTCTCCCAGGCGACGGGCTCGATCTCGTGCTCCTTGCCGCCGATATCGATCCAAACCTGTTTGTCGGTAAGCCGCGAGATGCGGGCAATGGTGCCGTTGACCCAGCGCTTGTCGGGGTCGTTGCGCAGCATGATGACTTTGGCGCCCTGCTTCAGGGGCAGCGCAGTGTCGGTCGGGAACGCGGTCTGACTGAACTCGCCGGTGACGCTCGCGGCATAGGTGTGGGGCCGACCGGGGAGCGCATCGAGGTAGGCCATATTGATCCGAAGCGCGGCGGCGTTGGTCGGCGTCAGGATCACGTAGGGGTCACCCTCGCCCAGCGTGCGCACCGGATGCACACGCTCGTTCAGGAGCACGAGGTCCTCCTCGCTCGGCTCCCCGTCGCGGATGTGGTTCAGAACCTCGACGAGAGCCTCGTCGCTCTGCCGGAACACCTGGCCGAGCTCGATCAGTGTGGTGCCGGCACCCTCGCGCAGGGCCGACAGGGAGAAAAAGAACGGCCCGCCGAACTGGCTCTCGAGGTGCTCGGCGACCTCGGCCTCCTGCACGACAGGCGGCAACTGGTGAAGATCACCGAACAGAACAAGCCGCACGCCGCCGAAGGGCTCGCGGGCACGGCCCCGGTTGACGCGCAACGACTGATCGATGGCCCACATCAGGTCCGAGCGCACCATCGACACCTCATCGATGACGAGGAGCTTCAGCTTCCTCATGAGACCGCCGTTGCGGCTCCGCCTGATGTCCTCGGGCCGGATCAGCTTCGGCGGCAGGCCGAAGAAGGAATGAATGGTCTGGCCGCCGACGTTGACGGCAGCGAGCCCGGTCGGCGCCAGGACGACGTGCTCAGCCGGAACAATGCTGCGAAGCGCACGCAGTAGCGTCGACTTGCCGGTGCCGGCGCGCCCGGTGACGAAGAGGTGTCCCTGGCCCGCGCGCAAGAACTCGGCCGTGGCCTCGTACTCGGGCGTCGGGGTGATGCCTGGCGGCCAAGCGGTCGTGCTGACGGCGTGCCGGTCGGTCGCCTTCGTCAGCGCCGCCTCGGCGTTCTCGATCAGATCCGCGGCCAACGGCGCTTCCTCGTTCGGGTGAATCGTGCCGACTGGATAGGAGGAGGCAGGAGCCGAGTCAAAGATTGCATCAGCATCCGGCGTGGTAAGGACCGCGCCATGGCACATCGTTTGCTCGGCGATCGCCGACTGGCCGGCCTGCGGCCGGGATTGGTACAGGCGGAACCCGCGAGCGAGGCCCCATGTTCGAGCGCAACAAGGTCGATAACGTCACGCCCCAGGTGCATACGGTGATGGTGCCGGCCGAGGTCACGCTCACAGACGAGGGGCCCCGGCCAGGCAAGGTCGCGGTGCCGTCGAACAAGAGCCTTGCGGAACACCTCAACAGCGCGGCGCCATTCATCGAGTTCGAGCCCCTGGGCGGAGAGCGGGCCTGGATCGCCAAGACGGCGGTAAGACAGGTAAAGGTCGTCACCCTCAGCGAGGCGAGGCTGCCGAGAGTCCAGGGCGACACGTTCGATCCCTACGAGGAACTGAGGATCGCGCGCACGGCCAGCTTCGAGGAGGTCCGTGCCGCGTACGTGAAGGCGAGCAAACTCTACCATCCGGACCGCTTCACGGGCATCGAGCTGCCACCAGAGATCAAGGCTTACGTGGAGGCGACGCAGCGCCGGCTCAATGCCTCCTACGCGCTTCTCGAGCGCTCGTTCGAAAGCCAGAAGCGCGCAGCCGAGCAGCGCTCGACGCCGGTCTATACGTCGCGCCCGGCGGCATGATCGACTTCTTGTCGGTCCCCAACCAGGGGACCAGGCCGTGTGGCCACATCCTTCTCGGAGGAGGCGCGGACGACGAGCAACAGTGAGAATGCGAACAAAAGCATGCTCGCCATGGTCCACGGCGTCAAGCTCTCGCCGAACAGCAAGATCCCGAGCACCATGCCGGATGCGATCATGATGAAGCTCGAGAACGACGCGAACACCGCGCCTGCGTGCTTCACGAGAAAGAAGTAGACCAGCATCTCGACAACGACCGCCAGAGCGAGAGCCGCGAACGCGAGATGGCCCCACGCCGAGTTGGCGGCGAGCGTTCCCGAGTGTATGGCCCCGAACGAGAACGGCAGCAGCAGGATGGCACCGCCGAGCGAGCCGCCGAACGCCACCTGGGTGGGGGCAAAGCCCTCGGGCCAGGAGCGTGCCACGTAAACACTGCCGAGCGCGTAGCAGGCCGGGGCGCCAAACGCCACGAGCACCCACGGCAGCATGTCGGGGCTCGGCAGGGCGTTCTCCGGCACAACGAGCACGGCCATGGCACCGAGACCGACGAGACAGGCCGCCACGGTGTGGCGCGTCAGCGGCTCAGAGCCGATTGCAGCCGCGAACGGCACGGTGAAGATCGGCGTCGTCGACATGATGAGGGTCAACAGCGCCGAGTCGATGTGGGGGGCGACCAGGAACGCGGTCAAGAGCGGACCGACGTACTCGAGCACGGCGACGAGAGCCAAAAAACGGAAGCGCGGCCAGGTGAGGCGGAACAGGCCGCCGGCCACCACCAGATAGCTGCCGACGATGGCGGCGACGCAGGCGAGCACGACCGCCAGCGCCTCGGTCTCGGAAAGACCGCCGCCGGTCGAAACCTTGATGAGGCCCGGCTGGATTCCCCAAAAGACCCCGGATGTCAGGAGAAGCAGAACGTTGCGGATGCTGATCTGCGAGTTCTCGGGGCGCGAAGCGTGGGCTGGCAAGGTCTACTCCCGGAAGCCGGCGCCAAGAGCACGGCCGGCGAGATCGTGCGGTGATGGCACGGCGGGGGCGCGACGGCAAGGCGAGGGCTCCTCGTTCGGTTCCAGCCCCGGGAACAGCGCAAAAAAAGCGAATGGCGCGGGGAGCTCCCCGCGCCGCCAGACAGAACCGTCCCCGCTTTCGACCGACCGTCTACTGGGCCTGGGCCCGCATGGCCGCGTTGCGGCGCTTCTCGACTTCTGCGGCCGAGACCTCACCGGCCGAGATCAGCGCGCTGACGCAGCGCTTGGACAGGTTCTCGCCGTTCGAATTCATGCACTGGCGCAGGCCCGGGCTGCCGAGGCTGTGCTGGCTGCAATAGGCGAAGTAGTCGCTCATGCAGGCGATCTTGACGGCCGGGCTTACGGCCGAGGCCTGGCTGGAGCCGAGTGTGAGGGCACCGAGGACCATGATCGTGGCCCGGGCGGCGAGTGCGGAAGTGAAGAGCGGGGTCATCAGAGTCTCCTTGGGTCTTGGATGGCCTGAACCTACGGAGTTCTGCAACCAACTTCAGTTCCCTTGGTAACTCGCCAGACGCGCTTAACTATTGTTGTCGTCTCCCAGCTTCTCCATCTGCCGCCCTGCAAGCCTCGACATCTTGACCGGCGCCGACCCCTGCCCTACGCAACCACGCCTGAGAGACGACGCACGCCAGACGGGGAGAGGTAGATGAAACTCGTTCGCTTTGGAGCCTTGGGGTCGGAGAAGCCGGGCCTCGTCGACGCCGCCGGGAGGGTCCGCGACCTGTCGGGGCGCATCGCCGACCTCGCGGGAGCGGCTCTCGATCCTGCCAATCTCGCGAAGCTCAAGGCAATCGATCCGCAATCGCTGCCACTCGCACCCGAGGGCGTCCGGCTCGGGGCGCCGGTCGCCGGGACGCGCACGTTCATTGCCATCGGCCTCAACTACGCCGACCACGCCAAGGAGACGGGTCAGGAGATCCCGGCCGAGCCCATCCTCTTCAACAAGGCCGCGTCGTGCATCTCGGGGCCCTACGACGACGTCATCTATCCCAAGGGCGCGAAGCACATGGACTGGGAATGCGAGATCGCGTTCGTGATCGGCAAGCGTGCCCGCTATGTCGAGGAGAAGGACGCGCTCTCCCACATCGCCGGCTACACGATCTGCAACGACGTCTCGGAGCGGCGCTTCCAGATGAAGCGCAACGGGCAGTGGGTAAAGGGGAAGTCGGCGGAGACGTTCGGGCCACTCGGGCCCTGGCTGGTCACCACCGACGAGCTCGATCCGTCGAACCTCGCCATGAAGCTCACGGTCAACGGCGACGTGCGCCAGAACGGCTCGACCGCGACCATGATCTTCTCGATTCCGAAGCTGCTCGCGCACGTGACCGAGTTCATGGTCCTGGAACCAGGCGACATCGTCACGACCGGCACGCCGCCCGGCGTCGGCTCGGCCATGAAGCCTCCGCAGTACCTGGTCGCCGGGGACGTCATGGAGCTCTCGATCGCCGGTCTCGGCAGCCAGCGGCAGACGGTGGTGGCGTTTACAGGCTGAGAGAGCCGGCCGGGTCGCGGACGAACGGCCGAGGCGCTCGACCACTCACAGCCGAGCCTTGTCCTCTCGACGGGGACGGGGCAGAGGTGGGGTGAACCGGCAAGCGGGTCGATGCAGACGATCAGGCTCCGGGCGGCGCTTCGCAACCTGGCGTGACGTGCCAGCACCCCGGCCCTTTCTCGCTTCGGAGCTGAGCCCGCCAGCGGAGCCTTCACCCAACGCTGGTGCAGTCACGCATCACTAGTGTTCTTCCTGCATCTTCTTTCTGGCGCCGTTCGGTCCCATCTATCGGGGGCGCAGAGAAGGACCTGATGCTGCAACCGCTGACCCGACCGCTCGCCCTGTCGACGATCCCGGTGCTCGACTGCGGCGCCGATTTCCCGCTGGCGACGCTCGACGCCTTTGGGCCGCGCGCCCAGGCACTCATGGACCTCGCGACCCATCGCGTGCCGGCGGCGGCCTTGCGCCAGCTCGACCGCGTCTCGCTCGCGTGGCTCGAGAAGTGGGACAATGCGCACCTTCCCGAGATCAAAGCCGTGGCGGAGCGGCTTGCCCGACCCGGGGCCTACTTCTTCTCGGTCAACTACGAGTGGGGCTGCACCTGCCGCGTGGCGCCCTCTCCCGACCACCGGAGTGCCCGCCTCGTCCGCGTGCTCGACTGGCGCACGCCGGGGCTCGGGCGCAACATTGTCGCCGCCAGAGTTGCAGCTGCTGCGGGGCCGTTCGTGACGCTGACGTGGCCTGGCTACACGGGCGTGCTTACGGCGATGGCGCCGGGACGGTTCGCGGCGGCCTTGAACCAGGCTCCCATGCGCAAGGCCATTGGCTTCTACGTGCTCGACTGGGCGGCCAACCGTCACCGCGTCTGGCACATGCCACATCCGACGCCCGCGCATCTTCTGCGCCGGGTCATGGAGGAGGCGCCAGACTACGCCGGGGCACGACGCCTGCTCATGGAATGCCCGATCTCGACGCCGGCCATCTTCTCGCTGGCGGGGCTCAAACCCAACGAGATCACGGTCATCGAGCGGCAGGAGACGGACGCGCGCGTCCACGACGGCCCCAATGTTGCCGCCAACCACTGGCAGGCGCCGGGCTGGACCGGACACACGCGCGGACACGACAGCCCGGGCCGCGCACGGCAGATGCATGGCGTCGCGCCCCATCTCGATCCCGAATTTCCATGGCTTCGGGCGCCGGTGCTCAACGAGCGGACGCGCGTCGTAATGGTGGCAGACGCCGCCGAAGGCCGTCTCGTGGCAAAGGGATTTGAGGACGGTGCAACGGCCACAGACGCGCTCGAATGGGCAGCGGAGAAAACGAACGGCGAATAGCCGATAGCCAGCAGGCGACCGGGACTGCTACACCCTGACGGCTACTGGCCACTCGATATTCGCTGAAGAAAGGCGGACTGATGTTCTCGCAGGTCGAGCTTGGACGCATCGCCGGCATCCCGGTCGTTCTCGACATGATGTTCGTGCTGATCCTGATCTTGTTCAGCTACCCCTACTTCACCAGTGGCGACACGCAGGACATGTCCGCGGGGCTCGTCATCATCGCCGGCATCATGCTGTCGATCCTGCTTCACGAACTCGGCCACGCTCTGGCCGGACGCCTGTTCGGTGTGCGGGTCACCCACATTGCCCTGACCGCGCTCGGCGGCGTCGCCCAGTTCGAGCGGTCGCTGCCCAAGTCGGCGTTCGCACGCTCGATCATCTATCTGGCGGGTCCTGCGGCGAACCTCTTTCTTTGGCTCGGCTTCGGTGCCCTGTCGCAGCAGGACGTCGTGATCGGGCGACCGATGCTCGATCTCTCGATCCTGGTGCTCGCGAACGTCAACCTCTTCCTCCTCATCTTCAACCTCCTGCCGGCGTTCCCGCTCGACGGCGGGCATACGCTCAACGCCTGGCTCGACGTAGTCCTGAAGCCCGGCTGGCCGGTGAAGGTGGTGGCGGGGCTCGGCCTCGTCATCGCCGTGCTGCTCGCCATCTCGGCCTTGCCCGCCAACTTCTGGCGGCTCCTACTCGCCGTATTCCTGTTCCAGGTGAACTGGGAGTACTGGCAGCGGGCGGGCCGCTGGCGTTAACGCCGCGGCGCGCCCGGGCGGCCGACCGCGCATTCCAAGCTCCGGAATAGGTGGACGGTTCCAGGTACCTGACAGGCTTTTGGTGCGGCCCGCCATGTCTGCTATAAGCACGCTATTGCCAACCCGACGAAGTCCGAGCTCCGGTCCCGATGACGCGCACGTCCATGAAGCGCACCCTGAGGCGCGCCTATTTCTCTCTGTCGGTCGTTCTGGCCGTGGCGCTCGTCGCGAAGCTCGCCGATCTGGTGCCAGGCGTCGCCGGTACGCCATGGGCGACGCTCGCCGCCGACATCTACGACTGGCTCCGCGACATGTCGCTCGTGTTCGTGACAGTGGTCGCGGCCTATCTCGCCAACGTCTTCCAGAAGCGGTCGAAGTTCGTCGAGAGCCTGGAGGAGGTATGGCGCTCGATCGTCGCCACAAAGTCCGCCCTCTTCACCTTCTGCGAGAAGCAGTACCCGTCGAGCGACGACTATCTCGCCGCGTTCTGCCGCCTGTCGGAGACCATCGACAGCATGCGAATCGTATACCGCAACGCGGGTGAGACGGACCGGACCGTCGGCCTCTACCCCTATGCGCCGCTACACGACATGCGCCGCGCGCTACAATCGATCGATCCACGCCAGCGACCCAATATCCCGCTCGAGGAGCGCGGGCTCGTCCGCGATGCGATCCTGCAATGCTTCTACGCCTTGCGTGAGACGTTCCTCGAGGAGCTCGATCTCTACGAGCCGGCGCATCCGTTGCTGATCTCGGGCGGGCGGCGGCAGAAGCAACCGGGCGCAACGCGCCGCGCGCGGCGCCTGCAGGAGCACCAGCGCAGCGAGAACGGCCAGCTGCCGCCATCGCGACCAGAGGTCGACGCGTTGCTGGCGGACCTCTACGCGCTCGAGTTTCCGGGACGGCGCGACGCGGCGGGTGAGCCGGAGACCGGGCGGTCGTAACCGCACCGGTCAGACGTGGATCGCATTCCCTCTCCCACAGGGACAAGGCCGGGGCGAGCGAGCACGATTTCCAAGAAGGCGGGCGACGAGCCCGTTCAGCCTGGACGGACCTGACCCGAGCCGCGCACGACGTATTTGAAGGTCGTCAGCTGCTCGACGCCGACGGGGCCCCGGGCATGGAGCTTGCCGGTAGCAATGCCGATCTCGGCTCCGAAGCCGAACTCGCCGCCGTCAGCGAACTGGGTCGAGGCGTTGTGGAGCACGATGGCGCTGTCGACGCGGGCCAGGAACTCGTCGGCGGCGGACTGGTCGCTCGTGACGATCGCGTCCGTATGCTGCGAGCCGTACTCGGCGATGTGGCGGATGGCACCGTCGACCCCGTCGACCTCCTTCACCGCAATGATGGCGTCGAGGAATTCATGGCCATAGTCGCCAGGGGCCGCCTTCTTGACACGCGGATCGACTTTCAGTGCTGCCGCATCGCCGCGCACCTCGCAGCCGGCGCGCAGGAGTGCCTTGACGAGGCCGGCCATCACCTCCTCGCCCGCCGCCTTGTCGACGAGCAGGCACTCCGTGGCGCCACAGATGCCGGTACGGCGCATCTTGGCGTTGAGCACGATTTTCTTCGCCATCTCGGGGTCGGCCGCTTTGTCGACGTAGGTGTGGCAGATGCCCTCGAGGTGCGCAAACACGGGTACGCGAGCCTCGTTCTGCACGCGCTCGACGAGACTCCTGCCTCCGCGAGGCACGATGACGTCGATCGACTTGTCGAGGCCCGAGAGCATGAGGCCCACGGCCTCGCGGTCGGTCACGGGCACGAGCTGGATTGCAGCCGCCGGCAGCCCGGCCTCCTTGAGGCCCTCGACGATGCAGGTGTGGATGGCAAGGCTCGAACGATGGCTCTCCGAACCGCCGCGCAGAATGGCGGCGTTACCGGCTTTCAGGCAGAGGCCGCCTGCGTCGGCGGTCACGTTGGGACGGCTCTCGTAGATGATGCCGACGACGCCGATCGGCACCCGAACGCGCGCGATCTTCATGCCGTTGGGGCGCGTCCATTCGGAAAGCACGGTGCCGACGGGATCGGCCAACGCGGCGATGTCGTCGAGTCCCTTGGCTATGGCCTCGACGCGCCTGTCGTCGAGGGCCAGGCGATCGATGAAGGAGGCCGGCCGGCCAGCCGCCTTGCCGGCGGCGACGTCCTCGGCATTGGCGGCAACGATGGTGGCGGCATTGGCGCGGATCAAGCGGGCAGCGGCCGCCAGGGCCTTGTTCTTCACGGCGGCGGGGGCGAGCGCGAGCTGAGCTTGCGCACGGCGTGCAGACTTGCCGATCTCGAGCATAAGGCTCGTAATCCCGCTGTCGGTCTTGCCCATGGTTCAAATCCTGCCGGGTCGCTGTTTGGAGCGCTTCTGCGCTTCTTCGAAGCGCACCGTCGCTCGAGCTGGTTGTCCTTGCGTGCTTCCGATCGGAAAAGACGGCTGACACGTTTCCGGAACCCCGCCAGCCGGCGGATCCAGACACCGATCTTCTTCTGTTGCGAAGCGCGTTTGGGACCGCCGGTAGCAGGCTCGGCGGCGTCCTGCAAGGACCGCCGCAAGAAACGGCGCCAATCAGCGATCCACCAGGTACGATCGATCCCTAAGGTGGCGATTGTGACGCCCGCTGCATTCCTGGAGCTCAACTCGCCTGTGGACTTCAGAATCCGAGCCACGCGAGATCAATGGCTTGCTGAAGTCTTCTCGACCGCGACGTTCGATCCGAGCGTACCGAAGAATGTGACGTGCCTCGCGGTCGGGACACTCGGGATACGTTTCGCCTGATGCATGTCGGGAGGCACGATGTCCGGCCCGCCGGGACCGACGCCGACTCTGCGATGCGGCTACTTCCGGTTCAGGGCCATGTCGTCGCGATGCACGAGCTCGTCGCCGAACACGAAGCCGAGAATCCCCTCGATCTCGGCCGACTTTCGTCCCTTGATGCGATCAGCCTCGTCCTTGGTATAGGCGGCGAGGCCACGACCGAGCTCGCGGCCGTCGGCGGCGCGAATGACGACGGCGTCACCGCGGTCGAAGCTGCCTTCGACGCGGCTGACGCCGGCCGGCAAGAGGCTCTTGCCGGTCGAGAGCGCCTTCTCCGCCCCGGCGTCGATGTGCAGTGTGCCCTTTGGCTCGAGCTGGCCGGCAATCCAGCGTTTCTTGGCGGTCACCGGGTCCGACTTGGCGAGGAACCAAGTCACTTTGCTGCCTTCAGAAATCGCGCGTAGGGGGTGCAGCACCTTGCCGGTCGTGATGACCATGTTGGTGCCGGCGCCGAGGGCGATCTTGCCGGCCTCGATCTTGGTCTTCATGCCGCCCTTCGACAGCTCGGTGCCGGCATCGCCGGCCATGGCCTCGATCTCGGCCGTGATCTCGGTGACGAGCGGAATATGGCGCGCCGAGGGGTCCGCTGCCGGAGGCGCCGTGTAGAGGCCGTCGATGTCGGAGAGCAGCACGAGACAGTCGGCAGAGACCATGGAGGCAACGCGCGCGGAGAGGCGGTCGTTGTCGCCGTACTTGATCTCGGCGGTGGCAACCGTGTCGTTCTCGTTGACGACGGGGATTGCCTTGTACTCGAGTAGCGTCTCGATCGTGCGGCGGGCATTCAGGTAGCGGCGGCGCTCCTCGGTGTCGCCGAAGGTTAGCAGCACCTGAGCTGTGATAAGTCCGTGCCTCGCGGCGAGCTCCTCGTAGGCATGGGCGAGGCTGATCTGGCCGACGGCAGCCGAGGCCTGCGACTGCTCGAGCTCAAGAGGACCCTTGGGCATGCCGAGCTTGTGGCGACCCAACGCGACAGCACCCGACGAGACCAGCACGACGTCCTTGCCTGCCAACTTCAATGCCGCCACGTCGTCGACGAGAGAGGCCAGCCACTCCGCCTTCAGCGCGCCGGTCGCGCGGTCGGCGAGGAGCGCCGAGCCGATCTTCACGACCACACGGCGGGCGTTCGTCCATTCCGCTCGGGCGGAGGCTTTGGCGGGGGCTTCGGCTGAGGCTTTTTTCGACATCTCGGAAGGTCCATGGCTCGGCCCGCGCATTTGCCCCGGTTCGGGGCTGGAAGGCAACCGGCGAGCAGGCCGCAAGCAGGCCCGGGCTTCGTGCAGGCATGAAAATTGGCATAGAATTCAGCGCAAATTGTCCCGGCGACCTCGACCAGTCCCTTAAATCGGTCCGTGATAATCGCGACATCGGGTAACGGACGCATGGGCATGACGTACAAGGGCAGCAAAGTGATCGACCACGACTACGTCGGACGGCGGGAGAGCAACATCCGGGCCTACGTCGGCGAGCCGGGCCGGCCGGCAGTCAGGTGCGTGATCCGCAACGTATCGGAGCACGGCGCCTTCCTGGAGCCGGTCAGCTCCTTGATTCCCGGCAGGATCGTGCGACTCGCGATCGAAGGGCTGGGACTCGATCTCCGGTGCGAGGTGAGGCACCGGGGTCCGCGCGGCTTCGGCGTCCGATTTCAGAACCATGCTGCCGCAGCGCGGCTCGCCGAGGCCGTCGCAAGCTGCGGGACGCCCTTGTCCGCGTGCGAGAGCCGATAGGCGGCGCGGTCATGCGGGCGGCGGCGTGCCCGAACGTCCCCGCCACCAGCCCATGACGCGCTGGCGCAAAAGCCGGACGTAAGGGATGTCGTGGGAGAGGACGACGACGCCGAGCGGGATCATCCAAAAGCCGAGCACCGGCAGGAAGCCGAGGAAGCCGGCGAGGATGAGGAGCAAGCCGATCAGGATGCGGGCGGGCGCCCAGTCCGGCAGCGTATGGCTCCAGGAGCCGATCTTGATGGTGCGGGCCACGTGAGGTCTCCCGGTTGCCGATGCGTTCCGATCGGACAATCGGACATTCCCGAGGTGGTCACGTCAAGGGCTGGTGCGACGCGAGGCGGAGCCTCGCTCGCCAGCCTCGGCCTTCGTAACAGCGCAAGTCGTGCTGCGCTGCCCCCGTCAGACCTGCCTCTCGGAGACGTGCGCTCAAACCACGGCGGGTTCCGTGTCAGATCCGGAATTTCAGCCGCAGGTCGGTCAACTCAGGGGCGCCAGGGGGCCTTCGGGGCCGGGTCCTCGACCTCCTCCTTGGTCTCGGCGCGACCGATCTCGCGGGCGAGCGCGTAGAGCGCCTCCTTCATACCGAGTCCAGACACCGCGGACAGCACCAGCGGCTTCTTTTTGGCGGCCTTCTTCAGCGCCTCGCCCTTCTCGGCGATGGCATCGGCATCGAGCGCGTCGCACTTCGAGAGCGCGACGATCTCCTTCTTTTTGGCCAGAACGGGGCTGTAGGCCTTGAGCTCGCGGCGCACGGTTCGGTAGGCGGCGGCGACGTCCTCCTCGGTAGCATCGACGAGATGCAGGAGCACGCGACAGCGCTCGACGTGGCCGAGAAAGCGGTCGCCGAGGCCGGCGCCCTCGTGGGCGCCCTCGATCAGCCCCGGCACGTCGGCGAGCACAAAGTCGGTCGCGCCTGCGCGCACAACGCCGAGGTTCGGGTGCAGCGTCGTGAACGGGTAGTTGGCGATCTTCGGCTTGGCAGCCGAGACGGCGGCCAGGAATGTCGACTTGCCGGCGTTGGGCAGACCGACGAGGCCGGCGTCGGCGATGAGCTTCAGCCGCAGCCAGATGGTCTGCTCTTCGCACACCTGCCCCGGATTGGCATGGCGCGGCGCCTGATTGGTGGCGCTCTTGAAATGGGCATTTCCGAACCCACCGTTGCCGCCGCGGGCGATCAGGAAGCGCTCGCCGACTTTGGTCAGGTCGGCAATCAGCGTCTCGCCGTCCTCGGCGAAGATCTGAGTGCCCGGAGGCACCTTGATCACCATGTCCTCGCCGTTGGCGCCGGCACGGTTGCGCCCGGCCCCGTTGGTGCCACGGGCGGCGCGGAAATGCTGCTGGTAGCGGTAATCGATGAGCGTATTCAGGTTGCCGACGCACTCGGCCCAAACATCGCCGCCCTTGCCGCCATCGCCGCCGTCGGGCCCGCCGAACTCGATGAACTTCTCGCGGCGGAAGCCAATGCAGCCGTCGCCGCCGTCACCGGCCTTGATGTAGATTTTCGCCTGGTCGAGGAATTTCATCGCGCGGGTCTCTGGGGTGGCTGGTGCGCGATCGCTCGTCAAAACAGGCTGCGCGTCACGGGCCTCATGTAAAGCGGGCCAACGGCCAGAACAAGTGGCCAGGCGAGCGTAGGCCGGGCCGAGGCTGCGAGACCCGACGTCCAGGCGCTTGGATCCAGGAGGTCGGGCGTCGCGGAGGGCTCGACCCGACGCACGCCAACCGCGCTATGGCGCGGGCGAGAAGGCGTCGCGGATGACGGCGGACAGACGGAGCGGCTTACCGGAGACGGCGACGAGCACGACCGTCACCAGGGCCTCGAACACGGGACGACCGGCAAGCTTTACCGTCTGCAGCAGCGTAACGCTGGCGCCGCCGAGCTCCTTCACACGGGTCTCGACCTCGAGCACGTCGTCCATGCGCGAGGGTCGCAGAAAGTCGCAATTCATGCGGCGGACGACGAAGGCGGCCGGCTCATGGCTGTCCGAGCCGTCGATCAGGCGGCGAGAGTCCGTGCCCAGAAGCCGCAGGAAGTCGGTGCGGCCGCGCTCGCACCATCGGATGTAGGATGCGTGGTAGGCGATGCCGCCCGCGTCCGTATCCTCGAAATACACCCGGACCGGCAGCATGTGACGCCGCCCGGTCTCGTCGTCGATGATGCGGCCCGCGAGGTCGGGCCAGGATTTCGCGCTGTCCGTCATGGTCGCGTGGTAGCCGACACGGAGCGGAAAGGCGAGACGGGATCGGCACCGCGCGTTGCGGTGCCTCGACGCAAGCCGGCGGCTGCAGCGGCCTCACAACCGCGAGAGGAGATCCATGAAGGCCGGCTTGGCCTTGTCGAGCTCCTCGATGGTGGGCGAGGCGAGAACGGCCTGGAAGAAGTAGGTCTCGCCGGGATGCTTGTCGTCTACGTCCTTCGTAAAGGCGGTGAGCTCGAAGGCCTGGTCGGGTGTCGACGGGTTTTTGTACAGGTAGACCTTGAAGGCGGGCTTGCCCTTGCGCTCGAGGCCGGCAAGCTCCTCGATGGTGCTGTCGGTAAGGCGATCCTGCCAGCGCGCCTGAGCCACTCGGACGTAGTCGTCGAGACCGAGCTCCCGGTCACCCGCGTGGGCGCGCACATACATGATGGGCTTGCTGGCTCTCTGGTCGCCGTGGTCAAAAAGGACGAGTGCCTTGTAACGCCGGCTCCAGTCCTGGTCCTCGACCCAGCCCTTGGGCGGCTTCACCACGGCCTTGTGCCAAAAGCAGATCCTCTTCTCCTCCGGGCAGTTCTCCGCGTAGCCCTTCAGCTCGGCTGCGCCAGTCGCTACCGGCAACAGGACGAGCGACACGGCGGCCAGCGCAGTGCGGAGCGAGCCCTTGCCTGTGCCGGCGATTACTGCCCCCATGGTCGCGCCCCATCGTTGATCGCCTGCAGAAAAAGCCATTGGCGCCGGCGAAATACCAGTCATCTTGAGGAAAGCGAACGGAGGAAGCGGGAATTCACGGAATCCGTTCTCCTCCCTGCCGTCAGCTCGCGATGCGCAGCTGGGTCAGCTTGGCGACAATGTCCTGGAAGGAGCCCAAGAGCTGGCTCGAGGAATCGGCATTGTAAAAGTTGTCCTCGCCGCTGCAGGTCTTGAGCATGCTCTCGGCGTTACCGTTGGTCATGAAGCCGATGGTGTAGATGGTGATGTTCTGGGCCTTCATGTTGCTGCACAGCTGGAGCGCCTGGTAGCCCGAGCTGCCGACGTCGGTGAAGGTGGTCGAGTTCATATTGCCGTTCTCGTAGCTCGTATTGAACTCGCCGTCGGTCATGAGGATCACGATCTTCATCACGTCGGGATCGGCGAACGGGCGCGGCGTGCTGCCCGGCCAGAGGAACGACCAGTTTGGTTGCAGCATGTACCAGCCCCATGCCGCGCCGATGTGGCCGGCCGTGGCACCACCCGGAGTGAGCGCGCTGATGCTCGACTTGAACGAAGCGCGGGCAACGCCATCGGCAAGATCGGCGAGAGGGACCACGGTCGGTGTCGGGCACGAGTAGTTGAGGTTGACCGCGCCTGAGCTGACACCGAGGAAGGTTCCGGCGCCGGGGGGCGTAGCGGTGTAGGCTTCGGCGCCGGCCCGTTCGACGACGCAGGTGTCGGTTGCGCCCGCCGTCCAGCCTCCCCAGCTCGACCAAGTCCAGCTCCCCCCGGTGGCTCCTCCGGCGGTGACGGCGTCAAAATACGATCCAGCGTTGACAGCAGCCGAGTAGGGAACGAGGGCAACGCGCACGGCCTGCGGCACCGGGTTAGAATTGAACAGCGTGTCAACGAGTTCGTTGGCTGCCACCTTCAAGGCGTCGATCTTGCCGGACGCGCCCATGGACCCCGTGACGTCGACCACCAGCGCGAGCTCGATCTTCTTCTGCTTGTAGATGGCGGTCGACGAGGGCTCGAATTCGACCTTGATCAACCCGCCGCCGACACTCGAGAACACGGTCGGCACCACCACCTTTACGGATGCGGTGACCTGGGTCTGGTCGCGGTCGATGTCGGCCTGGAAGCTCTTGAGCTGCACGCCTCCGATGCCGAGGCTCTCGAGCTGGGCATCGAAAAAGTCTCGTGCGGCCTGGCGTACCTGACCGTCGGGGGCACCCTCGGCACCGAGAAGCTTGGCACTCGCCAGCGTTGCCGCGTCGAGCGCGGCCTGGACCTTGGTCCCGGTGTTGTGCATGCGGTAGGTGTCGACCGAGAGGCCAACGCCGAGCACGAGCACCACGAGGGTCAAGGCGAAGAGTATCGCGACGCCACCCGAACGGTCGTTGCAGACGGTGCTCAAAGTTCGCATCATTACAATCAATACCTTGGCGCATGGCGATGAGCGAATTTGAGCAAGGAATGCTGCGAGTTCTTTTAAGAAATTCGCGTTGAATCGCCTTTACCAAAACCACTTTTCAAGCGTGGTTTCCATTTGGTTAGCCCGTGCGTCGCAAATGTCGTGACATCGATGTCGGTGTCGACTGCCGACGGCGCGCCAGCCCGGCGCGGTCTGCGCTCAGCGGCGTGTCGCCTTCACGAGCCTGACGAGGAGGCTGGCGGCGAGCGGCGGGCCCAGAGCGGCCGCGGCACAGACGAGAAGGTAGCGCAATAGCTCCGCCCGCCAGGCCGCCACGGTTGCGGGATCGAGCGGGCTCATGTCGAGCGGAATGTGCGGCCAGTTGACATAGGCCAGCACTGCCACGCCCGCGACCCAGGCAAGACCGAGGGCAAGGCACAAGCTGCAACCCGATTTCATGTCTGCCTCCCGGCGCCGAACACTCGGCAACGCAGCTGTCGCAGGATGGGGCGAGCCGACGAGACCCGGCATCGCGCGACAATCGCCTGTACCACGTTCGCCCGCGTCCGGTCTCGTCAAAGTCCAGACCCGACCGAGGATCGGACCGGCGCTAATCCAGGTCGGCGATCGCGGCCTGCTCGCTGCCGCCCTTGATGCGATGCGAGAGTGTGGCCTCGATGAACGGATCGATGTCGCCGTCGAGCACGTCGGACGGGCTCGAGCTGCTCGCTCCCGTGCGCAGGTCCTTCACCAGCTGATAGGGCTGCAGAACATAGGAACGGATCTGATGGCCCCAGGCGATGTCGGTCTTGGCGGCCTGCTCGGCGCTGGCCTTCTCCTCGCGGGCCTTCAGCTCGCGCTCATAGAGACGGGCCTTCAAGCGCTTGAAGGCCGTGTCCTTGTTCTGATGCTGGGAGCGATGCTCCTGGGCGAAGATGACGATGCCGGTCGGCTTGTGAACGAGGCGTACGGCCGATTCGGTACGGTTCACGTGCTGGCCGCCCGCGCCGGACGAGCGAGCGAAGCTGACGTCGACGTCGGCCGGGTTGATGTCGATGTCGATGCTGTCGTCGATGACCGGATAGACGGTGACGGAGGCGAAGCTCGTGTGACGGCGGGCGTTTGAGTCATAGGGCGAGATGCGGACGAGACGATGCACGCCGGCCTCGGTCTTGAGCCAGCCGAAGGCATTCTCGCCCTCGATCTCGAGAGTCGCCGACTTGATGCCGGCCTCCTCGCCCGGGCTCTCGTCGACGAGCTTTACCTTGAAGCCACGCCGCTCGGCCCAGCGCATGTACATGCGAAGCAGCATCTGCGCCCAGTCCTGGCTCTCGGTTCCGCCAGCACCGGCATGGACCTCGACGTACGTGTTGAGACCGTCGGCCTCACCAGACAGGAGTGCCTCGACGCTCTTTCTTTGCGCTTCCTCGTCCAGGCGGGCCAGCGCCGTCTCGGCCTCTGTTACGGCGCCCTCATCACCCTCGGCCTCGCCGAGATCGATGAGCGTGATGTTGTCGTCGAGATCGCGCTCCAGGCGACGAAAGTCGTTGAGCGACCGCTCGAGCGCCTGGCGCTGGCGCATCACTTTCTGGGCGCTCTGGGGATTGGACCAAAGGGCCGGGTCCTCGGCGCGCTTGTTCAGCTCCGCGAGCCGCTCTTCCGCGTGCTCGGGGTCAAAGATACCTCCTCAGAAGCGACAGCGCCTCTTGGATGTTGTCGACCAGCTTCTGCGCTTCGGCGCGCATCTTGTCCTCCAGCACGTGAAATTCCGCGGCCCGACCGACTCGGAACCCTAGTCAAAAAGCTGACCTCATATAGGTGGGGGTGGACCTCGTGTAAACCGCGGCGACGGCGCAGAATTGCCGCTTCGCGGATCGCTCTACCAGGGGCCCTGGCCGGGTGCCCCGCCGGGCGGTCGCGGCTGCCAGGCGTCGTTCCGAGTGCTGGCGGGTGCGACCGGCTGCTCCTGACCGACATTGGAGAAGCCGATGATGGAGTAGGCGTCGTCCGGCTCCTCGTAAGGCTTGAAGGCCTCGCTGATGGCGTCCGGGTCGCCGGGCGCGGCCCGCAACCCGGTCTTCAAGTTGACGCGCACGATCTTGATGCCAGGCGGCTGGCGGAACGGGACGGGCGGTGTGTCGCCCAGCGCCATCTGCATGAACTCGCCGAAGATCGGCGCCGCGACATGGCCTCCGGTATTGCCTTTGCCCATGGGGCGTGGGGTATCGTAGCCGATGAAGACGCCAACTACGAGGTCCGGCGTGAAGCCGATGAACCAGGCGTCCTTCTCCTCGTTGGTTGTGCCGGTTTTTCCGGAGATGGGACGGTTGAGCGACTTCAGGCTCGTTGCCGTACCGCGCTGGACGACGCCTTCCATGATGGAGATCATCTGGTAGGAAGTATGCGGGTCGACGATCTGCTTGCGGTCGTCGGGGATGTCCGGCTCCTCCTGGCTCTCCCATTTGTCGGCGCTGCAGCCCGGGCAGGTGCGGCCGTCGTGGCGCCAGACGGCGTGTCCCCAGCGGTCCTGGATGCGATCGATGAGCGTAGCGCGAACCTGCTTGCCGCCGTTGGCCAGCATGCAATAGGCCGTGGTCATCCTGAGAAGCGTGGTCTCGCCAGCGCCGAGCGACATCGAGAGCACCGGCAGGAGGTCGTCGTAGACGCCGAAGCGCCGGGCATACTCGGTGATGAGCGGCATTCCGACATCCTGAGCCAGACGCACCGTCATCTGGTTCCTGGACTTCTCGATTCCGACGCGCAGCGTGGTGGGCCCGTACGACTTGTCGTTCTCGTAGTTCTCGGGCTTCCAGATGTCCTGTCCGGGGCCCTGCTCGATCTCGATCGGGGCGTCGAGGATGATCGACGTCGGCTTGTAGCCGTTGTCGATGGCGGCAGCGTAGACGATAGGCTTGAACGAGGAGCCCGGCTGACGTCTGGCCTGGATGGCACGGTCGAACTGGCTCATTGCGAACGAGAAGCCGCCCGACACGGCGAGCACGCGGCCTGTGTGCGGGTCCATAGCGACAAGCCCTCCCCCAACCTCGGGGACTTGCATCAACGACCAGACGCCGGCCTGGTTCTTGTTCTCCTTGGGCGCGACGTAAATTACGTCGCCGACGGCGAGGATGTCGGTGATGGTCTTCACCTGCTTGCCGGCGGGCTTGGCCCACTTGGCCTCGTCGAACGTCAGGTGGATGCCCTCGCTGCTCTCCGGGAACTTGCCGTCGGCGCCCTTCGTCTGCTTGAGGCCGACCACGGCCTTGCCGCCGTCGAAGGACAGCACCGCGCCGAGCCGCCAGGGCGCGATGTCGGATGGAGTGTCGATGGCATAGAGCGCCTCGCGCCAGTCGCCCGAGACGTCGATATTCTTGACGGGGCCGCGCCAGCCCTTTTTGCGATCGAAGGCGACGAGGCCGTTGACGAGGGCCGTGCGCGCAATCTGCTGCAGGCGCGGATCGAGCGTCGTGCGGACGGACAGGCCGCCGGCGTAGAGCTTCTCCTCGCCGAACTCGGCGAAGATCGAGCGGCGGACCTCCTCGGCAAAGTATTCGGCCGAGAACAGCTGCGTGACGTTGGGACGGTTGGTGACCGCGAGCGGCTTGGCCTTGGCGGCGTCGGCCTCCGCGGCGGTGATGTAGCCATTCTCGGCCATCTGGCCGATGATCCAGTTGCGCCGATCGGTGGCCTTGGCCCTGTTCCTGATCGGGTGATAGTTGTTCGGCGCCTTGGGGAGCGCGGCGAGGTAGGCCGCCTCCTCGATGGAGAGGTCCTTCAGCTCCTTGTTGAAATAGGTGAGGCCGGCGGCCGCTACGCCGTAGGCGCCGGCGCCGAGGAAGATCTCGTTCAAATAGAGCTCGAGGATCTTGTCCTTGGTATAGGCGCGCTCGATGCGGACGGCGAGGATGGCCTCCTTGACCTTGCGCTCGATGGTGCGGTCGCTGGTCAAGAGAAAGTTCTTGGCGACCTGCTGGGTGATGGTCGAGGCGCCCTGCGGGCGCTTGTCGCCCTCCTTGAGCTTCGTCTGCACGGCGTCGACGGCGGCACGCATGATGCCCCAGTAATCGATGCCGCCGTGCTCGTAGAAGCGGCGGTCCTCGGCCGAAAGGAAGGCGGCAATGACGCCTTTCGGGATGTTGTTGATGGGCACGAATATGCGCTTCTCGCGCGCGTACTCGGCGATCAGCGAGCCGTCGTGTGCATGCACCCGGGTCATGACGGGCGGCTCGTATTTGGCGAGGCTCTCGTAATTGGGGAGGTCCTTCGAGACCTCGAGCACCTTCCAGGCCACGAGACCCGTCGCAGCCAGGAACACGAGCGCGAACGCGCCGAAGCTCCAGCCAAGGAAGCTCAAGAGCAGGCTTTTGCGCCGCCTGCGCTTTCTTGCCGGCTCGGCTGGTGGAGGCAGGACGGGTGCTCGCATGGACCTAGGTTCGATCGACGGCCAATCACTAGCCGAAATGTTGCGCCGCAGCAATCCGCCCGGGCGGCCTGCAGGATAACACTGATTATGGCATCACCGCGCCGCCGGATTGGGAGGCGACGGGGGATTTCTGCTGTTCTCCAGCGGACGGACCCGCTCATACCAGGGCGGCCGGTCGATCATAACAACACATCTATTCCCCATCAATTAACCGAACCGCGGCCCCGTGCCGTCTCAGGGCGGCGAAGGGGCACGGCTGGCGAAGAACGCGACCACGGCGTCGGCAATCAGCCGCGCGACCCGGCTGTGCCAGACAGAGGAAGCGAGCAGCGTCTGGTCCTCAGGATGGCTCAGGTAGCCGAGCTCGACCAGAACCGAGGGGGCGTTGGTCTGCTTCAGCACCTTGAAGGCGGCCGATCGCCGGGGATCACGCGACAGCGGGATGGCTTGCGCCAGGCGGGGGACGAGAGCGTTGGCGAAGTCGGTCGAGAAGTTTGCCGTCTCACGCTTCATCAGATCGATCAGGATGCCCTTGACCTCGCCTTCGCCATCGTCGTCGCCGGCAACGTCGAGCCCCGCGCGGGCATCGGAGGCGTTCTCCTTCTCGGCCATCAGCCGGGCGGCCTCGTTGGAGGCCTTGGCCGACAGAGTGTAGACGGTGGCGCCGCGGATGGACCCGGCGAGCACCTCGTCGGCGAAGCTGTCGGCGTGAAGTGAGATGAAGAGATCGGCGCCCGCCTCGTCGGAGAACGCCAGCCGCCGGTCGAGAGACAGGAACACGTCGGCGGTGCGGGTGAGGCGAACGTCGAAACGACCCGTGGCCGCGAGCTCGCGGGCTATCTCCTTGGCCACGGCGAGCACGATGGTCTTTTCCCGCTGGCCGCCCAGGCCCACGGCACCTCCGTCGATGCCGCCATGGCCGGGATCGAGAACGACGACCGGCTTTGCGCCTTTGCTGCCGGCGGGCGGGGGGGCCGGCGAAGGGCCGGAATGAGCGGGCGGTCGGGTGGAGCCGGTGCCGGCCCCGAAGGCTTCGGGCGAAACAGCAACGAGCTCAATTTCAAGCTCGAGACCCTCGCGGGCCACCTTGGCACGGGCCATGCCGGCTTTATCGATGCGGACGGGCCCGGTGGCGTCGAGCACGATGCGTGACCGGCCCTCGGCGAACTCGCCGTAGCGGAAGGCCGAGACCAGGCCCGCGCCGGAGCGGCCGGCGTCCTCAGCGAGCCTGAATGCGACGCCCGGCAGGTCGATGATGACCCGATAGGGGTTGGCAAGAGTGTAGACTTCGGCCGTGACGCCCTTGTCGAGCAGCAGCCGAAACCGGGTGCGACCCGCCTCGGCCTCGACATCGGCCGCGCTGGCGACGGCGACCGGTGGGGCTGCATTGGGCGCCGAGCCGGCCGGACCGATCGCGGCAGCACTCGTTGCAGCAGCCTCAGCGCCCGGTGCAGCCAGCACCAGCGTACCCAGGACGACTCCCAGGAGAGCCCGGAATAAGCCCTTCGACAGGATCACACTCTTCCCCCCGAGACCGTCACGACGAGCGATCCGGACCAACCCCGATTAACACAAAATTATCCATACTCCCCGAAGCTTGTCGGCAACGGCCCCGGCGCCATATCCGACTGGGTGACTTATAGCACTTGCTTCGGGCGCGCCGAAACCGTACAAAAACTGCGTCGCGTCCCGCGGGTACGCCCGTCCATGCGAAGAGCGCCCGGTTGCACCAGCATCGAAGGAGCCTAGCCCGGCTCCGATGCCAACCAAGCGGCAGGCTTTTCACTGGGTTGAGAATGCCGGGGACGCCGGCGAGGTGGCTGCCGGACAAGGTTCGCGACGCTCCCTTCGAAGCTCACGCGAGAGAGCTTTTGAGCACGCGGCAAGGCTCGGCAGCCGTCAAGAGGACCGGCATCGCGAGAATTGGCGTCGTTTCCGGTTAGTTCCAGTGCGGCAGACTCGCGAGAGACGCCGCGCGGCATTCGCGGAGCCTTCGGCCGGTCCGGCCGGATCGGCTCCTCGTCCAGGCTTTACCGCGTCACCTTCCGGTGCCCACCGGAGACTGCCGCGACGAACCAACGAAGACCATGCCTACCCTGCGCTCACAACTTCCGACCGCCCGAGGGCCTTTCGAGGCCTTTTCGGGCTGCGGCCGGCATCAGCCGGACGGGGAGCCTGCGCGCGCTCGACCCCACTTCACCCCACGTCGTCAGACAAACAACGAAAAGGCGCGCGCCAGTCGTCGGCAGCCCGACGCCTCCGGCATCGCCGGACCCGGCAGGCCTGGCCTCCGGCGCGCGACAAAAATCTCATGGCAAATAACAAGATGCTTATCGATGCCACCCACCCCGAGGAGACTCGGGTGGTGGTTCTCCGGAATAGCCGCGTAGAGGAATTCGACTACGAGAGCGCCGCCCGCAAGCTCCTGCGCGGCAACATTTATCTCGCCAAGGTGACGCGCGTTGAGCCGTCGCTGCAGGCGGCTTTCGTCGACTACGGTGGAAACCGGCACGGATTCCTGGCCTTCAACGAGATCCATCCCGACTACTACCAAATTCCGATGGCCGACCGGCAGGCGCTCCTCGACGAGGAGGCCGCCGCAGAGGCGCGCGAGGAAGCCGAGGCAGACGCCCGGGCCGAACGGCTTGCGCGGCGCCAGCAGGAGCGTGAGCGGTCGCGCAATGCCGCCGCGGGACGTTCCTCCGAGCTCTCCCACCAGCCGCACACCGATGCAGACGAGGGCGACCTCGAGGGTGACGACGAGCCGGAAGCGGACGAGAGGGACGAGGGCGAGGAGCCGGAGGTCGGCGAGGCCGGGGATGACCGGTCCGGCGAGCCCTCGACCTTGGCCGAGCAGTC
The DNA here is from genome assembly GCA_019137195.1 of Alphaproteobacteria bacterium. Lineage (GTDB taxonomy): Bacteria > Pseudomonadota > Alphaproteobacteria > Rhizobiales > Hyphomicrobiaceae > CBDCUQ01. Next base: position 160,165 of record JAGVSR010000145.1, read on the forward strand.
GGGCATGGCCGACGAGCGGCTCAGCGAGGAGGCGCAGGAAGCCGCGGTCGAAATCACGCACGCCCACGCCGACGATGTCCGTGCCGAACGCGCCGCCGACGACGAGGGCGTCGACGAGCCAGAGGCCGGCGCACCGGACCAAGTCGATAACGAGGGCGAAAGCGATAGCGAGGGCAACGGCATCGAGGTCGTTGCCCCGGCCAGCCCGGAGGCCGAGGCGATCGAGCAAACGGGCGCCGAGGACGCGCTCGAGGAGCTGCCGTCGCGACCACGCCGCCGGCCGCGAAGCTACAAGATCCAGGAGGTGATCAAGCGGCGCCAGATCATCCTCGTGCAGGTGGTGAAGGAGGAGCGCGGCACGAAGGGTGCGGCGCTCACGACCTACCTGTCGCTCGCGGGCCGCTACACCGTGCTCATGCCGAACACGGCACGCGGCGGCGGCATCAGCCGCAAGATCACGAACCCGCAGGACAGGAAGCGCCTCAAGGCGATTGCGGCCGAGCTCGACGTGCCCGAGGGCATGGGGCTCATCATCCGCACCGCGGGCGCGGCCCGCACCAAGCAGGAGATCAAACGCGACTTCGAGTACCTTCTGCGCCTGTGGGAAAGCGTGCGCGAGCTGACGCTGCAGTCGACCGCGCCGAGTCTCGTCTACGAGGAAGGCAACCTCATCAAGCGATCGATCCGCGACCTCTACGACAAAGACGTCGAGGAGATCGTCGTCGCCGGCGCCAAGGCCTACGAGGAGGCGCACGACTTCATGCGCATGCTCATGCCGAGCCATGCGCGCAACGTGCATCATCACCTCGATTCCGAGCCCCTGTTCACGAAGTACGGCATCGAACGGCAGCTCAATGCCATGTTCAGCCCGTACGTAACGCTGCGCTCGGGCGGCTATCTCGTCATCAACCAGACCGAGGCGCTGGTCGCCGTCGACGTCAACTCCGGCAAGGCCACGCGCGAGTTCTCGATCGAGGAGACCGCCTATCATACGAACCTCGAAGCGGCGGACGAGATCGCGCGGCAGCTCAAGCTGCGCGACCTGGCGGGACTCATCGTCATCGACTTCATCGACATGGAGGAGAAGCGCAACAACCGCTCCGTCGAGCGGCGCCTCAAGGACGCGCTGCGCTTCGACCGGGCGCGCATCCAGCTCGGGCGCATCAGTCCGTTCGGGCTCATGGAGATGTCGCGCCAGAGGATGCGGACGGGCGTGCTCGAAGGCTCGACCTCGCAGTGCCCGCACTGCCAAGGGACGGGAATCATCCGATCGACGGAAAGCGTGGCGCTCGCCGTCCTGCGCGGGCTCGAGGACGCCCTGATGCAGGGCGCACGGAGCTCGCTCATCGCCACCACCACGGCGCAGGTTGCGCTCTACATCCTCAACAACAAGCGCCAGTTCATCAACGACATGGAGAGCCGCAGCGGCGTCTCCGTCACGGTCCAGGCGTCGGACAAGCTGCAGGGGGCGAACTTCACCATCGAGCGCGGCGGCGGCCCGGTGCAGCCGCAGCGCCGGCCGGAGCGTGCGGCCGTCAGCATGGACTGGGGCTTCGACTCAGACGAGCCAATCGAGGCCGATGGCGAGGACGTCATCGAGCCGCCTGCGCGAGGCCGCAACATCGAGGTGCGGGAGCAGGACCGGTACGAGGAGGCCGGAGACGATCGCAGCGGCCGGCGACGCCGGCGCCGGCGTGGCCGTCGCGGCAGCGAGCGCGGCGCGGCCGAGGGCCGGCTCGGCAACGGCGATCGTCCGCAGCGCAACGAGCAGCCCTATCCCGACGAGCGCACGCGCGACGGCGAGGACGAGGCGCGGCGCGAGGACGACGAGGACCAGATCCAAGGCAATGGCGAGGAGGCCGAGGCCGTTGCCGGCGGCGAAAACGGCCAACAGCCGCCGCGCGGTGACGGCGAGCGCACGAGCCGCAGGCGCCGGCGCGGTCGGCGGGGCGGCCGGCGCGGTCGCGGTCGCGAGCGCGGACCCGAGGGCATGGCCGAGGGCCACGACGAGGACGGCGACGAGCCCATGGCTGCCGTCGAGATGGCCAGCCAGGACGACGGGTACTCCGACAGGAGCGGTGCTGAACCGTCCCGGCACTTCACCGAGATCGCGGTCGACGACTTCCAGTCGGCGGTGATGCCAGACGACCTGCTGCCGGAGACGGCGGCAATGGCCGAGCCCGAGCGCCCGGCCGAGCCGCGCGAGCGGCGGGGGCGTCAGGAGCCCCGCGAGGGCCGTTCCAGACGCGAGCCACGCACGCCGCGCCCCGCTCCCGAGGCGGCCGAGGCCGGCGACGGTGGCGACCAGCCGACCGCCGAGGAAGCCCTGCCGGCTGCTGCCGTTCCGGCGGCGGCACCACCGCCGGTGTCCGAGGCTGAATCGGCCGAGCCCCCGGCACCACGGCGCAGCCTGTCTTCGTCCTCGGAGCCGAAGCTCGAGCGCGTCGTCGTGCGCACCAATACGTCCGAAACCGAGCAAGCCGAAGCTCCGGCCAGTGCGCCCAAGCGCGGCTGGTGGCAGAGGCGCCTCGGCGGCTGAGCGCGCACCGGAGCTTGGCGACACCGCTCCGCGGAGCCGGCCGCCAAGCCCGGGAGACGAGAGAGGTAAAATTACAATGGCGGCCGGGAGCGCATCCCGGCCGCCGTCTTTTTGCCAGCTGTGTGCCACATGGCGTTGATGTAAGCGTCGCTCCTTCGAAGACCTCTCGGAGACCTCCATGTGCTCTCTGCGACTGCTCGCGCTTGCCAGCGCCGCAGTGCTGGCTGCTCAATCCGACGCATCGGCGAAGGCGTCCCAGCGTGTCACGTTCGACCTCGACCGCTACCAGGGCTGGTGGCAGGTCAAGACGGACGCCGGAGAGGAGCGGGCCCAAGGCGAGTGCAGCGGCCTGCCGCGATGCCGGCCGTGGCTGTCGCTCGGTGACGGAGGCTACGAGCTCCTCTTCAGCTCCGAGCCGCAGTCGGAGCGCATCACGTTCACGGTCAAGGACGGCGCCGTGTCGGTCACGCGCGGAGGTATGCTGGTCTCGTCGGAGGGCAGCACGATCAAGCTCCAAGTCCTCAAGCCGGTCACGATCTCCCTCAACGGCTATCAGGGACCGTGGATGATCGGAAACTGGACCGCGGCGCGCGAGGACGCATTCTTCACGACGAGCGGCGTGGCACAGAAAATCGAACTCGTGCCACTCACGACCTATGTGCTGTCATTCGGCTCCGGCCGCTCGGAGCGCATACGGCTCGAACTCACGGGCAAGGTGCTGGTGATCGATCAACGGGGGGCCGTCGAGGCCGTCCCGGATGCCCCGGACCGGCTCGAGGTCAAGACCATCGACGTGGTCGTCTACCCGCTTCCGGGCACCAGGGTGCAGCGCTGGAACCTCGGCTTCCGTCAAAGCGCAAGCGGACGGGGCCAGTTCGAAGGTGCAGCGGTCGTGCGCCTGGTGGAAGGCAGCTCGTTCGAGATCGCGCTGCCCGGTGAGCGCAGCGGGGCTTCGGGCCGCAGTTTCAGAACCGGCAAGGGCTGCAACATGGTCGCACAGAAGGTCACGATTGCACCGGCGACATTTCACGTCGTTCCGATCCCGGCGAGTTGCTCGACCGGCTTCTGATGCATTGCAGCAATTCTGCCACAAGGAGGACAAGCTCCGGGCCAATCCGAGGCAGATCTGAGCCAATTTTTATCGCTGTTACAGATAGATAATACGGATTTCCACCAGAAGCGCCAGCTCTGGCTACAGGTTGTCGCAGCGCAGCAATTCTGGGCTTGGCGACCACAATTCGGCAGGCTAAGCGCGGGGGCGACGGTCGATCCGTCTCGGCCTTGCCTGTGGTCCAGGCGAGCCGAGACGCGGGACGCGCGCCAGCGTTGTCGCTCATCCCGGCCGGCAGGACCCCATGCGAGGTCCCCGGCGAGACCGGCTGCACTGCCAAGCGCCGTGCAGCGCCGTCGTCAGCACCAAACCAGGAGTTCGAGCGAATGACGAAGCCTATCCTGATCGCGGCCGTACTGGCCATGACTGCCGGCCTCGCGACCACCGCCGAGGCGCGCGTCTACAACGAGGCCGGGCAACCTCGCTACCAGGGCTCGGTCACCCGATCGCACGCAACCAAGAACCTCGGCCGGCGCCACAACTACGCCTCGGCCGGCACGCGTGGGCACAGCCACGGGCTGGCCGGCACGTCGAGGAGCTGTCTCACCTCGGAGGCGCGATCGCTCCTCAACCGCATCGAGAGCCAGTTCGGGGCAGTCAGCGTCGTCTCGACCTGCCGTCCCGGCGCGGTGATTGCCACCTCGGGCAAACCGTCCAAGCACCGCCACGGCCAGGCCATCGACTTCGAAGCCGGCAGCCGCAAGGGCGCAATCGTGAAATGGCTGATCGCCAATCACCGCTCGGGCGGGACCATGACGTACCGCGACATGAGCCACATCCACGTCGACGTCGGCTACCGGTTCGTGAAGCTCGGTGCCAACAGCGGCCGCGGCTAAGGCAAATGGCCCGGTAGCTGCGGCTAGCGGGCCAACCTCTTCCAGGTCTGCAGTCGGGCGACGGCCTCTGCCATGTCGGCGGTCTGGCCGGCGTAGGAGAAGCGAAGATAGCGGTTGCCGCGAGCAGCGTCGAAGTCGAGGCCCGGCGTGGCCGCAATCCCGGTCTCTTCCAGCATGGTGCTGGCGAAGGACAGGCTGTCCCCGGTGAAGCGCGACACGTCGCAGTAAAGATAGAAGGCGCCGTCGGCCGGTACGATGTCATCGAGGCCGGCAGCAGGCAGCCCATCGAGTAGCAGGCGGCGGTTGGCCGCATATACCGCGCGGTTCTGCTCCAGCTCGTCCTTCGCGCGCAACGCGCCCAGTGCCGCCGCCTGGGAAACGGCCGGTGCCGCGATGAAGAGATTCTGGGCGAGCCGCTCGACCGAGCGCACCATCGCCTCCGGCACCACCATCCAGCCAACGCGCCAGCCGGTCATGGAGAAGTACTTCGAAAAGCTATTGATGACGATTGCTCGATCGGAGACCGCGAGTGCCGTCTCTGCTGCCGGACCGTAGGTGAGGCCGTGGTAGATCTCGTCGGAGACGAAGGCGAGGCCGCGATCCCGGCAGTAGCCCGCGAGCGCCGCGAGGCTGTCCCGCGAGAACATGGTGCCGGTCGGGTTGTTGGGGCTCGCGACGAGGACGCCGGCGAGCGGGCCCGCGGCCATCAGACGCTCGATCGCGGTGCAATCCGGCATCCAGCGCGTCGCAGGGCCGGCCTCCATGACGACCGGCTGGCAGCCGAGCGCAGACAAGATCTGGCGGTAGCACGGGTAGCCGGGCGAAGGCAGCGCCACGCGGTCACCGGGATCGAACAACGACAGAAATGCGAGCAGGAAGGCGCCCGACGAGCCGGTCGTGACAACGACACGGTCGGCCGAGAGAGAAAGGCCATACCAGTCGCCGTAGAGATCGGCTATGCCCTGCCGTAGCGCGGGATGGCCGAGGGCGAGCGTGTAGCCGAGCGGGTCGACGTCGAGGGCACGAGCGACGGCCTCACGGGCGAGGCGGGGGGCAGGTGTGCCCGGCTGGCCGACCTCCATGTGGATGACGCGGTGGCCCGCAGCCTCGCGGGCGGCGGCGGCCCGCATAACGTCCATGACGATGAAGCTTTCGATGCGGCTCCTGGCAGAGAGCCGCACGGGTAACGACGACAGATCGGCAGCCGATGAGGGGTTGGTCATGCGAGCCTCGGGCGAAGCGGTCTCCGGACTGCTGCCGGGGGCGCCATGGTTAGGCCTAAATCTCACCTGCTTCTAAGGAAAATGCTCGCCAGCCGCCACGTCCGCGTGCCTTTTCAGTGTGGATCGGCGCGTTGACGCGGGCGGCTGCCGTCTTTAGGGTCGCGGCCCAGGGCGGAGGCGAAGTGAGACTCCGTTTTGAGCAACCATCGAGCATGATGAACCTGAAAACGAGACCGGTGGTCCGCGCGCTCGCAGGCGTTGCAGCTGCCGTAATCGCAACCGCACCGTTGCCGGCCGCGGCACAGCGTGTGCCAGGGCAGCTGTTCGACACCGAAATGGAGACGTTGCTCGCCGACTACGCGCGTCCGATCCTGGAGCGCGCCGGGCAGGGGTCCGGGCGAATCCGCGTGCGCATCCTCAATAACTCGACCTTCAACGCCTTCGTGATCGACGGGCGCAGCATCTACATGCACACCGGCGTCCTGATGACGTCGACGACACCGAACCAAGTCATCGGCGTTCTTGCGCACGAGACCGGGCACATTACGGCAGCGCACATCTCCGACTTGAGATCGCAGGTGACGTCGCTGCAGAACCGATCGCTACTCCTGCAGCTCTTGGGCATCGGACTCATGGTTGCGGGCGGGATCGCCGGCGGCAGTGCTGGCGACAGCGCCGGCGCCGGCGGACAGGCCGTGCTGGCGGGAGGCTCGGAGACGCTTTTGCGGGCGTTCCTGCGCGAGCGGCAGGCCCAGGAGGCCTCCGCCGACCAGGCAGGACTCGAGCTTCTGCGCAAGACCGGGCAATCGGGGCGCGGCATGCTCGAGACGTTCGAGCGCATGGCCGAGGACAACCGGTTCAGCTCCGGCGACACGTACCGGCGCACGCATCCGCTCGAGCGCACGCGTATTGCGCTACTGCGCGAGCGGGCGCAGCAGTCCGAGTTCTTCAACAAGACCGACCCGCCAGAGCTGCAGCTCCGGCACGATCTCGTGAAGGCCAAGCTCTACGGCTACCTCAACACGCCGCAGACCGTCTTCAACACCTATCCTGCCAGCGACAACAGTCTTCCGGCTCGCTACGCGCGCGCCATCGCGCGGCTGAGGCAGGGCCAGACCGGCAACTTCGAGGGCGCGCTCGCCGACATCGACAGCCTCATTCGGGACAAGCCCGACAACCCCTACTTCTACGAGGTGAAGGGCGACTTCCTAATGAAGAACGGGCAGCCGGCACGCGCAGTCGCTCCGTTCCGCAAGGCGGTCGAGCTTTCCAAGGGAGCGCCGCAGATCGAGACGCAGCTCGCCAAGTCGATTATCGAGGCGGGCAACGCCTCTCAGATGGACGAAGCGATCAAGAGGCTCAAGTCGGCGCTCAGGGGCGAAGACGATTCGGAAAAGCTCGCCGGCACCTACATCGAGACCTGGCGGCTTCTGGCGCAGGCCTACGGCGCGAAGAAGCTCTATCCCGAGGCCGCGCTCTCCCAGGCCGAGGCCGAGGTTCGCATCGGCAACGTCAAGCTTGCCCGCGAGCGCGCAGCCATCGCGCAACGGGGCCTCAAGTCCGGCACGGCCGAATGGCTGCGTGCCGACGACATCGTCAACATACGGCCGGAACCCAGGCCGGACGGGGGGCCGTAAGCTGGCCGCCGCCGTTAGCACCACGCAGGACCGATCGGAGACAACATGTCCTCAGACAATATCAGCCAGACGACGACGCGAGCCAAAGCCGGCCGGCTCGCCCCAACGCTGCTCGGCGCGCTCGTCGTGGCGCTGGCCGCCCTCTACGTCCTCGAACCCTCGACCGGCTCCGCCGAGCGCAAAGGCGCAGCCGCGGGGTTCACGGAGGAGCAGACACGTTCCATCGAGCAGGTGGTGAAGAGCTATCTCATCGAGCATCCCGAGATCCTGATCGAGGTGCAGGGCGCGCTCGAGGCTAAGATGGCCAAGGAAGAAGCCGAGAAGACCAAGGCGATGGTTGCCGCCAACGCCAAGGAGCTCTACCGAAAGCCCGACGACTCGGTGGCTGGCAACCCGAACGGCGACATCACCGTGGTCGAGTTCTTCGACTACAACTGCGGCTACTGCAAACGCGGCTTCGGCGGCGTCGCGAAGCTGCTCGAGACCGACAAGAACGTGCGCTTCGTGTTCAAGGAGCTGCCGATCATCCGCGAGGAGTCGGAGGCGCCGGCGCGCATCGCGCTCGCCGCCAAGCGCCAGGGCAGGTACTGGGACATGCATCAGGCGTTGATCAAGCTCAAGGGCACGGTCAACGAGACCGAGGCCCTGAAGCAGGCCGAGAAGCTCGGGCTCGACATGGCGAAGCTCAAGGCGGACATGGCGTCGGCCGAGGTCAAGGCCGAGCTCGAGCAGACCAAGGCCTTGGCGCAAAAGATGGGAATCAATGGCACACCGCACTTCCTGGTCGGGGATCGGGCTATCGGCGGCGCGCCGGAGAACCTGGCCGAAGTGCTCGAGGGCCACATCAGCGAGCTCAGGAAGACAGGCTGCTCCTATTGCTGATCGTTCACCTGCCCGAAGGGGCCGTGGACGGATGCGCGGCCTCCCTTTCGCAGGTGCAGAAAAGCTGTTAGACGAGAGCCTTGAGCTTTCCAGTCCTGACCGCGGGGCAGGGAAAGGCGCGTCCAAGACGCGCCGACCTGCCCGCGCTCGCCTACCCCCCACGAGCGAATGTCCCAACCCGTCCAGAAGCCGATCTTGATCGTCAACGGGCCCAACCTCAACATGCTGGGCACGCGCGAGCCGTCGGTTTACGGTCGCGACACGCTCGACGACATCCGCAAGCTCGCCCTGGCCAAGGCCAAGTCGCTCGGGCTCGGCGTCGACTTCCGGCAATCGAACAGCGAGGGCGAACTCGTCGGGTGGGTGCAGGACGCACGCACGACGGCCGCTGGCATTATCGTAAACGCCGGGGCCTATACACACACCTCGATCGCACTGCTCGACGCCCTTCAGGCCGCGGAGCTGCCGGTGATCGAGGTTCACCTCTCCAACATCTTCCGCCGCGAGGACTTCCGGCATCACTCCTACGTGTCGCTCGCCGCGACGGGCGTGATCTGCGGTCTCGGCGCCAAGGGCTACGAGCTTGCCCTCGAAGGGATGGCGGCTATTCTCGAGACGAAGAGCCGTGGCAGAGCGTAAACACAAGCGGGCACAGCCGAAGCGAAAGCCGGCTCCCGGACAGAAGAGGGGACGATCGCGCATGGCGAACGACGAGGCTGAAAAGGGGGGCGGCGAGCAGAAGCTCATCCGTGATCTTGCCGAGATCCTGAATGCCACCGGACTTTCCGAGATCGAGCTTGAGAAGAGCGGTCTCAAAATCCGTGTCGCCAAGACGGTCAGCGTCACCACCGTCGCCGCGGCGCCGGCCTATGCGCCGGCTCCTGTTGCGGCGCCAGCGGCAGCTACGGCCGCCGCTCCGGCACCTGCTGCCGGCGCCGACGTCTCGAAGCACCCCGGCGCCGTCAAGTCGCCGATGGTCGGCACCGCCTATCGCGCGCCCGAGCCTGGGGCCGCCAACTTCATCGAAATCGGCTCGAAGGTGGCGCAGGGCGATCCGCTGCTCATCATCGAGGCCATGAAGACCATGAACCAGATTCCGGCACCGCGCGCGGGCACGGTGACCGCGATCTTGTTCGAGAACGGCCAGCCGGTCGAGTACGGCGAGGCGCTGGTCGTCATCGAGTAGCCAACCGCCAACCGGCGGCCGGCAGCCGGACGCGCTTCCAACCGGTTGCCGGCTGCCTGCTGCCGGTTGCCGACACAAAGGGATCGACACCCGAAATGTTCGACAAAGTCCTGATCGCCAACCGGGGAGAGATTGCGCTCAGGATCCTGCGCGCGTGCAAGGAACTCGGGATCGCGACCGTTGCGGTACATTCGACGGCCGACGCCGACGCCATGCACGTCCGGCTGGCGGACGAGAGCGTATGCATCGGCCCACCGCAGGCCGCCGAGAGCTATCTCAACATTCCGCGCCTCCTCGCCGCGTGCGAGATCACGGGCGCCGACGCGGTACACCCGGGCTACGGCTTTCTCAGCGAGAACGCACGCTTCGCCGAGATACTCGAGGAGCACTCGATCACGTTCATCGGGCCGACGTCCGAGCACATCCGCATCATGGGTGACAAGATCGAGGCCAAAGTAACCGCGAGGCGCCTCGGCATTCCGTGCGTGCCGGGCTCCGATGGCGCCGTCGAGAGCGAGGCGGAGGCGCTCAAGATCGCCAAGAGCATGGGCTTCCCGGTGCTCATCAAGGCAACGGCAGGCGGCGGCGGACGCGGGATGAAGGTTGCCCATACGGCCGCAGACCTGCCGCTCGCGCTATCGACCGCGCGCTCGGAAGCCAAGGCCGCGTTCGGCAACGACAGCGTCTACATAGAGAAGTATCTCACGAAGCCGCGCCATATCGAGATCCAGGTGCTCGGCGACGGTCAGGGCAACGCTGTGCATCTCGGAGAGCGCGACTGCTCGCTGCAGCGCCGGCACCAGAAAGTCCTCGAGGAGAGCCCATCGCCGGCGCTCAATGCCGCCTCGCGCAAGCGGATCGGCGAGATCGTCGCCAACGCGATGCGAGAGATCAAGTACCGCGGTGCGGGCACGGTGGAGTTCCTGTTCGAGGATGGCGAGTTCTACTTCATCGAGATGAACACGCGCATCCAGGTCGAGCATCCGGTGACGGAAGCAGTCACCGGCGTCGACCTCGTTCTCGAACAGATCCGCGTCGCGTCTGGCCAGCCACTCGCCTATCGCCAGGAGGACATCACGTTCTCCGGGCACGCCATAGAGTGCCGCATCAATGCCGAGAACCCGCGTACGTTCCGCCCGTCGCCTGGGCTCATCACGCAATGGCACCCGCCGGGCGGGCTCGGGGTCAGGATCGACAGCGGAGCCTACCAGGGCTACCGCATCCCGCCCTATTACGACAGCCTGATCGGCAAGCTCATCGTGCATGGCAAGAACCGCGACGAGTGCATGATGCGGCTGAAGCGTGCGCTCGGAGAGTTCGCCATCGACGGCATCGAGACGACTATCCCTCTCTTCATCGACCTCGTGCGCCAGGCCGACGTGATCAACGGCATCTACGACATCCACTGGCTCGAGAAGTACCTCGGCCAGCATAGCTGACGCGCGCGGGCGTTCTGATCAGGACGTTTGCGGTGCAAGACCATCGCCTGCGGACCGGCTCGAGCCCGCAGGCGGCATGGTGCGTGGCCGCTGCGACCCAGGTCGGCTTCCACGGCACCGGCTGCCAAGTTGCCACTTGAAATCCGCCACAGCGGACCAGACTATATGACATCGAAAAGGAATCGCGGCGGGTCGGCCGGGCCGCCGCTATTGGTTGTGGGTCAAGGGATTGACGTCGCGCGACGACATCATGATCGAGATCACGCCTCAGGTGCTCCTGAAGGCGTACAGCTGCGGTATTTTCCCGATGGCGGAGAGCGCGGATGACCCGGCGCTCTACTGGATCGAGCCCCAGCACCGCGGCATCCTGCCCCTCAACGCCGTGCATGTGCCGCGCCGGCTTGAGCGCACGATCCGGTCGACGTCGTTCCGGGTGGCGATCGATTCCGACTTCCCGGGCGTGATCGAAGGCTGCGCGAGCGCGCGCCCGGGTCGGCACTCGACGTGGATCAACAGCCGCATACGGGCCCTCTACCAGGACCTATTCGACCTCGGCCACTGCCATACCGTCGAGGTTTGGTCGGGCGACCGCCTGGTCGGCGGGCTTTACGGCGTGGCACTCGGCGGCGCCTTCTTTGGAGAGAGCATGTTCTCGACCGAGCGCGACGCGTCCAAGGTCGCGCTCGTTCATCTGGCGGCACGACTGATTCACGGTGGCTTCGTGCTGCTCGATACCCAGTTCGTGACGAGCCATCTCCGGCAGTTCGGCACACTCGAGGTCGAGCGGGACGAGTTCCACAAGCTGCTGGACGCGGCTCTCAAGGTCACGGCCGACTTCAACCGCCTGCCGCGCGACGTGGACCCGCGGCGGGTGCTCGAGATCGTCGCTGCGGCGGTGGACGACGGCGAGGAGGAGTAGGCCGTTCTAGGCCCGGATCAAACGCCGGCCCAGCCAGACTTTCCGCAGGCAGGGGCGATTGTCGTGCCGGCCGGATTTTCCGTGACAAGCCGCGATGGCCCAGGGTGGCCTGCGAAGCCGCAGCGTGGCTATGCCGGGGCTTTCAGCGCCTCTCTCAGGCCGTCTGAGCTGCGGCATCGGCCCCTGATCCGGGCCTCCCGAAAGCCCTTGCGCTCCCCAGGCAGTCCGATTAGAAGGAGCGCTCTTGTCGGCACCCCCACCCGGGGGCCCCGCCCGAGCAAAAGCGCCCGTAGCTCAGCTGGATAGAGCACCAGACTACGAATCTGGGGGTCGGAGGTTCGAATCCTTCCGGGCGCGCCAATAGTTTGGTGTTCGCGTGTGCTAAGCAGTCACCGAGGAATTCAGTCGTCGACGGGCCACCGCTCGTTAGGCTCGCGTCGTGAGCCATCGCAACGCGGTGACCCCGGATTGTCCGTATTTCCAGATGATCCAGCAGTAGCGCTGCTTGGCGATGCCGGTCGTGGCTCGTGACGGGTCACCGTAGGGCCAGCAGGTGCATTCATCGAGCGCGTAAATGATGGTCGGAGGGTGGGCGGTCCAGAAGTCGTGGCGCAGCGGATGGCATAGCCCCGCAAGGTTCATCAGCATGGCTACCGTGCCGCCTGTTTCCCGCGTCAGCTCGAGGGCGTGCTTGGCGAAGGCGTCGGCCAGGCCTCGGCCATACGGCGGGTTGGTGATGATGTGCTTGGCGCGGGGCCGGGTCTCGGCCAGGAAGTCGAGTTTGGCTTCCCCGTAGCCGTAGGCAACCAGGTCGGTCGACACGACGTGGTATCCTGCTTGTAGCAGCACCTTGCTGATGTGACCCTGCCCACAGGCCGGCTCCCAGATCGGTCCGTCGAATGTCTCAGCCGAGAGCAGCGCCCGTGTGGCCGCCGGAGGCGTGGGATAAAACTCGTAGGCTGCCCGATGCGGGGCAATCTGTGGCCCCATACGGAAAGCGCGGGCCGTCTGGCTGCCTGGCCGACGAACGGGGATTTCATGCGGCTTGAGAAGGCGGATGCTACTCATGCGGCCACCTCCTGGTTGGTGGACAGCTCGCGGTCCAGAAGGCGAATGAGCTTTTTCGGCAAGTATTCGCGCGGGTCTTCGTAACCGAACCGGATGCGCCGCATCGGTATCAACTCGATGCCACCCTTGCGGATGGAGTCGATGACCACGTTGTGAATGCGCCAGGGTTCGACCTTGACCGTGTAGCCTGCGGTTCGAAGCACCTCGGCGACGGTTTCTGTCAAGTGGCCGTTGGCCCCGTCACGAAAGCCGAACTTCATAAAGGCATCGTCCCAGATCCAGTGGAAATCGGAGTCACAGTAGGGGCAAGTGCTAGTCGGCATGGGACGTGCTTTCCTTGATGGTGATTGTAATGTGGGGCATCGCTCCAAAGAACTCCGGATCGACTTGCTCAACGTGCCAGTGCCCGATGCCGGTTCGAACGCAGGCCAGGTAGTCGAGCCCTTTCATCTGGCAGTAGTGTCCAAGATTGGCGATCAAATCAGCCACGGCATCGGCGTCGTCATCGACTCCGGTCAGGACTGCGAAGTGCTCCAGAGAGCTTTCCGCCCAAAGGGCGCGTTGCAGGTTTCTGCTCATCGCGACACCTCCACGGCCTTGATTTCGTCGCTGATGCGACTGTCCGCGAGATCGAAATCGAAGAGCGGCCCGCAGGCACCGATGATGCGACGTGCCTGCAGAATGGCAGTTGACCGGTCTTCCGCCGGAATGATGGCTTCCATGTCATGGATTTCGGTCACCGTGACCTTGAACCGCCGGGAGGGCTGCGGTTCGTCGACAGAAGCCACGGCATCTGTTGCGCGAGACGTGATGTTCAGCCCTGGCGTTGGCTGTGCGGATTCGTAGAGTGTCTCGATGGCGATATTTTTGGCGGATTGCTCGTCACCGGCCACGACCTTCAGCGTATAGACACCTAGGTCGCTCAGCGTGACGGAGTATTGCTGGAGCGTCATTGCACGTCCTCCTCGATGGCATCCCACGCCTCGATACCGGCATTTGCCATGTCGTCGGCGAGCCAGGCATCGAGCAGGTCATCTAGTTCCTCGTCGGTGCGTGCAGCAGCGGCAGCGAACGGATAGGCGTCGCTCAAGAGCTTGCGGGTGTTCGGAGAGAGGCTCATCGCTGAGCCTCCCCTTGGCCGGATTGCTCGCCTTCAGCGGGCTTGTTGGCGCGGACGACGAGTCGACCTGTATCGTTCACCGGCACATAGTCGAGCGCGAGGCTGAGGCCTTCGCCGTCCTCGTGAATCCATGCGGCACCGACGCGGGTCCAGTAAGCGTTCTTGTCTTCACCCCGCACGTGATAGATCGCGTGTGTCGGCTTGCGTTTGGGTTTGTCTTGCTTGGCCATGATGGCGTTCTCCTTCTTTGGTTGAGACCGCACCTGTTGCGGCCTGTCGGGAAGGAGACGGGCCACCGGCCGTGAGCAGGACTGACAATGGGGTGGGGCATCCCCGGCTGCACAAGCGGCACGCGCGGAAGGTGGGGAAACCCCTTGGCGGGCCTGCGCCGTGGCCCAAAAACCCGACAGCCTGACGCAAGGTTGGGTCTCTCAAAAGGGGGACGGCATGGCTCAGTAGGCGACCAACGGCCAGCGGCCTAAATGCGTCTAGGCTGGGGATGAAGCTCCAAGAACGCTTGCTCCGGCAAACGACGCACACGACTAATGAGACAGGGATTGCGTGCTGCGTTGGTGGATCGAACCGCACCAGGGAACGCGTCGTGCAACAACAGCTCGATTATCGAGGGCTCCGCCGTTGGCTGTGGCCGTTGATGGTGATCCCGCTCTTGCTCGGAGCCCTGTGCGTTGCATTGGTGCCGGCAGTCGTAACCATCTTCGCGACGGGAGTGGGCGCCCTCAACATTGCAATGGCTGGAATGGTATTCGTAGGCTACGGGGCTGGCACCATTGTTCTCGGTACTATCGGCGGATTCTGGGGACTTCAACGCTGCAAGGCGAAGACAATCAGAGCGTTTAGGGCGGCACCCGTCGGTAATGATGACCCGCTGACGCAGATGACGAAGGCGCTCGCCGAGCGGATCGGCTTACCAACCCCAGCCGTTTATGTGTACGCGTCCGAAGACATCAATGCCTGGGCCACCGGCTCAAGTCCCAAGAATGCTGCCATAGGTCTTTCGGAAGGGGCCATTGATCGACTGCCCGACGAGCACCTGAAGGCGGTCATCGCCCACGAGCTTGGACACATTGCGTCCGGTGACATGGTCAAGCTGCAGTTCGCCATCAGCTTCCAAAACGCGATTACGTCGCTGGCAGGGCTTGTGGGCCTGCGAACACCAACCCGCAACACGCTGGCGTTCGTAGGCGAGTTGGTGGTGAAGGCGCTATCGCGGCGGCGTGAGTATTGGGCAGATGGCCTCGGCGCAGTCCTGACCAGCCCTGAGACGATGGTGAACTTGCTGCGCGACCTAGAGACCGATCGTCCCAGCCGGTCGTTTGCGAAGCGGCACCATTTGCTGTTCCATTGGAACGGCGGTCCGTTGATGGCGACGCATCCGTCGATCAGCCGGCGCTGTGCTGAGCTGAGCCAGCAGAGTTACAGTGCGGTGGTGGCCCGGCGGCTTGGGGTGAACACCTCAGCCGGCGCAAGAATGACTGCGTCAATGGTTCCAGCAGCGGTTCGACCGATTAGCCCTCTGGCAGGTTCTAGACCTGGATGGAGCTTCTTGCAGAACCTGGACTCGGTCGACGCAACAGCTTTCGTCGTGGCGACGGTGGTGAGCGCGGTGATTGCTAACGGGCTGTTTCCGGCTCGGCCGACTCTGATCGCCGTCAATGACGTCCCGACGCGCGTGGCGGGGTGGAACTCAGACACCGAGCTTCCGGCGCCAGCTTCCGAGCCGAAGCCACTGGCGGTGACGCCCCCTGCACCCCAACCGGCGGCCTTACCGGTATACCCACGTGAAGCGCGTTACGAGCCCGACGATGCCGGGGGTGATGGCGAGCTCACGCCATACCAGATGCTGGTCGAAAATGGCATTGGTTGCGTGTATCAGGCCAAGAACACCGCCACCGACATTGGGTTCGAACATCGGGAGGACGCTGGGCCAGATCGGTCCGACCTTGAGGTGTACAGTTTGCCAATCCAAACGCCTTTCGTCGAACTCAGGCTCAGTTTGATGGTCAGTGCAATTACCTCGTGCTGGAAGAAGCTGGGAGGCGTTTCACACGAGACCAACGAGTTGAAGCGCCAGCAGTTGCCGTTCGATGTATGGACGATCGTCGATGCGAAGAGTGGCGCCCAAGCAGAATGCGGAATTTGGCCTTGGGCAAGGAAGGTAG
>JAGVSR010000087.1 GCA_019137195.1 Alphaproteobacteria bacterium
TCGCTGCCGGCGGTGGCAACCTCAACTACGACGAGTTCGACTACGTGAAGTTCGGCGCGCTCATCAACTTCTAAGCCGCCCTACGGAACACCTGATCGACGAGGAGGCCGCCCCCAGGGGCGGCCTCTTTTGTTTGCATGGTGCCAGTCTTTTCGTGAGCGATCGGCCCTGGTCGAAGTTCGATCGAATCCTCATGCGAGCGGCGGCGTCTCGCCCCACGAGTTTTCTTAGAAATGCCTGCAAATCCAGGCTTTGAGGATGAATCATGGGATGGAGTGACACCGGACCCGGCTCGGCAGAAGATCGACCTTGGGGTGTTTCGGGGCTGACGAAGAGGTTTGGCAGGGCATGCTTGGACAGGGCCTTTACTCGCTCCGGTTTCGGTTGCGCAGCGACGATCGCGCCGAGATCGGTTCGGCGCTGGCTGTCGTTCGCAACGGATCGATCATGGGTGCCGATCCATGGGGCGGTCTTTTTTCCGGGAGCTGTGAAGCCAACTCCGGACAAGAGATCAAGGTACGTCTGACCATCCCTGCAGACGGCGAGCTCATCACAGGCTTCAAGGCGGGGCCGGATGGCGCTGCAATCGACTTGGTGGCCGTGGTAAGGGACGGGGGCGCCTATCGGTCAGAGGCGCTCGAGATCCAGGGGCAGGAGGTCGACATCGAGCTTGCGTATCTCGGTGAGCCGGTCAAGTGAGATCCTGCCGGCAGCGCCGCTTGAGGTCCTCTCGATGTCCAGAGCTTCGAAAGATGGGGCGATTCGTTCCCGTGTTCTCCTCGGCGAAATCACGGGCGTCCACGGTATCCGCGGCGACGTCGCGCTCAAGACCTACACTGGAGACCCCGAAGCCATCGGGGACTACGGTCCTCTTGCCAACGAGGAGGGCGATCGCACGTTTGAGCTCCGCGTCCGGCGTCTGGGCCCCAAGGGCGTCATTGCTTCGGTCGAAGGCATCCGGGACCGCACCGCCGCCGAGAAGCTGAGAGGGACCAAGCTCTATGTCGATCGCGCGCGCCTCCCGGCCCCGGGCGAGGGAGAATATTATCAGGCCGACCTGATCGGCCTGCGGGTCGTATCGGGCGACGGTACGCCGCTTGGAACTGTGGTCTCGATCCAGAACTACGGTGCCGGCGATCTGGTCGAGATCCGGCTCGGCGGGGGAGGGAAGACAGAGCTCGTTCCCTTCACGGAGGCGTTCGTGCTCGCGATCGACCTCGCCGCAGGTACCATGACCGTATCTATGCCCGAGTACGTGACCGTGCCCGAAGGTGTCGGCGACGGAGACGAGCGCGAGTAGCGTCCGACGACGCAGTCCAGGCGCCAGCGGCCGTACCGGGCTGACGATGCCGGTCGGTGGTCTCCTCCTCGACGACAGACATCGAGTCGAGTGGCTACGCAATCGAACGCTCGGGCCCTTTTTGCCCGCCTACTCGGTCGAGCGGCGAGGATTGTGCCCGGCGACGGCCGACCCCAACCATCAGATCGACTGGCCCAGGAGCAGCTTGGGAACGTCACCGGCCAAGCCTGCCGCCTCGGACACGAAGGCCCGCTTCAATGCTGGAAGCTCGTTGACGACGCTGAGCCCGAGGCCGCGTGCGCCGCGGACGAGGGAGGTATCGTTCGAGAACAGCCGGTTCAGGCCGTCGAAGACACCCGCCGACACCGTCGAATCGAACCGGCGCCAGCGCTCGTAGCGCTCGAGAACGGTTCCCGAGCCGATGTCCTGCCCGAGCCGGAGCGCGTCCGCGATCACCTCTGCCAGCGCAGCCACGTCGCGCAAGCCGAGGTTGAGGCCTTGGCCGGCGATGGGATGTACGCCGTGGGCGGTATCGCCGAGAAGTGCCAGTCGCGGTGCAACATAGGAGCGGGCGAGATGTAACGACAGCGGCCACGATTGGCGCGGTCCCGAGAGGGAGAGACGTCCGAGCCGCCCGCCGAAGCGCCGGTCCACCTCTTCCAAAAAGGCGTCGTCGGCAAGCGCGAGGATCCGGGTCGCTACGCCTCGCTCCTCGCTCCACGTGATGCATGAGCGATGTACGGCAGTGTCACCATCCGCGACGGCATCGGCGCGCGGGGTGGGCGGCGGAGTTCCCGCACGTGCAACGAGAGGCAGGATGGCAAACGGACCCGCGGGCAGAAAATGCTGGATGGCACGGCCCTCGTGTGGCCGCTCGTGCTCGACTGTCGTCACGATGCCGGTCTGGCTGTAATCCCAGGCCGTGAGCTTGATACCAGCGCGGTCGCGGAGCGACGACTTGCGCCCTTCGGCAGCAACGACGAGCGGCGCCGAAAGCCTGCGTCCCGACGCGAGGGTCACGTCCGCGAGCATGCTCCCGGCCTCGACGGCCACCACCTCCTCGGGTGCCAGCAACGTTATGGCCGGCTCGTGGCTCACGCTGGCAAAAAGCGCCCGCATCAGGCTCGATCCCGGCACGATGTGCGATGCGGGCTCCCCGTTGTCGAGCAGGTTGGAGTACGTGAGCAGAACCGGCCGAACCCCGGCATCGAGGGGCGTGTCGGTGATTTCGATTTCAACGACCGGCTGCGCGTCGCGGGCGATTGCCGGCCATACGCCGATGGCCTCGAGCAGGTGGCGAGACGCGGCTCCGAGTGCGAAGGCCCGCGCATCGGATCTCGTCGGGGGCTCGGCGACGCGGTCGACGACGGCAATCCGAAGCTCGCCGGGGAAGGTCACGGCGAGCGAGTGGGCGAGTGCTAGCCCGGTATAGCTCGCTCCTGAGACGACAACGTCGAACCGCGGCGCACTTTCACTCAAGTGTCTGATCTCCCGAGCTTGACACCGGGACCCGGCGCACCGCTCAATCCGTTGCGACTGTCTCTCTTACCAGCAATACGACCGGGAGCCACCATGCCCAATGCAGACATGAAGCCGGGCGAGGCACTGGGCTGCCTGCTCTCGATTCTCGATCTCGAGGAGCTCGATCCGAACCTATTCCGAGGCCGCAGCCCCGCTGACGGCTGGCAGCGCGTCTACGGCGGACAAGTGCTGGGTCAAGCCCTCGTTGCCGCGGCCCGCACCGTGACCGAAGACCGCCCGGTGCATTCACTGCACGGATATTTCCTCCTCGGCGGCGATCCCCGTCATCCGATCATCTATCAGGTCGAGCACACCCGCGACGGCGGCAGCTTCACCACCCGCCACGTCAAGGGCATCCAGCACGGCCGTATCATGTTCACCATGAGCGCGTCCTTCCACAAGGCCGAGCCCGGCCTGGAGCATCAGGCCGACATGCCCGATGTTCCACCGCCCGAGGCGCTGCCGAGCGTTTCATCCCTCATGAGCACCATGCTCGACGAGCTGCCCGCGGGCATGCGCGACTACTGGCGCCGCGAGCGCCCCATCGACATGCGCCCGGTGGACGTCTCGCGGTATCTGGCGCGCGAAGCCCGTCCGGCCAAGCAGGCCATCTGGATCAAGGCTAACGGCCAGTTGCCCGACGACCCCAAGATCCACGATTGTGTCCTCGCCTACGCGTCGGACTTCACGCTTCTCGACACCGCGTTGATCGCCCACGGGCGGTTGCTGTTCGATCGCGATCTGCAGCTCGCGAGCCTCGACCACGCTCTTTGGTTCCACCGCCCGTTCCGCGCCGACGACTGGCTGCTCTATGCTCAGGACAGTCCCTCGACCGCAGGCGCTCGGGGCTTTACGCGCGGCTCCTTTTATTCGCGCGACGGCCGCCTGGTGGCGTCCGTGACGCAGGAAGGCCTGATCCGGATTCTCGATCCAACGCGCAAGAGCAAAACTTAGGCAGAGAGGCACATTAGCCTAAATTTCAGGCAAACAGATAAGCCTTAAGCGATTGCTCGCGGTCTCTGCCCAAAACAAAAGCATTGCATAACAGCAACTTAATGCACTGCACACAATCTGGCACGGTCCTTGATCTCTGAACTGCCGTGTGGCCTGTCGGGCTCCTCCCGGCATGCCGTTTTGCGGTCCGCGCGACCCCCGATTAGGGGGCGCGCCACAGGGGAAAGGGGATGAGAAGATGAAGCTCGTCACAGCCATCATCAAGCCATTCAAGCTCGAGGAGGTCCGCCAGGCGCTGACCGACCTCGGCTTGCAGGGCCTGACCGTTACCGAGGTCAAGGGCTACGGGCGCCAGAAGGGGCACACGGAGATCTATCGCGGCGCTGAGTACGCCGTGAGCTTCCTGCCGAAGATCAAGGTCGAGGCGGTGGTGCCGACGGCCATGACCGACAAGGCAGTCGCTGCCATCTCGGCCGCCGCCAAGACCGGTCAAATCGGCGACGGCAAGATCTTCGTCTCGCCGATCGAGCACACGGTGCGCATCCGCACCGGCGAGACTGACGACTCGGCGCTCTGAGCCAAGTGCCAACCTCAAACGTGAAATTCAGGGAAATCGAGGGAGTAACAGAATGACGTCAACCCGACTTACGCGCTTCGCCGGTCCGCTTGCGGCCGCCGCGGCGCTGGCGCTCCTGCCGGAGATGGCCTTTGCTGCTGACGCGCCACCGACGCCCGACAAGGGCGATACCGCCTTCATGCTGGTCTCGAGCGTCCTTGTGCTCCTGATGACGGTGCCGGGCCTGGCCCTCTTTTACGGCGGTCTCGTGCGCACCAAGAACATGCTGTCGATGAGCATGCAGGTGTTTGCCACCCTCTGCCTCATCGCCGTTATCTGGTTCGCCTATGGCTACTCCATGGCCTTCACCAACGGCGGTGCGTTGAACAACTTCGTCGGCGGCTTCTCCAAGGCTTTCCTCGACGGCGTCGATTCGACCTCCGTGGCGGCGACGTTCTCCAACGGCGTCTATATTCCGGAGTACGTGTACATCTTCTTCCAGGCGACCTTTGCCTGCATCACGCCAGGCCTCATCCTCGGCGCGGTCGCCGAGCGCATGAAGTTCTCGGCCGTGATGCTGTTCATGGCGCTGTGGGCGACGCTGGTCTACTTCCCCATCGCGCACATGGTCTGGTACTGGGGCGGCCCGGATGCGTTTGGCAACGCGGCCAAGGCAGTGGCTGAAGCGACCGGTGCCGAGGCCAAGGCAGCGGCCCAGGCGGCTCTCGACGGCGTGCTCTCCGACGCAGGCCAGGGCTTCCAGTGGGGCGCCCTCGACTTCGCCGGCGGCACGGTGGTGCATATCAACGCGGGCATCGCTGGCCTCATCGGCTGCATCCTGCTCGGCAAGCGCGTTGGCTACGGCCGCGAGGCGATGCCTCCGCACTCGCTCACGATGTGCATGATCGGCGCCGCGCTGCTGTGGGTCGGCTGGTTCGGCTTCAACGTCGGCTCGAACCTCGAGGCCAACGCCTTCGCAGGACAGGTGGCGATCAACACCTTCCTCGCCACGGCCGCCGCAGGCATCTCGTGGATGTTCGTCGAGTGGGCCGCGAAGGGCAAGCCGTCGCTCCTCGGTCTCGTCTCGGGCGTCGTCGCTGGCCTCGTCGCCATCACGCCGGCCTGCGGCTTCGTGGGGGTGAAGGGCGCAGTCCTGCTCGGCTTCATGGTGAGCCCGATCTGCTTCATCTTCGTGGCCTTCATCAAGAACGCGATTGGCTATGACGACAGCCTCGACGTGTTCGGTGTCCACTGCATCGGCGGCATCGTCGGCGCTCTCATGACCGGTATCCTGGTCAACCCGGACCTCGGTGGCACGGGCATTCCGGACTACCTGTCGAAGCCCGGTGAGCTGACCGTCGGTACCTACGACATGGCCACGCAGGTCATGGCGCAGGCGAAGATGGTGCTGATGACGCTCTGCTGGTCCGGCGTCATGACGGCGATCATCCTCGGAATCGTCGGTCTGATCGTCGGTCTGCGGGTCGAGACTGATCGCGAGCGCGAGGGTCTCGACATCACCGACCACGGCGAGCGCGCCTACAACTACTGATGATCCAGGGCGCAGCAGCGGTTCCTGCTGCTGCGCCCGGCGAATGCCGCGCCGGCCACGTAGAGTTCGCCCGCGCACAATCCGGAACGACCGGCCGGCCCTCCCCGGGCCGGCCTACCCCGAAGAGCTTTCCTCCCCGAGCGGCGCCTGCCCAAGGCGTCCTCCCCCTGGCCCGAAGCTCTCCCTGGAGCTTCGGGTCCTTTTGCTGGACGTTACGCCGTCGGCAATGCTGCCTATTGGCTCGGTCCATCAAGGATCGTCCGGTTTGACCTCCCGCGATGCTGCGCGCGGTCGGGAGCATCGAGAGGGTTGCCGACAGCCGTTCCTACAGCTCGATCTGGTCCCGTTTGATCGCGCGCGGCGGGCCGGCCTCGGTCGGCTCCGCCGGACGCGCCGTCCGGTCCGGATGGTACGCAGGCTCCACCATGGCGTCTGGGGCGCGGTACTCCAGGAGGTCCCCGGGCTGGCAAGACAGCGCCTCGCAGATCTTCTCGAGCGTGTCGAAGCGCACGCCTTTGACTTTGCCCGACTTCAATAGCGACACGTTTTGCTCGGTGATGCCGACGCGCTCTGCGAGCTCCTTCGAACGCATTTTGCGGCGTGCCAGCATGACGTCGAGATTGACGATGATCGGCATCGGTCGAGCGCCTACACGATCTGCCGGTGTTCTTCGGCAAGTTGCGCTGCGTCCGCCATGGCGTGCCCGATCGCCAGCATCAGCCCGCCGAAGAGGGCGATCATGTAGTCCTCGATGCCGAGCCCGATGGCGACGCTGCGCTGCCCGTCAGGATTGCCCCACGTCAGCGCCAAGCCGATCAGCGTGGAGGCCGGCAGTCTGAGGATAGCGAGCGCGACCATCGCGAGCCCGATGCGCCGAAGCCGCACCGGCGCGTCGGCTGTCAGTACATCGCCGAGACGGAAGGCGTCGAAGAGCTTGTAAGCCTGGTGCAGCATGTAGAGGAGTGCTGCCATCGGCATCATGGAGATGAGAAATCCGATCAGCCTCGTTCCGCCGTCGAGTTGAACGGATGCCCCTTCGAGCGCGAGGCGCGGCAACACGAGCCGCGCGACGAGATCAGGCGACAGCCACACCCATCCGAGCAGGATTTCCGCCAACGCACCGCCGGTGGGGACCAGGATGCACATCACGGTCGACAGACGACCGAGTGGCCGATGGCCTGGATATGCGAGCTCCGGCGCGGTCTGGGTCACCTGGGTCATGGGTACGACCATCCTATTGACGCAATCAAAAATTATTATAAGACAATAAGTAATAAAAGCAAAAAATGGTGTCAAGCATGCGTTGTCTCGCTCTCGTAGCTTCGCTTCTGGGGCTCTTGCTCCTGTCCGCATGCGCCAGCGTAGCAGTGATGTCGAGCGTGCCCCTTTCGACCATGTCGCGCCTTTCCTCGCTGACCCTTGCCGAGATCGATCCCGGCGAGCTTCGTGTCGCCGTCCGCCTTCCGGACGGCCTCGAGCCGCGGCCCCTGGGCGTCAGGGTCACCATCGAGGTCGCCGGCAAAGAGAGGGCGGTGCCAGGACCGCATGTTCTGGTTCTGGTACCGGCCGCCGAGCCGGCCGACAGCGCTCCGCTCGAGAGCTATCGGCGGACAGGTACACGGCTCTGGATCTATCGCCTGTCGACCGAGGATGCCGCCCGTCTGAAGAGACTGATGGCCGCTGGCGATGGCGGTACCGGGGCCTCGATCGCCGCGGGCGTCGAGGCTTGTTGGCGGCGGCCCCTCGGGGCGAGTCCCCTGCCCACCACGACTCTCTTGCGCACGGGCCGCACAGGCTATTTCGTACTTGCCGACGATCTCGACCTTCGCAGGGTGGTATCCGACGCCGACTTCGCTGACCGGGTTCCGGCGTGCAGCCCGTGAGCTGGCCGGGATCTACCACAGGCTCGCGGGCGTTACGCACGCAGCGCAGTCCCTGCGGAACGTCATTTGCCGCTGCGAGCTGGTAGACTGGCTCTGCGACAGGGCAGCCGGAAGGAACAGCAGGTGACGACGTTGTGGCAGCGAGCGATGACCGTCCTTGGCGTCGCCTTCGTGTCTTGGGCTGCCGCGGTGCCGTCGCGTGCAGGCGAGGGCCCCATGTCCGCGGCATTCGAACGCTTTCGCTACAGCTTCTTCGACGACCCCATGTCGGCCCGCGATGGGCTGGACCTAGCGGCATTGCGCGAGCTTGCCGGTGACGAGCGCGCTCGCGCCGTCGAGATGCTGATCGACGTCCTCCCCGACACCCGCGCCGTCATCGGCCTCGGCGAGCTTCGTGCCCGCGAGGCCGAGCCCTTCCTCGCGCAAATCCTCGATGCGGAGGAACAGGAGTACCGCGAGGCACTCGCGACACCAGGAGCCGACCGGCCCGCCGACAAGCGAACCTATGTCGCCAAGGCACTCTGGCAGGTCCGCCCCGACCCGCGCTGGCTCGCGACCCTGATCGACGCACTCGCTCACGGCTCCGAATGGACCGAGCGCATGCACGCGGCCGAAGCGCTGTTCGTTGCTCCAGACCCGATTGTGGTCGAGCCGCTGAAGGCCGCGCTCGACGACGAGAACGAGCTCGTCCGCCACCACGCTGCCCGCGCGCTACTCCACATCCACGGCCTGCCCGCAGATGCCGGAGATCGCGACCACTTCGTCTACCGCATCATGTCCGACGACCCCGCACGGCGGGAAGCCGGCAAGCGGGACATCCTCGCGGCCGTCGCCGGGCGGGTGCTCGCGGCTCGCTGATGCGCTTGCTGCCAGCACGCGACGGCCAGGTAATGGAGCGAAGCGGGCGGGCCTCTACGTCCGCCGCCAAGCTCTACTGAACGCAATGGCAGCCGTCAGTCGCCGTACCCCAAGCGCCGAGAGTGACGCGCGTCATGTCTCTTCCACCGCGTCTCCGGCACTGGCATGCTATGCGCTAGCTTCGGCGAGTTTGGGAGGCGGTGTTGATCAAATGCAAGCTGCGATCGGTCGCCGGCATCGTGGCGGTGCTGTCTCTGGTGGCTTGCCTGTCCGCGCCGTTCTCCGGCGCCGCAGCCGGGCCTTCGCAGGCGGGCCAGAGCTTTCACGACTGTGGAGACGGCTGTCCGGAGATGGTCGTCGTTCCGGCCGGGAACTTCACGATGGGCTCGGCGGAACCCATTGCAGCGCCGCAGCGGAGCGTAACTATCGCGAAACCGTTTGCCGTCGGCAAGTTCGAGGTGACGTTCGCAGAGTGGGACGCGTGCTTAGCAGCCCGGGCTTGCAGCCATAAGCCTCAGGCAAGGTGGGGCAAGGGCAACCAGCCGGTGGTCGATGTCGCCTGGGACGACGCCAGGCAATTCGTCGCCTGGCTGTCGCGAAAGACCGGCAAGTCCTACCGGCTGCTGACCGAAGCGGAATGGGAGTACGCTGCACGCGCCGGGAGCACGACGGCCTACAGCTGGGGCGACGACATTGGTGCCGGCAATGCGAATTGCAGCGGCTGCGGAAGTCAATGGGACGGCAAGCAGCCGGCACCCGTCGGCTCGTTCAAGCCGAACGCATTCGGACTGCACGACATGCATGGCAACGTTTGGGAATGGGTGGAGGATTGTTGGGAGTACGGTTTCGACGGAGCGCCCAGCGATGGGAGCGCGCGGACGGCCGGCTGCCCCGATGATGACGAGCGTGTTCAGCGCGGCGGAGCATTTCTTCACGAGCCTGAGGCGCTGTATGCGACGGTGCGCAACAACTATACCCGCAACGCCCACGCCAATGGCGTGGGCTTCCGCGTCGCAAGAGAGCTATGAGTGCCGGAAGGCCGGACCCCGGCACGACACCGGCAAGTCTCGCGGCACCCGGCGGCCTTCGATCTCCTGGCCGCAACGGTCACTTGCCAGTCCGACGTGAGATGCTGGCGCGATGCCGGGCCACCGCGACGCGGCTCGGGCCGACCGCCAATATCCTCTCCAGATCCGTCTTCCGCATCGCCACGCACCCCTCTGTCGGGCGGAACCCCGGCCGGGCGACGTGAAGGAAAACAGCGCTGCCCCGGTTCCTCACTCGCGGCCGCTGGTTGTGGGAGAGGACGACCACGAGGTCATAGAGCTCGTCGTCGCGCCACAGTCGCTCGGCAGAGGCGGGATAGGGATGCCGGACGGGGCGGTTGTAGTTGCGGTCCCGTGGCTCGTCGCACCATCCGTCGTCACGCCGGATCGCCCGCACCGGCAGCGCCGTCCTCGGTCTCCGCACCTTGTCGGCCCTGTAGAAGATGTTGACGAGACGGTAGGTCCCGAGCGGCGTTGCGCCGTCGCCCTCGCGCTTGGTCGCACTGATGCCGTTTCGCCCGAGTGCGCAGGGATACGATCGCCCGCCGATCGTAGCCAGTCCACGCCATGCCAGACCGGGTAATCCTCTCACAAAGAGTTGACGTGGCTGGGGCATTGTTCCCATTTACCTAGTACCCAGGATCATAAGTCCTGGTACGGCTGACGGCGCAAGAGACTGACGGGGCAGGAGCGAGGACGCAGACGATGCAAAGCATCGTCGGGACTTCGCGATGCCCCGGCCTGCCTCTTGGGCCGCCCTTCGGGTCGCAGATCCCGGGCGCCCTGTGCGTCGCGCTTCTCGATCGGTGCCATGGCATCGCCTTTCGAAGCGCGCCTGCCGGATCGGCTCGGCCGCGGCCATCAGACGTACCAGGGACTTGCGATCGAGGGTACCAGCAATCTCTGGAGCCTGGCTCCGGTAGCAAGCTAGGGTAGGGGAAGCTCTGCCGCCAGTGCTGGAGCCATCGGCTCGCGGGCGGCGTGGAGCAATGGGCTAGAAAGGTGATAAATGAGCACGGCACGCAAGATCCTTCTCGTGGACGACGACGAGGATCTGCGCACGTCACTGCGGGACCAGCTCGTGCTTCACGACGAGTTCGACGTCGCGACCGCGGGCACTGCGACCAAGGGCATGGAGATCGCCAAGTCCGACCGCCACGACCTCATCGTGTTCGACGTCGGGCTGCCTGACATGGACGGCCGCGAGGCCGTGAGAATGCTCCGCAAGTCAGGCATGAAGACCCCGATCATCATGTTGACCGGGAACGATAGTGACGCCGACCAGATTCTGGGCCTCGACGCCGGCGCCAACGACTACGTGACAAAGCCGTTCAAGTTCGCGGTCCTCCTGGCCCGCATCCGCGCCCAGATGCGCCAGCACGAGCAGAGCGAGGACGCCGTCTTCCAGATTGGGCCCTACACCTTCAAGCCCGCCGGAAAGCTCCTCGTCGACGAGAAGGGCAACAAGATCAGGCTCACCGAGAAGGAAACCTCGATTCTGAAGTACCTCTATCGTTCGGGCGAGAAGGTCGTCGGCCGTGAGACGCTCCTGCACGAGGTCTGGGGCTATAATGCCGGCGTGACCACTCACACCCTCGAGACCCACATCTACCGCCTGCGCCAGAAGATCGAAAAGGATCCCTCGAACTCCGAGATCCTGGTGACCGAGACCGGCGGCTATAAGTTGGTACCCTGATACTCGGCGATAGGCGCGCCAAGTGCCGGCCGAGCGGCGGTGCGCTTGGTCTGACCGGTGTCAGGCGCGCTTTGGATGCCATTGATACGTATTCCTCTTCTCCCCAGCTCATCCACACCCCCCTGGTGCCACCCCCCCGAATCGTCCGAGCTTCACCCGAGCTGGCGAGCAATCGCGGGAGCGGGCGGGCCGGAGCTCCGGTCTCAATGGGCGACCCGATAGCCCACGCTCGGAAACGGAAGGGCACGACGTCATGGCCATCGACGCACTGGTAAAGCCGCTCCTCGGCGTGGAGCTGTTCCGCGGCCTGCGACCGCTACAGGTGACCGAGATCGCTCGCCGCGCCTTCCGTACCGTCTACAAGCCGGGAGAGGTCATCATCGCCGCTGGATCCGAGGGCGACGCCGCCGTTCTGATCGTCTCGGGCGAGGCCGAGCGCGTGGAAGGCCCGGAGGGCCCCATGAGCCAGACGCTTCCGCTGGGCACCCTGTTGGGTGAGATGGCCATGCTGATCGAGACCGAGCACACCTCGACCGTCGTTGCCAGAAGCACCGTGCGGGCTTTACGCATCGCGAGAAGCGAGATGCAGGAGCAGATGGCTGACGACAGCCAGCTCGCCGATCATTTTGTAACCCGCATCGCCGAGCGTCTCTCTCGCATCGCCGGCGAGCTGCGCCAGATCGACGGTGCGCTCGGCGAAAGTGATGGCGTGCTCGCGGGGGCGATGCAGGCCGTCGCACCGGCGGTCGGTCCCGCCGCTCCTCTCTTGCATTGAGCGATCACCGGGGGCCCGGGGACTTCTACTCCCAAGGGGGACAGGATCCAGGACGCGGACACAAGAAAGCGCCCAACCCCGGGGGAGGAGTTGGGCGCTGGCGCGTTACGCGCTCGGCGCCGGGAGGGAAGCCGGCGCCGCGGAACGGTGTCCTCGGCTAGACGGGGGGAGCTACCGAAGGAAACGACACCGTCCGTCTGGTAGTCAGATAATCCCAATCGTCCCGGTTTCAATAGGGGGAAGATGCCATCTTCACGAAAATGTTACTTATGAGATCAGGGTTATCCCCGCAATTGGGCTTGCCTGCTGCCTCATAGGCCACAGTGTCGAATCGGCCCAGCAAGAGCGCTTCCGCTCTGCATCGACGGGCAGAGCCATTCTAGGGCCTTGTTTTCGCCTACGCTTCCTCGGAAAGTCTGCGTCCTGGTATGCTCGTGGCACGCGCGCCAGCGTTACGGCTGCAGCTGCATCTTGTTGAGCCCGACAGGTGTGATCTTGAACATCTCGGCCTTGAGCTCCTCACTCCGGTCGAGATCCGACACCTCCACCCGCGTCTGCTGACCTTGGGCGTCGGTCGTGACCCATTCCTTGAGCTCGAGCTGGGGCTTTGCCGCCAGGAACAGACGGATTCGGCCCTGCGTATCGGGACTCTTGTCCTCGAGCGCGAGCACAATCAGGTCCTCGGCTGACTGAACCTCGCCGATGCAGGCGTCGCGGATGAGATCGACGTCCTTCTTGAGCAGCAGGCGAAACGGGGTCTGGTCGAGTTCGACACGATCCTCGTTCTGCAGATCGAGATCCTGGATGGCGAGATATTCTCCATCTGAAACAATGACTTGCTTCAGCGGCGGGGCATAGTCGAACCGGAACCGGCCGGGCCGTTTGACGAAGAACTTGCCTTTTTGGCGTTTGGCGTCGGCGCTGGTCTGCACGAACGCTCCCTTCAGGCTGTCCAGCCCCCCGAAATAGTCGGATACCTGCTTCACCGCCGCCTTCTGCGCATCGTCGAGGTCGAGGCACTTCGAGCCCGAGGGCGCCACCTCGGCCGACCACCCGGAGCCGACCCCGACCGCCTCAGCGGCTGGGCCTTGTTCGCCCGCGGGTTGCTTTCCGTCGCCTGCCGGATTGGCCGCCGGTGCTGGTGCCGGCACGGGCGCCGGCGGCTTCGGCGCGTCCTCCGCCCATGCCGCCACGCTCGTGAGGGCGCCGGCGGCGATGGCGAGCGCCCTGAAGATGTTCCGCAATCTCTTGTCCATGGATCTCCCCACCCCGCTCGGCCGCCGATCGGGGACCGTCACCCCTGCGGGTATTCCGCTAATTCGGCCACAAATTGGCGGACACGCCAAGGGGCTGCCGTCCGCCTCGTCCCGGCCTGGACCTGCGCCGCGCCGTTCAGTCCTCGTTGTCGTCCCGGCCTGGACGCCGGCTGCTGCCGAGAATCTCCCGCTTGCCGAGTGCGTTGGCAGGGCTGATGAGGCCCTCGTCCTCCATGCGCTCGATGAGGGTTGCGGCCTTGTTGTAACCGATGCCGAGCCGGCGCTGCAGGTAGCTCGTCGAGGCCTTCTGGTCGCGCATCACGACCGCAACCGCCTTGTCGTAGAGGTCATCGCCGCTGTGGGAGCGCTCGCCCCCGTCGTCGTCCGCCTCGCCTTCGGGACCGTCGACGATCCCGTCGATGTAGCGCGGCGTGCCTTGCCTCCGCAGCGCGGTTGCAATGGCCTCGACCTCGTCGTCGGCGACGAAGGCGCCGTGAACGCGCGAGACAACGCCAGACCCCGCTGAGTAGAGCATGTCACCCTGGCCCAGCAGCTGCTCGGCGCCTTGCTCGTTGAGGATCGTCCGGCTGTCGATCTTGGACGTCACCTTGAAGCTCACCCGTGTCGGGAAGTTTGCCTTGATGGTTCCGGTGATGATGTCGACCGAGGGACGCTGCGTCGCCATGATGAGGTGGATGCCTGCCGCTCGCGCCATCTGGGCAAGCCTCTGCACCGCTGCCTCGATCTCCTTGCCCGCCACGCTCATGAGATCGGCGAACTCGTCGACCACGACCACGATGTAGGGCATCGGCTCGAGGGCGAGCTCCTCCTCCTCGTAGACTGCCGCGCCGGTATGCCGGTCGAACCCCGTCTGCACCGAGCGCGTAATCCGCTCGCCCTTGGCCTTCGCAGCGCCGAGGCGCGAGTTGTAAACCTCGATGTTCCTGACTGCGAGCTTGGACATGCGCTTGTAGCGCTCCTCCATCTCGCCGACGACCCAGTTCAAGGCGTTGATCGCTTTCGCGGGATCGGTGACGACCGGCGCCAGGAGGTGCGGGATGCCGTTGTAGACCGAAAGCTCCAGCATCTTCGGGTCGATCATGATGAACCGGCACGCCTCGGGCGTCAGCCTGAAGAGCAGCGACAGGATCATGGCGTTGACGCCAACCGACTTGCCTGAGCCTGTCGTGCCGGCGACGAGAAGGTGTGGCATGCGCGCGAGATCGGCCACGACCGGCTCGCCGCCGATCGACTTTCCGAGTGCGATCGGGAGTGTCGCCCCCGTCGCCTTGAAGGCCTCGGATTCGAGGATGTCGCGCAAAAGCACGCCCTCGCGGCGGACGTTCGGCAGCTCTATGCCGATGGCGTTGCGGCCGGGAACGACGGCGACGCGTGCGCTGGCCGCACTCATCGAGCGTGCGATGTCGTCGGCGAGCGCGATCACGCGCGAGCTCTTTGTGCCGCGTGCCGGCTCGAGTTCGAAAAGTGTCACGACCGGGCCCGGCTTGATGTCTTTGATCTCGCCCTTGACGCCGAAGTCCGAGAGCACGTCCTCGAGCAGGCGGGCAGCTCCCCTCAACGCAGTCTGCGTCAGCTCCGGCGCCGGCTTGCCCGACGCGGGCTTCTTCAGAAGATTGAGGGACGGCGCGCGATAGCGCGGCTCCACGGGCTGCGCGCGCTGCCCGTTGAGAAAGCGCGGCGTTCGAGAACGGGCATCGGTATCGGGATCGGCTGTCGCTGCCACAGGCACCGGCGCCGGCGCGGACGGCGCGTGAGCTCCGGGCGGCAACACGCCGGCAGGCAGACGCGGCGCGAACCTCTGCGCAATGTCACGGCTGGTCGGCATGCCGGGTCGCGGCGGCGCCGTCGGCTCGTCGTGGATCTCGGAATAGGGGTAGGCCGGATGACCCGTCGCGTCCGAAGGCTCGCCCCACGGGGCAGGTGGACCCGAGGCGACAGCGACATAGGCTGGATGAGGCTGCGCCGCCATAGTGCCGGGCACCGGCGGCATCATCGCGGCCGGCGGCGTCATGCCCATCGGATGCATCGCAGCTTGCCCGTAGGCGGCATGCGGCATGGCAGGAAAGCCCATCGCCGCCGGTGCCATGGGATCGGCACTGGCCAGGCCGGGCAGGAACGGACTGAGCATCGGCTCGGACCGCGATCCGTTGTCTCTGGCGGCGGATTGGCCACCATGCTGGGTCTCGGCAGCGGCGCCGAAAGTGATCATGCGAGCGCGGAGTCCGCTCACGATCTGGCCCAGCAACGAGCCGCTCGCATCTGGAGCTGTTGATCGAGGCGCGCGCGGCTCCGCGCCGGTCCCTGCGGCGGCAGTAGCCGTTGTGGTCTCGTCGGTGGCCGAAATGCGCGCGCTGCTCGAGATAAGGAAGAGCCCGCCCGTCAGCAGCACCAGCCCCGCTGCCACGTTGGCGATACCCGGCAGCACCAAACCGGCGACGGTGGCCGCAACGAGTAGCACGAGGTCGCCGAGCACACCGCCGGTACCGATGTGCTCGAGCGGCCAGCGTTGGCTGACCGGCAGCGCCGAGCAGGCACCGGCGATCAGGATGAGCGCAATCGGGAATGAGCGGATTTTGGATCCGCGGTCGCTCAGTCGGTCGGTGGAGGCGAGTTCGACGCCCCACATCAGAGGTGGCAAGAGCGCGGCCAGAGCTGCGAGCCCGAGCGTCTGCATGAGAAGGTCGGCGGTGATCGCGCCGGGAAGTCCCATCCAGTTCTTGGCCGGCAGCCCGGTGGCATGACTGAGCGACGGGTCGGTCACGACCCAGCTCACGAGCGCAAGCGCCACGCAGGCGGTGCATGTGAGGATGAGAAGGCCGAGGCTGCGCCCGGCAAGACGCGGCAGGCGGTCCGCCAACGACGGCGGAAGGACAGGCTGAGGCTCAGCCTCAGTGAAGGGCGAGGACGACATTCGTTCGAACTATCTTACGCGGTTACAAGAGCGATACGTTCGAGCGCCTCCCCGACCTGATCCGCCGTCTCGACCAACGCCACGCGCACGTAGTTTGCGCCAGGGTTCGTTCCGTCACGGCCGCATTGCGCCAGGTAGGCACCGGGAATGACCTTGACGCCGAAGGATTTCCATAAGGTTACCGTAGCCTTTTCGGCCCCGCCGATTTGGCTCACGTCGAGCCACAGGCAGAAGCCGCCCGCGGGGCGCTTGTAGCCGAGGCGTGACCCCAGAATCTGGTCGGCAAGGTCGAATTTCCGGCTGTAGGCCGCCCGCGCCGCTGCCACGTGCGATTCGTCTGCCCAGGCTGCAGCCGACGCGTGCTGGACGATGCCCGGCACCTGGGGTGCACACATGTTGCGCAACTCGGCGAACGTTTCGATGAAGGCGGCGTCACCGGCACAGAAGCCTGAGCGCAATCCCGGCAGGTTGGAGCGCTTGGAAAGCGAATTGAACACCACGAGATTTTGGAACCGCTCCGGCGTTCCTGCCGCAACCTCGAGACCGCCCACAGGCGCCTCGTGCGTATAGATCTCGGAGTAGCACTCGTCGAGGAATAGTACGAAGTCGTACTGGCGGGCGAGCGCAAGCGCACGGCGGACATAGTCCGGGCTTGCAACGGCTCCTTGCGGATTGGCCGGCGAGCAGATGAAGAGCGCTGCGGTGCGTTCGAGCAGAGCCTTGTCGGCCGCGATTTCGTCGAGGTCCGGGAGGAAGCCCGATCTGGTCGTCGCATTGAGGCACACGGCCTCGGCCCCGACCGAGAGCGCTCCCGCGATGTAGGCCGAGTAGTAGGGGTTGCACATGAGGATTGCCGGCCGACCCGCGAAGCGCCGTCGTCCCACTGCCGGGACACAGGCATAGAATAGTCCTTCCCGCGAGCCGTTGAGGGCCAGGATCTCGCGGCCGGGGTCAACGGGCGTCGCGAGCCGGTAGCGCCGTCCGAGCCAGTCCGAGATGGCGGCCTTCAACGCGTCCGAGCCGCGGATCGGCGGGTATTTTCCGAGTTGTCCCGAGGCCTCGGCGAGCTTGTCCGCGACGAACGCCGGCATCGCCTCCCGGGGCTCGCCGATGGTGAGCTCGATCGGCCGCGCGTGGCCCGGTGCAATGCCTTCGATCAGGCGTCGAAGCTGGGTGAACGGCGACAGGATCGCGCCCGAGACGAGAGTGTCCTGTCCGAAAAGGTGGCCGGGAGGGAGCGGAGGCATGGAGTGGCGTGAGGTCCTGTTGGTCGGCTCCGCCTGCCATAGCCCACTCCACGCATCGGCGTAAGGGGCGCCGTCCGGAGCCGGTTGAACCGGCGCAAGAGGCTGTAATTTCCTCGTGCGGGCAGATAAACGTAACGGGCGTTGCCGTTGGGACTGAATGTTGATTGGCATCGCACGTTGAGCGAGTCGTCTCGAGGAGCGTGCATGAGGTCCGACACATCTTCGCGCCCGTTCCTGGTTCAGGCCTATACGGTCCTGCTCGTCGTGGCGGCGCTCCTCACAGGCTATTTCGGACTTTCTGCCTGGGGCTACCTCGTGCCGGCCGCCGTAACCCTCGGCCTTGCGGCCTTGCTGTGGTGGGGGCGCTGGCCGCATCTGCTGCGGATTGTGCTCGATTTGAACGTGTTGTCTGGCGCGTTGATGCTCCTCGTCGTCTGGTACGGCGGAGTCCTCGGCAAGTCGAAGCTCGACGTCTCGGGTGTGATGATGATCGTCAACGTGGTCACCGGCGGTCCTCTGATGGCGGTCGTAGGACCGCCGATCCTGGCGGCGTTGCGTTTTGGAAGGACGCTGCCGGCCTGGTTTGCAGTCAACGGTGCGCCATCGTCAACGGAGGCGTCGGCATGAGAGCCAAGACCGCCGCAATGTCGAGGTTTGCGTGCGGTCTCTTCGGACTCTCGCTCGCCGTGTTCCTGTGTCCGCCATCAGCCGGTGCTGCGGCCCTCAAAGGCAAGGTCTCCGCATCGGGTGGCAAGCCGGCGTACGGCGCCATGGTCACGGTGTCCGACGCCGCCCGCGAGCGCCGCGAGACCGTCTACACCGCCGAGGACGGCAGCTTCGCCATTCGCACGCCTTACGCTGGCGAGCTCGAGATCCGCGCTCGACTGGCCGGTTTCGCCGATGCCACGCTGACGCGCACCGTTGCGGCCAGCGAAATTGCGTCCGTCGACCTGGAGCTCAAGCCCTTCAAAACTCCGGAAGCGGCCTCCGATGCGCTTTCGGCGTCCGCCTTCAATGCACGGCTTCCCTGGCGCGACGTGACGAAGGAGAGACCCGCGTTCATCAGCCAGTGCAACTACTGCCATCAGGTCGGCAACGCGACAACGCGCATCCCGAAAAGCCACGAGCAATGGATGGCCACTCTCGACAAGATGGAGAAGGGCCTGATGTCTCTCCTCTCCGCTGGAGAGAAGGCGACCATCGCCGACGTCCTTGCCCGCGGCTTCGACGGCAAGCCTCTGGTGGTCGCGCAGAGCTATGGCGCGAGCCCGACGCTCGCCCGCGCCAAGGTCAAGGAATGGCTGGTCGGCGACGGCTACACATTCGTCCACGACGCTATGGTAGGGCACGACCAGAGGATCTATTCGACCGACGAGGGTCACGACATCCTGT
This sequence comes from Alphaproteobacteria bacterium, assembly GCA_019137195.1. Lineage (GTDB taxonomy): Bacteria > Pseudomonadota > Alphaproteobacteria > Rhizobiales > Hyphomicrobiaceae > CBDCUQ01. The sequence continues at coordinate 18,969 of JAGVSR010000087.1, forward strand.
GGGTCCTGGACCGCACCACCGGCAAGCTCGAGAGGAATGTGCAGCCCGACATCGACCTGCCTCGGGGCGGCATGTTCTCGGGCATCGACCTCCCCATAGGCACTTTCACCGGCAAGCACGGCCCCCACAGCATGGCCGAGACCTCGGACGGCCGCATCTGGATCACGAATGCGCTCTCCGGCACACTGATGTCGTTCGATCCGAAGTCCAGGGCATGGAGGACCTACGGGATCCCGGACGATCCGGTCTACCCGCACACCGTTCGCGTCGACCGCCGCGACATCGTTTGGTTCACGATTGCCGCCTCGAATCAGATTGGCCGCTTCGACCCAAAGACCGAGACCTTCAGGATCACCCGATTGCCTTCGAATGGCATCGTCCGCTGGGTCAGTCAGGAATTGTTCCCTACGCTGCTGCGCATCGGCAGCTGGTTCCCGCACCAAGCCTATCACCTCAACATCTCGACGCACCCCTTCTTCGGCGAACGGGTGCTGCCGTTTCCCTACGGCATCGACATCAACCCCAAGGACGGCAGCGTCTGGTACGCCAAGCTTTACGCCGGCAAGATCGGCCGCCTCGATCCCGAGACCTTTGAGGTCGAGGAATGGGACACGCCCATGAAAGGTCCGCGCCGCCCGCGCTTCGACAAGGATGGCATCCTCTGGATCCCCGCCTTCGACGAGGGAGGCCTCATGCGCTACGACCCTGTCACGAAGGAATTCCAGTCCTGGAAGATCCCGTCCGTCGGCTTGGGCGAATACGAGACGCCTTACGCGCTCAACGTCGAGACGAAGTCCGGAGAAATCTGGATGGCCGCCAACAACTCCGACCGCGTGCTTCGCTTTTCGCCAGTGTCGAAGACCTTCATGAGCTACCCGAGCCCGACGCGAGTGACCGTGCTCCGCGACTTCTCGTTCGCCGCCGACGGCAGCGTCTGCTCGTCGTCCTCGAACCTCCCCGCCTACGCCATCGAGGGCGGCCGCGCCGCACTCCTCTGCATCGAGCCCGACGGCGGCGCAAAGGACCGCGAGGCGCTGGGGGTATGGTGACCGTCCGCCCGCCTCTCGGCCACACCATGACCATGTTGCGCCCCGCGCGCCGTGTGTTCGCGTTCTACGACGGCCGTCTGGAGTATCGCGCATACTCTGACGCCCCGAACTGGGTCGACGACGGCGCGCTCGAGCTCGGCATTGCGAGCTATGCCGTCGTCGACGGCAACCAGGCCATCGTTTACGACACTCACGTCTCCATCCCGCACGCCCTAAAGATCCGCGCCCGGCTGGATCAGATGGGCGTGACAGACATTACGGTCGTGCTCTCGCACTGGCATCTCGACCACATCGCCGGCAACGAGGTCTTCGCCGATTGCGAGATCATTGCCCACGAGGCCACTGCCGGCGAGATGGCGCGCCGCAGAGAGCGCATCGAGGCCGGCACCGAGGAAGGTGCGCCACCGATCCGTCCGCTGGTCATGCCGACGACGACCTTCGCGGACGAAATGCGCCTCACCGTGGGCGAGACTGTCGTGCTCGTCCGCCACGCGCCGATCCATAGCCGCGACGGCACGGTGCTCTTCTTGCCCGAGACCGGATGCTTGCTCGCTGGCGACACCCTTGAGGACACCTGCACCTATGTCGCCGAGCCGGATGGACTCGAGCGAGACCTTCCCGAGCTTGCCCGCATGGCCGCATGGCAGCCCACCCTGATCCTTCCCAATCACGGCGACCCCGTCACCATCGCTCGTGGCGGCTATCGCGCGAGCCTGATCGCGGCCACCGAGCGCTACGTCCGTCGCTTGCTCTCGTGTCCGTACGATCCCGTGCTCGCCGCACAGGACTTGAAAACGTTTGTCGGCCCCGAGCTCGCAGAGGGCTGGCTCGTCTATTACGGCCCTTACGAGCACGTGCATCGGGCGAATGTCGCGGCTGTTCTGGATGTGGCTGCGCGCATGTCGAATTGATGCAGGCGTGCCGCCTCGAGCCTGCGCGTCGGTCTTGTCCTCGCTTCGAGACTACTGGAGCAGCCGACGTGGCTGCCACACGCTCACCACTTTGCCGTGGCCTGTGGAGACTGTGTGCGGGAACGATTGTGCTATCGGAGTATCGAAGTATGTCAGCCCAAGCGCTATCCTCGTCTGCTTTCGGCATGTCGCCGTTTGGTCAGGGCTCCTCCCGTGTGACGCCCACGCCTGGCCGCACCCCGTTCGCCCCGTCGGCAACCGCCGTGGACGGCACATCGGTTATCGGCACCGACCTCACCATCCTCGGTCGCGACATCACCATCATCTCCAAGAACCGGGTCCAGATCGACGGTGACATCCGCGGCGACGTCGCCGGCCGCGAGGTCACGATCGGCTCCGAGGGCTCGGTCCTGGGCACGGTAACAGGCGAAAAGGTCGATGTGCATGGTGGTGTCAAGGGCGCCATCCGCGCAGTCGCGGTCGTGCTCCATCCCTCGGCTCAAGTCGACGCCGAGATCCTGCACCGCACGCTCTCGGTTGCCGAGGGCGCCGAGGCAGAGGGACACTGGCGCAAGGGCAACGAGTCCGAGTTGAAGCCCAACCTCGACGCCGGCTCGTACCCGGACTCGGCCGGACGCCAGGGACTCTGATCCGCCATCCCGTGCGTGGCGCAGCGCCCGTCAAGGGGCGCGCCGCGCAGGGAGCGGCGAAGCTAAATCTGCATCCGGAGCGCTGCCGCCGCCGCCAGCGGAGCGAGGACGCATGACGCGAGCGAGATGGCGCCGAGGATCAGCATCGACGCCTCGTATCCGCCATGCCCCATCGTCGCCGCACTGACCGACGAGATGCCGAAAATAAGTGTCGGCACATAGAGTGGAAGAACCAGGAGGGCCAGGAGCAGCCCGCCGCGACGTGCCCGCAACGTAAGCGCCGCGCCGATGCCGCCGAGAAAGCTCACGGCCGGCGTGCCGACCAGCATGGTGGCGACGAGGGCCGGAACAGCTTTGGCTTCGAGGTTGAGAAGCAGTCCCAAGAGCGGCGTCATCAGCGCCAGCGGTATGCCGGTCGAGATCCAATGCGCGAGCGACTTTGCCGCTGCCGCAAGCTCGAGCGGAAGTTCGCCTGTCGCCATCACCTCGAGCGAGCCGTCCTCGTAGTCGCTCTCGAAAATGCGCGGCAGATCACGGCTGAGGAGCGTGCCGAAGGTGGTCATGGGCTCTTGCATCCATCGGCACGGCGAACCGATTCCCCGCCCCCTTGCGCGGAGAGATTTTGGGTGGTGGGATTGCCGGACACTCGGCTGAGAGAGTCCCTTCTGTCTCCACCGTTGCCCACCGTTACAGAGGGAGCGGCAGCACCGAGCCTCAGCTCCCGCGCTGTCGCGACGCCCATGGGCAGGTGAGTCGCCGCGAGCACGATCCCTCCGGCCGCCGCGTGCTCCTCGATCAGCGAGGCCACGATCGCCGACGACGCCGCATCGAGCGAGCTCGTCGGTTCATCGAGGAGCCACACGGGACGATAGGCGGCGATCAGCCTTGCGAGCCCCACGCGCCGCTTCTGCCCGGCCGACAGGTAGGCCGCAGGTATGGAGGCGAGCGCCAGGAGGTCGAGCCGCTCGAGCGCACGCTCCACGCGCGCCGATTCGTCGTCAGGCCCGCCGCGCCCCAGATACCGCGCCCAGAAGGCAAGGTTCTCGGCGACGGAGAGCGAGCCCTTGAGGCCGTTCAGGTGCCCGACGTAATGGCATTGCTCGGCGATCTCCCGGTCCTCGTCGCCGCCTTCGAGACGGATGCTGCCCGAGCGCGGCGCGAGAAAACCTGCGATCGCTCGCATCAGCGTCGTCTTGCCGGCGCCGTTCGGCCCCGTGAGCAGGAGCGCATCCCCTGCGTCCACCGCGAACGTGAGATCTGAGATGACGATGCGCTCGCCACGGGCGACGCTGAGACTGTCGATGGCGAGCTTCAAAGAGGCCCCCGTGCCGCGGCGCGCGACATGCCTGATAAAGGGACGGATTGCCGCAAAGTCTAGCTCCGAAGGCGGTTTGCGAACCGGGATCGGGCCTATATAACGGGCACGCGCGGGCCTTCGCTAGCGCAAAACGCGGGGACTAACCATGCCTGTCGGGGTCACCCGGTGGCAGCTGGCTGCGGCCATCGTGACGACGCTTGGCCGACCGTGGCCGCCGATCATCGCAGCGCCCCGTACCCGGAAGCCTGTCGAGGAGAGCACGTCTTGAGCGCCGAGAAATCATCCGCCCCGCAGTCCCCCGCCTCGCTCGACAGCTTCAAGTGCCGGAAATCCATTACGGCGGGCGGCAAGACCTACACCTACTTTTCACTGCCCGACGCTGAGAAGAACGGTTTGACGGGCGTCTCCAAGCTGCCCTACTCGATGAAGGTCCTGTTGGAGAACCTTCTCCGCCACGAGGATGGCCGCTCGGTCACGAAAACCGACATCGAGGCCGTCTCCGCCTGGCTCGACGACAAGGGCAAGGCTGGGAAAGAGATCGGGTTCAGCCCCGCCCGCGTGCTCATGCAGGACTTTACGGGCGTGCCCGCGGTCGTCGACCTTGCCGCGATGCGCGACGGCATGCAGGCGCTCGGCGGCGACGCCAACAAGATCAATCCGCTGGTTCCGGTCGATCTCGTCATCGACCACTCGGTCATCGTCGACGAGTTCGGCAGCCCTAAGGCCTTCGAAAAGAACGTTGCCTTGGAGTACGAGCGCAACGGCGAGCGCTACAACTTTCTGAAGTGGGGCCAGGGCGCCTTCGACAATTTCCGCGTCGTTCCGCCGGGAACCGGCATCTGCCACCAGGTCAATCTGGAATACCTCGCCCAGACCGTTTGGACCTCCGAAGCAGCCGACGGCACGGCGCTGGCCTATCCGGACACACTCGTCGGTACCGACAGCCACACGACCATGGTCAACGGCCTCGCCGTCCTCGGCTGGGGCGTCGGCGGCATCGAGGCCGAGGCAGCCATGCTCGGTCAGCCGCAATCCATGCTGCTGCCCGAGGTCATCGGTTTCAAGCTGACGGGCGAGCTGAGAGAAGGCGTCACCGCCACCGACCTCGTGCTCACCGTCACCGAGATGCTACGCAAGAAGGGCGTGGTCAACAAGTTCGTCGAGTTCTACGGCGAAGGCCTTGAGCACCTGTCGCTCGCCGATCGCGCCACCATTGCCAACATGGCGCCCGAGTACGGCGCGACCTGCGGCTTCTTCCCGATCGACGGTGAGACGCTTGCCTACCTGACGCTCTCTGGCCGCGACGACGCCCGTATCGCCCTCGTCGAGGCCTACGCCAAGGCCCAGGGCCTTTTCCGAGACAAGGGCGCCGTCGATCCGGTCTTCACCGACACGTTGTCGCTCGATCTCGGCACCGTCGTTCCCTCGCTCGCCGGCCCGAAGCGGCCCGAGGGTCGCGTTGCGCTCACCGGCGTCAAGACAGGCTTCGCCGCGTCGCTCGCCGGCGAATACAAGAAGGCGGGCGAGACGGACAAGTCCGCCAAGGTCGACGGCCGCGACTTCGAGCTTCGCCATGGCGACGTCGTCATCGCCGCCATCACGAGCTGCACGAATACCTCGAACCCGAGTGTCTTGATCGCCGCAGGCCTCCTTGCTCGCAACGCCGTCGCCAAAGGCCTCAGGGCCAAGCCGTGGGTCAAGACGTCGCTCGCGCCGGGAAGCCAGGTCGTCGCCGCCTACCTCGAGAAGGCCGGCCTGCAGAAAGACCTCGACGCAGTCGGTTTCAACCTCGTCGGTTTCGGTTGCACCACCTGCATCGGCAATTCCGGTCCGCTGCCGGCCGAGATTTCCAAAGCCATCAACGACAACGGCCTCGTCGCTGCCGCGGTGCTCTCCGGCAACCGCAACTTCGAGGGCCGCGTGTCTCCTGATGTGCAGGCGAACTATCTCGCCTCTCCGCCGCTCGTCGTCGCCTACGCGCTGGCGGGTAGCGTCAATCGCGATCTCACGGCCGAGCCGCTCGGGAAGGGCAAGGACGGAAAGCCTGTCTACCTGAAGGACGTCTGGCCTTCGAACGCCGACATCCGCCGCTTCATCGCCGAGAACGTCACTCGCGAGATGTACAAGACGAAATACGCCGACGTGTTCAAGGGCGACAAGCTCTGGCAGGGCGTCGCCGCGCCCAAGGGCCTCACCTACAAGTGGGACGCGAAGTCGACCTACGTGCAGAACCCGCCGTACTTCCGCGGCATGACGAAGACGCCGAAACCGGTGACCGACATCGAGGGCGCGCGCATCCTCGGTCTCTTCGGCGACAAGATCACGACCGACCACATCTCGCCCGCCGGCTCCATCAAGGCGGCGAGCCCTGCAGGCAAGTATCTACTTGCCAACGGTGTGAAGCAGGCCGACTTCAACCAGTACGGCACGCGCCGCGGCAATCACGAGGTGATGATGCGCGGCACCTTCGCCAATATCCGCATCAAGAACCACATGGTGAAGGACGCCACCGGCGTTGTGAAGGAAGGCGGCCTGACCATCCACTACCCGTCGGGAGAGGAGCTGGCGATCTACGACGCCGCCGTGAAGTACGAGGCCGCGGGCGTCCCATTGGTCGTCATGGCGGGCATCGAGTACGGCAATGGCTCCTCGCGAGACTGGGCCGCCAAAGGCACCAACCTCCTGGGCGTCAAGGCTGTCATCGCGCAGTCGTACGAGCGCATCCATCGCTCGAACCTCGTTGGGATGGGCATCGTGCCCTTCACCTTCGAGGACGGAACGAGCTGGCAGACGCTCGGCCTCAAGGGCGACGAGACAGTGACCATCAAGGGACTCTCCGCGGTGAAACCGCGTCAGAAGATGACGGCGGTCATCACTGGCGCCGGCGGCAAGACGACGAGCGTCCCCATTCTCTGCCGTATCGATACGCTGGAGGAGATCGAGTACTTCCGGAACGGCGGCATCCTTCAGTTCGTGCTGAGAAATCTCGCGGCGCACTGATCGCGAACGGGATTTTCGGAACATCGAGATCGCGGCCTTCGGCGTCACTCCGCCGGAGGCCGATTTCCTATTGGATTACGCATTAACGTTTACATATCGTTTGCCTACGTCTCTCAGCTGGGCGGAGCAATAGTCGCGTCACTGCCGACTAGTCCGTTGCCATTTGAATTTTGGGAGCACCAGCGTGGCGAAGCTCAAGTTTTCCTCTGCGCTTACCAACATCTTCATCGTTGGCGCCGCGGTCACGGCCGCCGCAACACCGTCGACCCTGACCTGGACCACGGCCGATGGCTTCACGCTGGTCGCGACCGGCTCCGATGTCTTCGCCAAGGTCGAGACCGTCCGAATCTCGTTCGGTGGCCAGGTGCTCCTCGACCTCACCGATCTCGGAGGCCTCAATCTCTTGGCCAGCACGCTGCTGGGCGGTTTCGCGACCAATATCCTGCACGTCGGCGACGACAGGATCACCGGCGATGCGGATGGCGAGGCCATATCTGCCGGCGACGGCGCCGACGTCGTCAACAGCGGCGCCGGCAACGACTGGATCTCGGGCGACAACGGCATTGACACGCTGTCCGGCGACGATGGCAACGATACCATCCTCGGCGGCTCCGGCAGCGACAGGATCTACGGCGGCAACGGCGACGATGCGGCCTGGGGTGGAGCGGCCGACGACCTGATGGACGGCGGCGACGGCATTGATACGCTGTCGGGCGACGACGGACACGACACGATCTTCGGCGGCGCAGGCAGCGACAAGATCTACGGTGGCAACGGCTTCGATGCGGCCTGGGGCGGCGACGGCGATGACCTCGTCACCGGCGGCGCGGGTGACGACACGCTGTCGGGCGACGACGGTCAGGACACGATCTTCGGCGGTGCGGGCCGCGACGATCTCTACGGCGGCAACGGCGACGACGACCTTTACGGAGGCGCGTGGGGCGACATCGTCTCGGGCGGATACGGGCGCGACTACATTGTCGGCGGCCTCGGCAGGGATGTGCTGGCTGGCGACCAGGACGGCGACTTTTTCGCGTTCCAGGCGCTATCCGACAGCAAGAAGGGTGCAGACCGTGACGTCATTGTCGACTTCGAGCGCGGATGTGATCTGATCGACCTGTCGGCGCTCGATGCCAACACCTACCTCCGCGGCAACCAGGCGTTCAAGTACATCGGGCTGCACGCGTTCTCGGGTAAAGGTGGCGAGGTGCGCTACGTCGCGGTCGACAAGCCCGGCAGCCTCAACGGAAGCGTACTGGTCGCAGTCGACGTCAACGGCGACCGCAAGGCCGATATGGAGATCCAGGTGAAGGGCCTGACAGCCCTCGATGCCGGGGACTTTATTCTCTGAGCTCAGAGACAGCCCGTTTTGCGGCCGGCCCTGTGCTGTGATCGGTTGCTTCTCAGCTGAAACCGTACGCGGTAGTCTGCCGTAGAGACGCAAGCAGCCTCGTGAGGGGTTGGGTAGCGTTGGAGGCCGAACGCCATGACCATCTTGAGGACGATCCTGAACAGGGTAGCGCTCGCGGGGGCCGCTGGCGCTCTTGCCTCGTCAGGGCTCGGCGGGCCGTCGGAAGCCACGCCGCCGCCCCACGTGACGGCACCCATCTCCACGGTGGTCGAGCTGTTCACGAGCCAGGGATGCTCGTCCTGCCCGCCCGCTGACGAGCTGCTGGCCAAGCTCGCTGGACGCGACGACGTGCTCGCCATTTCGTTGCCCGTCGACTACTGGGACTACATTGGCTGGAAGGATACCCTCGCCTCGCCGCGCAATACCGCGCGCCAGCGCGCCTATGCCGTGTCGCTCGGCTTCAACCAGGTGTTTACGCCACAGGCGGTCGTCAATGGTCAGGCCTACGCCGTCGGATCGAATGAGACCGAGGTCGAAAAGGCAATGGCTGTGGGTAAGGCCGGTCTGGCCGAGCGCCGGGTTCCGGTCATCTTCGAAGCGACCGGCGATATGTTGAGGATCGCAACGGGCGCTGTCCCGGCTGGTGTCGAGTTCAGGCACGCCACCATTTGGCTGGTGGTCATGCAGCGATCCGCCGAGGTCGAGATCAAGAGAGGCGAGAACGCCGGTCGCTCGATGACCTATACGAACGTCGTACACGAGATGATTCCGATTGGCGTATGGGACCCCGATTCCCCAGCCAATGTCACCATCGCCGCGTCGTCCTATCTCTTCGAGGCTGACCGCGACGACATCGCCGCTATCGTCCAGGAAGGTGACGCCGGCCCTATCATCGGTGCGTCGTGGCTGAAGCGCTGACCCGCGAGCAGCCGTAACCGTCTCAGCTGACGAAGCCGCGCTTCTTGAGTAGTCCCTCGACCTTCGGTAGCCGGCCGCGAAACGATCTATAGGCCGCCGCCGGCTCTTGCGTGTTGCCGGCCGCATAGATGTGACGCGCGAGCCTCCCGGCCACGCCGGCATCGAAAACGTCGCCTGTCTCCTCGAACGCCGCGAACGCGTCCGCGTCCATCACCTCGGACCAGAGATAGCTGTAATAGCCCGCCGCATAGCCGCCCATGCTATGCAGGAAGTGCGGCAGCCGGTGGCGCATGACGATCTCGTCCGGCATGCCGATACGCGCGAGCGTCTCCTGCTCGAAGCGGGCGACGTCGAGCTCCTCCGTGCTTGCGGTCTCGTGCAGGTCGAGGTCGACGATGGCGGACGCAGTGTACTCGACCGTCGAGAAGCCCTGGTTGAAGCCGCGCGACGCCTCGATACGCTTGAGCAGCGCTTGCGGCATCGGCCTGCCGGTATCGACGTGGAGCGCGAAGCGATTGAGCACCTCGGGCCGCAACAACCAGTGCTCGTAGAGCTGGCTCGGCAGCTCGACGAAATCGCGCGCTACGTTGGTGCCCGAGAGCGAGGGATAGGTCACGTCCGAGAGTAGCCCGTGCAGCGCATGCCCGAGCTCGTGGAACAGCGTGCGCGCGTCATCGAGCGAGAGCAGCGTCGGAGCGCCGTCCGGACCCTTCGCGAAGCTCATCACGTTGACGATGATCGGCCTCGAGCCGCGCCCGAGCCTGTGCTGTCCCCGGTAGCTCGACATCCACGCGCCGGACCGCTTCGAGGGTCGGGCGAAATAGTCGCCAAGGAACAGGCCGACGTGTTCGCCGGCGCGGTTCTTGACCTCCCACACGCGAACGTCCGGATGATAGACGGGCACGCCGGTTTGCTCGGTGAACGTGAGCCCGAACAGCCGTGAGGCTGTGTCGAACCCGGCCGCAATGATGTTGTCGAGCTGGAGGTAGGGGCGGACCTCCGCCTCGTCGAGATCGTAACGCGCCTTGCGCTCCTTCTCCGACCAGTAGCGCCAGTCCCATGCCGTGATGCTCTCGTTCTCGCCATGCGAGTGCGCGAGCCGTGCAAGTGCATCACGCTCTTCTTTGGCCTTGCCGAGAGCGTGCGGCCAGACCCGCTCCAGCAGGTCGCGCACGTTGGGCACGTTCTTGGCCATGGTGTCATCGAGGCTGTAGGCAGCAAAGGAGTCGTAGCCCATGAGGCGGGCAAGCTCGCTCCTGAGCGCCACGACCTCGGCGATGACAGGCCCGTTGTGGGTCTTGTCCGAAAGCTCGCCGCGCCGCGTCCAGGCCTTGAAGGCCTGCTCGCGCAGGTCGCGCCGGGTCGAGAACTGAAGGAATGGCTCGACGGAGGATCGCGCCAGCGTGATGGCGTGCGCGTCCGGCCGTCCGAGGCCCTCGGCGGCCCGCTTGGCGGCGGCGCGCAGCGCCGGGGGCAGGCCGGCGAGGTCGCGCTCGGAGTCGAGGATGAGGTGCCACGACTGCTCGTCGGCCAGCACGTTTTGCGCGAACGTGGTCATCAGCTCGGCAAGCCGGCCCTTGATCTCCGCCACCCGCTTCTTGGCCTTGGCCGGAAGCGTCGCGCCTGCGCGCACGAACCATGTATGCATGCGCTCGACGAGGCGAAGCTCCTCGGGACCGAGGGCGAGCGCGTCCCGGCGCCCGTAGAGATCGGCGATCCGCGCGAACAGCGCCTTGTCGAGATGGATCGCACTTTCGTGGCGGGCAAGCAGCGGTGCAATCCGGCGCTCGATCGCCTGCATCTCGGCGTTGGTATTGGCGCTGGTGAGGTTGAAGAAGAGGTCCGCCGTGCGGGTGAGGAGCGCGCCGGAGGCCTCGAGCGCGCGGATGGTGTTGGCGAAGGTGGGTTTGGCCTTCTGGCTGCCGATGCGCCGGACCTGCTCCCGGTGCTCGGCGAGGGCAGTCTTGAACGCTGGCTCGAAGTGCCGGGGCTCGATCTTCGCGAACGGAGCAAGTCCGAATGGCGTCCGCCAGGCCCCGAGGAGCGGGTTCTCGTCCGGCTGGACCGGCTTTTCCCGCTTGTGGAGCTTGGCCGCACCCTCCTGCCTCTTGCCCGCCGCGCCTTGGTCGGCAGGCTTCGCCTTCTTGGTCGTCATGATCGGTCCCTCTGGCTCGCGCTCGACGGACATAGTGCGTCTGAAGCCGCAAATAAAGACAACGGGCCGGTGGGGAAGCCGGCCCGCGTCAGAGAACGTGACAGGGAGAACACTTGGGAGGGTGCCTATGGTCCGGCGCCCGTGGCCGAGGGGAATTGGGGGCTTTCTCGACCGGGGTACCGGACCTTGTGGCAACGATCTAAGAATCGCTTGGCATTGCGGCGCCCCTTGGGCACCCCGGAGTCGAAGCCGTGGAGACTTGGGGGAATTCTGAGGATTGCCCGCGTCTGCACACCTTGCCGGCGGCCGGCTCCCGGCAGGGGAGTCTCCGGCCCCAATCGGCGCCGACGACGGCTGGCTGTTCCAGGTCTCGCGAGGGCTGCTGGCTCCCCGCAGGGGAGTCTCCGGCCCCAATCGGCGCCTACGACGGCTGGCTGTTCCAGGTCTCGCGAGGGCTGCTAGCTCCCGGCACGGGAGTCTCCGGCCCCAATCGGCGCCGACGACGGCTGGCTGTTCCAGGTCTCGCGCCGGCGGCCGGCTCCCCGCAGGGGAGTCGCCGGCGCAATCAAAAAAGAGACCCGGTCCACGGAGATGAAGTCTCGGAATGGGGGATTGGGGGGTAGTTCTTCCGAAACCGTTGGGCATGGACCGGGCCAAGACGGGATCGATCATCTTATCGCAGACCATTGCGGCCCCCTTTTGCCCCGACTGTGACCAAGGTGTGGAAGCCGCCGCCCGAGCCCCTGTCGCCACCTCGTGCTCATGCGAAGCTAAGGCCGCTGGCCCTGCACCCCTTGAATTCCGTTTGCCTTGGGGTGATCATTAAGCCCAACAAGCATGGGAGGCGCCCTTGAGCGAAGCCGAGCCGATAGCGTTGCGCCCGCGGGTCGCGGGCCGGTCGCAGCAGGGATCGCTGGGGCCACTGGGGCCGCAAGGGCGCGAGACGCAATCGATAACGGCCTTCAACCGCCACGAGCTCTCCGCCATTCTCGCCGTTTATGGGCGCAAGGTTGCTGCCGGTGAATGGCGAGACTACGCCCTCGACCTCGGCCCCGAGAAGGCCGTGTTCTCGGTCTTCCGCCGCACGAGCGAATGCCCCCTCTACCGAATCGAGAAGTGCCCCAAGCTCGCAAAGCGCCAAGGTGCCTACAGCGTCGTGGCCCCCGCAGGCCTCATCCTGAAGCGCGGCCCCGACCTCGGTCGCGTGCTTGCAGTGCTCGAGAAGGTTCGCGCCGTCGATTGAATCTGACGCCCGGACGGGCACCCCCCGAAAAAGCAAAGGCCCCGCGAACGCGGGGCCTCGCCGTTTTCGGTTGCCTCGTGCCTGACCCTGACTACTCGCGGTCGCCCAGGAGCTGCAGGAGGTTCATGAACAGGCCGACGAAATCCTGGTACAGGGCGAGCGCGCCGAACACCGAGGCCTTGGCCGCCATCTCGCCGTCGTGGGCGTAGGCGTAGTAGTCGTCCTTGATGCGCTGGTTGTCGTACGCCGTGAAGCCGGCGAAGATGAGCACGCCCAGGCTGGAGATAGCGAACTGCATCGCCGTCGACTGCAGGAAGATGTTTACGATTGCAGCGATGATGATGCCCACGAGGCCCATGAACAGGAACGAGCCCCAGCCGGTGAGATCCTTCTTCGTCGTATAGCCCCACGCGCTCAGGGCCGCGAAGGTGGCCGCTGAGATGAAGAACACGCGGGCGATCGAGGCACCCGTGAACACCAGCAGGATTACCGAGATCGAGGCGCCGACGAGCGCGGCATAGATCCAGAACGACGCCTGCGCGGCTCCGACGCTCATGCGGTGGGCACGCACGGCAAAGAAGAATACGAACGCGAGAGGCGCGAACGCCAGCACCCACTTGAGCGGGCTGACGAAGAGCATCTGCCCGAACGATGTGAGGGCCTTGCCGCCAGCGGGGTCGACGGTGACAGCCATCGAAAAGATGAGGTAGGCGACGATGCCGGTCAGCGCTACGCCACCGGCCATGTAGTTGTACACGCCAAGCATATACGACCGCAGGCCCTCGTCGATTGCCGCGCCGGACCGCGCGACCGTGCCAGCCTGCTGGTATCTGTCTTGAGCCTGAGCCATTGATGTTCCCTTGTCCCTATGATGCGAACGAGCGCCTGCGGGTGGAAATATGTGTGACCCGGGCGTCGGATTCAAGTGACGCAACTGTGTGCGGATCGAGGACTGGCGAGGGCCTCAACACGCGAATAACAAGCAGCAATATGCGAGAGCTAGAGTATTTCTACTCTGACCTGAGGATCGGCACAGGCCGCGCGCTCAGCACCAGCGACGTGCCGATTCCTCCGAACAGGAAGATGAGGGCGGCAGCAATGGCGAGCGCCTCCAGCACCGCCGCGAGCGAGAAGCTGAACGGGATCGCCATCACCTGCGTGACGGCAATCCACGCCGTGAGCGCGCCGGCGAGTACCGCAAGACCGGCGGTTGCCGCCGTCAGCAGCGCGTACTCCGCTGCGTGCGCAAGAAGGATGCGCCGCCGGGTGGCTCCGAGCGTCTTGAGGATGACGGCTTCGACGACACGGCGTCGCTGCGCGGTCGCGAGCGCTCCCGCCAGCACCAGGGCACCGGCCATGAGCGTGACGCTGCCGGCGATGCTGACTGCGGTCATCACCTTCGTGAAGATGGCATTGAAGGCCTCGATAGCGTCCTTGACCCGGATCGCCGTCGCCGAGGGGAAGCTCTTGCCGAGCGCGCGCGCCATCCGCACCTCGTCGCCAAGCGCCGTGCTCTTTGGAAGCGAGATGGTGGCGAGGATCGCGTGCGGGGCGCCGGCGAGCGCGTTGGGCGAGAACACCATGACGAAGTTGAGTGCCAGGGTCTCCCACTTGACCTCCCGGAGATTGCTGATGCGCGCCGTGATGCTGCGTCCGAGCACGTTGACGGTTACCTCGTCGCCGATTCCGACCCCGAGCTTCTCCGCCAGCTCGGCCTCGAATGAGACTAGCGGCTCACCCGCGTAGTCCTTCGGCCACCATTGGCCTTTGACGAGCTTCGATCCCTTGGGCACCTCGTCCGCGTAGGTGATGCCACGATCGCCGTTCAACACCCACTGCGCCTCGGCCGGCGCCTTGACCTCCTCCACCGGCCTTCCGCCAAGCGCGATGAGCCGACCGCGTAACATTGGCGCCTCGACTAGAACCGCGCCCGGAATCTGCTTTTCGACTTCGGCTGTGAAGGCGCCGTACTCGCTCTTCGGGATGTCGAGCACGAAGTAGTTGGGCGACTGCTGCGGCAGACGCCCCTCGATTTCCCTGACGAGCGAGTGATCGGCCAGGGCGACCGCAACCAAGAGCGATAGACCCGAACCCAGCGACAAGACGACGGAGCGCGTCAGGCCGTCGGGCGCACCGATGTTGCCGATGGCGAGTTTGAGCTCCGGCCGCCTCGGGCGCGCCACGCGGCGGGCTAGTCCCGTCACTGCCGAGCCGAGGCCGGCGAACAGGAAGAACACGACGATGAGCGCAGCCACGAACAGGGACGCGATCTTGGGTGAGTCCGCCGACAGGACAGCGGCGCCGGCCATGAGACCAGCGATGGCGGCCATAGCGAGCAGGAACGGCCGCGGCGGCAGCGTCCGAGCCTCCGAGACCTCGTCGCGAAAGAGCGCGCTGGCCGAGATCTCGCCCGCACGTCCGAGAGGCCAGAGTGCGAACAGGAGCGCCACCAGGAACCCATACGCGGCGGCGATGGCGAGGCTCGATGCCGACACCGAGAGCTCCGCCTTGATCGGCAGCGCGTCGCCGTAGAGCGCGAGGATCAGTGGCGGGATCATCGCGCCGGTCAGGAGTCCGAGCACCACCCCGATCGCCGATACGAACATGATCTGGAGGATCAGGAGTGAGATCACCACTCGTCGTGACGCACCCAGGCTCCGCATGGTCGCAATCACCTTGCGCCGCCTGTCGATGAAGGTGGCGACGGCGTTGGCGACGCCCGCTCCTCCGGTGATCAGTGCTGTGAGCCCGAGCAGCGTCAGGAATTGCCGCAGCCGCTCGAGCGTCTTCGACACCTGGGGCGAGGGATCGCGCCGGTCGACGACTGAGAAGCCGGACTGCGGCAGCGCTGCCTTCGCCTCCTCGCGGAAGCGGTTGAGCGTGCCGGCAGTCTCGCCCGAATGCCCATCGAGCTTCAGCGAATAGCGCCAGCGGACGAGCGCGCCTGGCTTGATCAGCCCGGTCTTCCTGAGCGTCTCGAGCGAAACGAGCACGCGCGGTCCATAGGTCAGCCGGTCGACGATCGCATCCGGCTCGTTGCGAACGGTTGCCTTGATCTCGAGCGTCAGCTCGCCGATACGCATCCGGTCTCCGGTCTTGAGCCCGAGCCGCTCCAGGAGTACCGGATCTGCCGCTGCAAAGTCACCGCCGCGCACCGCCGTGTCGAGGGTCGCACCGCCGCTCAGCTCGACGGCGCCGGCCATCGGGTAGCTGGCATCGATGCCCTTGAGCTCGATCAGTGCCTGTTCGTTACCGTCGAGCGTGCGTGCCATCGAGCGCATGCTTGCGGTCTCGCTCATCCGGCCGTTGCTCTCGATCCAGGCCCGCTCGTGCGCATCGGCCGGGGCGTGCATGCGCCCGAGGCTGACGTCGCCACCGATGATGGCCTCGCCCTGGCGCCCAAAACCGGCCTTCAAGGCGTCCGACAGCGAGCCGACCGCTGTGATCGCCATTACACCGAGCGCAATGCAGGCGATGAAGATCGCAAAGCCTCCGAGCCCCGATCTGAGGTCGCGGAGAGCGAGCCGGACGAAGGTGGCCGGCCGCATGCCGCGGCGGCTGGCCGCGAGGGGTCCGCCTGCGATCATGGCGCTCATGCGGCGCGCGCCTTGTCGTCGGCGACGATGCGACCGTCGGCCATGCGGATCGAGCGCTGGCACTCGGCTGCCAGCCGCTCGTCGTGTGTTACGAGCACGAGGGTCGCTTGCCGCCGCTTCTGCAGTTGGAACAGGAGGTCGACGATCTGGCGCCCGGTACGGCTGTCGAGGTTGCCGGTCGGCTCGTCGGCCAGGATGATCCTGGGATTTGGCGCGAGCGCCCGCGCGATGGCGACCCGCTGCTGCTCGCCCCCCGAGAGCTGGGCAGGAAAGTGGTCGAGCCGATGCTCGAGTCCGACCTCGGCGAGGTGCTGCGCGGCGATCTGCAGGGCGTCCTCATGACCCGCGAGCTCGAGCGGCAGCGCGACGTTCTCGAGCGCGGTCATCGTCGGCACGAGATGAAACGACTGGAACACGATGCCGATGTTGCTGCCGCGCATGAGCGCCAGCTCGTCCTCGCTGAGACCGGCGAGCTCGGATCCGGCCACCGTTACCCTGCCGGAAGTCGCCCGCTCGAGCCCTGCGAGAATCATGAGCAGCGACGACTTCCCTGACCCGGAAGGACCCGCGATCGCTACCGACTGGCCGCGCGCCACATTGAGGTCCACACCGCGGAGGATGTGTACCGAGCCCGCCCGGCTGTCGAGGGTGAGGCAGACGTCCTTGAGGTCGATAACGGTCTCGCTCACCGGGTCCTCGGCTTGGCAGGAGTTCAGCGGGGCCACTTGTCCTAGACCCTCGGAGATTCTACGTCACGATAGTCACGTTCGGTGTTGGTGTGGTGACCGCACACCAGGCAGAGGCCGATACCGGCGCGGCGGTACCCAGGTGCTTGGATCAGGCTTGAGGCGGAATAATGAAAAGGCTGCTAATGGATCACTGGCCTCGTCTCACGCCGGCACCGGTAGCTTGGCATGTGGTCGCCGCGTTCCTTGCTGTCAACCTCGCGCTTCTCGGTTTTTCCATGTCGCTCGCAGCGGCCCCGGTCGGCGGGCCCATACGTATCGTCGCTTTCGGCGACAGCCTGACCGCCGGCTACATGCTGCCGGCCAGAGATGCGTTCCCGGCCCAGCTCGAACGCGCGCTGAAGGCCAAGGGCTACGAGGTCGAGATCGCCAACGCAGGCGTCTCGGGCGACACCTCCGGCACCGGACTCGCACGCTTCGACTGGTCTATTCCCGATGGCACCGAGGCCGTCATCCTCGAGCTCGGTGCCAACGACGCGCTACGAGGCATCGACCCGGCGCTGACGAAGCGCAATCTCGAGGTCATCGTCGGCAAGCTTGTAGCGCGTAATATCGACGTCCTGCTCGCAGGCATCAGCTCGCCCGAGAACTGGGGCGGCGACTATGCCGATGCCTTCAACGCCATCTACACCGACCTCGCTGTGCAGCACGGTCTCGTCCTCTACCCCTTCTTCCTCGATGGAGTCGCCTTGAAGGCAGCCTTCAACCAGGGCGATGGATTGCACCCGACCACCGAGGGCGTCTCCATTATCGTCGAGCGCATCCTGCCCAAGGCCGAGGAGCTGATCGCACGCGTGATGGCGCGCCGTGCATCGGCCGTCGAGAAGCTCTGACTTGTCCGATGGCCGCCATGCAGAGATTGTTTGCCGGGATCGAGTTGTCGGACGAGGCCATGGAGGACGTGGCCCGCTTGAAGGCGCCGCTGCCCGGCGCGCGCTGGATAGAGCCGGACAATCTCCACATCACACTGCGCTTTGCCGGCGACATCGAGAGCCGCGTCGCGGCCGACTTTTCCTCCGCATTGACTGAGATCCGCGTCGAAGCCTTCTCGCTGCGACTGAAAGGCCTTGGCACGTACGGCGGCGCCACACCGTCGACGCTCTGGGCCGGAGTCGAAGCCAGCTCGCAGCTCGGCGCGTTGCAGCGCGCGACCGAGCGCGCCGCGCGTCGTGCCGGCCTGTCTCCCGAGACGCGGGCGTTCAAGCCGCACGTCACGATTGCACGCCTGGGGCGCTCCCGCGACGTGGCCCTGGCACGGTTTCTGGAACGCAACGCGCACTTTGCATCCGAGCCGTTCTTCGTCGGCCGCTTCGTCCTATTCTCATCGCGGCCTCGGGTTGGCGGCGGACCCTATGTCGTCGAGGAGGTCTACCCTCTCTCGGGCGGCCTCGGCGACTACGGTCATCTCGACGACGGCTGGTGACGCCTCAGCGAAGGCGCCGTGGAGCATCGCCGGGCCAGGCGTACTTGGCGCCACCCGGCCCAAACCACCCGGAGGCGGACGCCGTCCTGGCGCGATGTTTGGTCCGCAATACGCGCTGCCGGCGGCCCGTCTCCCGCGGCGGCGGAGCGGCCACGGATGCGGTCTCGGCCGGCTCCGTTGGCAGGGCGGCCGGCTGGTCAGCACGAGCGGCCGTGCTTGTGTCGGAGCCCTCGCGTTCCGCCTCTGCCGTCGCAGGCGGTACGACGGGAGCAGGAGCAATCGGCGCCGGTGTGCTGTCCGAGAACATCTCCGGTGGCACCTCCGCGGCAATCACCGGGCCCGCAGGCTGGTCGGCGTCCGATGTGTCGCTCGCCGCACCCGACGTCGTCTCGTCGGACGCGTCTCCGTTTGGTGCGTCACCTTCGTCGGCGCTGACCACGATGGCGGCCGGCCGCGTGCTCACGGCCTGAAGCGCCGGTAGGGAGGGCTGGGCCACGGCTTGCCGGTCGCGCTCGAGTTGAGCCGAGAGCGCGTATTGGGCGTGCCGCGCGTGCTCCGACTGGTTCCATGGCATCGGGCGGCAGGAGCAGCCGGCGATCAGCGTCTTGCGGTATTGGAACGCATTAGCGAGCTCTCCATAGCTCTGCCCCGAGAGGTCGGTCATGCTTTCGATATCGTCGCTGCCGTGCGGCAGATAGTAGAGCTTGGCCTCGCTGTCACAGCTCTGGCGGCAGCTCTGCGCCTCCTCGTGGAAGCGCGAGCGCGACGAATTGTTGTTGATCGGCCAGTAGTAGCCGTCACAGGTGCGGACGCAGAGCGTGCGAAAGCTCCCGGACGGGCTCGAATATTGAAGTGAGGGCGCCGAGTACGTGCGCGGATAGCGGCCGGCAAAGGGGCTATAGCGTTGCAGGCTCCGGAGCGACGGTACGGGGCGCTGGCTCGCCGGCATGGAGGTGCGGGCTGGTCCGGCCCCGAACAGCTTTTCAAAGAGCGATTGGGCCTGGGCCGGCGGCGGATTGCCGGCAAGCATGGCGAGGGCGGCCGTGACACTCATCACCTGGAGAATGCAACGCATGAACGGGCCCCTGCGCCCTTGCGGGCGCTACGCGACGCTGGCACGGACCGGCGGCCGCAACCCGGCCGCGGTCTCCCTCGCAAAATGCCGGGACTTGGCAAATTTTCACTGAAGATGTGACGCGCCCCGCGAGCCGGGCAGACGAGCCAGTCCGCTTCCGGCTCGTCGCTGCAGAGCCCCTACCGCCCAAAGCTCGCGCGGAAAATGTCGTCGGCCGAGGCGCTGCGCACCAGTCCGGGCGCCGCCTGGACGGCCTGCAGAGGTCGGGCGCTTTTCGCCGGCCGGCCGGTAGCGTGCTGCTTTATGCGCACCGAGGTCGTCACCGTATGCTCTACGGTCGGCAGCGTGGTGTCGACGGCCAGCACCTGCGTGCTCGACGTCTCGATCTCCAAGTCGGCGGAATCGATACGCTCCTGCTGGGCGTGCGACAGGACGGATGGTGCCGGCGTTGCATCACCGGCTGCTGCCTTGCGGACCTCGGCAACATCCAGCGTCCCGGACGGTCCACCCCCCGTTTCGGCATAGGCACGGTGGCGAGCCAGTGCCTCGTGCTCCCAGGGATGTGCCCGGCATTTGCAGGCTGGGTCGTAGGTCGTCTTGAATTTGAAGGCGGTGGCGAGCGACGTGTAAGCGGTGCCGGCGACGTCCACCATCGTGGCGGGCGATCCCGTGTCCGTCTCGTAGGCGAACAGGCGGCTCGGCGCATCGCAGCTCGCGTTGCACTTCGCCTCGTCGGCATCAAAGTGCTCGCGGGTGGTCGAGAAGCTCATCGGAATGTAGGAGCCGTCGCAGAGCCGGACGCAAACGGTGTGATAGGTCGTCTCCGGCAGGCTGGGCGACACCGGTCTGCTCGTGGGGCCCGGCGGCACCACGGGAGGCGGCGTGAAGCCGAGAAGGCCGCCGAGCAGTCCTGCCGGCTTTGCAAACGGCTGCGCAGCGGCGATGGCCATGGGCTCGGTGGGCATGGCGGTGGCGATCGTAGGCGGCGTGTTACGCCCGTACGTTCTTGAAACGACATCGGACAAGGCCGTCCCGTCGCCGAGGACGTCTATCGAGGCGCCGCTCATGTCGGTTGCGGCGGCGCGATGCGCTGGCACCGTCGTCGACGGCTGAGGGAGGTTCGGCATCCCAACGGTCGCAGAATTGCGGTCGGCGGCTACGCTGGCCGCGACCACTGCAATTAGGCCGGTAGCGAGCGTCACGAACAGGCGGCCGGTGCGGATCGGTCGTTCCGTCACCACCGAAGGATGCAAGCCCGGCCTGGAATCGATACTCAACAACGCCCCCACTGCCCCGCGCGTGACACCCCTCTGACGCACGCGGATAATTGCATGATCAACTTCAGTCTGACAGCCGCAATTTGCACCAACTGAATTAACGCCGGCAAGGAAATGCTCGCGGAATAGTTGCTGAACCGTCAGTCCGCGCTGAATTGTTTCGCTCGTGTTGCGAGCACACACCGGAAGCGTTGTTGACGGACCGGTTTCTGCCCATCGTTCAATGAGTGCCGTTCCTGCATGCGGCCCTGCCTCGTTGTCGTTGCCCGAGTGCCTGTCAGGGTAGAACGATCACTTTGCCCTGTGCCTCGCGCCGCTCGATGACCCCGAGCGCTTCGACGATATGGGTGAGCGGGAAGGTGCCGTGGATGCGCGGAACCAGGCGACCCTCGGCTACCCAGTCGAGGACCTTGGCCATGTTGGCACGATGGCCCGCCGGATCGCGCTTGACGGCCTCGTTCCAGAACACGCCGACGGCCGAGGCGCCGCGAAGGAGGAGGAGATTGAGCGGCAGCCTCGGGATCTCGCCCGCCGCAAAACCGACGACCAGGAACCGCCCCTGCCACGCGAGCGCGCGTACAGCAGGCTCGGCATACCGGTCGCCGACGCAATCGTAGACCACGTCGACGCCATTGCCGCCCGTGAGATCCCGCAAAGCCTGCTTGAGGTCGACCGCGTCGTAGTTGACGAGATGGTCGGCGCCATGCGCGCGGCAGGTGGCGAGCTTGTCCTCCGACGACGCGCAGGCAATGACGGTCGCCCCCATGAGCTTGGCGATCTCGATTGCCGCGAGGCCCGCTCCTCCCGAGGCGCCGAGCACGGCGACTGTCTCGCCGGGCTTGAGCTGCCCGCGGTCCTTGAGGCCGTGGATCGCGGTTCCGTAGGTCACGGTCACTCCCGAGGCTGCCTCGTCCGAGACCGCGTGTGGGATGGCGATCGCCATATCGGCCTGGACCGTCACCTTGTCACGCGCCCCGTTCCACCCGACGTAGGCTGCGACGCGATCTCCGGGAACGAGGCCGGCGACGCCGGGGCCTACGCTCTCGATCACCCCGGCGATCTCGCCCGATGGCGAGAAGGGCAAGGGCGCCTTGAACTGATACTTGCCGCGCGTGATGAGCGTGTCGAAGAAGTTGAGCGCCGCGGCCTTGACGAGGACCACGACCTCGCCTGCGCCCGCCCGCGGCTCCGCGACCTCCTCGACCGTGAGGCTCGCAGGCCCGTCGAGGCTCTTGCATAAGGCCGCCTTCATGTGACACCTCCCGGGCCAAGGAGCCACGGCGCACTTGCCAGGCTCGAGCGCTGGGCTTCTAACCCGTTCGGTGGCCGGCGCAAACCCGAAGTCGAGGCAAAGGCCGACCGATGTCCGTCCCCCAATGGCCGCCGCGCCCGCGCGGCTACTTCGCGATCGGCGCCGAGCGCATGTCGAAAGCCTTGAACCTGGGCAATTTGATGCGCTCCGCCCATGGCTTCGGGGCCAGCTTCACGTTCACCGTCGGCGCCACATATCACGCCCTCGAGGCCCGTGCCGACACGTCCCGTGGCCAGGAGCACTTGCCGCATTACAATTGGAAATCGCTGGACGAGATGGCGCTGCCGCAGGGCTGTAAGCTCGTCGGCGTCGAGCTTCTGGACGAGGCCATCGATTTGCCGAGCTTCCGCCATCCGATGCGGGCCGCCTACGTGCTGGGGCCCGAGCAGGGCTCGTTGTCGCCGGGCTTGATCGAGCGCTGCGACTACGTGGTCAAGATCCCGACCCGCTTTTGCGTCAATGTCGCGATGGCCGGTGCCATCGTGATGTACGACCGGACGCTGAGCCTTGCCCGTTTCGCCGAGCGGCCTGTCGCGGAGGGCGGAGCAACCCCGCTTGCGATGAAACGCGGGCGGGACTGAGGCTGGCCAGAGGTAGTGGTTTCTTGGGGCTAGGACGTGATGACGGTACGAGCTTTTTTGCAGCTGGCCATTCTCGGCTTGAGCACGGTCGCGACGCATGCACCGGCCTCCGCCGAGGGTACCGTGGTCGCCGGCAGGCACGGCGCTTGGACGCTGCATGTGAACGACGGCAAGTCAGTCAAGCTCTGCTTCGTCACGGCCGAGCCGGAAACCAGCGAGCCCAAGACCTCCGCCCGCGCTCCGGCCCTACTCTACGTCTCGGCCTGGCCAAAGGACGGCATCAAAACCGAGATCAGCGTCAAGGCCGGATACCCCTTGAAGGCCGGCGCTGACGTCAAAGTCACGGTGGACCGCGACACCTTCAAGCTCTTCTCCAAGGACGAGCGCGCCTACGTCGCCGACGCGACCCAGGAGCTGAAACTGATCGAAGCCATGAAGAAGGCCTCGCGGCTCAAGGTCGAGGCCAAGGGCGAGCGCAACGCCGGCACCACGGATACCTACTCGCTGTCGGGCTTTACCGATGCTCTGGCAGCGCTCGCCGCGGCCTGCCCCTGACGGATTGGACGTTCGGCCGATATTTCGGCCCGCGTGGGCCCCGCCCGGGGGCAATCCATCGCATGCCTCGAGGCTGCGACGGCGTTGACAGTGAGCGCTCCCGGCGGCCACATCTCGGGTGTGTCGGCGGTCGAGACCGCACCCAACAGGATAAGCGCCACATGGTTCAGCTGACGTTGCCCAAGAATTCGACCGTCGCGAAAGGCAAGACCTGGAACAAGCCGGACGGCAAGGGCCGGTGGCGCGAGTTCCGCATCTATCGCTGGAGCCCTGACGAGAGGGCCAATCCGCACCTCGACACCTACTGGGTCAACGAGGACGAATGCGGCCCCATGGTCCTCGACGCGCTCATCAAGATTAAGAACGAGATCGACCCTACGCTCTCCTTCCGCCGCTCCTGCCGCGAGGGAATCTGCGGCTCGTGCGCCATGAACATCGACGGGCTGAACGGGCTCGCCTGTCTGAAGGGTCTCGATGAGGTGAAGGGCCCGGTCTCGATCTATCCGCTGCCTCACATGAGCGTCGTCAAGGATCTGGTGCCGGACCTCACCAACTTCTACGCTCAACACCGCTCTATCGAGCCCTGGCTCAAGACCGTGACGCCGGCGCCGCCCAAGGAGTGGAAGCAGTCGAAGGAGGACCGCGAGCAGCTCGATGGCCTTTACGAGTGCATTCTTTGCGCCTGCTGCTCGACATCCTGCCCGAGCTATTGGTGGAATTCCGACCGCTACCTTGGACCTGCGGCCCTGCTGCAGGCCTTCCGCTGGGTCATCGACAGCCGCGACGAGGCGACCGGGGAGCGCCTCGACAACCTCGAGGACCCGTTCCGGCTCTATCGCTGCCACACGATCATGAACTGCGCCAAGGTCTGCCCCAAGGGCCTTTCGCCCGCCAAAGCCATCGCCGAGCTCAAAAAGCTCATGGTCCAGCGCCGGGTCTAGCAGTCCGCGCCCGGCGGTCGGCTCTCCGGAGGAGTGTCGCCGCGCGCAATCAGAAGCCCCTGCCGGCGGCCCGCCGGGGAGTCGCGCCGAAGCGCGTGGATTGTCCGTTCTAGGTTTCGTGCCGGCGGCCGGCTGCCCGCCGGGGGGTCGCGCCGAAGAGCGACGATTGTCTGTTCTAGGTTTCGTGCCGGCGGCCTGCTGCCCGGAGGGGAGTGGCGCCGAAGAGCGACGATTGTCTGTTCTAGGTTTCGTGCCGGCGGCCGGCTGCCCGCCGGGGGGGCGCGCCGAAGAGCGACGATTGTCTGTTCTAGGTGTCGTGCCGTCGGCCGGCTCCCCGCAGGGGAGTCGCGCCGAAGAGCGAGGATTGTCCGTTCTAGGTTTCGTGCCGGCGGCCGGCTGCCCGCCGGGGGGTCGCGCCGAAGAGCGACGATTGTCTGTTCTAGGTGTCGTGCCGGCGGCCGGCTCCCCGCAGGGGAGTCGCCGGCACAATCAAAAAATGAAGGCCGGTGACGCATCCCGCTGTCACCGGCCTTAATTGTACGAGCAGCGCTTCCTGTTCGGAAGCAAGCCACACCCCAGGGGCCCAACCCGGGGCAGGCCGCTACGTCTCTGGAAGCCTTACGCGGCCCTCTTCGACTTCTTGGCGGCCTTCTTCGCCGGAGCCTTCTTGGCGGCCTTCTTCGCCGGAGCCTTCTTCACTGCCTTCTTCGCTGCCTTAGCCATCTTCAATCTCTCCCATTGATCGTGACCGAATCATTTCGGAACACAAAAAATAGATGATCAAATTCACGGAATTTGTTGACACCGAAAATGAAATCGGCCGTACGAATTTCGTTCGCAAAGCCAAAAGTGTTGCGCGAAGTCCTCATTTTCCATTGTTTTTGACCATTGTAGGTCCGTTTCGCGAGTCTCGACATCAGCCGGAATGCCTAACTCGCATCATCGCGACTCTCATTTCTGCTTAGTCATGAGCATGAGAAGGAGGTGGCCGTGATGTGTCGGGCATAATCGTCGAAGCATCGGTAGCGCGCATCGCCCGATCGCGAGGCGAGAGTTGGAACCGGCGACGACTGCGGCGTGAGAGCGTCGCGCGAGTGGCTCGAGTTCGTAAGGGTTGGGAGGTCAGGCCGCCGCGCGCCGGCGGTTTCTGAGATCGAACACCGCCATCATGAGTCCGATGCGATCGTCCATCTCCTCGGCGAAGAGCGAGAAATAGTTGGAGCTGTCCGGAACGATGTCGCCCACGACCTCGCCGTACTCGTATCGCAGCTCCGCATCGAAGTTTCGCGCGATTGCCTGCATCTTTTGATTGTTCGAGAGGCAGCTCATATAGAGATGCGCTACGCTGCGGTTGCGCGCCGAACGAATGACGCGGCCCATGAGCTCGCGGCCGATGCCGCGATCCTGGAACGCCGCCTCGACCGAGAACGCAGCTTCCGCGTCACGGCCCCAGCTGCCGTTGGGGTCGCCGATGTGTTTGAGCTCTGCGGCGGCTCGCACGATGCCGTCCGCATCGAGCCAAGCTTGTACGATCGAGCCGGCATCGAAGACATGGCTCGCGTAGTCCTCGATGAAGCCGTCGGAGACGGCGTGCGCGAAGCGCATGCGTCGGCTCTGAGGATCGAGGCGCAGCAAGTGGTCCCGGAACTTCTCGGTCTCCGACGGCCACAGCTTTCTGAATGTTCCTCCCCAGGGCAGGTCGCTCATGATCAAGCCTCCGCTCTGGACTTTTCCTGGTCGCCCCAAGTCGGGTGCGATATCGACAATCTACTTTGCAAGCAGTTTACGGCGTCTCTATGTTGCGCTGCAATATAGGAACACTATGACTTATTTCCAAAGGGCGAGATTTCGTCATGCTGCCGATGCCGCATGGCCACACCTCGTTTGCACCGGGTCGGCGGAAGTTTAATGTGGAAATATAGAGGGTTAACGGTGCATGGGACGAGTGCTTGAGGCATACCGCAAGCGCCTCGCGGCGAGTGAGATCGATCTGGATCCGGCCCAGGAGCAGGCCGTCGAGCGCCTGGACCGGCTGGCGCTGGAGCTGGCGGCGCTGAAGCCGGTCCGGCGGAGTCTTTTCGCCTTCCGGCGCTCCCAGGAGCCTCCCCCCAAGGGTCTCTACATTCATGGCGCTGTCGGTCGCGGCAAGACGATGCTCATGGACCTCTTTTTTGAGGCTGCAAGCGTGACCGCGAAGCGCCGGGTCCACTTTCACGAGTTCATGTCCGAGGCCCACGACCGCATCGGGCGCGGGCGCGCCACCACTGACGGCGATCCGATCCCCTACGTCGCCAGCGAGATCGCATCCGAGACCAGACTGCTGTGTTTCGACGAGCTGCACGTCACCGACATCGCCGACGCCATGATTTTATCTCGCCTCTTCAAGGGGCTGTTCGAGAAGGGCGTGGTTGTTGTCGCCACCTCCAACGCCGCTCCCGACCGGCTCTACTGGAACGGGCTCAACCGCCAGCTCTTCATGCCGTTCATCGAGCTGCTCAAAGCCCATGCCGAGCCGATCGAGCTCAAGTCCGCCAAGGACTTCCGCCTCGACAAGCTCGCCGGCCACCCGCTCTACTTCACTCCGGACGACGCCGCCGCCCGAGCGGAGCTTGACCAGCATTGGGAGCGCCTGACAGGAAACCACGAGCCGGCCCCGGCAATGCTCGACGTGAAAGGCCGCAAGGTCTTGATTCCGCACGCAGCCATGGGTGTCGCGAGGTTTGGTTTTGCGGACTTGTGCGCCAAGCCGCTGGGGGCCACCGACTATCTCGCCATCGCCGAGAGCTACGCCACCATCATCGTCGACGGCATCCCGGTCATGACGGCGGCCGAGCGCAACGAGGCTCGCCGCTTCGTCAATCTCATCGATACGCTTTATGATCAAAGGGTTTGCCTTATTGCCTCGGCCGAGGCCGAGCCTGTCGGGCTCTACCCCGAAGGAGATGGCGCCGAACTCTTCGAGCGCACGGTCTCGCGCCTCATGGAGATGCGCAGCGAGGCCTACCTCACCGGCGGTCGCGACCCTGGGAAGGACACCTGAGATGCGCCGTCCGTTCCTGGTCCCACCCCGGCGCGTCGTGCTCGGCTGCCCGCAGGCCAGGCGCCAAGCGTTGGCAAAGACGTCAATTGACCGCGTTGATCACCGTGGGCCCCCAGCCCAAAGAATGAACCGGCCCAGGCGGGCCGTACTTGAGTGGGAGCCCGTTCCGGCGTACCACCCGGGGTGGCTTTCGCTATTGCACAAGGCTCGGACGGACAAGGCGTTCGATTGACGGCTGAACCGAGGGACGCTCGTTGAAACGCGTTCCCACCTCTAGGGAGATTTTCGAATGGCGCGGACCAAGATCGCACTGATTGGCGGCGGCATGATCGGCGGCACGCTCGCCCATCTCATCGGGCTCAAGGAGCTCGGCGACGTGGTCGTGTTCGATATTATGGAGGGTCTGCCCCAGGGCAAGGCGCTCGACCTCGCTCAGTCCGGCGCCGTCGAGGGCTTCGATTGCGCGATGAAGGGTACCAGCGCCTACGCCGACATCGAGGGCGCCAACGTCTGCATCGTCACCGCCGGCGTGCCGAGGAAGCCCGGCATGAGCCGAGACGACCTCGTCAGCATCAACTTGAAGGTCATGGAGCAGGTGGGTGCCGGCATCCGCAAGTACGCGCCCGGTGCCTTCGTCATCGTCATCACGAACCCCCTCGACGCCATGGTGTGGGCCCTCCAGAAGTCCTCGGGGCTGCCGCGCAACATGGTGGTCGGCATGGCCGGCGTGCTCGACACCGCCCGCTTCCGCCACTTCCTGGCGACCGAGTTCGGCATCTCCGTCGAGGACGTGCAGGCCGTCGTGCTCGGCGGCCACGGCGACGACATGGTGCCGCTCATCCGCTATTCGACCGTGGGCGGCATTCCGCTCCCCGATCTGGTCAAGATGGGCTGGATCAAGCAGGACCGCCTCGATCAGATTATCGACCGCACCAGAAAGGGTGGCGGCGAGATCGTCGCTCTTCTGAAGACCGGCTCCGCGTACTACGCTCCCGCTTCATCGGCCATCGCCATGGCCGAGAGCTTCCTCAAGGATAAGAAGCGTGTGCTGCCCTGCGCGGCCTATTTGAACGGCGAGTACGGCGTCAAGGGCCTCTACGTCGGCGTGCCGGTCATCATCGGTTCCGGCGGCGCCGAGCGCGTCATCGAGATCGACCTCAACGGCGTCGAGCGCGCGATGCTCATGAAGTCGGTCGAGAGCGTGAAGGGTCTCGTCGACTCCTGCATGAAGATCAACCCCCAACTGGGAGCCTGAGCCTCCGCGATCGGACTCTGAACCTCGACGCCAGAGACCGATCGGCAATCGTCGCCGCCCCACCGTTCGAACGCCGCACTGGGTGTCCGGCCCGGAGGGTCAGACATCGTCTCAAGATCTCACGGACAGAATTGATGAACATCCACGAGCATCAGGCCAAAGAGCTCCTGCGCCAGTACGGCGTGCCGGTGACCAAGGGCTTTTCCGCGTTCACGGCCGAGGAGGCCCTGACCGCCGCCAAGCAGATCGCGACCCCGATCCGGGTCGTGAAGGCGCAGATCCACGCCGGCGGTCGCGGCAAGGGCAAGTTCAAGGAGAAGGGGTCGGGCGACAAGGGTGGCGTGCGGCTGGCAAAGTC
Source organism: Alphaproteobacteria bacterium (assembly GCA_019137195.1). Taxonomy (GTDB): domain Bacteria; phylum Pseudomonadota; class Alphaproteobacteria; order Rhizobiales; family Hyphomicrobiaceae; genus CBDCUQ01. The sequence goes on from JAGVSR010000087.1 coordinate 47,723, forward strand.
GCTCGACGAGGTCAAGGTCGCCGCCGAGCAGATGCTGGGCCGCACCCTCGTCACCGTGCAGACCGGCCCCGCCGGCCGTGTTGTCCGCCGGCTCTACGTCGAGGGCACCGTCGACATCGGCCGCGAGCTTTACCTGTCGGCGCTCGTCGATCGCGCCACCTCGCGCATCGCCTTCGTCGCCTCGACGGAGGGCGGCATGGACATTGAGAAGGTCGCCCACGACACGCCCGACAAGATCTTCACCATGACCATCGACCCTGCGACGGGTCTCCAGCCTTTTCACGGCCGCAAGCTCGCCTTTGCGCTGGGTCTCAAGGGCGACGCCGTCAAGCAGTGCGGGACCATGATCCAGGGCCTGTACAAGCTGATGCAGGAGAAGGACCTCTCGCTGCTCGAGATCAACCCGCTGGTCGAGACCAAGCAAGGTGACCTCGTCTGCCTCGACGCCAAGATGAACTTCGACGGCAATGCTCTCTTCCGCCATCCGGACATCGTCGCGTTGCGCGACGAGACCGAGGAAGACCCGATGGAGATCGAAGCGTCCAAGCACGACCTCTCCTACGTCAAACTCGACGGCACCATCGGCTGCATGGTCAACGGCGCCGGTCTCGCCATGGCCACCATGGACATCATCAAGCTCTATGGTGCCGAGCCGGCGAACTTCCTCGACGTCGGCGGCGGTGCGTCGAAGGAGAAGGTGCGCGAGGCGTTCAAGATCATCCTCTCCGATCCCGCCGTGAAGGGCATCCTGGTCAACATATTCGGTGGCATCATGCGCTGCGATATCATCGCCGAGGGCGTCATTGCCGCCGCCCGGGAGATGGCCATCAAAGTGCCGCTCGTCGTTCGCCTCGAGGGCACCAACGTCGAGCTCGGCAAGGAGATCCTGGCCAAGTCGGGGTTGAAGATCGTCCCTGCCGACGACCTCGCCGATGCCGCGGCCAAGATCACGGCGGCGGTCAAGGTCGCCGCCTGAGGCTGGGAAATAGCTGAAGAAGCCGACCGGAAGGACTCCGGAAGCAACGGGGAGTAACCGTCATGGGATTTGCCGAGGTTCTCGAGTTGGTGCGGCCTGAGCCGATCGTACTTATTTCCGGTGTGGTCCTGCTTCTCCAGCTGGTGGCAGCCGTCATCCACCCGGCCGTCTTCCGTCTCGTCTCGGCGTTGACCGTGTTCGGCATCATCGGTCTCGCGCTGGTCGATGGCACCAAGCTCGACGACCATCAGGCTTTGGCCGCCCAGCTCGTCGAGATGGTCTCCGTACTCGTCGTCGTTCTCATCGGACACGGCATTATCAAGAAGCTTTTCACGGCCATGGCGCGCGCCTCGCGCTGATGGCCGTTCTGTAGATCAACTGGTGACGCCCGAAGGGCCGAAGGAAGAGCATGTCCATCATCGTCGATAGCCGCACCATCACTATCTGCCAGGGCGTCACTGGCAGTCAGGGCACCTTCCACACCAAGCAGGCTCGCGCTTACGGCACCAACGTCGCCGGCGGCGTGACACCCGGCAAGGGCGGCACACGCCACGCTGACCCCGAGCTCGCCGACCTGCCCATGTACAACACCGTGGCCGAGGCCATGGCCGCAACGAAGGCCACAGCGACGGCCATCTACGTTCCTCCGCCGTTCGCGGCCGACGCCATCCTCGAGGCCATCGATGCAGAGATGCCGCTCATCGTCTGCATCACCGAGGGCATCCCGGTGCTCGACATGGTGCGTGTGAAGCGCGCGCTCCAGGGCTCCAAATCACGCCTCATCGGCCCCAACTGTCCGGGCGTGCTCACCCCCGGCGAGTGCAAGATCGGCATCATGCCCGGCAACATCTTCAAGAAGGGCACCTGCGGGATCGTCTCTCGATCGGGCACGCTGACGTACGAGGCCGTCAAACAGACCACCGACGCCGGTATCGGCCAGACGACGGCCGTCGGTATCGGCGGCGACCCGGTCAAGGGAACCGAGTTCATCGACGTGCTCGACCTCTTCCTGTCAGACTCGGACACCCAGTCGATCATCATGATCGGCGAGATCGGCGGTTCGGCCGAGGAGGAGGCCGCCGAGTTCCTGGTGCATCAGGCGAAGAAGGGCCGCAAGAAGCCCATGGCTGGCTTTATTGCCGGCGCCTCGGCACCTCCCGGCCGCCGCATGGGCCACGCCGGCGCCATCATCTCCGGCGGCAAGGGCAAGGCCGAGGACAAGATAGAGGCCATGCGCCGCGCCGGAATTGCCATAGCGTCGAGCCCGGCGAGCCTTGGAACGACACTGTCGAAAGTCCTAAAGGGTTGAGGGCCCGGTTGTAGTATTGGTTTGCCGCGCTGCAGCAAGTATGTAATCTCCCGCGCGACGTTGCACGCTGGGCAGCGCAAGGTGTGCATTGGGTTGTGTCGGTTTCGAAGGGCGCATGAGACGCCCGCGCGTTCCTGGGAGATGAAACGTCCTGAACACCGCCGGATCGTGGGCAGGCCCGGCGCAACTGGGATTCGGTATGTCACGCCAAGCACGCAATCAACGCTTCCTCATGACCTCGTTCCTCGACGGCGCCAACGCGGTCTACATCGAGGACATGCAGTCGCGCTACGAGAGAAATCCTGGCTCGGTCAGTGACGAGTGGCGGCACTTTTTCGAAAGCTTACATCCCGAGCGCCATGGCGGCCACGTCGAGCTCGATGGCCGCGGCGACCCGCTGCCCGAGGCTGATGGTCCCTCCTGGGCACTGCCGCTCGAGCGTCTGGAGGGCAGCCGCAGCGAGGTCGTCCAGGCGTTGACCGGAGAATACGAGGCGACCGAGCGGCGCATTCGCAGCCGGCTCGACGAGCGGGCCCACCGTTCGGGCATCGAGCTGTCGCCGGCCGCGAGCTACCGCGCCACTCAGGACAGCATTCGGGCGCTGATGCTCATTCGCTCCTACCGCGTTATGGGCCACCTGGCTGCCGACCTCGATCCCCTGGGCCTCACGGAGCGCAACGTCCACCGCGAGCTGAAGCCCGAGACCTACGGATTTACCGAGGCCGACCTCGACCGGCCGATCTTCCTCGATCGCTACCTGGGCCTCGAGACGGCGACCATGCGCCAGATCCTGGCCATCGTGCATCGCACGTACTGCCGCAAGATCGGCGTCCAGTTCATGCACCTTTCCTCGCCGGCCCAGAAGGCCTGGATTCAGGAGCGCGTCGAGGGCGAGCACAAGGCCATCAGCTTCACCGTCAACGGCAAGCGCGCCATCCTGAACAAGCTGATCGAGACCGAGCTTTTCGAGCAGTTCTGCGCTGCCCGCTATACCGGCACCAAGCGCTTCGGCCTCGACGGCGGCGAAAGCATGCTCCCCGCTCTCGAGCAGATCATCAAGCGCGGCGGTCAGCTCGGCGTGGTCGAGATCGTGATGGGCATGGCACACCGCGGGCGCTTGAACGTGCTCTGCAACGTGATGGCAAAGCCTCACCGTGCCATCTTCAACGAGTTCAAGGGCGGCTCCTGGAAGCCCGAGGAGGTCGAAGGCTCGGGCGACGTCAAGTATCACCTCGGCGCCTCGTCCGACCGCTCATTCGACGGCAACAACGTTCACCTGTCCCTGACCGCCAACCCCTCGCACCTCGAGATCGTCGATCCCGTCGTGCTCGGCAAAGTGCGCGCCAAGCAGGACCAGCACGGCTGCAAGCCCGGCGAGCGCACGCCCATTCTGCCGCTCCTCATCCACGGCGACGCCGCTTTTGCCGGTCAGGGTGTCGTCGCCGAGTGCTTCGGGCTGTCGGGCTTGAAGGGGCACCGCACCGGCGGCTCGATCCACTTCGTCATCAACAATCAGATCGGCTTCACGACCAACCCGCGCTACTCGCGCTCCTCGCCCTACTGCTCGGACGTCGCGCGTATGATCGAGGCGCCCATTCTCCACGTGAACGGCGACGATCCCGAGGCCGTCGTCCACTGCGCCAAGATCGCGACCGAGTTCCGCCAGACGTTCCAGAAGCCGGTCGTCATCGACATGTTCTGCTACCGGCGCTTCGGTCACAACGAGAGCGACGAGCCGGCCTTCACTCAGCCCCTGATGTACAAGGCCATCAAGGAGCACCCGACCACGGTCGAGATCTATTCCAAGCAGCTCATCGGCGAAGGGGTCGTCACCGCCGACGAAGTCGACGGCATGAAGAAGGCCTTCCGAGATCATCTCGAGGAGGAGTTCGGGCTCGCCAACAACTACAAGCCGAACAAGGCCGACTGGCTCGACGGCCGCTGGTCCGGACTGGGCTTTGCCGAGGACGAGGCACGCCGCGGCAACACCGGCGTCGAGCTCCAGACGTTGAAGAACATTGCCTTCCAGATCACGTCCGTACCCGCCGGCTTCAACGCCCACAAGGCGGTCGTGCGCCTCCTCGATCGCCGCGCCGAGACGGTGAAGACCGGCGAGGGCATGGACTGGGCCATGGCCGAGCATCTCGCCTTCGGCACGCTCTTGGCTGAAGGCTATCCGGTCCGCCTCTCCGGTCAGGACTGCGAGCGCGGGACCTTCTCGCAGCGCCACGCCGTGCTCGTCGACCAGGACAACGAGCGCCGCTACACGCCCCTGATGCACATGACGCCGGGGCAGGCGCGCTTCGAGGTCATCAACTCCATGCTGTCCGAGGAGGCGGTGCTCGGCTTCGAGTACGGATACTCACTCTCCGAGCCGAACGCACTCGTGCTCTGGGAAGCTCAGTTCGGCGATTTCGCCAACGGCGCCCAGGTCGTGTTCGACCAGTTCATCTGCTCGGGCGAGAAGAAGTGGCTCCGCATGTCCGGCTTGGTCTGCCTGTTGCCGCATGGCTACGAGGGTCAGGGCCCCGAGCACTCGTCCGCGCGTCTTGAGCGCTACCTGCAGCTCTCGGCCGAAGAGAATTGGCAGGTTGCGAACTGCACCACGCCGGCGAACTACTTCCACATCCTGCGCCGCCAGCTGCACCGGAAATTCCGGAAGCCGCTCATCGTCATGACGCCGAAGTCGCTCCTGCGTCACAAGCGCTGCGTCTCGCGGCTCGCCGACCTCGGCCCGGGCACGGAGTTCCATCGCCTGCTTTGGGACGACGCCCAGGCACTGCCAGATCAGAAGATCATCCTGAAGGCGGACGACCACATCCGGCGTGTCGTCCTCTGCACCGGCAAGGTCTATTACGACCTCTACGAAGCGCGCGAGGCAGCCGGCATCGACGACATCTACCTCCTGCGCGTCGAGCAGCTGTACCCGTTCCCGGCCCGCCCGCTCATCCGCCAGTTGAACCGCTTCTCCAACGCCGAGATCGTCTGGTGCCAGGAGGAGCCGAAGAACATGGGCGCCTGGACCTTCATCGAGCACAACATCGAGTGGGTGCTCGAGCACTCGGGTGTCTCCTCGAAGCGCGTGCGCTACGTCGGCCGCCCGGCTTCGGCATCGACCGCGACGGGCCTCATGTCGAAGCACGTCGCCGAGCAGAGGGCGCTCATCGACGAGGCGTTGAAGTAATCTCGGCCGGTATCGGACCCTAAAGGGTCCGACGCCGCCGCTCCAACTTCCGGCGTCCGGTTCTCGGGGTCTGACGCCGCCCAGCAAGCCAGGGTCTGCCCCTCCAGGTCGGGCTCTACGATGATGAACGAGCGGTGTCCGACCCTCCTGGTCCGACACCGGTCTCACCAGAGGCCACCATGACTATCGAGATCCGCGTTCCCACTCTCGGCGAATCGATCACCGAGGCGACCGTCGGCAAGTGGCTCAAGAAAGCTGGCGACACGGTTGCCGCCGACGAGCTTCTGGTCGAGCTCGAGACCGACAAGGTAACGGTCGAGGTTCCGGCGCCGTCGGCCGGCGTTCTGTCTGAGATCAAGGTCGGACCAGGCGCCACGGTGCCGATCGGTGCCGTGCTCGCGCTCTTGTCGGAAGGTGCCGGCAAGGCGGCAGCGGCCCCGGCGAAGGCCGCCAAGGCCGAGGCGGCACCTCCTCCCGCTGCGAAGCCGGCAGCGGCAGCCGAGGCGAAGTCGGCCCCGGCGCCCAAGAAAGAATCTCCGCCGCCTACACCAGCGGCGAGAAAAGCCCTCGCCGAGGCGGGCCTGGAGGCCGAGCGGGTGCAGGGCTCCGGGCGCCGTGGACAGGTCTTGAAGGAAGATGTCGCCTCCGCTTCGAGGACGGCCGCAAAGCTATCGCTCGTAGACGCGAAGGAGAACGCTGCCGGAGAGAGTGAGCCAGATAAGGAAGAGGATTCGCCGCGTCCGGTTCCTCCCCCGGCCCCGGTTGCGGCGCACGGCGCGCCCGCTCCGGCGCACGAGCTTCGCATCCCGTCCACCCTGAGCGATGCGCCGCGCGAAGAGCGCGTACGTATGACGCGCCTTCGCCAGACCATCGCTCATCGCCTGAAGGACGCGCAGAATACCGCAGCCATCCTGACGACGTTCAACGACGTGGACATGAGCGCCATTATGGCGCTGCGGTCCCAGTACAAGGACCTGTTCGAGCGCCGCCACGGCGTCAAGCTCGGCTTCATGGGCTTCTTCGTCAAGGCCTGCATCCAGGCGCTGCGCGAGATCCCCGCCGTCAACGCCGAGATCGACGGCGATGACATCATTTACAAGAATTACTACCACATCGGCGTCGCCGTCGGCACCGAGCGCGGGCTCGTCGTGCCGGTTCTGCGCGAGGCCGACCGCATGAGCATCGCGGATATAGAGACTGCAATCACCGACTTCGGCCGCCGCGCCCGCGACGGCAAGCTCTCGATCGAGGACATGCAGGGCGGCACGTTCACCATCTCGAACGGCGGGGTCTATGGCTCCATGCTGTCGACACCTATCCTGAATGCGCCCCAATCCGGAATCCTTGGCATGCACAGGATCGAGGAGCGCCCCGTCGTCAAGGATGGCCAGATCGTGGCCAGGCCGATGATGTATCTCGCGCTCTCCTATGATCACCGCATCGTCGATGGCCGCGAGGCGGTCACCTTCCTCGTGCGCGTCAAGGAGTGCCTCGAGGATCCGCAGCGCTTCATCCTGGAGCTCTAGTTGCCCCGATGCCCGAACCTGCCCACTCGACCGCGCGACTCGCTTGGCTCGATTACGCCAAGGCGATCGGCATCGCGCTGGTCGTGTTTGCGCATGCGAGCCGCTCCATCGGCCGCACGCCGGGTCTCTCCTGGAGTGCCACGCTGCAAATGGTCGACGGCATAGTCTACGCCTTCCATATGCCGCTCTTTTTCATGCTTGCGGGGTTCGCTGCCGGCCTCGCGCGCCGCAACGATGCGTCGTCCGTCGGCCGCTCCCTTCTCTGGGGCGTGATCGTCCCGTACCTCGTCTGGTCGGTGGTCTGGATCGGCATCAAGATCGCGCTTCCGGATGCCGCCAACGTGCCGCTGACGTGGTCCGACCTTGCCGGCATTCTTACGACGCCCGTCGAGCACATGTGGTTCCTGTATCACCTGTTCTTCATGCGGCTCGGCTGGTACGCGATCGAGCGTCTCGAGCCGCTGGGCTCTGCGCGACACGCCGGCGCGATCATCGGCGCGGTCGTCCTGGCGCGCTTGCTCACCGAGCTCGCGCCCGCTCACGACACGCTGATCGGCTTCCTCCTGAACTTCGCCATCTACGGTTTCGGCCTCGCTGCGCTGCCGCTGCTCGTCGAGAAGATCGGTGGCACTGCGAGCGGCAGGCTTATGGGCCTCGGCGCCCTGGCCTGGATCGCCGGCCTCTCGGTCCCGTCCGAGACCGGCAGGCTCCTTGCGACCCTCCTGCCCGCCGTCGGCGGCGCACTCGTCGTCGTCGGCATCGCCCGCGCGCTGCCCGCCCCCACGACATTGCCGATGCGGCTCCTCGCCTTTGTCGGCGAGGCTTCGCTTGCCATCTACGTCCTGCACCTCATCGTCGGCGCTGCCATCCGAGCCGCACTCGCAAAGTCCGGCATGCTGTCCGAGACGACGCTGCTCGTCTTGGCGACGCTCGGCGGCCTCGTCATCCCTGCACTCGCCTATTGGCTGACGCTAGCAGTCTCTGTCGCGAGCGGACGTCCGTTTCTGCGCTATCTCGGTCTTGGCACGGCAACAGGATCGCCGTACCTCGGGTTGCACAAGAGTGGGATGGCCGCGCGCGCGGCCGCCTGATAGCCTTTCAGTGGTGCGCGAGAGCCTCGTCGTGTCCCCCATTCCAATTGGAGTGGGCCCAGTGGAATGGGCCAGGGCGAGGGTAGGCGCTGGGTGAGTGGCGCCACTGTCGGAGAGGGTCTTGACCATGGCGGAATATGATCTTGTCGTCATCGGCACCGGGCCCGGCGGCTATGTCTGTGCCATTCGAGCGAGCCAGCTCGGCATGAAGGTGGCCGTGGTCGAGAAGCGCCCCACCCACGGCGGCACCTGCCTCAATGTCGGCTGCATACCATCGAAGGCTCTGCTTCACGCCTCCGAGCTCTTCGAGGAGGCCGGCCATGGCTTCGCCGCCATGGGCATCGACGTCAAGCCGAAGCTCGATCTTGCACGCATGATGGCCTTCAAGGAAGAAGGCGTGAAGGGCAATGTCGACGGCGTCGCCTATCTCCTGAAGAAGAACAAGATCGATCACTTCCATGGGCGTGGCCGCATTGGCGGGGCCGGCGTGGTCGACATCACATTCATGAACGGCGAGACGGGCCGCCTCGAGGCCAGATCTATCGTCGTTGCCACCGGATCGGATGTCGCCCGCCTGCCCGGCATCGACATCGACGAGGAGCGGATCATCTCCTCGACCGGCGCTCTGTCTCTCACCACGGTTCCGAAACGCCTGATCGTCGTCGGTGCAGGCGTCATCGGCCTCGAGCTCGGCTCGGTCTGGCGCCGCCTCGGCGCCGAGGTCGAGGTGGTCGAATTCCTGGACCGCATCTTGCCCGGGATGGACGCCGACGTGGCGAAAAGCTTCCAGCGCATTCTCTCCAAGCAGGGCATGAAGTTCCGTCTCGGCACCAAAGTCGCGGCCGCGAAGAGAAAGGGCACCGGGCTCGAGGTTGTGGTCGAGCCTGCGGCCGGCGGCGACGCCGAACCGCTTGCGGCCGACGTCATGCTCGTCGCCATCGGTCGCGTACCCTATACCGAGGGCCTCGGTCTTGAGGAGGCCGGCATCGCGCTCGATTCGAAGCGCCGCATCGCCGTCAACGAGCGCTTCGAGACGAGCCTGAAGGGCGTCTACGCCATAGGCGACGTAATTCCTGGCCCCATGCTGGCCCACAAGGCAGAGGACGAAGGGCTGGCTGTGGCCGAGATCATCGCCGGTGAGGCCGGTCACGTGAATTACGCTGTCATTCCGAGCGTCGTCTACACCAATCCCGAGATCGCCACTGTCGGCCGCACCGAAGAGGAGCTCAAGGCTGCGGGCATCGCCTACAACACCGGCAAGTTCCCCTTCACCGCGAACGGTCGCGCCAAGGTCAACAGAACGACCGAAGGCTTCGTGAAAGTGCTCGCAGACCGCGAAACCGACCGTGTCTTGGGCGTCCACATCATTGGCGCCGGCGCCGGCGAGATGATCGCCGAGGCCGCTGTCCTCATGGAGTTCTCGGGCTCCGCTGAGGATCTCGCCCGCACCTGCCATGCGCACCCCACCTTGACCGAGGCTATCAAGGAGGCGGCCATGGGAGTGGCCAAGCGTTCGATCCACATGTGAGACGAGGCGGAGCTGGTTCGACGTGCTTCGTTTGGGTCACGGCACGATGACGAGGGTGGGTTCCATCCGGCAGACAGCTCGCGCTCCGGCCAAGAGCTGCGGCTGGACCGTACGAGCGGTACAGGTCCCGTGAAGGCCGCTGGCACTCCCGAATTGAGGCCGTGCCGCACCCTGTCGCTCTCCGGCCACGCTTCGCCCCGACCTCCACGATGTCAGACGACGCCGTCTGCGCACCAGCCGTCGAACTAGCTCAAATTTTTCGAGATTTTTTGTGTGTATTCTGAGCAACTTTCCGTCGAAACGATCACCGTTCTTTGACGGCAAGTGTCAGTGAAGCTTCATCGAATTTGCGATCAATGGTAGTGATACTCTGTCTAAAGCCTATCTATCGGTCGGCGCGACCCGGCGGCGAGGAATTGACCAAATGAAGTTTGTCTCTGCCTATCTTGCCGTTGCTGGCGTGCTCCTGGCACTCGACGCCGTATGGGTCACCTTCTTGGCGCGCGACCTCTATGCCGGTCACTTGGGCGCGCTGTTTGCCGACCAGATGCGCCTGCTGATCGCAGCCTTTTACCTGGTCGTGTTGACGGTCGGTATTGTTGTCCTTGCTGTCGAGCCAGCCGTGAAAGCCGGGGACGCCCGACGTTCCATGAAGCTCGGTGCTCTTGTGGGGCTCGTTGTGTTCGCCTCGGTCGACCTGGTGTCGCTTGCCGCGTCGCAGGGTTTGCCGCCATCGCTCGCGGTGGTCGACGGCATGTGGGATGTCGTGCTGGGAGCCGTCGCTGCCCGCGTCGGCTACGCAGCCGTGGTGTAATGGCGCGATCTGCAATTGGGGCGCCGTCAACTGCGGGGATGCGCCGCATCGTAGACTGCGAGCAGCCGCGCCCGGTCGACCTCGGTATAGACCTGCGTCGTCGACAGCGAGACGTGGCCCAGAAGCTCCTGGATCTGCCGCAAATCAGCGCCGGCCGAGAGGAGATGCGTAGCGAACGAATGCCTGAGAGCGTGCGGCGTGGCCGTCTCGGGAAGGCCGAGCCGCTCACGCATGTCAGCCATCAGGAGTTGGAGGAGTCGCGGCTTGAGCGGACCGCCTTTGGCGCCGAGAAACAGCGGTCCGTCGGGCTCGAGCGGGTAGGGGACCAGCGCCAAATAGCGCGCGATCGCCGCCTGCGTTACGGGCAGCACCGGAACGAGCCGGAGCTTGTCGCCCTTGCCCGAGATGCGGATTACGTCGCGCCCCGGGTGCGGCGCGTCGCGCGGCGTAAGCCCGAGTGCCTCCGAAATGCGTAGCCCCGAGCCGTAGAGCAGGAGAAGCACCGCCGTGTTGCGCGCTTCGATCCAGTCCTCGGCCCCGCGGCTAGCCTCCACGACTGCACGGGCCTTGTCGATGGTGAGCGGCTTGGGAATGGCGTGCGGCAGGCGCGGCCGGGCCGTCTGTTCGACGGACCGGGTCGTCACGATCTCTTCGCGCGCGAGCCAGCGGAAAAAGCTCTTAAGGGCCGAGAGCTGGCGTGCCAGCGACCGGCTCGCAATTCCCTGCCGCCGCCGCGCCGACAGGAACCCGCGCACCGTCTTGGTGTCGATCCTGGCAAGATCGCCGAGGCAGGGCTCGTGTCCCGTGACCTGGCGAATGTGAGCGAGGAACTGCCGAAGGTCGCGCTCGTAGGCTTCGAGCGTGAGGGCGGCCACGCCGCGCCCATGCGCCAGGTGATCGAGCCATCCCTGGGCCGCGTCCTCGAGATCACCTCCGAGCGGCAGCTCCGCGCTGTCCGTGAGTTCGTCTCGCGAGGACTTCGGCATGGCAGGTGCCTCTGGGTGAGCTTGCACGCGAGACGTTCGGCTGCTCTGGTTAACGAACTCTTAACGGCGGCACACCGCCGACACTAGTCCCGTCCGCGACGTTCGTCACAGTCTTCGGCTCGCTCGGATCGAGCGTCGAGCTCGAAAGGTATCGGCAAGCCATTGATCTGGTGTGGCTCAGATCCCGAGGTCCGCTGACGAGCCCAGCCGCGGGAAGGAAGCGGACTTCAGAACCGCCACATCAGAAAGAGCTTGTAATCAGGACGCTCCGATTCATGATTGGCGTTCCTGTGGCGAGGCAAGTCATGACGGACGCGAACCGTGACGGCGTCAACGGCAACGAGCGCGCCGGCTCTGCGTCGCTCGCAGCCCGTCCGCTCGACCTCGGCATGCTGCTGACAGAGACCGGCGCCGGACTTGCCGCGGCGCTGCTGGCCGTAGCCTACTGCCTCTCCTTCAGCGCGCTGCTGTTCCACGACGAGTTGCGCGTCGGGCTGGCCATGGGCCTCTGGGCGCTGCTGGCAGGGTCGGCGCTGACGGGCCTCACCATCGGACTCGGCTCGACGCTGACGCCGGTTGCCGCCGGGCCGAACAACCCCGCTGTCGCCGTCTTGATCGTCCTTGCCGCCAGTGTGGGAGGCACTGCGCTCGCGAGCGGCGCCACACCGCAATCGGCCGCTCTGCACGTCCTGGTCTCGTTTTCGCTCGCAACCCTTGCGACCGGCGTCGTTCTCTACGTCCTCGGCGCCGCACGGCTGGGGCAATACGTCCGCTTCGTTCCCTATCCCGTAGTCGGTGGCTTCCTCGCCGCCTCTGGTTGGCTGCTGGCTGCGGGCGGACTTCGGCTCGTCATCGGTGAGCCCCAGTCCTTCGCGGCCCTGTCGGCGGCACTTGCGTCGAGCGCGCCGAAGCTCGCTGTCGCCGTCGGTTTTGCTGGCCTCGTCTACCTGCTCAACCGCGTGAGCGGACGCATGAACGCGCTGCCGATCGCTTTTGTCGCCGCAGCCCTTCTTGTCGATCTCGGTCTGTGGATCGCAGGTGGTCGCGCCGGCACGACGGGCTGGTATCTCACCGGCACCTCCGAGCCCCGGACCTGGCTGCCCGTCGCGTCGGCGCTGGCCAGCCCTATCGACTGGCGCATCATGTGGATGAACGCCCCCGAGATTGCCTCCGCCGCCGCGGTCACTGTGGTAGCCCTCCTCCTCGACGTGTCGAGCCTCGAGGTCCAACGCCAGCGTGCGGCCGATCTCGACCGGGAGTTCCGCTTGAACGGCCTCGCAGGCATCCTGTCTGCACCGTTGGGCGGAGTCATGGGTAAGCTGTCGGTCAATGCTACCCGCCTCCTCGACGAGACTGGCGGTCGGACACGCGCGAGCAGCATCGTGGCCGCCGTCATCGTCGCCTCCTTGGCCGTGCTCGGGATCGACCTGGCACGCCTCGTTCCGGCGCCGGTTCTCGCCGGCCTCATCATCTATGTCGGCGCTTCCGTATTGATCGACGTGCTGCTTCGCTCGCCCGCGCGGCGCGCCTGGAGCGACTATGCGCTCGCCGTGCTCATCATGCTGGCGATCGTCAACCTGGGTTACGTCGCGGGCGTGGTCATGGGCTTCGTCGGCGCCTGTCTCGTGTTCGCACTGAGCTACAGCCGCATCGATGTTGTCCGCCGCCACCTGACCCGCAAGGTCTATGCCTCAAACGTCGACCGCTCCGGTGAGGCGTCCCGCCTTCTCGAGGCCGAAGGCGACCGCATCCACGTCTTCTGGCTGTCGGGCTACGTGTTCTTCGGCTCGGCCCACCGCCTGTATGAGACCATGGCCGCAGCGCTCGGCGGTAGCTGCGTCGGCAGGCGTAGCTTTGCCGTGCTCGATCTCGCCGCGGTGACCGGCTTCGACACCTCGGCGCTCCTGTCGCTCATGAAGCTCAAGAACCATGCTGCGCGGCATGCTCTCGTCCTCGCCTATGCCGGCCTCGATGGCAGGACCGAGGCAGCCTTCGAGCGACTTGGCCTCGTCGGCCGCGCGCTGCCGCACAAGTGCTTCGCATCCCGCGATGCCGCGCTAGCCTGGTGTGAGGACGAGATGCTGGCCGAGGTCGAGTCAATGACGCCGCCACCGCGCGCATCCGTCGACCTCGCGGACTGGCTCGCGACCGAGACCGGCGGATCTGCGCGCGCCGCGGTTCTCATGCGCTATCTCGTGCGCCAGGAGCTTGCGCCGGACGCAGAACTCTACCGCGAAGATGCCGCCGCCGATACCATCGATCTGGTCTCCGCTGGCTCTCTCACGGTGACGGTGGGCAGCGGACCAGGGCGAGGGCTGATCCTGAGACGCATGGCGCGCCGCACCGTCGTTGGCGAGATGGGGTTCTTTCGGCACGGACGGCGCACGGCGACGGTCACGGCCGAGCCGGGCGCCGTCGTCTACACGCTCACCCGCGACGCATATGCTCGTCTTGCCGCCGAGGAGCCCGAGGCCGCCGGCGCCTTTCTCGAGTTCATCATCCGCGCCTTGTCCGACCGGCTGGAGTTCGCCAATACCAGTCTCTCTGCGCTGAGCTAGGCCGTGTCTCTGCCCCTCGCGTAGACCCTCGCCCCTGAGGCTGCGGGCCAGCGTTTGGGGCAATAGCGCAAGTGAAGCAAGGTTGGGCGACGCGGGACAAGGCGTCCTGGGTCATTGATTTCCACGGCCCGCACGTCCATATGCGCCGAGGCCCGATTGCCAAAGGAGCGTTCACCCATGCCGACTCTGTTCGACCCCGTCAGGATGGGCGATCTTGCGCTCCGGAACCGCATCGTGATGGCACCCTTGACGCGTTGCCGGGCGAGCGCCGGGCGCGTGCCGAATGACCTCATGCGGGAGTATTACGTCCAGCGGGCCTCGGCCGGCATGATCCTCACCGAGGCCACGTCGGTCGATCCGATGGGGGTCGGCTATCCCGATACGCCGGGCATCTGGTCCGACGAGCAGGTTGCCGGCTGGCAGGGCATCACCGACGCGGTGCATGCGGCCGGTGGCGTGATCGTCCTGCAGCTCTGGCACGTTGGCCGGGTCTCGCATCCGCTCTATCTCGGCGGCGCTTTGCCCGTCGCGCCGTCTGCCATTGCGCCCAAGGGACACGTAAGTCTCGTGCGCCCCATCACCGAATACGTCGTGCCGCGCGCACTCGAGCTCGGCGAGATCCCGGGCATTCTCGCCGCCTACCGCCGCGGCGCCGAGAATGCGAAGCGCGCCGGCTTCGATGGTGTCGAGATCCACGGCGCCAATGGCTACCTCCTCGATCAGTTCCTGCAGGACAGCACGAACCACCGCACCGACGCGTACGGCGGTCCGGTCGAGAATCGTGCCCGCCTGATGCTCGAGGTCGTCGACACCTGTGCCGAGGTCTGGGGCGCCGGCCGCGTCGGCCTTCACCTCGCGCCCCGCGCCGATGCCCATTCAATGGGCGATAGCAATCGTCTCGCCACCTTCGGCTATGTCGCGGCCGAGGCGAGGCGGCGCAATATTGCGTTCCTCTGCGCCCGCGAGGGTCTCGGTGAAGGTCGCATCGGGACCGAGCTGAAGCGCATTTTCGGTGGCGCCTACATCGCCAACGAGAGGTTCACCGCCGATACGGGCCAGGCTGTGATCGACGCTGGCGACGCCGATGCCGTGGCCTTCGGCCAGCTCTTCATAGCCAACCCCGACCTGCCGTTCCGCTTCCGGGAGCGCGCGGCCCTCAACGCTCCCGACCCCACGACGTTCTACGCCTCGGGCCCAAAGGGCTACACGGACTACCCGTCGCTCGCGTCCGTCACCGCCTGAGTGTCCGTCCATCTGCTGGTGGCGGCTGGCTCGCGGGACGCTGGTCGCCGCGCGCGTCAGAAACAACCGAAAATAGCCACTTTTCGCTGCCTCGATGCCAGGAAACCCGCTGAAACCGCGGGTTTCGTTGCTCTTGCAAGAGCGGAAGAGCAACACAGGACACAAAAAGACGCGGTTTTTGAGGTCGATAGCCCTTTTCTTTCATATCTGGGTTATTGTCCGTCAGTCTTTCGATTCGCGATGATCCAAGGGGAACACACATGGCAAAGGCAGCAGCAAAAGCAGCAACCAAGCAGGCCACCGTCACGCTGAAGCATCTCGGCGCGGCGCTGGCCGAGGCCCACGAGATGCCGAAGAAGCAGGCTCAGGCCATTCTCGACGACATGGTGGGCATGATCACCAAGCACCTGAAGAAGGGCGACCGTCTCCGTCTCGGCGGCCTCGGCATCCTGCAGGTCAAGAAGCGCCCGGCGCGCATGGGCCGCAACCCGGCGACCGGTGAGAGCATCAAGATCAAGGCCTCGAAGAAGGTCGCCTTCCGCGCCGCCAAGGAGCTGAAGCAGTCGATCTGATAGGCGCTCGATCGCTGAAACAAATTAGGAGCCAGGCCCGCCCAGCCTGGCTCTTTTCGTTATTGTGCTTGGCGACCGGCTCTCCGGAGGGGAGTGGCTGAGCACGATTTCAGAGTATGCTCTGCCCCGTCTTCTTCCAGTCGGCGATGAAAGTCGCGAGACCGGCGTCCGTCAAGGGATGCTTGACCAGCGCCTTCAGGATCGCCGGCGGAATGGTCGCCACGTCGGCGCCGATCATCGCCGCCTCCTTGACGTGGTTCACGGTCCGGATCGAGGCCGCCAGGATGTCGGTCTCGAGGTCCTGGTAGTTGTCGAAGATCGTGCGGATCTCGCGGATGAGGTCCATGCCGTTGAGGCCGATGTCGTCCAGCCGGCCGATGAACGGCGACACGAACGTCGCCCCCGCCTTGGCCGCAAGAAGCGCCTGGTTGGCCGAGAAGCAGAGCGTCACGTTGACCATCGTCCCTTCCGAGGTCAGCGCCTTGCACGCCTTGAGGCCGTCGAAGGTGAGCGGCACCTTGATGGTCACGTTCTTGGCGATCTTTCGGAGGACGTGCGCCTCCTTCATCATGCCGTCGAAGTCGGTCGCCGCCACCTCGGCGGAGACCGGCCCGGAGACCACCTTGCAGATCTCGGCGACAGTTTCCTTGAAGTCGCGGCCTGCCTTGGCGATGAGCGACGGATTGGTCGTGACGCCGTCCAAGAGGCCCGTGGCGGCCAGCTCCTTGATGTCGCTGAGCTCGGCGGTATCCACGAAGAATTTCATGAGGGTAGGCTCCCTGCCACGGGCTGGCCCATTTGGCCGTCCTAGGCTATCGCGTTGTCGATCGAGGTGTAGCTTCTAATCCGGCGGCGGCCCTATTGGATAGTCTCTTTGCAGGAACAGTGTTACGCGAGCCCGCGGCAGGCCGCCGCGTGCCCGTGCTGCTGCCCGTTGCCCTCGACCAGACCTACGATTACCTCCTGCCGCCGGGTGCGCCGGACCTTCCGCCCGGCACGTTCGTCGTTGTCCCCTTCGGCCCCCAGAGCCGCATCGGCATCGTCTGGGACGGCCCCGTGGGCGAAACGGGCAAGCCCGTCGATCCCAAGAAGATGAAGTTCCTCGTCGAGCCGATGGACGTGCCCCCGCTGCCGCTCCTGTCGCTTCGCTTCGCCGAGTGGATTGCCCGCTACACGTTGACCCCGCTCGGCATGGTCGTGCGCATGATGATGAGCGCCCAGGCGGCCTTCGAGCCCCAAAGGCCGCGCTTCGGAGTGCGCCGCGTGCCGGACGCGCCGACGCCTCCGCGCATGACGCCCGCCCGGACCCGCGCTCTCGACATCGCCGCCGATGGACTGGTTCGCGCCAAGTCCGCCCTTGCCGCCGAGGCCCAATGCTCGGCCGGCGTGGTCGACGGGCTCATCGAGGCCGGTAACTTGGTCGAGGTCGCAATCCCCGAGCGCACGTTCCCACACCCCGATCCACGCCACCACTCGACCGAGTTCACGGCCGATCAGGCGACGGCCGTCCACACGCTCGTCTCCGCGGTCGACGGCGACACCTATTCCGTGACGCTCCTCGACGGCGTCACCGGCTCCGGCAAGACTGAGGTCTATTTCGAGGCCGTCGCGCGCGCATTGGAGCGCGGGCACCAAGCCCTCATCATGCTGCCCGAGATCGCGCTGACCGGCCAGTTCATGAGCCGCTTCCAGCAGAGGTTCGGGTGCTTGCCTGCCGAGTGGCACTCGGCCCTCGCGCCCCCCGAGCGCGGCCGCATCTGGCGCGGCGTCGCGACTGGCGACGTGCGCGTCGTCGTCGGTGCGCGCTCGGCCTTGTTCTTGCCGTTCCGCGAGCTCGGCCTCATCGTCGTCGACGAGGAGCACGACCAGGGTTTCAAGCAGGACGACCGTGTGCATTATCAGGCGCGCGACATGGCGGTCGTGCGCGGCAGCCTCGGCAAGCACGCCGTCGTCCTCGCCTCCGCCACGCCGTCCATCGAAAGTCACGTCAACGCTCGCACCGGCCGTTATCGCCACGTGATTCTGCCGGGCCGCTTTTCCGGGGCGGAGCTACCCGAGATTACGCCGATCGACCTCAGGACCGAGCAGCCGGACAAGGGCAAATGGCTTGCCCCCCGCCTCGTCGAGGCACTCCGCGAGACGATGGAGCGCGGCCAGCAGTCCCTGTTGTTCCTGAACCGCCGCGGCTACGCGCCGCTGACCCTCTGCCGGTCCTGCGGCCACCGCTTCGAATGCCCGCAATGCACCGCGTGGCTAGTCGAGCATCGCTTCCGCCATCGGCTCAACTGCCACCACTGCGGCTTCTCCCTGCCGATCCCCGAGAAATGCCCGAAATGCGGCGAGAAGGACAGCCTCGTGGCTTGTGGTCCGGGCGTCGAGCGCGTCGCCGAGGAGGTCAAGGAGCGCTTCCCCGAGGCAAGGATCGCGCTCCTTTCGTCTGACCTCATTCCGAGCCTCGTCGAGATGCGCGACATCATCAAGACCATCGAGAGCGGCGAGACTGAGATCATAATCGGCACCCAGATGGTGGCCAAAGGCCATCATTTCCCCAACCTCGCCACCGTTGGCATCGTCGACGGCGATCTGGGGCTTTCGATGGGCGCCGACCCGCGCGCAGGTGAGCGCACGTTTCAGCTCCTGCACCAGGTGACCGGCCGCGCGGGCCGAACGTTTGCCCAGGGCCGTGGCTTCATCCAGACGCACCTGCCCGAGCACCCGGTGATGCAGGCCATCATCAAGAGCGATCGGGAAGAGTTCCTGAACCGCGAGATCGACATGCGCCGCCGCGGGCTGCTGCCTCCGTTCGGTCGCCTCGCCGCGCTCGTCATATCTGCGCGCGAAAAGGAGCTCGCCGATAAATTCGCCCGCGAGGTCGCCCGCCGCGCCCCCCGATCAGAGCGCATCGAGGTCCTGGGCCCTGCCGAAGCACCGATCTTCGTCGTCCGCGGCCGTCACCGCTGGCGGCTTCTCGTCAAGGCCCCGCGCGAGTTGGACATCCAGGGCTACCTGCGCGAATGGCTCGCCGCCCTCCCCGACATCAAGGGCGACCTCCGCCTCACGATCGACGTCGACCCCTATAGCTTCCTTTGACCTGCACCAGCCGTCATCCTGCGCCGCGTGCCGCACCCCCGGCTGCCGCTTCGCAGACGCGGGATGAGGGATCGGGCAGTACCCGCGACAAGCCCAATTAACGGTACGCCGTGAACGCACGGTGCCGTCGCGACCCGTTGTGATATTTCCTCACCGTCACACTCAGGGATTGTCTCAATGGACATTCGGAAGATCTCGACCATCGCTGGCGCAGTGCTCATAGCCGGCTGCCTGATGCTCCTTGCGACGTCGCAGTTCGCACTCGGAAAGCTCAAGGTAAACGGCCCGGTCTATGCGGAGATCGTGCTCGGCAAGGATCTCGTCGCCGACATCCTGCCGCCGCCCGAGTACATCATAGAGCCCTACCTAGAGGCGACGCTGGCCTTCAACGACCCGACGACGGTCGAGGCCCGTACAAAGCGCCTTGCCGAGCTCCGCAAATTCTACGACCAGCGCCACGACTATTGGGTCCGTCAGACAATGGACGAGGACCTCCGCCGCGGCATCACCGAGGCGACACACGGTCCGGCCATGCGCTTCTGGTCGAAGCTAGAGGAGGCGTTCCTGCCGGCCCTGAAGCGCGGCGACAAGGACGCCGCCGCTGCTGCCTACGCCGACCTCACCAAGGCCTATGAGGACCATCGCGGCAAGGTCGACGACCTCGTCACCCGCTCCAACGCCTTCATCGCCAGGACCGAGGCAGAGGCGAAGGAGACCGACAGCTCGACCATGATGGCCGTGTGGAGCGTCTCTGCTCTCATGCTGTGCCTCCTGCTTGCCGCCATCTATGGGCAGATCAGAGGCATCGTCGGACCGCTCAATGCCATGACCGCGACCATGCGTAGCCTCGCCCGCGGCAAGCTCGACATCGATGTACCGTTCCTCGGCCGCAAGGACGAGATCGGCGAGATGGCCGACACGCTGCTCGTCTTCCGCGATGCCCTCGTAACAAAGCGGCAGATCGACGAGCAGACTACGACCGAGACCCGCGTCGCAGCGTTGACCGACTTCCGCGAGATCGAGGAGTGGATCAAGCGTGAGAACCCGAGCTTCGAGGAGATCAAGGCCCGCACCCAGGCCTTGCGCGACCGCCACCTCATTCCGAAGGCCAAGCGGGCGCTCGCCGCCGAGTAGTGGCTATGGAACGCTCGTGCTGGGGCAACGCGTCACCCTAACCATCCCGGCGGGAGAAGGTTGGGCCGCGCGATGCAACAGGGGGTTCCGAGTTAGAACCACTCCTCCAGCTGATTGACGGCGTTGGCGATGGCGACCGTGCGCTTCGCCTGCACGAGATGCAGCCGCTCCACCATCTTGCCCTCGACGGTGATGACGCCCTTCTTGGCGTTGTCGGGGTTGTCGAACGCCGAGATGATCTTGCGGCTCCAGCCCACCTCCTCGTCGGACGGCGAGAAGATGTCGTTGCACGGTCCCACCTGCGAAGGATGGATCAGCGTCTTGCCGTCCATGCCGAGCGTCCGTCCATGCTCGCACTCGGCGCGGAAGCCGTCCTCGTCCTTGAAGTCGTTGTAGACGCCGTCGATGACATCGAGGCCATAGGCACGCGCCGCGACGATTGTGAGCGCGAGCCACGGCACCACCGCGAACCGGTTGTGGAGCGCCCGCGCCCGGCTCTCCTTCAGAAGGTCGTTGGTGCCCATCACGAGGCACTCGAGCCGATTCTCGGGATTGGCGGCCGTTGCCGCGATCTCGCCGGCGTGCAGGATCGCCTGCGGCATCTCCATCATCGCCCACAGTCTGGTCTTCTCCGGCGCATGCACCGACTTCAGGATCTTGGCCGCACTGATGATGTCGCCGGGGTGCGCAACCTTGGGGAGCAGGATGGCGTCGGGCTGGGCCTCGGCCGCCGCCAGGATATCGGCCGTGCCCCACGCCGTCTCGAGAGCGTTCGGCCTGATCACGAGCTCGCGCCGCCCGTATCCCCCGGTCTTCACTGCCGCGCACACTTTGTCGCGGGCGGCGGGCTTGGCGTCAGGCGCGACCGAGTCTTCGAGGTCGAGGATGAGCGCATCCGCCGTCAGGCTCTTCGCCTTCTCGAGCGCCCTCTCGTTGGCTCCAGGCATGTAAAGGACACTGCGGCGCGGCCGGACTTGCATGTGTGGGGCTCCTACGTATGTTGCGACGCAACACTAATGCTGTATGAGGACCGTTCCAAGCCACACAAGGACCAATAGTCAACCCCGTATCTACATCGTTCACCATTCCCATCACGCCGTGGGGTCTGCGTTCGTGTGCGCCGGGCGCGCTGGTTAGGCGTTAAGTCGTTGGGGGCATTCAGATAGCCTGGAAGCCATCTGGTTCGGAGCTGGTCGTTGGCCAATGTCCTCGTCATGTCGTCGTTCGTCGCTCGCGGCTGCGTTGGCCTGCGAGCCGCAGGGTTTGCCTTGCAGCGTCTCGGTCACACCGTGACAGCGCTCCCGACCGTGGTCCTGTCCAACCATCCGGGCCACCCTCGGTTTGTCGCGACCTCCGTTACTGCCGAGAAGCTTGCCGAGATGGTAAGCGTCTACGGTCTTGCCGGCTGGCTCGACGGATTCGACGCCGTGCTGACGGGCTACTTGCCCACCGCGGCCCATGTCCGGGTAGCCGCGGACGCAGTGCGTGCGCTCCGCATGGCATGCCCCGGTTGCCTCTTCTGCTGTGACCCGGTCCTCGGTGACGACCCGGGCGGACTCTACATCGATCCGGCCGCCGCTGCCGCCATCCGTGACGAGCTGATCCCGCTCGCCGATATCGCGACCCCCAACCGGTTCGAGCTCGCCTGGCTTGGAGGCGCAGGCACCAGTTGCATGGCGGACGCAGCGCTGGCCGCACGATCGCTCGGAGTGGAAACCGTGCTCGCCACGTCCATATCGACTTTCCCGGGCCGCATCGCCACGATACTCATCGATGGATCCGCCGGGTGGTCGGCCGAGAGCGACCGGCTTGCGGACGTGCCGCATGGCACGGGCGACTTCTTGGCCGGTCTCTATCTCGGCTGGCGTCTCAAGGGACTCGTGCCGGTGGATGCCTTTGCGCGGACCGTGGCCGGTGTCCGCATGGCGATCGCGTCGAGCGCCGGCCGCGGTGACCTTGCGCTCGCAGCCACCCAGGATGACTGGGCGGCACCCAATGCAGACCCGCTCCAGGCGATCGCCGCCGGGGGGTAGCTCCGGCGCCGGTTCCGGTCTGGCGAAATTGCAATCTGAGGACGGTTACGCATGGCGATCAGAGGCAGCGCACTCGACTTCATTCACCACGAGGCTTCCGGTGGCATTGCGCTCATGGTCGCCGCAGCTTTGGCATTGATCCTGGCCAACTCGCCTGCGGCGGGCCTCTACCACGAGTTCCTGGAGCTGCCGGTCATGGTCCGCGTCGGCACGCTGGCAATCGACAAGCATTTGCTGCATTGGATCAACGACGGCCTGATGGCCATCTTCTTCTTCCTTGTCGGTCTCGAGATTAAGCGCGAGCTTCTGGTCGGCGAGCTGTCTACTCCGTCGCGCGCCATGCTGCCGGCCATGGCGGCCTTGGGCGGCATGATCGTGCCCGCCCTGATCTATTGGCTCCTCAACGCCGATGACCCGCAGGCCCTGGCCGGCTGGGCCATACCCTGTGCCACGGACATCGCCTTCGCTGTCGGTGTCCTCGCCCTGCTCGGTTCGCGCGTCCCGCCGTCTCTGAAGATCTTCCTGCTCGCCCTCGCCATCATCGACGACCTGGGTGCTATCGTCATCATCGCGCTGTTCTACACCGACCATCTGTCGGTGATGGCGCTGTCTCTCGCCTTCGTTGGCTGTGCCGTGCTCGCGACGATGAACGTCAAGGGTGTCACCCGTGTCGCCGCCTACGGCCTGACCGGACTCTTCATCTGGGTTTGTGTGCTGAAGTCCGGCGTCCACGCCACGTTGGCAGGGGTTGCGACGGGACTTGCCATTCCGCTCGCGGGCGGGGACGGCGACGAGTCGGCCTCGCCGCTCGTCCGCCTCGAGGACAGCCTGCATCCATGGGTGACGTTCGCCGTCCTGCCGCTGTTTGCTTTTGCCAACGCCGGCGTCTCGCTCGACGGCGTCACGCTTGCGAGGCTCGCTGATCCAATTCCACTCGGTATCATGCTTGGCCTGCTGCTCGGCAAGCCGATCGGTGTCTTCCTGTTCGCCGAGGGCGCCATTGCCGCGGGCCTCGGCGAGCGGCCCTCCGACACCAGCCAGGCCCATATGCTGGGAGTCGGCACTCTGGCCGGCGTGGGCTTCACCATGAGTCTGTTTATCGGCATGCTCGCCTTTCCGGGTCCGGAGCACGCAGTCGACATCCGGATCGGGGTGCTTGCCGGTTCGATCATGGCTGCCCTGGTCGGCTATGCGGTGCTCAGTCGATTGTCCGGCCGGGCGGGCGCCGTGGGTGGCCGGCAGGCTACCTGATGAGATAGGTCGGATCTCGGGTGACAATTCGTCAGGGTTGTTGCGCTTGCCTGCGAAGCAACCTAGCTGCTGAGGTTGTGACACAGACCAGGAGAGCGAAGCACGATGTCGTCCTTTCCCGAGATACTCGCCGACCGCTACCGCCGCTTTAAGCACCGCATCTTTGTTCCCAACGCTGATCAGTACGAGGAGCTCGCCACCTTCGGGCAGAACCCGGAGGTGATGCTGATCTCCTGCTGCGACAGCCGCGTCGATCCGGAGACGATCTTCAACGCAATGCCGGGCGAGCTGTTCGTCGTCAGAAACGTTGCCAACCTCGTGCCACCGTACGAGACCGGCGGCAAGTTCCACGGCGTCAGTGCAGCCATCGAGTTCGCGGTGCTGAACCTGCGCGTCAAGCACGTGGTCGTCATGGGTCATTCCGGCTGCGGTGGCGTCAAGGCCGCGCTCGACCAGTCGGCAGCCCTCCAGACCGAGGCTATGTTCATCTCGAAGTGGATGTCGATGCTCGACGACGCGCGCCTCCGCGTCGTTGCGGCCCATCAGACGAAATCGCAGGAAGAGCGCTTGGCGGCTCTTGAGAAGGAGTGCGTCAAGACCTCGATCAGAAACCTGCGAACGTTCCCGTTCGTCGCCGAGCGCGAGGAGAAGGGCAAGCTTTCGCTGCACGGCGCGCACTTCGACATCAAGAAGGGCACGCTGTCGGTTCTGGCTCATTCCCGCGGCGAGTTCTTCGCGCTGTGACGCGCGTGAGCAGGCAGAGGGATCGTGGGGGTGACCGGTCGGGTGGTCCGACGTCGTGCTCGCTGATCACTTGTTCTTCTCGATCACCGGCAGAAGCTTCTTCTCGAGGCTTTCGGCCGTGATCGGGCCGACGTGCTTGTAGACGATCTCGCCGCGGCCGTTGACGATGAATGTCTCCGGCATGCCGTAGACCCCCCACTCGATGGCGTTACGGCCGTTGGTGTCGGTCCCGACGGCGGCGAATGGATTGCCATGGCGGCCCAGGAACCGCCGCGCGTTGGGCGCCTGGTCCTTGTAGTTGACGCCGTAGATCGGCACGCCCGTGCGCTTGCCGAGCTCGGTCAGGAGCGGGTGTTCGTCGGTGCAGGGTGCGCACCACGACGCCCAGAAGTTGACCACGGTGACTCTGCCCGACGCCAGATCGGCGCTCGAGAATCCGGGCACCGGCTTCTCGCCCTGAGTCAGCCCTTCGACCGGCGGGAACGTCGTTTGCGGCACCGGCTTGCCGATCAGAGTCGATGGCAGCTTGGTGGGATCGCCGCGCTCGAGCGCGAACATGAATAGACCCGCGAGCGCCACGAAAACGACGAGCGGCGCCACGATCCAGGTGAGCGATCGGCCCTCGGCCTCCCTGCTCTCAGCCTTGTTGTCCTGCATGTCAGCTCCGAATCTCGGACCGCCGGCGCACGCCGCGCGCCTCGAGATCGGCGAGCGCTTTCGTCTGCCGCCGGCCATCGTAGACGAGCCACCCGATCAGTCCGCCGACCACTGCAGCGACAGCACCGTAGGACGCGAGGATGAACCCCGCATGTGGTCCGAGATCCATGGTGCTCACTCCCTCGTCTGCGGCGCCCGAGCGTGCTGCGCGCGTTCGACCTCGGCCATGGTCAGCGATTTCACGCGCCGCCTCAGGATCTCGTTCTGCATGCCCTTCATATGCATGGCGAAGAACAACAGCGTGAACCCGAGCGCGGACAGCAGCAGCGGCGTCCGCATGCTGGGATCGACGGTCGAGGTGAAACCCGTCGACGGCTGGTGCAACGTGTTCCACCACTCGACCGAGAACTTGATGACCGGCAGGATGGCGACGCCGACCAGGGCCAGGATGGCCGTGAGCTTGGACGCGAGCAGCTCGTCGTCGATCGACGAGCGCAGTGCGATGAGGCCGAGGTAGAGGAAGAAGAGGATCAGGACCGAGGTCAGCCGTGCGTCCCACACCCAGTAGGTGCCCCACATGGGCTTGCCCCAGAGCGAGCCGGTCAGCAGCGCAAGCGCGGTGAACGCGGCTCCGATCGGCGCCGCCGCCTTGGCCGACACGTCGGCCAGCGGATGGCGGAAGACGAGCAATCCGAAGCTCGACACGGCGATGAGGCCGAAGCACATCATGGCAAGCCACGCCGCCGGCACGTGAATGTACATGATCTTGACTGTTTCGCCCTGCTGATAGTCGGGCGGCGCCACGGCGAACACGAGGTACATCGCGTAGGCGATCAAGGCCGCCGCCGCCGCCGCGAGCCAAGGCAGGAGCGCCCCGGAAAGCTCCATGAACCGCGTGGGGTTGGCGAGACGCTGGGTAAGGGTGGGTGTCGTGGTCATGGGTCTGATGTAGCGGGTCGCGGGCACGACCGCAATGAACCGGCTGGCGGGTGCAGCACCTCGCCGCCTCCCGGGCGTCCGGTCTGCTGCCGGACCGCGGGCGCCGCAACCAGACCGCAGACGTGCCGAGTTTCTTGAGGCATCATATCCCCTGGCTCGCCGGGTGGTCATCTGCAGGAGAATGGCGCCATGGACTTTGTCAGCTACCTCGGTTTCGACGGCCGCTGCGAGGAGGCCTTCAAGCATTACGAAAAAGTCCTCCATGGCAGGATCATCGCCATGATGCGCTACAGCGATGCCCCGACCGGAGTGCCGTCGGACGATGGAAGAAACAACCTGATCATGCACGCCCGGCTCGAGGTTGGCGGCCGCCTCCTCCTGGGGGGCGATGCGCCCACCGCTCGGTTCTCGAAGCCACAGGGCTTCTGCGTCAGCATCATGGTTGACGATCCGGCCGAGGCCGAGCGCATCTTTCGCGAGCTGGGAGTAGGCGGCACCGTCGACATGCCAATGGGAGAAACGTTCTGGGCCGAGCGTTTCGGCATGCTGACCGACCGCTTCGGCATCCCTTGGATGGTCAACTGCGAGCGGAATGGCGCAGTGGGAACGGCCGGGGCGACCGTCTCTGCGCCGGCCGCAGCCGCGAGCCGGCCCGCACGCAGACGCGCCGCCACGTAGCCCGCGGCGTCCGGTCCTCCCCGGCCCGACCCAAAGGACAGTCCTCACGTCCTGCTCACGGCTCGCGCCAGCGCAGCCTCGCGCCGCTCCAGGCTTTCGGCGGGCCACTCCTTCTTGCGATCGTAATATTCAGGATAGGCAGGCACACCAGCCGGAAGCTGCACCCACGCCTGCTTGGTCGAGGTGAAGATGTGGATGTCGGGCGGAGAGAGGGCCGGGTTCTCGAGCGTGCCGACGCGGACGAAGCGGACGACCTCGCCGAGGCTGGCGTAGTTGCTCCACACGGCGATCCTGCAAGTCGGGCAGCGCGCGATACTCTGCCCCTTGCCGCTGTTGCTCGGCGTCGAGACCACCTCGGGTTCCACCGAGCCTTCGATGATCACGCGGTCCGCCTCGATCATGGCATTCACCGCGAACGCCGATCCTGTCTCCCGCTGACACCAGGTGCAATGGCAGCAATGCACGAACATCGGCTTCGACGCGAGTCGGTACCTCACCGCGCCGCACGTGCAGCGCCCTCGCAATTCCACACCGGTCATAGGTCGAGCCCTCCCTTCGAGCTGGCGGAATCCCGCAAGCTGTGTCCAATCCTGGTGTCACGACCGCGCAGTTCGTCTCGTACTTCGGCACGCTCGGATCGAGCTTCGCGGTCGAAAGGGCACGAGCAGGCCAATGACCTGGTGTGGCTCAAATTCTGACGTCCGCATACGAGCCCAGCCGCAGGAACGATGCGGACTTCAGAAGCGCCATACTAGAGCTTCGTCGTGAGTTCCGTAAGCCAGCTCGGCGAGGCCTCGACCAGGAACGCCTCGAGCCGCTTGTCGAGCCCGCTCGCGACCAAGAGACCAACGAGCAGGAGAAGCCCGCCGAGGACGAGCTTGCCGCCTCGGCCCGCGCCGCGAAGCCTCCCCCTGAGGGTCAACATCGCCTCCCGTGAGACGAGGCCGAGAACGAGGAGCGGCAGCGCCGCGCCAAGTCCGAACAGGCTCATGGTCACCGCGACCTGGCCAAGGTCCTTGCCTTGTGCCGCAAGGACCGAGGCAGCGCCCAAGGTCGGGCCGACGCAGGGGCTCCATACCACGCCGAGCAGCAGGCCGAGCAGGAACTGGCCCTTGAGCCCCGCAGCGTCGATCCGGTCGAGCTGCCCCTCCGCCGCGCCGGCAAGCGGCGCTGCGGCGGCGGCAAATCTGACCCCGAGCCCCGGTACCATCAGCACGATACCGATCAGAGCGAGCACCAGCGCACCCATGGTCCGCATGACGCCGCCGTCCAGCCCGAGCGAATAGCCGGCCGTTGCCAGGAATAGGCCGATCGCAACGAACGACGTCGCCAGCCCGCCGGCGAGCGCCGCTGGTCCCCCCCGGTGCTCGGAGACCGCGGTGGAGAGCACGATCGGCAACAGCGGAAGAACGCAGGGAGACAGCGTCGAGAGCACGCCCGCCGCGAAGGCGAGCGCCAGAGCAACGGGCGTCATGGTGCGTGCCTACTTGCCGTTGAGTGCGGCGTTGATCAAGTCCCCGATCAGTCTCGGGCTCGTCTGTCCGACGAGGCGGCCGGTCTCCGTCGAGCCGTGGAAGGCGATCATCGTGCTCTGCTGATTGGCTCTGAACGTCTTGAGCACATCCTTTTGGCTGTCGAAGTCGACCTCCATCACCGTCACGCCGTCGAACTCAGGCTTGGCGGCGAGACCGTCGAGTGCCATGTGCTGCGCCTTGCAGGTTGGGCACCAGCTTGCGGAGACGTGAACGAGCACCGGCTTGCCCGCCGCTTGGGCTGCTGCGAACTCGTCGGTGCTGAACGGCTTCTTCTCGAGCGCGAGCGCTTCGGCGGCCATTGAGAGAGCGAGCCCGGCGACGACGAGGCTTCTGAAGAGTGAGGTGGCGAAGGTCATAGTGTCCGTCCCATTCGAAGGTTGGCGTCCCCGAATACGGGCCGGACGGCCCTAGGGTTTCAGCAACCCCTCACGAACAGCTGCCCCCGCCGAGCACGCAGAACTTTGCACAATGCGGATGGCAGAGCTTGACTGCGCCTTGGCGGAACATGCCGCCGTCGGCCGTTGCCGCCTCCGCCAGCGTAGCGCCCATCTCGAACGCGGCGTCGTATGGCAGGAGTGTGCATGGCAGCACGACCGGCTTTGCTGCCTCCTTGCGCCTGACGACCATGCGCGTGTGCGCGCACATCATCTCTGAGGGGCTCTTCTGCAAGATGTTCCAGCAAGCCCTCGTGATCTCCGGCACATCGTGGTGCCCGTCCATCTCCGGGAACAGCGTCACCTGCGCCCTATCGTCGGCGTCGATCGGCCAGCCATGCGCCGCGATCAACCGGCGGTACCCCTCCCGCTCGCTTGATTCGATCTCGCCCCAGCACGTGCGGCCTGCGATGGCGAGTCGAAAACCGTTGCCGGCCAGCCAGTCGATGCCCTCCAGCGCCCGCTCCCAGGTATCGGCGCCGCGCTCCGTCTCGTGCAGCGCCTTCGTATAGTGGTCAAGGCTGACCCGCATCGTGAGCCGAGAGCCATAGGCATCGCGAAGCCGCGCAAGTCCGTCCTTGAGCCGCGGGCGCTGCATCGGCAGCATGGCGTTGGTCAAGACCAGCACCTCGAAGCCGCGGACGAGCGCCGCCTCCAGGAGCTCGACGATCTCGGGATTGAGGAACGGCTCGCCGCCCGTGAAGCCGATCTCGCGCGCGCCCGCGCCAATCGCCTCGTCGAGGAACGGAACCGTCTCGGCCGCCGTGATGTAGGCCAGCCGGTCGTTGGACGGGCTCGAGTCGATGTAGCAGTTGCGGCAGGTGATGTTGCAGAGCGTTCCGGTATTGATCCAGAGCGTATCGAGGCCGTCGAAGGGCACCGTGGCCCGCACCTCGCCCTTGGCGGTCCGGTCCGGATCCTCGAACTTGCCTGGGCCCGAGAGTGCATCGACGACGGTAACGTTCACACCCAAAGGCAGGCACTCCGTTCTATTGCTCGGGCTCAGGGTAGCGGGCGGGAGCCTATCACGCCACCCCAACCGCTCGCACGCCCCTTCTGCCCGCATTACGGCGAGGGCATTCCGTCGGTTTCAGCCCGCTTTCCTGCCGCCCGGCTCTATGCTAACGAGTGCCTCCGGTGTGCGGGCGTCGTCTAATGGTAAGACAGTAGCTTCCCAAGCTACGAACGTGGGTTCGATTCCCATCGCCCGCTCCATCATGCTCCATCATACAGTCTGCTCGATACAGTCTGCTCGTCTGGTGGCTCCCTGCTGTCGCCGCGCGCTCTGTGCTCGGTCTTTTCCCACAGGAACGGCGCGACCGCGAGCTGCCACAGGCCGCGGTACGCCGCGTACGAGATCAGTAGCCAGTAGAACGGCATCAGTAGGACGTGCCCGGCGAGTCCGCCCGCACCCCGGCGCACGGCCGCGACCGCGCCGAGTGCCGCGCCTGTCACGTATCCCATCACTAGGTTGAAGAGGCCCAGCTGCCAGAGAAGCCGCGCCGCCGGGTCGGCCGGTGCGCTCGTGAGCGTGCCTGTGACGAGGTCGTGTGCAAAGAGCACGTAGAACCAGGGATGCACCAGTGCCGAGAGCAGCATGCCGCCCATGAGCACGACGAGGCCCAGAAAGCCCTTCGGCCCGAGCTCGTGCATCGTACGCGGCGGCTCGCGCAGGTGAACGAGGAACGTCTGCATCCAGCCTTTGAGCCAGCGCGTGCGTTGTCCTTTCCACACGGCGAAGGTGGCCGGAGCCTCCTCCCAGGTGGTCGAGCCGAGCACGCCGACCTTCCACCCCATCCGGGCCAGCCGGATGCCGAGGTCGGCGTCCTCGGTGACATTGAACGGATCCCAGCCGCCGGCCACGTCGAGTACCCGGCGTGGGAAATGGTTGGACGTGCCGCCCAGTGGCAGCGGTAGCCCGAGGCGCTGTAATGTCGGAAGCAGGCAATCGAACAGCGCCGTGTACTCGAGCGTGAACTGGCGTGTGAGCCACGTCTCGCTCGGATTGTAGATGTTGAGCCGCGCCTGCACGCACGCGAGCCGCTCGCCGGACCGGACCGCCCGCTCGAATGCGGCGACGGCCCGATTGAGCTGATCCGGCTCCGGCCGGTCCTCGGCATCGAACACGACGACGAACTCGCCCTCCGTGAGGCTCAGTGCATAGTTGAGCGCCTTGGGCTTGGTTCTGGGCAACCCGTCCGGAACGACGACCACCCGCATGTGGGCGGGAAGCCGTATGGCGTCGACCGCCGCCCGCGTCTCGGGGTCGGAGGCTTCGAGTACCAGGAGTATGTCGAGCGCGCTGGCCGGGTAGTCGAGTGCCGTGAGCGCACCGACGAGCCCGGGCACCACGTGCGCCTCGCGATAGAGCGGTACCAGGATGCTGTAGGTTGGCCACACCGCGCGCGCACGAGGAGCACCGCGCTCGTGGTCCTCGGGACGAGACAGAACCAAGGCGAGACCGCGCAGTGTCACCACGCAGAAAAACGGGAGCGACAGACCGGCTAGCAACACCATGCTCGCGGCCCACGGCGCGATGATCAGTCCGACCAGGAGGGTGAGAAGTCCGCCCGCCAAGGCTCCACTTTGCCAGAGCGGAGCAGGCGTTGCCGCCGACAGCTCGGGACGTGCCGATCGCAGACCTCGTGTCGCCTGCTCGAGACGAAGCACGTCGACCGCGTCGGCATCGGCCGCGGTGGCAGGGCTCTCTGACTGGCGCGCATGGGCCCGGGAC
This sequence comes from Alphaproteobacteria bacterium, assembly GCA_019137195.1. Classification (GTDB taxonomy): domain Bacteria; phylum Pseudomonadota; class Alphaproteobacteria; order Rhizobiales; family Hyphomicrobiaceae; genus CBDCUQ01. The sequence goes on from JAGVSR010000087.1 coordinate 78,738, forward strand.
GGCATGACGGAGCAGGTTCGAACGAGAACGGATCGATCGTACCGGCCATCCGCCACTCCGGCAATCGGCTTGCCTTCGCGCCACCTCATTCTTTAGGTTGCTGCCCCAGGACGACACGAGAGATTCGCTGGCGATGTTGCATTTTTTCCCCGAGCTCGGACTGAAGGCACGCCCGGCCCGCACGTCGACGCTGGTCTTTTTCCACCTGCTCGCGGCACTGGCTTGGCAATTGGTCGTCCCGTCCGCGATGGCCGCTGAGGGGGCGCCGTCGGCCGCTCCGGCGGAAGGCCGCCGAGTCGTGGTGCGATTTCTGACCGAGGCCGACTTCCCACCCTTCGATTATGTCGACGACGAGGGCGTCCTGACAGGGTTCAACGTCGACCTCGCCCGTGCCATCTGCCTCGAGATGCAGGCCGCCTGCGACATCAAGGTGAAGCCTTGGGGCGAGCTGTTCGCCGGTCTTGCGCGCTCCGACGCCGATGCCGTCATCGCCGGCCACGCGGTCACCGCCGAGGCACTGAAGGACGTCGAGTTCTCCGACCGCTATTTCTACACGCCCGGCCGCTTTGTCGGGCGCTCGGACAGCCCGAAGGTCGAGATCAGCTCCGAAGGCCTAGACGGCGTGAAGGTCGCGGTTGCCAAGGGCTCCGCGCACGAGGCCTATCTGCAAGCCTTCTTCCGCGATACCCGCATTCTCGCGTTCGACAGCCAGGACCTCGCCCGCGAGGCCCTCGCCCAGGGCGCCGCCGACTTTCTGTTCGACGACGCCATCAGCGTCTCCTTCTGGCTCAACGGCACGTTGTCGAGGAAGTGCTGCGAGTTCCGTGGCGGCCCTTACTTCGAGCCCAAGTACTTCGGCAACGGTATCGCCATCGCACTGCCGAAGGCAGACCCGGAGATCCGCGTGTTGATCAATGGCGCCTTGGAGCGGGTGCGCCAGTCCGGCCGCTTCCAGGAGATCGTCGATCGCTATTTCCCGCTCAGGGTCTATTAAGGGTCATGAGCTTCGGAGAAAGCAAACCGGACACAGGCCTCATCGCGGGGCTCGAAGCACTCTTGCGTCGTCTCGTCCACCTCGAGCCTGGCGAGGCTCCGAGGCTGCTGCTCTCGTTCGCGACCTTTTTCTGCGTGCTGTGCGGCTACTATGTCATGCGCCCCGTGCGCGACGAGATGGGCGTTGCCGTCGGCACCGACGGCCTCGAGCGGCTGTTCTATTGGGTCTTTCTCACGATGCTCGCCGCCGTTCCGGTGTTCGGCACCCTCACGGCGAGCTTTGCCCGCCGCCGCATCGTGCCCATCGTCTATGGCTTCTTCATCCTGAACCTGTTTGCTTTTTGGCTCGCACTCGATCGGCAGACAGGTGCCGTCGGCACGTCGGTAGGATCGATCTTCTTCGTCTGGTCGAGTGTGTTCAATCTCTTCGTCGTATCGATGTTCTGGATCTTGATGTCAGAACTCTACGACGGCACGACAGCGAAACGCCTGTATGGCTTCATCGCCGCCGGCGGCACGGCGGGCGCCGTTACGGGCCCCGTCATCGCCCGTTATCTGGCTCCAATGGTCGACGCGCACGACCTCCTGCTCGTCACCGCGGCGTTTCTCTCGCTCGCCCTTGCGGCGGTGCTGGCCCTGCGCCGCATCACTGCCGACGATCGCTCGGCGACGGCGAGCGACGCCGAAAAGCCGGTGGGCGGTCGCGACATCCTCTCGGGCGCCACCCACGTGCTCTCCTCGCGCTACCTGCTCTTCATCGCGCTGTTCATCCTGCTCGCGAACCTGATCGGAACCTACTTCTACCTCGAGCAGTCCCGCATCGTCGGCGCGACCATTGTCGAGAAGAGTGCGCGCGTGCAGTTTTTCGCGGGGCGGGATTTTGCCGTGAACGCGATCACGCTCGCGGTGCAGCTGCTGTTGACCGGCCGCCTGATGGAGCGCTTCGGCCTCGCGCTCTCGCTTGCCGCGCTGCCCGCGACCGCCATCGCCGGTCTCGCCGCGCTGGCCATCTCGCCCACGCTGGAGATTGTTGCCGCCGTCATGGTCGCCGAGCGCGCGGTCGCGTTCTCGCTCACGAATCCGGCCGTCAAGGTGCTGTGGACCGCTGTCCCACTCGACGAGAAATACAAGGCACAGAGCTTTGTCGACACCGTCGTCTATCGCGGCGGCGATGCCGCTTCGGGCTGGGTGTTCAACAGCTTTGCGAAGAGCATTGGCGCCAGCGGCACGCTGGTGGCGGCAGCCACGCTTCCGCTCGCGCTGGTCTGGTTGTGGATCGGCTTGTCCTTGAGTCGCGAGCAGAAGGAGCGCGCTGCCGGTGCCTGACCCTCCGGGTCTGACATCGGTCGCTGCGCCTCGCCGTGCTTATCGTCCCCCGCGGCGCGGACCGCCACCACCCGGACCGCCGGCACCGGGAGGCGGGCCGGAGCGCTGGTCCTTGTGGCGGAAGTTGATGCGCCCCTTCGTGAGATCGTAGGGCGTCATCTCGACCGTCACCTTGTCGCCGGCGAGGATGCGGATCCGATTCTTCTTCATGCGCCCCGAGGTATAGGCGACCACCTCGTGCCCGTTGTCGAGCTGCACGCGGCAGCGGGCGTCGGGCAGCACCTCCACGACGACGCCTTCGAACTCGAGCATCTCTTCCTTGGCCATTCGCAATCCTCTGAGGAGCCTGTGACGCCGCCGGGCGGGCCGTTTTGCCCAAGGGGTGGGTCACCGCGCGCCGGCGTCGCTGACGAGCCGCGCGCGAACGATACTGAGCGGTCTCTCTATTGAACGGGCCGCCGAAAAGCAACCGGGCCTAAAATGCCGTCGGGGGAGCGGCTGGGCCGCTCCCCCGCACCACGCAGGATGGTGATGGAGATCAAAGAGCGCGCAGATTGACCGCGGCCACCTTGCCGTTGCGGCCCTTCTCGGTCTCGTAGGAGATCTTCTGGCCCTCGCGCAGCGTCTGCATGCCGGCCTTCTGCACGGCCGAGATGTGGACGAACACGTCGTTGCCCCCCTCGTCCGGCTGGACGAATCCATAGCCTTTCTGGTTATTGAACCACTTCACCGTGCCTTGAGCCATTCCTTGCCTCCAGAGCAATATTGTGTCCCCTGCGACAGTGTCGCCGAGGTGTAGATCAAATCGCGCGATGGAGACGTCCATTCCCAGCCGTCAAGGGGCTGTCGGGGCAGACCAAGGCGTGTTCGACGAGCACTATATGTACCGTCTTTGCCACAAAGGCAAGATGTCGCGCTTGACGGTTTGCGCCGTATTTGCAAGCCGGCTGCCCACCTTCGGTGGGTGCTGCCGCCGCCGCCCGGCTGTCGCGGGCCGTCTCGGCAACACCTGTTGCACTCTGCCGCCCTCGCGCCTATAAGCAGCGCCCAGAGCCGCCCGGCGGGGCATGCCGTGGCGGTTCTTATGCTTTTGCAACCAACCAAATGGCTCGACCAAGGCCTCGCGAGCGGCCCTAAGCCGCGTTGTGAGCCGCGAGCAAGAAAGGACTGAAGCGAAATGCCCAAGTTGAAGACAAAGAGTGGCGCCAAGAAGCGCTTCAAGATGACGGGCAGCGGCAAGGTCAAGGCCGGTGCCGCCGGCAAGCGTCACGGCATGATCAAGCGCACGACCAAGTTCATCCAGAAGGCCCGTGGCACCATGGTGCTCTCGGACTCGGATGCCAAGATCGTCAAGAAGTACATGCCCTACGCGCGGTAATCCCGCTTAACCCAGTCATCGACGGAGCATCACCATGGCACGCGTCAAGCGGGGCGTTACCGCCCATGCGAAGCACAAGAAGGTTCTGAAGGCCGCCAAGGGCTACTACGGCCGCAGGAAGAGCACCATCCGGGTCGCCAAGCAGGCGGTCGAGAAGGCCCAGCAGTACACCTACCGCGACCGCAAGCGCAGGAAGCGGACCTTCCGCGCCCTTTGGATCCAGCGCATCAACGCCGCCGCCCGCGAGGCCGGCATGACCTACGGCCGCTTCATCGAGGGCCTGACCAAGGCCGGCATCGCCGTCGATCGCAAGGTTCTTGCCGACCTCGCCGTCAAGGATGCGGCGGCCTTCAAGGCCCTCGTCGACCAGGCCGCCGCCGCGGTCAAGAAGGCAGCGTAATCAAACCTCGATTGCCTCTCCCTCCGGGGAGAGGCCGGCGCGGCCACCAGCCTCGACCTCGGGCCGAGGACGACCGTTGCGCCGGGTGAGGGGTGGCGAGCGCTGGTATCGCGAGTTGCCCCGTAATCCCGGCCCTCTCCCCAGGGGGAGAGGGAGTTCCGAGCAAGGACCCCGATCATGTCCGCCTCGTCTTCGCTGGCCGCCCTAGAGCAGGGCCTCCTTGCCGACATCGCCGCCGCTGCCGACCTCGCGGGCCTCGACGCCGTACGGGTCGCAGCCCTCGGCAAGAAGGGCTCAATTTCGGCCGAGATGGCCAAGCTTGGCCAGCTTCCAGCCGAGGAGCGCAAGGGCTTCGGGCAGGCCGTCAATCAGGTGAAGGAGAAGGTCGCCGCTGCCCTCGAGGCGAGAAAGGCCGCTCTCGAAAGCGCCGCCCTCGCAGAGCGTCTCGCCAGCGAGCGAGCCGACGTCACCCTCCCCGTCCGCCCCGGACCCGAGGCCGAGGGCCGCATTCATCCGGTCTCCCAGGTTCTCGACGAGTGCATCGAGATCTTTGCGTCCATGGGCTTCGAGGTCGCCGAGGGGCCGGACATCGAGACCGACGAGATGAACTTCGGCAAGCTCAATATCCCCGCCGAGCATCCCGCCCGTCAGGAGCACGATACTTTTTACTTCGGCACCAGGCCGGACGGCTCGCGCCTTCTCCTGCGCACGCATACGAGCCCGGTCCAGATCCGCACCATGCAGTCGCGGAAGCCGCCCATCCGCATCATCGCCCCGGGCCGCGTCTATCGCTGCGATAGCGACCAGACACACACGCCGATGTTCCACCAGATCGAGGGCCTCGTCATCGACGAGACCACTCACATGGGCCATTTGAAGTGGGTGCTCGAGGAGTTCTGCAAGGCCTTCTTCGAGGTCGACGAGGTGAAGATGCGCTTCCGCGCCTCCCACTTCCCGTTCACCGAGCCCAGCATGGAGGTTGACATCGGCGCCGAGGCCATCGGCAAGCCGGGTCGCTGGCTCGAGATCCTGGGTTGCGGCATGGTGCATCCGAACGTTCTCAGGAACTGCGGACTGGATCCTGACAAGTACCAGGGCTTTGCCTTCGGCATGGGCCTCGACCGTCTGACCATGCTGAAGTACGGCATCCCCGATCTGCGTGCCTTCTTCGCCGCCGACCTGCGATGGCTGCGCCATTACGGATTTTCGGTGCTTGACGTGCCGACCTTGGGCGGCGGGCTGTCGAGCTAATTCTGGCCAACACGGAGGTGACGGATGGGCTGGGTGACATCTGTCGAACGCAAGGCGGGTACTGGAAGGGTCCAGCCCACGCAATTCGTGGCCTTTGAGAAGGTTCTTGAGACCGACGGAGGTTCGCCGATCGTTCAGATCGATACTTATGGCTCAAGTGAGCGCGAGAGTCCCGGCAAGCAGAGCCAGACTCTGCAGTTTGGTCGCGAAACGGCAGCGCAGCTCTATGCGATCTTCAAGGACACCTAGGGATTCTGAGTAGCAACCCATGAAATTCACCCTCTCCTGGCTCAAGGAGCACCTGAAGACCAAGGCCACCGTCGACGAGATCGCCACCAAGCTGTCGTCGATCGGCCTCGAGGTCGAGGGTATCGAGGATCCGGGCGCCAAGCTCGGCGCCTTCAAGGTTGCCCGCATCGTCGAGGCCAAGCGCCATCCGAACGCCGACAAGCTCCAGGTCGTGCAGGTCGAGGTCGAGAAGGGGAAGCCCCTGATGGAGGTGGTGTGCGGCGCCCCGAACGCCCGCGCCGGCCTCGTCTCCGTGTTCGCGCCACTCGGCACCTACATCCCGGGCTCCGGCATCACTCTCGAGAAGAAGCCGGTGCGCGGTGTGGTCTCGAACGGCATGATGTGCTCCGCCGCCGAGCTCGAGCTCGCCGCCGACAGCGAGGGCATCATCGAGCTGCCCCCTGAGCTCGCCGATCACGTTGGCGAGCGCTACGTCGACGCGACGGGCCTCAACGATCCTGTCATCGAGGTGAAGCTCACCCCGAACCGCCCCGACTGCACGGGTGTGCGCGGCATCGCCCGCGACCTCGCCGCGGCCGGTCTCGGTACCCTGAAGCACGAGGCCCGCATCCAGGGCGTCGAGGGTGCTAGCCCGTGCCCCGTCGACGTCAAGCTCGAGTTCGCCAAGGGCGAGAAGCCCGCCTGTCCGGTATTCGCCGCCCGCTACCTCAAGGGTGTCAAGAACGGCCCCTCGCCCGAGTGGCTGCAGAACCGTCTGCGCGCCGTCGGCCTGCGTCCCATCAACGCCCTCGTCGACGTGACGAACTACATCTCAATCGAGCACGGCCGTCCGCTCCACGTCTACGACGCCGACAAGTTGAAGGGCGCCATCCACGCCCGCATGGGCAAGAAGGGCGAGACGTTTCTCGCGCTCGACGGCAAGGAGTACGAGGTCGACGAGACCATGTGCGTGATCGCCGACGACAAGGGACCGCTTGGCCTCGGCGGCATCATGGGTGGCGAGGCATCTGGCTCGACCGAAGCGACCACGAACGTCTTGATCGAAAGCGCGTGGTTCGAGCCCCTGGTCATCGCCGCCACCGGCCGCAAGGTTGGCCTCGTGACCGACGCTCGCTACCGCTTCGAGCGCGGAGTCGATCCCGAATCTGTGATGCCGGGCCTCGATCTCGCGACCCAGATGATCCACAAGCTCTGCGGCGGTACGCCGTCGCATGCCAAGGTCGCCGGCAAGGCGCCCGCGGAGCGCCGCGTCATCCCATTCGACCCGTCTCGGGTCGCGAAGCTCGCCGGCATCGACATCGGCGACACCGAGATCCACCGCATCCTGGAGGCGCTGGGCTTCGAGATCACGGGCAAGGGCAACACCCTGTCGGTGACGGTGCCGCCATGGCGCCCGGATATTCACGGGTCCGCCGATCTGGTGGAGGAGGTCGTGCGCATCGCCGGCCTCGATCGCGTGCCGGCGACGGCCCTCCCGGCGCTCCACGGCGTCACCCGCGCCGTCCTGACGGAGCGTCAGAGGCGCGCGCGCCGCGCTCGCCGCACGCTCGCTTCCCGCGGCCTTGTGGAAGCCGTGACGTGGTCGTTCCTACCGAAGGCCGACGCGACTCTCTTCGGCGGCGGGGCGGCCGAGCTCGACCTCGCCAATCCGATCTCGACCGAGATGAGCTCCATGCGTCCGAGCCTCCTGCCGGGGCTTCTGCGCGCCGTGACACGCAACGCCAACCGTGGTCTCGCCGACGCCACACTCTACGAGCTCGGCCAGATCTATCGCGGCAAGAAGCCCGAGGATCAGCTGCTCGCAGTCGCGGGCGTCCGCGCCGGCACGGCCCGCCCGATGGGCGCCGGCCGCCATTGGGACGGCCGAGCCGCCGACGTCGGCCTGTTCGACGCCAAGGCGGACGTGATGGCGGCGCTGACGGGCCTCGGCTTCGACGCCGCGAAGGCTCAGATCACCCGCGACGCGCCCGGCTGGTATCACCCTGGCCGCTCCGGCACGCTGCGTCTGGGCCCCAAGGTCGTGCTCGCTCAGTTCGGTGAGGTTCACCCCGAGACACTGAAGGCCCTGGGCGTCGACAGTCCCGTTGCCGCTTTCGAGCTCTTCCTCGACGCCGTGCCGCCCGAGAGGAAAAAGAGCCGCGCCAAGCCCGCGCTCGACGCCGCAGATCTCTTACCGGTGCGCCGCGACTTCGCGTTCGTGCTCGACAAGAAGGTTGCGGCCGGCGACGTGATCAAGGCCGCACTGGGAGCCGACAAGGTGCTCATTTCCAAGATCACGGTCTTCGACTTGTTCGAGGGCGGCAGCTTGGCCGCGGAAGGCAAGAAGTCGCTCGCGATCGAGGTCACGCTGCAGCCCGTGAAGGAGACCCTGACCGACAAGGAGATCGAGGCCGTGTCGCAGAAGATCATCGCCGAGGTCAAGAAAGCCACCGGTGGTGAGATTCGCGCCTGAACACGCGTTTGTCTCTCGGTATCTGGCCGGTCCCGGCAGACATTGTTCTTTTGAGCCATGCGTCCCCCTCGCCTTCGCCCTGGGGAAGAGGGAAATTCCGAAGGCGCCCTTTGTGAGACCGAGAACACAGGTCGAGCAGCGGCCGGGCTCCCTCTCCCCCCGGGGAAAGGTGTAGGATGGGCCTCATTTTGAACGTTCGTGGATCCCTGTGGAGCCCTCAATGACCGACACCATGACCGATCCCTCCAAGTCGCAGATGATCATGCCGAAGCCGGAGCTGCACCACATCGTCATCGTCGGCGGCGGTGCCGGCGGGCTCGAGCTCGCGACCCAGCTCGGCAACAAGCTCGGCCGCAAGGGCAAGGCAGCGATCACTCTCGTCGACCGCTCGCGGACCCACATCTGGAAACCGCTGCTGCATGAGATCGCGGCTGGCAGCATGGAAGTCGACCGACACGAGGTCGAGTACATGGCGCAGGGCCACTGGCACGGTTTCCGCTTCCGCTACGGCGAGATGATCGGCCTCGACCGCTTTCACAAGCGTGTGCATCTCGCACGCACCGTAGACGAGGACGGACGCGAGATCACGCCCAACCGCTGGCTTCCCTACGATACGCTCGTCATTGCCATCGGCAGCTTGACCAACGACTTCGGCACGCCGGGGGTCAAGGAGCACGCCATCATGCTCGACACCCCCGAGGAGGCCGAGCGCTTCAACCGTCGCCTGATCAACGCTTGCGTCCGCGCCAACACTCAGGCCGCACCGTTGCGTCCCGAGCAGCTGAAGGTCGCCATCATCGGCGCCGGCGCCACCGGAACCGAGCTTTCGGCCGAGCTGCACAGCACGGCGCGTGGTGTCGTCGCCTTCGGCCTCGACCGCATCGACCCCGACAAGGACATCAAGATAACGCTCATCGAGGCCAATAACCGCATTGTCTCGGCGCTCCCCGAGCGTGTCTCGAACGCGACCGCCGACATTCTCAAGGGCCTGAACGTCGACATCCGCACCAACGCCCGCGTGGTCGAGGCGACGGCAACCGGTGTGCGGCTTCAGTCGGGCGACTTCATCCCGGCCGAGCTCATCGTCTGGGCCGCGGGCGTCAAGGGCCCGGACGTGCTGGCCGACCTCGACGGACTGGAGGCCAGCAAGGGCAACCTGCTCGTCGTCAAGGAGACGCTCGAGACCACGCGCGATCCCAACGTCTTCGCCTTCGGCGACTGCGCCTATCTCGTTCCGTCGGGCGAGAAGGACCCTATTCCGCCCCGCGCCCAGGCTGCTCACCAGGAGTCGAGCCACCTCGTGCGCCAGCTCCGGCGCAGGCTCGAGGGCAAGCCGCTCGAGCCGTTCAAGTACCGCGACTTCGGCTCGCTGGTCTCGCTCGGCCACTATTCGACCGTCGGCAGCCTCATGGGCTTCGTGACGGGGCGCAAGATGCTGATCGAGGGATGGTTCGCCAAGCTCATGTACCGCTCTCTCTACAAGATGCACGAGCAGGCCCTCCACGGCTATTGGAAGGTGGCCCTGGACACGGTCTCGCGTCTCATCACGCGCCGCACCGAGCCGCATGTGAAGCTGCATTGAGGAGGACCTCCTCACGTCACCGGCAGGTAGGCGCCGGACATCGCAAGGGTGCGTGTGCCTTCTCGCGCCCCGACCCGCCGAGGGAACCTTCCCACCTCGTCTAACGTGTGAGACACTGCGGCCAACAGGAGTTGGCCATGCCCGTCGTTTCAACCGCTGGCGGCGACCCTAAGGGCGTCCGTCTCGTGCTGCTGGTTGTCCTGCTCCTCGCCGGCATGGCGGGCGTTCTATGGATGATGGGCCGCGTGCCCTACTGCACGTGCGGCTCGCTGAAGCTCTGGCACGGGAGCGCCTTCAGCTCCGAGAACTCGCAGCACCTCTTCGACTGGTACACGCCGTCCCACGTCATCCACGGTCTCTTGCTCTACTTGGCGACCGCGCTCCTGATGCCTGGCCGTTCGCTCGGCGCCCGCCTCGTTGCGGCACTCACCGTCGAGGCCGCGTGGGAGATTGTCGAGAACACGGACCTCGTCATCGAGCGCTACCGGGCAACCACGATCTCGCTCGACTACTACGGCGACTCGATCGTGAACTCGGTCGCCGACGCGCTCGCCATGATGGCGGGATTCGGTCTCGCGTCGCGGCTTCCGGTCGCCGCATCCGTCACGCTCGGTGTTGTCTTCGAGGTGTTCACGGGCATGATGATCCGGGACAACCTCACTTTGAATGTCCTAATGCTCGTCTACCCGATGGAAGCGATCAAGGCTTGGCAAGCCGCGATTTCCCTATGATTGCCACATATCCGCTTCGCATCTTAGTTAATACTTATCCTGACCTTTGTGTTTGACGCTACGTTGAGTTTTAGTACAAATGTAACCATGAAGGTCGTTGTTGATATTAGCGCTCTTCTGGCGGTAGCGCTCTGTGAGCCGGAGCGCCGGGAGATCGTGGGATTGACGGAGGGCTGGTCCCTCCAGGCGCCTGCCATGCTGCCGTACGAGCTGGGCCAAGCGCTGAATACGCTCGTGAAGCGCCGCGTAATTTCGCCCGACAGCGTGGAGAGTGTGCGCGCGCAGCTCTCTCAGGTTCCGATCGCGCTTCGCGACGTCGATGTCGGCGAGGCCCTGGTCATTGCCGCCCGGCAAGGGGTCTCGGCCTTCGAAGCCTACCAGATCCGATGCGCCATGGACCTCGGCTGCTCGCTATTGACCCTGGACCGCCGCCTCGGCCGCGCCGCCAGGGCCGAGGGCGTCGTACTGCGGCGGGAGATCGGGCCATGAAGGTCTACACCTACTCGGAGGCACGCCAGAAGCTGACCGAGCTTCTGGACCTCGCCCGCACCGAGGATGTTGCCATTCGCCGCCGGGGTGGCGAAACGTTCGTTCTGCGCTATGAACGGGCGACGCGCTCACCGCTCGACATCCCGGGCATCAAGACGAAGGCAAGCATGAAGGATATTCTGGACGCAATCAGCGAGGTCCGCGACGGCTCTCGGCGCTCGAAGAACTGAGCGCGTCCGTGTCGCAGAAGATCGCTGGCCCCGAGATCGAGCGTCTGGTGCAGCTCCTGGCCCGTCTGCCCGGGCTAGGCCCCCGCTCGGCCAGGAAGGCCGCGCTTGCGCTCCTGAAGCGGCGCGAAGAGCTCCTCCTACCGCTGGCCGGAGCCATACGTGCCGCCGCCGATAAGCTCGTCGAATGCGAGGTATGTGGCAACGTCGATACGCTGACGCCCTGTACGATCTGCCGCGACGAGCGCCGCGACCGCTCGCTGATCGTCGTTGTAGAGGAGGTCGGCGACCTGTGGGCGCTCGAGCGGGCCGGCGTGGTCAAGGCCCGCTACCACGTGCTCGGCGGCCATCTGTCGCCGCTGGACGGCGTCGGTCCAGAAAAGCTCAATATCGCGAGGTTGGTCGAGCGCGCGAAGGGCAGCGAGGTCTCCGAGATCCTGCTCGCGTTGAACGCCACGGTTGAAGGCCAGTCGACTGCGCATTATCTCACCGGCGAGCTGGCACCGACCGGCGTCGTCGTCTCCCGCCTGGCCCAAGGCGTGCCCGTCGGCGGCGAGCTCGACTACCTCGACGAAGGCACGCTGGCCGCCGCCATCAAGGCGAGGAAGCGGGTCTGATCGAAAGACCAGTTTAGCCGTAGGTCGGGTCGGGCTTTTTGCCGGGCCGGCGTGGAACTGATAATCTGTCGGGTCTCGTGAGCTCGACCCGACCTACGGCGAGCCGGACATGCAGAAGCCTCCACCAGAGCCTCGGCCGCGGAAGCCAGACCCGCGGTTTGTCACCGGCTCGCTCCTGCGCCACATCCTGGTCATGACCGGCACGGGTGCCGTCGGTCTCATAGCAATCTTCCTTGGCGACCTTGCCAACATTCTCTTTCTGTCCTGGCTCCGGGACGAGGCCGTCGTCGCCGCCGTCGGCTACGCCAGCTCGATCACGTTCTTCACCATCTCGATCGGTATCGGTCTCTCGATTGCAGCCACCGCGCTCGTCGCGACCGCGCTTGGCGCCGGCCGCCGCGTCGCCGCCCGCCGCCTCAGCGTCAACGCCCACGCGGCCGCCGCCATCGTTTCGGCAGCTTTCGCGGCACTCGTCTGGCTCGCCGTGCCGTGGCTCCTCACGGCGCTCGGTGCGTCGGGGCGTACGCATGCGCTGGCCGCGAGCTATCTCGCCATTCTCGTACCGTCGCTGCCGCTCCTGGCGTTGGCCATGACCTCGGCCGCCGTTCTGCGCTCGGCCGGTGACGCGCGCCGCGCCATGAGCGTCACGCTGACCATCGCCATCGTCAACGCCGCGCTCGATCCGCTGCTCATCGTCTATCTCGGCTACGGCATCGAGGGGGCCGCCGCGGCCTCGACGGTCGCGCGCATAGCCGCTGTGCTGACCGGACTTTACGGCGTCGCGCGCGTTCACAGGCTGATGGGTCCGTTCAAGCCCCATCGCCTCGCTGCCGATACACCGGCGATCATGGCGGTCGCCGTCCCGGCGGTGCTCACGAACGTCGCCAGCCCGTTCTCGAATGCCTACGTCACCGCGGCCATCGCGACCCATGGCGACGGTGCGGTCGCTGGCTGGGCGGTCGTCGGTCGCGTGCTCCCCGTGGCCTTCGGCGCCATCTATGCACTCTCGGCCTCGATCGGCCCCATCGTCGGCCAGAACTACGGTGCCGGTAATGGCGAGCGCCTGCGCCGCACGCTCACCCTGTCGCTGCTCGTCAACGCCGGCTTTACGTTCGCCGCATGGCTGGTGCTTGCGCTGGTCGCAGAGCCGATTGCGGCTCTGTTCCATGCAGAGGGCGAGGCGCGTGGGCTGATCGTCCTCTTCTGCCGCTGGGTGTCGCCGCTGTTCCTGTTCATGGGCGCCCTGTTCGTCGCCAACGCCACCTTCAACACCCTCGGCCGCGCTCACGTGTCGACCGCCCTGAATTGGGGCCGGGCCACCCTCGGCACGATCCCTCTGGTGTGGGCCGGCGGCAGTCTTTGGGGAGCACCCGGCGTTCTTTGGGGCTTCATGCTGGGGGGCGTCGTGTTCGGTGCCGCCGCCGTGGTCATATGCTATCGGCTGATCGAAGATCTCGTGCGTCGCCAGGCGTGACGCCTCGTAATGTCGTTGCGAGCCGCGCCTCTGCCGGACGCAACGGGCCGGCCTCTGCACGGTCCGCGCGCCGGAGAGATGAGAACGGCAAGACGGTGGAGTCTGACGGGCTGCGGTGAGGCGGCGCCCGCGTACCGGCCGCCCGCCAGGGCTCAATTCTCAACGTGTTGAAAAGTTTGGCAATCGCATGCCCCTTTGTCGCCGCACCAGGACTCGTTTATAGGTTGTCCCGCCGCGCGCCGTCGAACCGGTCCGGCTTGCCGCTTGAACGCACTGCCGATCAGCAAGGCCACCCGTGTCGACCATTCCGCCGAGAGCCCCGCAGCAACGCGCCCGCTGGCGCGCCCGGATCCTGGACATGCCGCGCTTCAAGAAGCGCGTCGTTCTCGCTCTCTCGGACCTTCTATTGCTCGGCTTCGCGCTATGGGCCGCGGTCTCCATCCGCCACAGCGAGTTCTTCGTGCCGAAGTCGGCGCTGTCCGCACTGCTGCTCGCGGCCGGCCCCGTCATCATTGTCGTGGTATTCGCCTACTTCAAGCTCTACCGCATCGTCACCCGCTTCCTCGGCTATCGGGGCACGCTACGCATCGTGAGCTGCGTAGGGCTCGGCATTCTATTCTGGTCGCTCCTGGTGTTCATGGCGGGCCAGCAGGGCGTGCCGCGCTCCGCCATCATTCCCTTCTGGCTCATCGGCTCGCTCCTGGTCGTCATGAGCCGCCAGATCGCCGGCATCGTTCTGCGCAGTGTCGGCATCCGGCTGCCCCACTTCTCGCGCGAGGACGAGCGCAAGAACGTGGTCATCTACGGTGCCGGCCATCTGGGCGTCGAGCTCTTGCACGCCTTGCGCCGCGCCCGCGACCGCGAGCCGGTAGCTTTCATCGATCAGAGCCCCACCTTGCGTGGGCAGTACGTCGACGAGCTGCGCGTCTATCATCCCGAAAAGCTCGCGAGCATTATCGAGCGCTCGGATGTGAAGGAGGTGCTGGTGGCACTGCCGGGCTCCATGCGCCGTGAGCGCCGTCAGGTGCTGCAGCAGCTCGAGCAGTATCCGGTAGAGGTCAAGATTCTGCCCGCCTACGAGGACCTTGCCTCGGGCCGCGTCGGCGTCAACGACCTGCGCCCGGTCGATGTCGGCGACCTCCTCGGCCGCGACCCGGTCCAGCCGTCGCCCGAGCTGCTCGCGCGAGCCAACAAGGACAAGGCCATCCTCGTCACCGGCGCCGGCGGCTCCATCGGCTCCGAGCTCGTGCGCCAGATCGTGCGTCAGCATCCGAGCCGCATCGTGCTGCTCGACGTCTCGGAGGCGGCGCTCTACGAGATTGACATGGAGGTCACCGAATGGGCGGCAAAGCAGCCAGAGGGTCAGCCTCGCCCCGAGGTCGTGGGCCTCATCGGCTCCGTTCTCGACAAGGGGCTCGTCGAGGACGTCCTCCGCCGCTATCGCATCGACACCATCTACCACGCCGCGGCCTACAAGCACGTGCCGATCGTGGAGCAGAACCCGGTGATCGGCATCTCGAACAACGTCTTCGGGACGCTGGTGCTGGCCGAGGCCGCGCGTGAGGCCGGCGTCGAGCGGGTGGTCTTCATTTCCACCGACAAGGCCGTGCGCCCGACCAACGTCATGGGCGCGAGCAAGCGCCTTGCGGAGCTGGTGCTGCAGGCCGAGGCTGCGGAATGCCCGACCACCGTGTTCACCATGGTGCGCTTCGGCAACGTGCTCGACAGCTCCGGCTCGGTCGTGCGCCGTTTCAGGAAGCAGATCAAGTCGGGCGGCCCCGTCACCGTCACCCATCCAGAGATCGAGCGCTATTTCATGTCGATCCCTGAGGCAGCCGAGCTGGTGCTGCAGGCCGGCGCCATGGCCAAGGGCGGCGAGGTGTTCGTCCTTCACATGGGCGACCCCGTCAAGATCGACAAGCTGGCGCGCCTGATGATCCACCTCTCCGGGCTCGAGGTTCGCGACGACCAAAACCCGGACGGCGACATCACCATCGTCTACACCGGTCTCCGGCCCGGCGAGAAGCTATACGAGGAGCTCCTGATCGGCGCCCACACCACCGGAACCGAGCACCCGCGCATTCTGAAGTCGGACGAGCCGTATCTGCCCCGCGCCGACCTCGAGCGCGAGCTATCGGTCCTGACCGACGCCATGACCTCCCGCGACGTCGCTGCCATCGAGGCGGTGCTGCTCCGCACGGTCGAGGGCTACAATCCGCGCGGCGACCGGGCCTTGGGCGAGACGGTCTCGCCCGCAGCCTGGGTCGCGCCGACCCGCACGCTGCACTGACGGCCGGGCCACCTGATCCCGGGCGTGCGAAGGATTGCGTGACCCTCTCGATTGACCACTGCCCGCGACTTCCTTATGTCACGGCGATGGCTAAGCTCCCGATCATCAAGCTTCCCGACCCGCTGCTGCGGACGACCTCGGCACCTGTCGAGCGCATCGACGCCGACCTTGTTCGCCTCGCCGACGACATGTTGGAAACAATGTACGCGGCGCCCGGCGTGGGGCTTGCCGCCATTCAGGTGGCCGTGCCCAAGCGCCTGTTCGTGATCGATACCTCCGACGACGAGGCGAAGCCCGACCCCCGCGTTCTCATCAATCCCGAGATCGTGTCCAGGAGCGACGAGCTGCGCCTTCACGAGGAAGGCTGCCTGTCGCTGCCCGAGGTGCTGGTCGAGATCGAGCGTCCCGCCCGCATCGTCGTCCGTTATCTCGACCGCCATGGCAAGCAGCAGGAGCACGAGGCCGAGGGGCTCATGGCGACCGCGATCCAGCACGAGCTCGACCACCTTGATGGCAAGCTCATCATCGACTTCCTCTCGCGACTGAAGCGGGACATGGTCATCCGGAAGTTCAAGAAGCTGGCCCGCAGCGAGATGTGAAGCGTGGGAGCAGGACGTCGGCGGCTCCTTGGCTCCGGCTCTCAACTCCCTGTTCCGAGGTCTCAATTTCCCGGTAGTCGAGCAGCCATGCCGTTGAAGATCGTATTCATGGGTACGCCGGATTTCTCGGTAGGCGTGCTCGACGCCATCGTCGCCGCCGGCCATCAGGTCGTGGCGGTCTACAGCCAGCCGCCGCGGCCCGCCGGACGCGGCATGGCCGAGCAGAGGTCGCCCGTGCATCAAAAGGCCGAGGCGTTGGGTCTCGCCGTCCGTACGCCACGAAGCCTCAAGGGCGCGGACGAGCAGGCGTCCTTCGCGGCGCTGGCAGCCGACGTGGCCGTCGTCGTCGCATATGGTCTCATCCTGCCGCGCGCCGTTCTCGACGCACCGCGCTACGGGTGCCTCAACCTCCACGCCTCGGCTCTTCCGCGGTGGCGCGGCGCGGCTCCGATCCAGCGCGCCATTATGGCCGGCGACCGCGAGACGGCGGTCATGGTCATGAAGATGGAGGAAGGTCTCGACACTGGCCCTGTCGCGCTTGCTGCGGGCGTTCCGATTGGCCCCGCGACGACGGCTGGCGAGCTCCACGACGCACTGGCAGAGCGCGGCGCGAAGCTCATGGTCGAAGCGCTTGCCTGCCTCGAGCAAGGAGGCCTGGCTTACACGCCGCAGCCAGCCGACGGCGTTACTTACGCGTCCAAGATCGCCAAGTCCGAGGCCCGCATCGATTTCAGGCGCCCGGCGGCGCAGGTCGTGGCCCACATTCACGGCCTGTCGCCGTTCCCGGGTGCCTGGCTCGAGATCCCGGCCAGCGGCGGCAAGGCCGAGCGCATCAAGGTTTTGCGAGCCGAGGCGGTCGCCGGCAAGGGCGAGCCCGGCACCTTCCTCGATGGACGTCTGACGATTGCTTGCGCGGATGGCGCAGTTCGAATCGTCGAAGCACAGCGCGCCGGCAAGAAGCCGATGACGGCAGGCGAACTCCTGCGCGGCTTTGCCGTCGCCCCCGAGACCCGCGTTAATCTTGATTGACGATTGATGCCGCGGGCCGCCGTCCTCAGCGTTAAGCTTCCCTTAACGGCATGGCCATTCGGCAATGGCCGTTCCATAAGGGAGTTCCAGTATGTTGCGTATGTTGGGCACCGGAGTCCTCGCACTCGCCCTGGTGGGCCACGCGCTTCCGGCCGCGGCTCAGGAATCCTACACCACCCGCATCGAGCCGAACGGGTTCTATGGCGCGACCGAGACCGTCGAGCACGGCGTGCGCGTGATCCGTCCGCTGCCGCCCGCTCGCCAGATCATCGTCAATCCTGGCGGCCGCACGCCATTGAGCGTCGGAGTCTCCGACATGCGCGTCAACGAGTACGTGCCGAGCACCAACCGCTATTTCTATCCGCCATACTGATGGCGAGCGCAGTCGTTCGAGGCTTGGCTGGCTTCGGGTAGCATGCGCGCGCGGCAGGTGGGCAGTTGCGCGCAGGCGAGAGAGACATCTCGGCCGGCCGATCGCAGCTCCACTGTGCGCGGTTCTCGACCGGACGGCACGACGTCCGCGTTGCATCGGCGGCCGCGGTACGGCGTGGATTGACTTCGAGGCCGCGCTCGCCCAAAGCGAGGGCGCATCCAAGCCACCGGACCGCGGCCTTCCACATGTCCCGCTACTGCCTGACCATCGAGTACGACGGCACGCCGTTCACCGGCTGGCAGGTGCAAGCCAGGGGCGAGAGCATACAGGGCATGCTCGAGCGCGCGTTTCACGCCTTCTGCGGCGAGACGGTGAGCGTCCGTGGCGCCGGTCGCACCGACGCCGGTGTTCACGCGCTGGGTCAGGTCGCCCACGTCGCGCTGTCGAAGGACTGGGAGCCGTTCCGCGTCCGCGAGGCCGTGAACTTCCACTTGAAGCCCGCGCCCATCGTCATCCTCGATTGCGCGCTCGCAGCCCCCGATTTCGACGCCCGCTTCAGCGCAACGCGCCGGCACTACCTCTATCGTATCCTGACCCGCCGTGCCCCGCCCGCCCTCGATCGAGACCGCGTCTGGTGGCTCAATCACGCGCTCGATGTCGATGCCATGCACGAGGCGGCCAAAGCCCTTGTCGGCCGTCACGACTTCACGACCTTCCGCGCCAGCCAGTGCCAGGCGAAATCGCCGCTGCGCACATTGGACCGCCTCGACGTCTCGCGCAGCGGCGACGAGATCCACGTCGAGGCCTCCGCCCGCTCGTTCCTGCACAACCAGGTTCGCTCCATGGTCGGCACCTTGAAGCTCGTGGGCGAGGGGAGGTGGACCCGCCGCCAAGTCGAGGAGGCACTTGCTGCCCGCGATCGTACGCGCTGCGGCGCCGTCGCACCGCCGTCTGGACTCTACCTCGTTCGAGTCGACTACGACGCACCGTCGGGCCTTGCGTCCGGGCCTGCGACCGAGGTCGCCGAGGACGACGGCTGACGCTCAGCTCTCGCGCTGGATCACGAACCTCGCGGCGGCCAGGAGCGTTGCAGCCTTGGCACCGAACGGCGCCAGAGCCGCGGTGGCCTCCGCCTCGGCGCGCTTGAGCTCCGCACGCGCCGCTTCGACCCCGAGGACCGAGACGAGCGTCGCCTTGCCGGCCTCCTGGTCCTTTGCCACCGCCTTGCCGACGACGGCTGCGTCTCCCTCGGCGTCGAGGAGGTCGTCGGCGATCTGGAACGCGAGCCCGATCGCGCGGCCGTAGCTGACGAGAGCCTTCCGCTCGGCGGGTCCCGCGCCCCCCACGATCGCGCCCATCTCGCACGCGGCGACCATCAGCGCACCGGTCTTCATCGCCTGCAGCCGCCGGACGTGATCGGCCGACGGGCTCGGGGGCTCGCCGCGCTTGTCGGCATCGAGGTCGAGCGCTTGTCCGCCCACCATGCCGGCGGCGCCCGCGGCCCGGCCGAGCGTGGCGACGAGTTCCACCCGCCGCTCCGGATCCGGGTGGGTAGACGGTCGCGCCAGCAGCTCGAAGGCGAGCGTCAGCAGCGCGTCGCCGGCGAGGATCGCCGTCCACTCGTCGAAGGCCTTCCATACCGTCGGCCGTCCGCGCCTCAGCGCGTCATTGTCCATCGCCGGCAGGTCGTCGTGGGCGAGCGAGTAGCAATGCACGAGCTCGAGCGCGATCGCCGCATCGAGCGCCGTCTCGGGCCTGGCTCCGAACAGCCGCGCACTTTCCATAACCAGGAGCGGACGGAACCTCTTGCCGCCCGCAAGGGCTGCATGCCGCATGGCCGCCACAAGGCGCTCTGGGGCACGTTCCGCGGGCGCGCTGTTGCCCCATTGCGGAGCGAGAACGTCCTCGAGACGCTGATCGACGAGCTTGGCCGACTGTTTGAGACTTTGCTGGAGGGCCATGCCGTCGTACCTGGAGGTGTCCGGGGTACCGGCTGATCGGCGCCCCGGGTGGTTTGCGTGGGAAGCGGGATATAGCATCCGTGCATGAGAATGGTGAGGAGAGGGCGTCTCCGGACGACGCGGCTGAACGGCACGTCGGCGAGCCGCCGGCCTCGGCGGTCGGATCCGCCAATGCCGGCCTGTTTCCGGTGCCCCTCGCCGCCTGGACCGACGAGCCGACGCTGACCACGGTTCCGCCGTCCGTCGCGCCGGACCAGGCCTCGGGTCCGGAACAGGGGCAGCCACACTCAGGCGAGCCCGAGATAGAGGCCGAAGCCCAGAGGTCCGGAGATGCGGGCACCGGCATGGAAAGTCGCCAGCCTGCGGCGACGGATGCACCGCAGGCTACGGTTCCACCCGAGCCGCCCGCCACCACTGGAGGATCTGCCGCACTGTCGCCGGCCGGGCCGGCGCGCGAGCCGGCCCTGGTGCCCCTCGCCGTCGCGGTCGCCGCCCCGCCGGCCGCCGTGCCGCCTGAGCCGAAGCCCCGCACGATCGTTCCCGACCCCGAGCTACAGCGCCCGTTCGAACCCGCCTCGTCGCCGCCTGCCGCCAGTCAATACGCGATCGGGCAAGGCTGGCGCCACTGGCTGGGACCGGTCCTTCGCGTCGCCGGCAAGGTGGCGATCGGTTATGCCGCCGCCGTCGGAGGCCTGATCCTGCTTTACCGGTTCGTCGATCCTCCGGCCTCGACCTTGATGGTCTTCCAGCGTGTGGCGGGACAGGAGATCCACCGCGAGTGGGTCCCACTCGAGCGCGTCTCGCCGGCGCTCATCCGCTCGGTCATCGCTGCTGAGGACGGCCGCTTCTGCTCCCATTGGGGCATCGATCTCGGGGCCATGAAGGATGCCATCGAGCGCGCCAAGGACGGCCTGCCGCGCGGCGCCAGTACCATTTCCATGCAGGTCGCCAAGAACCTGTTCCTGTGGCCGGGCAAGAGCTTCTTGAGGAAGGCCATCGAGATGCCGGTGACCCTCGCCATGGAGGTCGTCTGGCCCAAGTGGCGGATGCTCGAGATCTATTTGAACATCGCAGAATGGGGTCCCGCCATCTTTGGCGCCGAGGCGGCGTCCCAGTTCCACTTCAAGAAGCCGGCGGCGAAGCTTTCGGAGCGGGAGGCGGCCCTGCTCGCGGCCGCACTGCCGAACCCGATCGTCCGCGATGCTGGGGATCCCGGCCCCCGCACGGCGCGCAAGGCTGCCGTCATCCAGGCCCGCGCCCGTGCCGAAACCGGTGCCGCCGATTGCGTGCTTTCGACGCTGGAGAGCCGGTAGCAAGAGGCCGGCAAGGGGGCTGGCGCCGCCCGGGGATAGTGGCTATAACGCGCCCCAACGCAGGTTCGGGATGCCGGGTCGGCGGCAGGGTTCTGCGTCTTTCAAGATGCCGTTCTTTCGCCGCCTTGTCGCATCCAACGCCCTGACCTTGAACGAATTTTGGCGCCCTACGCGGCGCCCAGGTACCATCGGAGCTGACTATGGCCACGCCCAGGAAGAAAGTGACCCCCATGAAGAAGGGTCATCGCCAGTCCCATGACGCGCTGAGCGCGCCGGCCTACGTCGAGGACAAGGACAGCGGCGAGCGCCGCCGCCCCCACCACATCGACCTCAAGACCGGCAAGTACCGCGGCCGTCAGATTCTCGAGCCGAAGTCCGAAGCGTAAGCCTCCCTCCGGCACCCCTAGGGTGAAAGCTGTCGTGGCGGCGGCTGTCCGCTGGCCAGGAACGCGGCTGGCCGGCGATCGGCATTGGCTGCACGGACACTAGTGTCCCGACCGCGACGCTCGTCATGTTCTAGAGCACGCTCTGATCGAACGTCGCGCTCGAAAGAAAACGAGCAAGCCATTGATCTGGTAAGGTCCAGATCCTGAGATCCGCTTGCAATCCCAGCCCCAGAATTGAAGCGGACTTCAGAATCGCCACACTAGCGCGACGGCGCTGGTGCGGGTAGTGATAGCCTCACCGACCTCGCTGGCGCTGTGCCGGAGGCGAACTCAACTAGGGCGGACAACCATGTCGCTGCGAGCCATCCCGATCACCGTGCTGGCGTTCATTCTCTACAACGTCATTGTGCTGTTTGCGGGAAGCCCCGCGCCGGCCGCCGACGGCACAATTCCTGACGGTGCGGCCGCCGCCCGCGCACTCCTGGCAACTGAGATCTTCAGCCTTCCCATGATGAGCGGCGCCCGCTGGGCGTTCACTTGGGGCGACCTGATCCTCATCGTTCTCCTGATCCTGCTCTTCATCGAGATCCTCAAGGCGACCTACACCTCGACCTCGTCGCTGGTCGACCACGGCCTGTCGATGCTGATCTTCATTGCCGCGCTCGTCGAGTTCCTGCTCGTGCCGCAGGCCGCCACCTCGGTCTTCTTCATGCTCCTGGTGGCGTTCCTGATCGACGTCATCGCCGGCTTCACTATCGGCATCAGGGTTGCGAAGCGCGACATCGGCTTCGGCACCGGCGATCAGTGACAGCCGCACGCGATCGCGTCCGATGAGCAACGTTTGAGGCCGGCAGCGCGCTGCCGGCCTCAACTTTTAGCAGTCTTCCGATAAAATCTGGGCAAAGTTTGCACTTTAACTGTTGTTAGTGGTTTGGCCGTACGATCCCGGCAGATACCATGTTGTAGCGCTGATCGGCTCGGAGCGCGGGCATTCGATATGGCCAGGACGGAGCACGTGAAGGAGCCCTTCCAGTCTACGTTGTCGGCCGCCACGCAGGGCGGCGGGGAGGCGCTTGCGCTTGCAACACCTGCGGTGAGTCCCGCCACCACAGCTGGGCGCTACCTGGACAGGATCGACCTCGTCGGCATCCTGTCCGATGTCGAGGAAACGGCCTACACCTGGGACGTTACCACCGACGCCATCCAGTGGGAGACGAATGCGCTGAGCGTCCTCGGCGTGCGCGGCAATCCCAACATCGCGACCGGCCACGCCTTCCGCGAGCTCGTCGCCGCCGAGCACATCACGCGCCGCCACGACACCATGCTCGAGGCCCTGCGTCGGGCCGGCAGCCAGGGCGCCCACTTTCGCGTCCAGTACAAGTTCATGCCCGGCGGCCGGCGTTCCGATCGCGTCATCTGGCTTGAGGACCACGGCCTCGTCTGGGCTGGCAAAGACGGCATGCCGGCTCGCGCTCACGGTGTCGTTCGGGTCATCAACGACCGTTACTGGGAGGAGCAGAAGATCCTCCAGCGCGGTGACCAGGACGAGCTCACTGGGCAACTGAACCGCATCCGACTGATCGAGGCGGTCGGCAACGTCATTGTGCGCTCAGAGCGCCTGAACCAGCCTTGCGCGTTCCTGATGGCGGCCGTCAATAACCTGGCCCTCATCAACGAGAACTTCGGCTACGACAGCGGCGACGAGGTCATCGCGGCCACGGCGAACATCATCAAATCGAAGCTCCGTGGCGGCGACAGCCTCGGCCGCTACTCCTCGAACAAGTTCGGCATCATCCTGAACGACTGCGGCCCGGGTGCCATGCGCATTGCCGCCGAGCGCTTCATGAGGGCCGTGCGCGACGCCAACATCCGCACCGCCGCCTGCCAGGTCTCGGCCACCATCTCGGTCGGCGGCGTGATCGTCCCCGACCAAGCCAAGAACATTCACGAGGCGGTTAGCCACGCGCTTTATGCACTCGATCGTGCCAAGCAGCGCCGCCTCGATTGCTTCATGGCCTACGAGCCGAGCCCGCTGCGCGAGACCGCACGCCAGCGCAACATCTCGATCGCCGACGAGGTCATCAACGCTCTCGACCAGAACCGGATGTGGCTCGTGCTGCAGCCGCTCGTCGACTCGAGGACCGGCAAGCCCGAGCATTACGAGTGCCTGCTGCGCATGGAGCGCTCCGACGGCGTGATCGTCTCCGCGGGCGAGTTCATTACCGTCGCCGAGCAGCTTGGGCTCTCACGGCTCATTGACCGTCGCACGCTCGAGCTCACGATTCCGCTCCTGCGCAAGCACGCCGGCTTGCGCTTGTCTCTCAACGTCTCGTCGCTGACGGCGAGCGACCACGAGTGGGTCGTCACGCTACATCGCCTGACCGGCGGCTCGAAGGAGATTACCAACCGCTTGACCATCGAGATTACCGAGACGTCGGTGATCCACGATCTCGACCAGACGGTCGCCTTCGTCGATACGCTGCGCGAGCTCGGCTGCCGCGTCGCTATCGACGATTTCGGCGCCGGCTACACGTCCTTCAAAAACCTGAAGACGTTGAACGTCGATATGGTCAAGATCGACGGCGAGTTCGTGAAGGACCTGTCGCACGACGCAACGGGCAAGGTCTTCATCAAGACCATGGTCGAGATCGCCGATACGTTCGGTATGGAGACGGTGGCCGAGTGGGTGAGCGACGAGGAGACCGCGAGGTTCCTTGCCGATGCCGGCATCACCTACCTGCAGGGCTTCCTCTACGGGCAGCCGCTGACCGTGAAAGAGTTCGAGGCCCGCCAGCTCGCTGGCAAGCAGCCCGCGTCTCCCTAGCCCCCCAAGGTCGAGTGTATGCTACCTCACATCACCCTCTCTCGACAGAGAGAGCGGCCCCCGATCTGTGCTCGCTGATCGGTTTCGGCGCACAAGTCGGCGATGCGCAAGTACACGCTCTTCCCGGAGAAGGGATTGGTGTTGCGGGGTGCTGCAAGGCAAGCGGCCGGCCGTCAGTCCTTATCGCGTGACAGGCGCTCGATGCGCTCCTGCATGGCGGCAAGCTGGGACTTGAGATCGTTGATCTCTTCGCGGGGCGTCTCCGTGGCTTCAGTCCGCGCGCGCACCGGCACGGCATCGCCCTTGGCTCCCGCGGCCTGCTGTCCGGCAGCGAAGGGCGCCCAGATCGAGCTCATCGCCTGCTCGAACATGGCCATATTCTTGCGAGCCTGCTCCTGATAGAGCTCGAATGCCGCCGTTGGGTTGGTGAAGGCCGTCGCGAACTGACTGCGAAACTTCTCCTGCTCTCTGACCAGGCTCTCGAGACTGAACTGCAAGTAGCCCGGCACCATGCGCCCGATCTGGTCGTCATAGAAGCGGATCAGCTGGCGCAGGAAGGGGATCGGCAGCAGCGTCTGGCCACCCTCGCGGCTTTCCTGCTCGACGATGATCTGGGTTAGAACCGCGTGCGTGAGGTCGTCGCCGGTCTTGGCGTCGTAGACCACGAAGTCACGATCCGTACGCACCATCTGCGCTAGATCCTCGAGCGTAACGTAGGTGCTCGTCTCGGTATTGTAGAGCCGCCGATTGGCGTACTTCTTGATGACGACAGCCTCCTTCTTCTCTGGCTGTCGCTTGTCCGCTTGTGGGTCGGGCTTGTTCAACATGGGTGCGCCGATCGAGATGGGGTTATTGCAGTGCGTCATGCTAGCATGGACCGCACCTGCGATGCCAGAGCTTCGTGCATAGGGATTGGGCGGATTTGCCGCCTCAAGCCGGAATTGCAGGCCATAACCCGTCCCTGCTATCTGTGCGCGACCAGCCGAATGCTTTATTGATCCGGATCAAGCCGGCGTACCGTCCGGCGGGCAAATACCGCTGCCAATACATCCCTGAGGAGGCGCTTCCACGATGAGTGACGAGAACACCATTGTCATTGCCAGTGCGGCACGTACCCCGGTCGGGAGCTTCAATGGCTCCCTCGGTGGGCTGAAGGCCCATGAGCTCGGGGCCGTTGCCATCAAGGCCGCGTTGCAGCGCGCCAACGTCTCCCCGGGTGAGGTGTCCGAGGTCATCCTCGGCCAGATCCTGACCGCCGGTCAGGGCCAGGGTCCGGCCCGGCAGGCTTCGATCGCCGCCGGCATCCCCGTCGACACCCCGGCCTGGAGCATGAACCAGATCTGCGGCTCTGGCCTGCGCGCCGTCGCACTCGGCATGCAGCAGATCAAGTCGGGCGATGCCTCGATCATCGTCGCTGGCGGCCAGGAGAGCATGAGCCAGTCCATGCACGCCTCGCACATGCGCGACGGCACCAAGATGGGCGACGTCAAGCTCTTGGACACCATGGTCAAGGACGGCCTCTGGGACGCCTTCAACAACTACCACATGGGCACGACCGCCGAGAACGTGGCGCGTCAGTACCAGATCACCCGCGCCGAGCAGGACGCCTTCGCCGCCGCCTCGCAGAACAAGGCCGAGGCTGCCCGCAAGGCCGGCAAGTTCAAGGATGAGATCGCTCCCGTCACCATCAAGGGCAAGAAGGGCGATACCGTCGTCGACACCGACGAGTACATCAAGGATGGCGTCACGGTCGACGGCATCTCCAAGCTGCGCCCCGCGTTCGACCCGAAAGAGGGCTCGGTCACGGCCGCCAACGCCTCTGGCATCAATGACGGCGCTGCCGTCGTCGTTCTGATGACCGCCGCCGAGGCCAAGAAGCGCGGCATCAAGCCGTTGGCCCGCATCGTCTCCTGGGCTACCGCTGGTGTCGACCCCTCGATCATGGGTACGGGTCCGATCCCGGCCTCCAAGAAGGCCCTCGATAAGGCCGGTTGGACCATCAAGGATCTCGATCTCATCGAGGCCAACGAGGCCTTTGCCGCTCAGGCCATCTCGGTCAACAAGGGCATGGGTTGGGACACCGACAAGGTGAACGTCAACGGCGGTGCTATCGCCATTGGCCACCCGATCGGCGCCTCTGGCGCCCGCATCCTGACCACGCTTCTCTATGAGATGCAGCGTCGCAATGCCAAGAAGGGCCTTGCCACGCTCTGCATCGGCGGCGGCATGGGCGTCACCCTCTGCGTCGCCCGCGACTGACTATCTACTCCCTCCTCCCGCTAGCGGGAGGAGGGACAACACACTCACGAGAACAAACCCCGAGGGAGGAATTTCATGGCACGAGTTGCCGTCGTTACCGGAGGTACGCGTGGCATTGGCCACGCCATCTCGATCGCAATGAAGCAGGCCGGTTATCGCGTTGCCGCCACCTACGCCGGCAACGACGCGGCTGCGCAGCAGTTCTCGGCCGAGACCGGCATCCCGGTCTTCAAGTTCGACGTCGGCAGCTACGACGCCGTCGCCAAGGGCATGTCCGAGATCGAGAAGGCGCTGGGCCCCGTCGACGTGCTGGTCAACAATGCCGGCATCACCAAGGACACGCCCTTTCACAAGATGACCAAGGCCGACTGGGACGCCGTCATCGGCACCAACCTCAATGGCCTCTTCAACTGCACCCGCCAGGTGTGGGAGGGCATGCGCACACGGAAGTTCGGCCGCGTCATCAACATCTCGTCGATCAACGGCCAGAAGGGCCAGTTCGGCCAGGTGAACTACTCGGCATCGAAGGCCGGCGACATCGGCTTCACCAAGGCCCTTGCCCAGGAAGGTGCTCGCGCCGGCATCACCGTCAATGTCATCTGCCCGGGCTATATTGCCACTGAGATGGTGAAGGCTGTGCCGAAGGAAGTGCTCGAGAAGGCTATCCTGCCCAACATCCCCGTTGGTCGCCTGGGTGAGCCGGACGAAATTGCCCGCTGCGTGGTGTTCCTCGCCTCCGATGACGCTGGCTTCATCACCGGCTCGACGCTGACGGCGAACGGCGGCCAGTACATCGCCTGAGCCTAAATCTCTGGAATTCCAATGGAAGTACGCCCCGGCGCCTCGGCCCGGGGCGTTTTCGTGCCCCCTACGCTTTGCAATTTCTGCATGGCTTACCTATATTGTGCGCTGCAACAAGCCCGCGACCGGGCAATGAGGGTGCGGCCATGGATTGGGACAAGCTCAGGGTATTTCACGCCGCTGCCGCGGCCGGCAGTTTCACGCACGCCGGCGATGCGCTGCACCTCTCCCAGTCGGCCATTTCGCGCCAGGTCTCCGGTCTCGAGAAGGACCTGAAGGTCGCACTCTTCCATCGACACGCACGCGGCCTTGTGCTGACCGAGCAGGGCGAGATGCTCTATCGCACCGTCAGCGACGTGATGAGCAAGCTGCAGACCGCCGAGACGCTGCTGACGGATAGCGCCACCAAGCCGACCGGTGAGATCCGTATCGCCGCTCCGGTTGGCCTCGGCACGGTCTGGTTGTCACAGCGCCTGCGCGAGTTTCTCGACCTCTATCCCGAAATCCGCGTCGATCTCATCCTCGACGACGAGCACATCGACCTCTCCAAGCGCGAGGCCGACGTTGGCATCTGGACCCGCGAGCCCGAGCAGGCGGAGCTCATCCGTAGGCCGCTCTGGGTCGCGAAGGTGCGGCCGCTGGCCTCCGCCCAGTATGTCCGTCGCTACGGGAGCCCGCAGACGTTGGCCGACCTCGACAAGGGGCACCGCATCATTTCTTACTCGGGCCAGCCCTCGCAGCATCTCCCCGCCATCAGCTGGCTGGAGACGGCAGGCCGCGACGAGGAGCCTCCGCGCGTGCCGGCATTCCGCGCCAACAGCGTGGTCGCCATCAAGAACGCGATCTTGGCTGGCGTCGGCATCGGCATGATCCCGGACTACATGACCGGCCAACAGAGCGACTTGGTCAGCGTCCTGACCGAGACCGAGATCGATTACCCGGAGCTGCCGATCTACTTCGCTTATCCGGAGGAGCTGAAGACCTCGAAAAAGGTGCAGGTTCTCCGCGACTTCCTGGTTTCGAAGGCCCATCAGTGGAAAGATTGACCCTGATCGCAGGAACGTGCTCGAGATTATGCACGAGGGGCTTCTCTGATCCGCTTGAAGCGGCTAACGTATCCTCACCATCCGGGGCCTGGTTCCGTCACGGCACATTGCCACCGCCGCAAGGGCCGAAGCTCTGGTAGATATGGTGACTGAAGCCGGGCCCCGCGCCCGGCTTCTTTTTTGGGCCCTCGAGTCAACGGCTATGGACACGCGCCGGCGCTCGCTCGAACTCCCCGCCCTGAATGGGGGCCGGGAATTGCCTGCGGGCCTGGAGCCACGACCCCGACTGATGCGTCTCTGCGCCTGATTTGCATCATGAGCGGCGAGGCGCTATCTCACCCGCCAATCACTCTCGCAAAGGCATTCGGACCGATGGCCCAGATGGCACCCAAGACCCTCTACGACAAGATCTTCGATGACCACGTGGTAGAGCGCGCGGACGACGGCACCTGCGTCCTTTACATCGACCGTCATCTCGTCCACGAGGTCACCAGCCCGCAAGCGTTCGAAGGCCTGCGCATGGCCGGCCGCAAGGTTCGCCACCCCGAGCGTACGCTGGCCGTCGTCGACCACAACGTGCCCACGACCGACCGCAGCCACGGCATTGCCGACCCCGAGAGCAAGACCCAGGTCGAGACTCTCGCTCAGAACGCCAGGGACTTCGGCATCGAGTACTACAACGAGCTCGACAAGCGCCAGGGTATCGTCCACGTCGTCGGTCCCGAGCAGGGCTTTACGCTGCCGGGCACGACCATCGTCTGCGGCGACAGCCACACCTCGACGCACGGCGCATTCGGAGCCCTCGCGCACGGAATCGGCACCTCTGAGGTCGAGCACGTGCTCGCCACTCAGACGCTGATCCAGAAGAAGGCCAAGAACATGCTCGTTGAGGTCAACGGGCAGGCCCCAAAGGGCGTCGGCGCCAAGGACATCATCCTCGCCATCATCGGTGAGATCGGCACCGCTGGCGGCACCGGCTCGGTCATCGAGTACGCAGGCGAGGCCATCCGCGCCCTCTCCATGGAAGGCCGCATGACGGTCTGCAACATGTCGATCGAGGGCGGCGCTCGCGCCGGCATGATCGCGCCCGACGAGAAGACCTACGCCTTCATCAAGGACCGCCCCAAGGCCCCCAAGGGCAAGGCCTGGGACATGGCTATGAAGTACTGGGAGACACTGAAGACCGACGACGGAGCCAAGTTCGATCGCATCGTCAAGCTCGACGCGGCCAAGCTGCCGCCGATCGTGACCTGGGGCACGAGCCCTGAGGACGTCGTCTCGGTAGCGGGCGTCGTGCCGAACCCGACCGATGTCGCCGACGAGAACAAGCGCGCCTCCATGGTGCGCGCGCTCGACTACATGGGTCTCACGCCCGGCACCAAGATCACAGACATCCCGCTCGACGTGGTGTGGATCGGCTCCTGCACCAACGGCCGCATCGAGGATCTTCGCGTCGTCGCCAAGGCGGTCGACGGCAAGAAGGTCTCCTCGCGGCTCGCCTACGCCATGATCGTGCCGGGCTCCGGTCTCGTGAAGGAGCAGGCGGAAGCGGAAGGCTTGGACAAGATCTTCAAGGCCGCCGGCTTCGAGTGGCGCGAGCCCGGCTGCTCCATGTGCCTCGGGATGAACCCCGACCAGTTGAAGCCCGGCCAGCGCTGCGCCTCGACCTCCAACCGCAACTTCGAGGGCCGCCAGGGCTACAAGGGCCGCACCCACCTCGTCTCGCCGATCATGGCTGCGGCGGCGGCGATCGAGGGCCACTTCGTGGATGTGCGGGCATGGGGAGCGTGAAGCGGACCGGGCGATGGGTTACGAACCCCGACCATGACCCAGCAGAAATTCGTCATCGAGACACCTGACCGCGACCGCGCACACACCATTGCCGGCGCCATGCAGGATCTTGTCGAGCCCACGCCCGCGGCACTGACCCTGTTCGAGCAACCCGACGCGGCGGGCACGGTCACCTGGCGCATCGAGGCCTATTACGGCGAGCCGCTCACGTCGGCCGACCTCGACGCCAGACTCGCCACCGTGCTCGACGGTGCCCCACCGCACGTGACAGCCGAGGACGTGCCGGACCTGAACTGGGTCGCCATCTCGCAGGCCGCCCTTCCGCCCGTGCATGCCGGCCGCTACACCATCCATGGTACGCACGACAAAGGCCGCGTTCCTCACGGCCCGAATTCCATTCTGATCGACGCTGGCGAGGCTTTCGGCACGGCCCATCACGCGACCACCTACGGCTGCCTCGAGGCGATCTCGCGCGTGACGCGAAGCGCACGCTTTGCCAACGTGCTCGACCTCGGCTGCGGCTCGGGCGTGCTCGCCATCGCCGTCGCCCGCGCGATGCCCAACGCCCGGATCATCGCGACCGACCTCGATCCGCAGTCGGTGCGCGTCGCTGCCGCCAACATGCGCGATAACGGAATGGCATCGCGCATTGCCGTCCGCACCGCTTCGGGCCTCGACGATCCGGAGCTGCGCCGCCGCGCGCCGTACGATCTCCTCATCGCCAATATCCTCGCCGGTCCGCTGATCTCTCTCTCCGGCGACATCGCGCGCGCGGTCGCTCCCGGGGGCACGCTTGTTCTGTCCGGCATCCTGGTCCCGCAGGCGCCCCAAGTCATTGCCGCCTACAAGGCCAAGGGCTTCACCCTTCGCACTCACGACCGCATCGCCGGCTGGTCGACGCTGGTGATGGTGCGCCGCTAGCCGTAGCCTCGAGGCTTGCCACGCGGACCCGTGCAGCTGCGTGCGTGAACGAGCGCACGAGGCTCACCCTCGATGATTCTGTCTGAGTTGCTCCATGGAGTCGCTGGCAAAGCCTGGGGTGACAGCCCTCAGGCTTACCCGCCCCTTGACCACGCGCATCCAGTTATCGGTCACGTCTTAGGCCGACGTTTACCAACCTCTGTCATCCTCCTCGGCATCGAGTTCTGTTGCGTGAGGGTGTAGATGCGCAAGTTGACACGGGGGCCCTTGGCCCTGCCGGGGTCGCTGGCCCTGCCGCTGGCCATTGCCAGCCTATCTCTGCTTGCCGGCTGCAGCGAGACGCGCGCGCCGGGAGCGCCGGCCGTCTATTCGTGGAGCTATATGGAGCCGCCGGTCCCTGCCGCGCGTCCGCTGGTGAGGCGAGACCTCGAGGACGACGGCATCGAGGTCCAGACAGCCCCGAGCCTCCGGGTCCGCGCCATGCCCGACGATCCTCGCGAGCCTTGGAGCCGCAACTACGGAAGATCGGCAGGCACGCCCGCCGTCAGCTCCTCCGAGGTCTATCGCGACGAGACCGTGTCGGCCGCGGCCGACGAAAGGGTTGCCTCTTCGGAGTAGGCCAGTTTGGCAGCGGCGGGCGAGGCGCGGGCCGGGCCGGCGCGCTTCCGATCGGAGGCGCGTGCGAAGCTCCCACTCGATGAGCCCGATTAATCCCCCTCACCCCCGCTGCCCCTACACTTCGACCCAGGGCACTTCCGCCCGGCGGATCGAACGTCCTTGCTCTTCACCGAGCTCACCAAGCGCCTGCTGTCCCTCGCCGAGACCCTCGCCCGCTGGTCCGGCACGCTCGCCGCCCTCGACCGCCGTCGCCGCCTCAAGGTCGCCCGCTACGCACGGCGCATCGCCGACACGCTCGCCCGTGCCGCCGAGGCCTTTCTGGAGCTGGAAAAGGATCCCGGCGACCGCGCCGCAGCCCGCCGTGCGCTCCGCGAGCTCGGCCGAATCAAGGGCTACGTCGAGACCATCGTCGCCGTGCTGAGGCACCATCTTGACGGGCGCAAGCTCTGGGGCCTTAAAAGGCGCCTCGACGAGTTCGATTTCGGTGATCCGCCCCAACTCCCCTGTGCCTGCGGTGCCAAGGCGACCGTCGATCGCCTGACTGCCGCCGAAGGCTACTTCCGCGCCCTCGCCGACAGTCTTGCGGCGTGAAGCGCGCGTTGCTGCCGGCTCGCGGAATGCGGACCGGCACGAGCAAGCAAGACGCCGCTCGTGGCGGCCGGCTCGCGGAATGCGGACCGGCACGAGCAAGCAAGACGCCGCTCGTGGCGGCCGGCTCGCGGAATGCGGATCGGCACGAGCAAGCAAGACGCCGCTCGTGGCGGCCGGTTCGCGGAATGCGGATCGGCACGAGCAAGCAAGAAGCCGCTCGTGGCGGCCGGCTCGCGGAACGCGAGTCGCCACGAGCAAGCAAAGAAAGGAACGATCATGGACAAGTTCACGAAGCTCACCGGTGTCGCCGCGCCGCTGCCCATGCGCAACATCGACACCGACATGATCATCCCCAAGCAGTTCTTGAAGACGATTCTGCGCACGCGCCTCGGCAAATCGCTCTTCTTCGAGATGCGCTACGACCCTGCCACGGGGAAGGAGATTCCCGACTTCGTCCTGAACAAGCCTCAGTACCGCAACGCCACCATCCTCGTCACCGGCGAGAACTTTGGCTGCGGCTCCTCGCGCGAGCACGCGCCGTGGGCCCTCCTCGACTTCGGCATCCGCTGCGTGATCGCGCCCGACTTCGCCGACATCTTCTACAATAACTGCTTCCAGAACGGCATCCTGCCCATCAAGCTTCCGCAAAAGGACGTCGACAAGCTCCTCGATGACGCCGCCCGCGGCGCCAACGCGACCGTAACGGTCGATCTCGAGAAGCAGGAGATACGCGGCCCGGACGGCGGAGTCATCCGCTTCGACATCGACCCCTTTAAGAAGCACTGCCTCCTCAACGGCCTCGACGCCGTCGGTCTGACGCTTCAGAAGCAGGATCTGATCGCGGCCTACGAGAAGAAGGTCGCGGCGGACAGGCCGTGGCTCTGAGGGTCGGCCCGGCGCGATCGAGCCCCTCGTCCGCCCCTGCTCCGCCGAGGGATCGTCAGTCTTATTTCGCCCCGAGTCCGAAGATGGAGGCGGCCATCATCCGCCCAACGTACTGAGCAACGCAGAACGAGCGCTCCTCGGAGAGCTCGTACTCGTCTGCGGGCAGCGCCTCGTTCTCCTGCGCCTTCTCGACGGCCTCACCCACCTGCCATTGGCTGATGCGCGGAACATTCTCCTGCCGCGCAACCCGGAACACGCTCTGGCGGATTGCTTGGTAGTCCTCGTCGTCGGCAGCCTGGCGCGAGTACTTTGTCCCAGCCAGGATGACGTCCACCCGGCGGAACTTGAGCCACCGCACGGCCTCGGTGAGCGCGGCCTCGAAATCCGAAACCGGTATCCGCGCCAGAGCGTCGGCTGTGCCGACCTGCCATAGCACGAGGTCCGGCTCGTTGAGCGCCACTTCGTTCTTGAGACGCTCGGCTGCATCGGCCACGAGCTCGCCGGACACGCCGCGGTTGACGACCTCGATCCGCAGGCCCGGAGCGAGGCGGCCGAGCTGCTGTTGCAGCCGGTCCTGGTCCGCCATCGCATCTGCATCGAGGCCGGCGACCGAGGTGCCGCCGATTGCCAGCAGGCGCAGGCCCTTGCGTTCCTTGATCGCGCGCGTGGCGTTCGGAAGCGGTGCCAGCTCGATGCCCGAGCTGGCGAGGGCTCCGCAATCGGCGGGAACGGGAGGCAGTTGTGGCGACGTGCCGGCAGACGTCGGCTGGGCTGAGGAGCGGTCGCCGAAGATGGCCACGGCGAGCATCACGAGCCCGACGGATAGGCAGCACAATCTCATGATCGCCTCGCTTTGACGCCTGGCCCGTCTGTGAGATGGGCAGTGAGTGCCATGATGGCAACTCCTGCGATGACGATTGCGATGTCGACCAACAGTCCTCCGTCTAGCGTATAGCGAACGATCTGCGCCGCCAAGCTCGCGAGCGAGCCGACGCAGAACACGTTGAGCGAGTGTCGCCCCAGCAGTGAAAGAAAGCTGGTGAAGCGCGGCAGATGGCGGGCGAGATAAGGAAAGACGCCCGAGAGCGCGATCACCAGCATCAGGAGATGCGTCACGCGGATCGGCGACTCGAACGTCTTGTGGTCGATGAAGAACAGGATCGGGCTCGGCGCCGTGGTCGGGTCGGGCATCCAGCCGTAGACGTCGCCGAACGCCGACAGGACGAGTAACGGCAGCGCGACCCATCGCACAGGTGTTTGCCATGGCAGAGCGTCGCCGGTAGCCATGACGAGCTTGGCGAAGAAGAAGCCGAGAACATAGGTCAGCTGCCAGGTCAGAGGATTGAAAAACCATTCGCCGTCGACCGGCCAAGTCGGGAAGTTGGTCTCCGTCACGAGCGCAAAGGCATATAGTCCGGCGGACGCCGGCAGCAGAAGCCTAGGGGCCAGCCGGTCGATGAGGACGATGAGCGGCGCCAGCGCCGTTAGCACGATGTAGAGCGGCAGAATGTTGAAGTAGCCGAGCTGGTGCGTGAGCGCGACGAGTCCGACGTTCGCGCGTACTGGATCCGAGAATACCGCCTCGGCATTGTTCCAAGTGACGAGCAGCGGGTTGTCGAGGAGGATGGAGGCCGCCGCCAGCATCGCGACCGCGAGGCTGATGATGAGGATCTGCGCCGCGTAAATCTTGATCGCTCGCCGGCCGAGGTGCCACATCAGCTGGCCGAGCGTATCGGAAAGCACGTGTTTGGCGACGGTAATCTGCAAGCCCCATCCGGCCAGGAACACGAACAGCTCCGCAGCATCGGAAAACCCGTAGTTCCGGTGCGTGAACTGGATGAAATAGAGGCCCGGGACGTGGTTGATGAAGATCGTGACCAGCGCCCAGCCTCGCCAGAAGTCGATAGCGTTGGGTGGCCGGGTCATCGTGCTTCGCGCGCTGGTTTGTCGCGACGCTAGCCGGTTCGGCTCGCGGAGACAACTCGGCCGTTTTGAGCCGGGAACGAGGAATGTGAGGCAGGACCGCCCCGGCAACCGATTGTGGCCAGATCGTCGCCTACGATGCGTCTTGACGCCCGCGCCGGGCCGCCTATCATGCGCCGCAAACATCTCCAAAGGACCCCGCCCATGGCCAAAGCGCTCCACATGATGATCCGCGTGCTGGACGAGGCGCGCTCGGTCGACTTCTACTCGAAGTGCTTCGGCCTCGCTGTCGCCGGCCGCTACGAGTGGCCCGACTTCTCGCTCACCTACATGAAGAATCCCGAGGCCGACTTCGAGATCGAGCTCACCGTCAACAAGGGCCGCACCGAGCCATACGAGCTCGGCAGCGGCTACGGCCACGTGGCGCTCGCCGTCGACGACCTCGAGGCCGAGCATGCGCGCATCAAGGGTCTCGGCTTCAGCCCCGGAGACCTGAAGCAGATGACCTACGACGGCGCCCCCTTCGGTCGCTTCTTCTTCATCCAGGATCCCGACGGCTATAAGATCGAGGTCCTGCAGAAGGGCGGCAGGTTCCGCTGAGCGCCACGAGCTGCGGGTTGCCCCTCCCCCTCGTGGGGAGGACAGTTCAGCCTGCCATGTTTCACGAGTGACAACGTCGAACGTCGAGGACACCCCAAATGCGCATCGCCGCTCTTGTCATCCCGCTCGTCGCGAGCCTCTCCGCTGCCTGCGGCGAGGCTCCGCCGGCCATCCCGCCGGCGCTGTGGGAGACAAAGGGCCTCGAGGCGCCCGAATCGGCCCTGCCTGACGCCGCGGCCCGTGTCGTCTACGTCTCCAACGTCAACGGTACACCGACCGACAAGGACGGCAACGGCTACATCTCGAAGGTCGGCTTCGACGGCAAGGTCATCGAGCAGAAATGGGCCACCGGCATGGACGCGCCCAAGGGCCTCGCCCTCGCTCAGGGCAAGCTCTATGCCTCTGACATCGACAAGTTGGCCGAGATCGATCCCGCCTCGGGCAAGGTCGTCAACAAATACGAGGCGCCAGGTGCCGGGTTCCTGAACGACGTCGCAGCCGATGCTGCCGGCAACGTCTATGTTTCCGACATGGCGACCAATACCATCTGGCGCCTTTCGGGCGGCAAATTCGAAGTCTGGCTCAAGTCGGACGCTCTCGAGCACCCGAACGGCCTTCTGGTCGAAGGCGACAAGCTCATCGTCGCGAGCTGGGGCCCGATGACCGACATGACTACGATCGCGGGCCGGCTGCTCGCGGTCTCGCTCGCCGACAAGAGCGTGAAGCCCGTCGGCAGTGGCAAGCCGGTCGGCCACCTCGATGGTATCGAGCCGCTCTCCGCCACCTCCTACATCGTTACCGACTGGGTTGCGGGTAAGGTGTTCGAGATCGCGAGGAGTGGGGAAGCGCGTGCATTGATGACGTTGACCCAGGGCACCGCCGACCTCGCCTTCGACCCAGCTACACGCATCGCGTACATCCCGCGTATGAAGGACGGTCTCCTCGCCGCCTACAAGATCGAGTAGGGCCGGTCCAGCAGGCGATGCGCGACGCAGGCCGCATAACGGCTGTCGCCCATTGCACCCGATGCCCGTCTCCGCACTTTCTCACAGCCGTCGTGTGCCTAGGCCGCATCGACAATGCCGTGGAACCCTGGCTTCATGGTCGAAGAACCGGGACCATTGGACTTTTATGGCGTCGAGCTTGGACGGATTGCGGAACGGTGGGCGCGCGATGCTCGCCATGATCGCGCTCTCGGCCGCGGCCGCCTCGGCTTGGCCCGCAGAAACCCCGTCGCTCGACGAGTTGAAGCGCAGCTTCGCTCGCCCTGACGCCGTGCCGATGCCCGCCAGCAACCCGGGAACGCCGGAGGAGATCGCGCTCGGCGCCGCGCTCTTCTCGGATGCACGCCTGTCGCGTGACGGCTCTCATTCCTGCGTGACCTGTCACGATCCAGCGCGGGGGTTCACGGATGGCGCCTCACGCGGCAAGGGCGTTGCTGGCGTCACCTTGAAGCGCAATACGCCGACGCTCTGGAACTTGGCCTGGGCCTCGAGCCTGTTCTGGGACGGTCGCGCCGCCACCCTCGAGGCACAGGCGCGCGGCCCCATCGAGCACCCGCTCGAGATGGACCGCAAGCTCGCCGACGCCGTCGTGGCAATGAAGGCCGACCCGGAGACCGTGAAGTCCTTTACCGCCGTGTTCGGCGTCGAAGGCGTCACGGAAGCCAACGTCCTGAAGGCGCTGGCCGCGTACGAGCGCACGCTCGTCTCGCCGAGGACCCGCTTCGACCGCTGGGTCGAGGGCGACGAGAGCGCGCTCACCGACGACGAGATCAAGGGTTTCAAGCTCTTCACAGGCCGAGCCGC
The DNA here is from genome assembly GCA_019137195.1 of Alphaproteobacteria bacterium. GTDB lineage: Bacteria > Pseudomonadota > Alphaproteobacteria > Rhizobiales > Hyphomicrobiaceae > CBDCUQ01. The sequence goes on from JAGVSR010000087.1 coordinate 115,925, forward strand.
GTGCTCCAAGTGTCATTCCGGCTGGCGCTTGACGGACGAGGCCTATCACGACATCGGCCTTCCCGAAGGACCCGACAAGGGACGTGGCGAGGTAGCCGGTGAGCCCCGGATGTCGAATGCCTTCAAGACGCCGACGCTGCGCGAGCTTGTCTGGACCGCGCCCTATATGCACGACGGCTCTCTGGCGACGCTCGAGGCGGCCAACGACCACTACTTCGGTGGTGTCGAGAACCGGCCCACCATCTCGCATGACGTGCCTCTCATCACGCCGGTATCGACCGTCCAGCGCGGTTGGCTCACGGCCTTTCTCAAGACCTTGTCGAGCGACACCCCGCCCGCCCCGGTCGCACTTCCCATAAAGGTCGAGGCGCGAGTCGAGACGACGATCGTCGCGGCCACCGAGGTCACGGCCGGCGCGCGGACCTTCTCGCCCGCCGCCATCCGCGTCGAGACGGGCGCGACGCTCACCATCAGGAACGCCGACGAGCGCACGCACATCTTCAAGGCCGACGATCCGCGCGTCACCCTGTCGTCCGACGTGCAGGAGCCCGGCACAGCTCTGGCGCTCACCTTCCCTGCGTCCGGAACCTACACCGTCACCTGCCTCGTTCAGCCGGGGATGCGGCTCACGGTCGTGGTCGAGTAGCATCGGCCGCCGACCGGCTGGCTTCGGATCGGCCAAGAGCTGCTCGGTCGCATTAGGGCCGAACGTGAACGCGGCCCCGGCGTTCCTGCCAGGGCGAGCCTGTCTATCCGAGTGACCTATTCGCCCTCGGCACGTTCGCGCACACGTACGCCATCGGTCACGCGGTCGCTAGGATGAAGAATGATTGTCTCGCCTTCCTCAAGCCCCGACAGGACTTCGGCGAGCGTCGAGTTGCGCTGCCCGATTTCGATTGCACGCACGACGGCTCGATCGTCCTTCACGACAAAAACGCACCACTGATTGCCGCGCCTGAACAACGCTCCGAGCGGCACGGTTAGCGCATTGGCGGCCTCGTAGACGTCGATCCTGACGAACACGCGGTAATCATGGCCCAGCCGCTCCCAGTCGCTGCTGTTTCCTTCGAGATCGAGAATCGTGTTGACGCGCTGCTCCTCGATGCCGAGCGCGGACACTTTCGTGAACCCTGACGGCTCGATCCTCCTGACGCGCGCTTCGAGTTTCCTGCCGCCCCATTCTTCTATGGACGCACGGGCCCCCGGTTTCACTTTGACCGCATCGGCAGACAGGAGCTCGACCACGATCTCGAGCGAGGACGGATTGCCGATTTCGAGCAGTGGCGCCCCCGAGGCCACGACCTGCTCGCTCTTCGTGATGATCTTGAGGACATTGCCGCTCTCGGGGGATTTCACCTCGAACGAGCATGCGCCGCCGGTCGCGGCCCGGACCACCGGCTGCTCGGGGCTCAGCTGGCGAATCCTGGCATTGTCGAGCTCGCGCTTTCTGACAACGAGGTTGGCCTCGGCCCGAGCCACAGCGGCCCGCCTCGTTCGTAGGTCCGCCTCCGCCTTTTCGAGCGTCCGCTTGGCTGCGACGCCCTTTTCCGTCAGCGTCTGTGCCCGTTCATGTTCGGCTTCGGCAAACTGCAGCTCGGCGCGCGCCTGACGGAGCTCTGCATCTGCAAGCTCGACGTTGGCTTCGCATGCCTTGACCTGAGAGCCGAGCTCGAGAGAGGTTCTGACGTCCCGCAACTCTGGCTCGGGTGGCTGAATGACAGCGACCACGGTCTCGTTCCTGATCACCTCGTCGCCAACGTCGAGCGGCGACCGAAGCATCTTGCCGGCAATCGGGGCTGCCACGACGTAAACGTTGCGAACGCGGGTCTTGCCTTCCTCCTCCACCGTGACGTCGAGTCGGGTGCGCGCGGCCCGGGCTGAGTCGATCGGCACCGGCTGGGGCATGAGAGCCAGGACAAGGCCCGTTGCGATGGCGAGCGCGAAGGCTGCCAGCAGGCCTCGTTTGATCAACAGGATCCGATCCCTGCTCAAAGCGTCCTCCTAGGCCGTGGCCTTAAATTGGATGGCCCATCGACACGAGGGATTTGGGCGCCCTGGCAAAAGCAAGGACGCCGCAAATCCATTCAGTTTGCAAGTCCTTACGACGGGCCTCTTCGCCAAAATCACCGCGCCGTCGGCGCCGGTGAGCCAAGACCGTCCGACGGCGCCGTCGAGCCGATCGGTCGATGCCAAGGTATCGCCCGGCGCGCTTCTCCTGGTCTTCTGGCGTTCCTGACTCATCGATAGACCATCCGGGTTGAGTCGACGGCCTAATCCCGTGTCTTGAGCACAGATACCAGATCGAGACGATCCACGCGAAGTCGCACGACGAAGGCCGACGCAGCCGAGGCAAGAAGCGCGACCAGCGTGGCGCGGGCGTAGGTGCTGGTCTCGATCAAGAACGGAACCGTGAACAGGTCGCTGGAGAACCCCTGGATCACCCCCCACGAGAAGGCGTAGCCCATAGCCCATCCCAATGGTTGCGCCAGAAGAATGACGATCGCGAGCTCGGTGAGGAGCACCCGGCTGACCTCGCTGCGGGTAAAGCCGAGCACCCTCAAGCTGGCGAGCTCTCGCGCCCGCTCCGAAAGCTGAATGCGAGCACTGTTGTAGACCACGCCGAAAGCGATGATCACGCTGAGGACCACGTATGTCGTCGTCATGAAATTGATGTTCTCGCGAATCGTGTCGCGGAACTTGCTCAGCGATATCCGCTGCAGCTGAACCGACGCGAAGGCCGGCGTCGACTTCAGCGCTCGATAGAGCGCAGGTTCATCGCGCCGGTCGTAGGCGATGTGCATGCCGCTGATCCTCGGCCCCTCGCCGATCAGCCGGTTGAGGGCGTCGAGATCCATGTAGGCGGCCAGACCGAGATAGGATTCGATGATGTCGGAAACGACGACCGACTTGGTGCCGCGCTTTCCCTCTAGGAGCTCGACGTCCACGATGTCGCCTCGTCTCAACTTCAGAACCTCGGCAAGACGTGCGTTGACGAGCAGCCCCTCGGACGGCGGCGCCACCACCTTGAACTCGCTATCGACGATCCGGCTCAGATCCTGCCCAGGTGGCTGGCCGACGATGGTTGTGCGCCGTTCGCGATGGCCGTTGCGCAACCGCACCGCGACCGATCTGTACGGCTCGGACCTCATAACGGCCGGAAGGTTCTGTACGGACTGCAGCACCCCGGGACCCTGCTCTTCTGCGAGAATGACCGACGCGTGCTGGCGCGACGTGCGGAAGAACGACACGTCGATCATGAACTCGACCGAGTCGATCGCGAACATGGCCATGACGAGCAGGCTCACCGCGGAAGCGACGCCGATCAGTGTCGTCACTGCGCGCAGAGGCGCGCGCACCATCGAGCGAAGGGACATGATCGTCAGCTGGGACAGAACCTGAGCGAGGCCGATGCCTTCACCCCAGAGTTTCGCGTAGCGCGGCGGTTGTGGGGGTTGCATGGCGACAGCCGGCGGCAACCTCAAGGCAGCGAAGACCGTCTTCAGGCCGCCGAGCACGGCGGCTCCCACAGAAACCGCGGTCGCGAGCAGGTAGATGTCGGGATCGCGATGAAAGATCAGAAACGGGAAATGGTAGAACTCACCGTAAAGCGCCGTCAATCCGCGTCCGAGCCATGTACCGGCGATTGCGCCCACGAGCGAGCCAAGGATGGCGATCACCAGTATGAGCTTGAGGTAGTGAGCCGCCACCGCGAGCCTGCTATAGCCGATGGCCTTCAACAGGCCGATCTGCTCGCGCTCGAGTGCGATAAGGCGAGATAGCGTCATGTTCACGAGGAATGCAGAAACCGCGAGAAAGATCGGCGGTATGATGCGGCTCATGGCCGACAGCTGCTGCAGCTCGCTGTCTAGGAAGGCATAAGAGATCTGGTCCTTGCGGCCGTAGGCGCCGACGCCGCCATAGCGGGCAATGATCCGGTCGAGCTGCGCAATCGCCGCGCTCTCGCTTGCTCCAGCCAGTAGCTTCAAGGCGACCGAGTTGAAGGCTCCCTCGAGATCGAACAGGCCTTCGAGTGCGGTCTCCGACATCCACAGCACGCCGAAGCGCCGATCGTCGGGCATGAGGTCTCCAGGTCCAAGGACGTAGATGAACTCGGGAGACAGAGCCACACCGACGACCTCGAGCTCGTGCTTGCGCCCATTGAAGATGGCGCTGAACCTCGAGCCGGGGCCGAGGTGTTGGGCACGCGCGAAGGAGTCGTTGATAACGACTTCACTGGACTGACCCGGCTCGGGCGTGCGCCCAGCCCGCAGCGTCAGCTGATTGAGGTGTGCCGGGCTGAAATCGGGTAGGGAGACGGCGAGCCCGCTCGCCGGCTCGGACATGCCTTCGATGTCGATGATGACCTGACGCATGATGCGCAGGTCTGCCGCCACGACGCCCGGGATCTCGAGAATGCGACTCCCGAGCGATTTGGGTGCCCGCTCGAGCCGGGCAAAAACGTCGGCGAAGGCATTGCGCTCGTAGTACGCTGCGCGCGTCTGCTCGAGCGAGCGGTATGCGCCGACGCCGAGGATGAGCGTGGCGAAGCCGGCGGCGATGACGAGCAGGATGGCGAGTGCCTGCGCCCACAGGTGGCGCAGATCACGAAGCAGTTTTCGGTCCAGGGTGCTCAATGGTGCGCCCTCACCAGCTGATCTCGGAAGGCGCCAGCCTCCGCTCGTTCTCGACGATGTGGGCAATGCGCCCATCGGCAATGTAGATGACCCGATGGGCGATTTCCCTGATCGCGGCGTTGTGAGTGATGACGACGGTCGTCGTGCCCAACTCCGCGTTGACCGAGGCCAGTGCTTCGAGAACCCAGACGCCGGTCTTGCTGTCGAGGGCTCCCGTGGGCTCGTCGCAGAGCAGCACTTCCGGCCTCTTGGCGATGGCGCGGGCGATGGCGACCCGCTGCTGCTCGCCGCCGGAAAGCTGCGCCGGGAAATGGTTCATGCGCTCGCCGAGCCCCACGAGCCTGAGGGCCTCCTCGGGAGGCATGGGATCGCGGGCGATCTCCGTGCAAAGTGACACGTTCTCGCGCGCGGTGAGCGACGGGATGAGATTGTAGAATTGAAACACGAACCCGACGTGATCTCGCCGGTAGAGGGTCAGAGCCCGTTCGTCGTCGACGGTCAAGTCGTGGTCTTTGAACCGGCATGTTCCCGAGGTTGCCCAGTCGAGTCCGCCGAGGATGTTGAGTAGCGTCGACTTGCCCGACCCGGAGGGGCCGAGCAGCACGACGAACTCGCCCTTGTAGAGTTGGAGATCGACGCCGTCGAGCGCGCGAACCTCGACGTCCCCGGTCTGGTAGACCTTGGTCAGGCCTCGCGCCTGGAAGACGATCTCGGGCTGCATCGAGGTCCGCCGGGAATTGAGCTCTCGACGCATTGGTCCATTCCGGGCCTGAGATACGTTGACTTCAGTCAATACGTTGACCCGTTCGCAGCCAAGTCTGTGAGACATGGGACAACGGACGAATGGTGCGAGGACGCCGGCCGTACCGTCGGCGAGCGATCGGCCGCAGCGGGTTACTGCCGCCAACCGGCGTCCTTGCTGTCGGGCGAAGGGTGCCGTCGAGTGAAGCGGTTGCCCGATCCGCCCGCGCCACGACGCACCTGCCCTCAAACGCCAACCATCACCGCAAAACCGTCGTCCATTGTCCGCCTCAACAGCGCCCGATAGCGCGCATACGCAGCATGTCCCGCCGGAACACGGCCGAACACGGTGTCGTCTTTTTTGGACGCGATCGGCGCCAGCACGATCGGCACCGCCGCCGGCGTCAAGTGTGCGCCGCGCCCGGCCTGCAGCGTGGTCAGGACGCCATGCATCTCGCCCGAGCTCGTCGGGCGGGCAAGGATCGCCAGCCGGTGCTGCCCGTGCCGGTTGGTGACGAGATAGATGTGCCCGGTCTGGCTCGGCACCGACACGCGTCCGAAGTGCGAGTAGGCGGCATCGAGTCGCTCGCTCTCGCGAAAGGCGAGTACGCTGGATTCCGCGTCCCACGTGATGTCGGTGCGATAGGCATAGACGGCCGAGCGCTCGCCGAACGACGGGATGATGGTGAGGTACGACCCCTCGAGCCATGACACGGAGGCGCGCACATAGCTGCCGAGCTCGTCGGGCGCGTGGTGGGGAGCCATCGCGCTGTGGCTTCCGCTTCCGGTCCGGCTCGCAGTCGCCTTCCGCAGCGCGATTCCGAGCGCCTCTTCGATCCTGACGATGGTTGCGAGCGTGAATGGCCGCCGTCCCGACAGCGCCTTCTCGAGGGTCGAGATGGAGACCTTCGCTTCCCCCGCGAGCTTCTGACGCGAGATGCGCCGGCGCGCGATCTCCTCGCGCACCCGCGCCGCGATCGCTTGATGCTCCTCGCTCGAGAGATCCCGGCTTGCCGCCTCGGCCATGGCTCGTGTGTCCCCGGCGGCCACCGCAAGACACGCACTTCCGGTCGGACCGCCGCTCGCCCGAACCGTACAAATCCTCACATACCCGTACACCGTCGGCCCCGCAAGCCGCCTGCACGGACAGCCCGTGCCGCAGGAGCCGGAGGGCGCCGGTCGCGGTTCGTGCTCGACGCCGCCACCATGCGCGTGGGGTTGGGATACCCGATCATCGGAGGAAGCGTCATGACGCCTGCACCAAGCCACCAAGCGCGCCCGGCGCCAGCCGGAACACCTCACACCGGCATAGCGTGAGGAGCCATCGATGCGCATTCTGCTCCTGAACCCGCCCCACCAGTCGATCGGTAGCCGCATTCCCGGCGAGCAGCTGCCGCCATTGGGATTGCTCGCCCTCGGCGGTCCCTTGATCGACGCTGGTCACGAGGTCGAGCTCCTCAACGCGGACTTGGCTGCCTTGGGCCCCGACGAGATCGTCGCCCGCGCCGCAGCCGCGCGGCCCGATGCCATGCTCATCGGCCACTCCGGCTCCACCTCCGCGCACCCGACCGCCGTCACCCTCGCGAACCGCCTGAAGGTGGCGATGCCCCACCTCTGGATCGTCTACGGTGGCGTCTATCCTACCTATCACTGGATGGACATACTCGATCGCGTACAGGACATTGACGTCATCGTCCGCGGCGAAGGCGAGGACACCATCGTCCGCCTGATCGCCGCCATCGAGCTCGGAAAGCCGCTCAAGACCGTGCGTGGCATCGCCTTTCGCGACAACGGCGCAACGGTGGGAACAGCTCCCGCACCGATCATCAATGATCTCGATGCCTACCGCGTCGCCTGGGAGCTCATCGACCACAAGGACTATGGCTACTATGGTGGTAAGCGCGGGGTCGTCATGCAGTTCTCGCGCGGCTGCCCGCACCTCTGCACGTACTGCGGCCAGCGTGGCTTCTGGACCCGGTTCCGCCACCGCGACCCGAAGCGTTTCGCGGCCGAGATCGCCCGCCTCCACCGCGAGCAGGGCGTCAACCTGGTCAATCTTGCCGACGAGAACCCGACCACGTCGAAGAAGGCTTGGCGCGCCCTGCTCGAGGCCATCATTGCCGAGAACGTCGATGTCACGATCATCGGCACCACGCGCGCCGGCGACATCGTGCGCGACGCCGACATTCTCCACCTCTACCGCCAGGCCGGCGTCGAGCGCTTTCTCCTCGGTGTCGAGCATACCGACGAGGAGACGCTGGACGCCATCCGAAAGGGCGGCGCCACCCGCACCGATCGCGAGGCGATAAGGCTCATGCGCAAGCACGGCATCCTGTCGCTCGCGACCCTCGTGCTCGGCTTCGAGGACGAGCGCGACCGCGACTACTGGAAGGCGCTCCGCCAGCTTATTGCCTATGATCCCGACCAGATCACCATCCTGCACACCACGCCCCACCGCTGGACGCCATTCTTCCGAAGCGCCGCCCACCGCCGCGTGATCCAGACGGACCAGCGGCGCTGGGACTACAAGCATCAGGTGCTCGAGACGAGGCACATGTCGCCCTTGCGCGTCTTTCTGTGGCAGAAGGCGATCGAGGCCATAGTCCAGGGGCGCCCCAAGGCGCTGATCCGCACCTACTTCAACCGTGATCCCGCGCAGAGTCACGGCATGCGCTGGTACGCGCGCATGGGCCGCCGCGTCTGGCTGTCCGAGATCCGCGACTTCTTCCGCCGCGACATCAGGATCGAGAACGGCCCGACGCTAGCCTCCTTCTGGGGCGCACCGGATGACGAGCGCGAGGAGAGCATGGCGGTCCCGCCGCGCGTGACGACGGGCGGACGCAGAGGCGCCGCCGCAGCTTGAGCAGTTGAGAGACACGGTGTCTCTGGCCCTCGTCTGGCGAGATCGGGTCGCATGTGGCGATGGCGCCCGGTTTCGCGCTGAGCCCCGATCTAGTCGCCGCTCCCACGGGGAAGTGCGCGATGGCGTGGTCGCGCGTGTTTCACCACGCGCGGAGACACACGCCATCGCTAGCCCCTGACCTCCTCGCCCGGAGCGTAGGTGGCAAGCGCGAGCGCATGGATGCCCCCGCGGAGTTCGTCTGCCAGCGCCTCGTTGACCATCCTGTGTCGCGCCACCCGGCTCAGTCCCGCGAACTTCGGTGACACGATCAGGATGCGGAAGTGGCTCTCGCCCGTCCCTGGGGACGAGCGATGCCCGGCGTGCTTCTCGCTCTCGTTGATCACGTCGAGCCTCGTCGGCTCGAGTGCAATCCAAAGCTTCTCTTTGATCCGCTGCTCGGCAACCATATATGTTCCTTAATTCCCTGGCTCACACCCGGGGCTTGCCCGTGACCCTGCGGCAACTCTGGTCCTCGTCCCGCCGTCGCGGCGCTTGTGCCCGGCGCTCGCTGCCAGCATACTCGTGCGCCCATGAAACTCGACTCGAAATACTTCGATAGCATCCGCATCTCGCGCCGGCAGGCCGCGGGCGAGGAGAGCGCGTCCAGGCATGGGCCAGCCTGCCAGTGGAAGGGCTGCGACAAGCCCGGCGGCCACAAGGCGCCCAAGGGCCGCGGCAAGGACGGTGAGTACTACAACTTCTGCATGGACCATGTCCGTCAGTACAATGCGTCCTACAACTACTTCGACGGCATGTCCGCGGCTGAGGTCACCGACTTCCAGAAGGACGCAGCCACCGGCCACCGCCCGACCTGGAAAGTCGGCGCCAACGCCTGGGCCTCGGGGGCGGCAGAGAATTTGTCGCGGGCCGAGGCCAACGTGCGCGCAACGGGTCAGGCCCGGGCCGCCAGCGCCTTCGCCGCCTGGAGGAGCAAGCAGCGGGAGGCCGAGCCTCCGCGCCGCACCCTGCGGCCGCTCGAGAAAAAGTCCCTCGATGTCCTGCACCTGGGCGAGACGGCCTCGCGGGACGACATCAAGGCGCGCTTCAAGGAGCTTGTGAAGCAGCATCACCCGGACGCCAACGGCGGCGACACCCGATCCGAGGAGAAGTTGCGCGAGATCATCCAGGCCTATAACTATTTGAAGCAGGCGGGCTTGGCTTGAGGCCCAGGGGCCATGCTATACGGCCGGGGGCCCGGGCCCTCTGACTGCCCCCGCCCCGCGCCTGCCTCCACGACACCGGACAACGAGACACTCATGGCTGAATTCGCTGAAGCAACCTCCGTCCAGGGCCAGGCCGGCCTGCCGGACATGAAGGTCTCGGTGCGCCAACTGTTCGGCATCGACAGCGACCTCGAGGTTCCGGCCTACTCCAAGCCCGACGCACACGTCCCCGACCTCGACCCGGACTATCTCTTCAACCGTGAGGTCACGCTCGCCATCCTTGCCGGCTTCAAGCACAACCGGCGCGTGATGATTCAGGGCTATCACGGCACCGGCAAGTCGACCCACATCGAGCAGGTCGCCGCGCGTCTCAACTGGCCGTGCATTCGCGTCAACCTCGACAGCCACGTGTCGCGCATCGATCTCGTCGGCAAGGATGCCATCGTCCTGAAGGACGGCAAGCAGGTCACCGAGTTTCGCGAGGGCATCCTGCCCTACGCACTGCAGTCGAACACCGCCCTCGTCTTCGACGAGTACGACGCCGGCCGCCCGGACGTCATGTTCGTCATCCAGCGCGTGCTCGAGGTCTCGGGCAAGCTGACGCTCCTCGACCAGTCGAAAGTCATCCGCCCGCACCCGGCCTTCCGTCTCTTCGCCACCACCAACACCATCGGCCTCGGCGACACGTCGGGCCTCTACCACGGCACGCAGCAGATCAACCAGGGCCAGATGGACCGCTGGTCGATCGTCGCCACCTTGAACTACCTGCCCCACGACGACGAGGCCAAGATCGTGCTGTCGAAGGTCAAGACCTTCAACAAGTCCGACGTCGGCCGCAAGATGGTGTCGAACATGGTCCGTGTGGCGGATCTCACGCGCCAGGCCTTCGTCAACGGTGACCTCTCGACCGTCATGAGCCCGCGCACGGTCATGACCTGGGCCGAGAACGCGGTCATCTTCGACGACGTGGGCTTCGCCTTCCGCGTGACCTTCCTGAACAAGTGCGACGAGCTCGAGAGACCCATGGTCGCCGAGTTCTACCAGCGCTGCTTCGGCGAGGAGCTCCCCGAGAGCGCCGCCAACGTGGCTCTGAGCTGACCCTGCGGCGCCCCACCCTCCGGGACTCGCTCGATACGAGGGATTGCGGCCAGTCGGCGGGGCAACGCTTGACCAGAGTTGTGTGTCACGCGGAACAGCCGCGTCGACCGTCGCGCAGCACGGTGGGCCGACATCCAGCCCACGTCCTGCTGAGGCTCCCATGCTCCGCGCCATTCGGCTGTTCTTCAAGCTCGTCCTCGGCGTTGCTCTGCTCGGCCTCGTCACAGCATGGACGGGCCTCGCCGTCGCCCGCTGGAGCCTGCCGGCAAGCGCCTGTGCCGTCACGGAGCCGGCCATCGACGCGCTCGCCCTCGAGAGGATGACTGACGCCGACGTGATCGCCCGCCTCGGCTGCGATGGCGTCCACAAGGTCGAGATCGACACGCCAGAGATCCGCATGGAGCGGGTATCCTGGCAGGGCGACGCCTGGCCTTACGCCCGCTTCGAGGCCACCTTCATCAACGGTGTCCTTCACGGCACCGAGAAACGCTGGATTAATCTCGCCATTTCCGCGCCTTCCGGCTAGACAGTAGGGATGCCGTAACGACACGCTCCCCCGACATGACCACCCCGCCCCCGAAACGCAAGGAAGCCCCGGCCGAGCCGTTCAAGCGCGCGCTCGGCCTCGCCTGCCGCGCGATTGCCGGAGACGCGGAGCTCGCCGTCAGCTTCGGCCCCAACCGCCCCTCGCTCGAAGGCCATACGGCCCACTTGCCCGAGCCGTCGCGCGTGCCCTCGGCGCGCGAGATCGCCGTGCTGCGCGGCTGGGCCGACAGTCTCTCGCTCACCGCCGCCTGCCACGATGCGCGCCTTCACCGCAAGCTCGCGCCTGCAACCGGAGATGCCCGCGCCGTGTTCGAGGCCGCAGAGCAGGCCCGCGTCGAGGCCTTGGGCGCCAACCGCATGTCGGGCATGGCCGATAACCTCGCCGCCAAGACGGAGGATGTCTATGCCCACGGTCGCTACGCCAAGGTGACCCGGCTCGAGGACGCCCCTCTCGAGGACGCGCTCTCGCTCCTGATCCGTGAGAAGCTCACGGGCCGGGCGCCGCCCGCGACTGCAAAAGCCGTCGTCGATCTCTGGCGTCCTGCGATCGAGGGCAAGGCCGGCAGGATGCTCAACAAGCTCGAGCGCTCGGCCGGGGACCAGGCCGCCTTCGGTCGCCTCGTGCGCGACCTCCTGCGCGTGCTCGACATGCCCGAGGAAGCCAGTCAGACGGAGGACAACGAAGAAAGCGAGGCCGCAGAGGAGCAGAAGCCCGAAGCCGGCGAGGAGAGCTCCGAGAGCGAGGGCGAGGGCAGCGAGGGCGAGGAGAAGGCCGCCGAGGACGAGCGTGCCGAGGGCGAGGAGGGCGACGTCGGCGAAACCGAGAACGCAGCTTCGACCGAGGAATTCGACTACGAGCACGACGCCCCGGAGGAAGCCGAGAGCAGCGAACCGTGGCGCCCGAACCAGTCCGTTCTCGATGCGCCGGAGAACTTCGGCTACAAGGTCTATACGAAAGAGTTCGATGAGGAGGTCGAGGCCGAGAAGCTGTCCTCTCCCGACGAGCTCGAGCGGCTTCGCGCCTTTCTCGACAAGGAGCTGAAGAACCTGTCGAGCGCGGTTGCCCGCCTTGCCAACAGGCTCCAGCGTCGACTGCTGGCCCAGCAGAACCGCGGCTGGGACTTCGACCTCGAGGAGGGCACCCTCGATGCCGCGCGGCTCATGCGCGTCGTGGTCGACCCCATGCACCCGCTCTCGTTCAAGCGCGAGCGCGATACCGACTTTCGCGATACCGTCGTCACGCTCGTCCTCGACAACTCGGGCTCCATGCGCGGTCGCCCGATCATGGTTGCAGCCTGCTGCGCCGACATTCTGGCCCGCACGCTCGAGCGCTGCGGCGTCAAGGTCGAGATCCTGGGCTTCACGACCAGGGCCTGGAAGGGTGGCCAGTCGCGCGAGAAGTGGTTAGCGGCGGGTAAAGGCCCCGAGCCGGGCCGTCTCAACGATTTGAGGCACATTATCTACAAAACTGCCGATGCGCCTTGGCGGCGTGCCAAGAGATCTCTGGCATTGATGATGCGCGAGGGGCTCCTCAAGGAGAACATCGACGGCGAGGCGTTGACCTGGGCTCATAAGCGGCTCTTGGCTCGGCCCGAGCAGCGCCGCATTTTGATGATGATCTCCGATGGCGCTCCGGTCGACGACAGCACGTTGTCGGTCAATTCCGGCGGCTACCTGGAGCATCACTTGCGCCAAGTTATCGAGGAGATCGAGACCCGCTCGCCAGTCGAGCTGATCGCCATCGGCATCGGCCACGACGTCACGCGCTACTACCGGCGCGCGGTCACCATCACCGATCCGTCCGAGCTTGCTGGCGCTATGACCGACAAGCTGGTCGAGTTGTTCGAGGAGAAGTCCCTGCCGATGCCCGCAGGCCCCGCTGCCCACCGCGGCCGTCAGGCCGTTCGCCCGCGTCCAAGCCACAACGCCAAAGGTCGTGGCCGGCGATGAATAGCCATCGATCCCTGCTTGACCGCCTCGTCCGTCCGACAGGCGGCTGGAAACGCAAGATCGTGACGCTCGGCCTGGGTCTCGCGATGACCGGCAGCTGGGCGGTCGCGCAGTCCGTCAAGCCCGACACGTCCCGGCTCGTGACGGGCCCGGTCGGCGTCGAGGCGCGCTCGATCGCTGCCTTCGACCACGCCGATGCGGCGCGAACGAGGTTCGGTGCCCTGGAATGGCGCGGCGGGCTCGTGCTCACCTCGCCGTCCAGCAACTTCGGCGGCTGGTCGGGCCTCGTCCTGTCGCCCGACGGCAAGTCGCTGCTGACCGTCTCCGACGCTGGCGCCTGGATGAAGGCCGACCTGACTTACGCCAAAGGCCGCCTCGCAGGCTTGACGAACGCCAAGCTCGGTCCCCTGCGCGCCAAAGACGGCAAAGTGCTCGCTCGTCGCCGCGACCGCGACGCCGAATCGATCGTGCTCGAAAATGGCAGTCTGGACGAAGGCAGCGTGCTCGTCGCCTTCGAGCAGAACGATCGCATTGGCCGCTTCCCCCTCACGATGAAGGGTCTCGGCGCCCCAGCGGCTTACCTCGCCATGCCCGAGGAAGCCAAGGCCATGCGTATGAACGGCTTCGAGACCGTGGCCGTTCTTGCAGGCGGCGATCACAAGGGAGCGGTCGTCGCCATTGCCGAAAACGCCAGCCGCGATGGTCGGCAGGCGGCGTGGATCTGGACCGGGGACAGGCCCGCCCGCTTCGACATCGCGGGCTCGGGCGGTTTCGAGGTGACCGACGCGAAGGGCCTGCCCGACGGCAGTCTCGTTCTTCTGGAGCGCCGCTTCCGTTGGGCCGAGGGCGTCAAGATGCGCCTCTCACGCGTTCCGGCCGTTGCGATCAAGGCCGGCGCGGTCGCCCCGCGCGAGACGCTGCTCGCCGCCGACATGGGCCAGGAGATCGACAACATGGAAGGGCTCGCGATCTCGACCGATGCCAGGGGCGAGACGATCCTCACGTTGATCTCGGACGACAACTTCAATCGCTTCCTGCAGCGCACGGTCCTGCTGCAGTTCGCGCTTCAGCCCGTCGGGACTGCTGCCAAGCCGGACGAGACGGCGACCGCAGCCTCGGCACGGTAGGCAGAGCGGTACGGCGACGGTCGCGAGCCCTACGCGACTGCCTTTCGCACCAGCCGCGCCGCATAGAACCCGTCGCACCCGCCCGGCACGTCGCCGCTTCCCGCCATATGGAACGGCAAGGTTCGCACGTCGCCCTCGGCCGTGATCGATTCCGTACCGACACCGAGCTCTACCGCCGTCACGGCCTTGCGCGCGAAGTCGGCGTGCGCCGACAGGAACCACGCCACCTGCGCCTCTCCTTCCTCGGGCTCGAGCGAGCACGTCGCATAAACGAGCGTGCCGCCCGGAGCGACGAGCCGCGCGGCGTTGTCGAGCAGCGCCCTCTGCAGGGGCAGAATCTGCGCGAGATCGGAGGAGCGCTTGAGGTGCAGGATGTCGGGATGCCGCCGTATCGTGCCGCTCGCGGTGCAGGGCGCGTCGAGGAGTACGCCGTCGAACGTTCGCCCCGGAGACCACGTCGCAGCATCCGCTGCGATGCAGTCAGCTCCGAGCCCTAGCCGCGTAAGGTTCTCCCGCAAGCGCTTGAGCCGCTCTGGCTTGACGTCGACCGCCGTCACCTGCGCGCCGCGCGCCGCGAGCTCGGCCGTCTTGCCACCGGGCGCCGCGCAGAGGTCCAGGATGCGCTGTCCCGCGACATCGCCGAGAAGTCGCGCGGGAAGTGCGGCCGCCGCATCCTGCACCCACCAGGCGCCCTCGCTGAAGCCTTGCAGCTCACTGACGGGACCATGCATGGCAAGCCGCACCGAGCCAGTCGGCAGCAGCATGCCGCCGAGCTTGTTGGCCCAGCCTTCGGGGTCCGCTTTCACTGAAAGGTCGAGCTGAGCTTCGCTCAGAGACGCCGCCGCGATGCGCCGTGCCGTATCGGCGCCGTAGGCGCGGGTCCACCGCTCCATCATCCACACTGGCGTGTTGACGGCAATCGCGTCCAGCGCCGAGAGCCGCGCCTTGCCTTCACCCGCGACCTTGCGCAGCACGGCGTTGGTGAGGCCCTTCAAGTGCGCGCCCTTGGGATCTTGGCCCGCCTGGTCGACCGCGAGG
Source organism: Alphaproteobacteria bacterium (assembly GCA_019137195.1). Lineage (GTDB taxonomy): Bacteria > Pseudomonadota > Alphaproteobacteria > Rhizobiales > Hyphomicrobiaceae > CBDCUQ01. The sequence continues at coordinate 131,124 of JAGVSR010000087.1, forward strand.
CTGATGGCGGCGTGCGGCGGCGTCGCGAGGATCAGGAGCTGCGCGGCGCCGACGAGCAGAATGTAGGGCACGCGCCCGCTCTTCGACGCCGCGAGTGGCTTCGACAGAAAGGAGCCCAGCACCTCCGTCAGCTCGCCGTAACGGCGGAGCACAGTTGTGGCGAGGAGCCGCGCCAGGGCGCGGTCGCGGGGCTGGAGGGTCTGGAAGCGCGGGCTCGCGAACGACTGCGCGGCCGCCTCGTCGAGTGCGAGGTGCTTGTCGAGCACAAGCATCAGGATCTCGACCGCGAGCTCCCGCGCCTCGAGACCCGGCGGCTGCTTGCGCGCCGGAGCCTTGGGCTTTCCGGCGCGCCGGGAGACCAGGTCCGCTTTGGGCGAAGCCCCACCCTTGGGCTGTCCCATACGCGCCTTTGCTTGTTGCGACTTGTCGTTGTTCACGCCTGCTCCGCGTCTCGTCTTGCCGGTTACCGCGGGATAAGGCGCCTTTGGCTCGAACGCCACAGGAATTGCCGGTGGCGGTCGAAATGCGCGACCGAGGAACGGGGGAACGGCCTCACGGGCGTCCCTGACGAGGGTCTGCTTCGAGGGGGGGCTGCTTTACCCCCACGGCCCGCGCGGGCGACGGCTCTCCCTCGCGGCCGCCGACCACGGACCTGCAGGGCCGGCAGCATCGTCGCTAGCAAGCGTCGGACCGGCACCGAGGTCGTCGAAGCTGGCAGTGCCGCCGAGCTGGCCCATTTCGCGAGCGAGCTCCTCGAGTGCCGCGATGCGGTTCTCCGTCGAGGGATGGGTCGAGAACCAGTTGTCGACGCCGCGCCCCGAGAGCGGATTTACGATGCACATGTGAGCGGCAGCCGGCACCGCCTCCGCGTCCGGGTTAGGGATACGCTTGGCAGCGTTCGAGATCTTGGCCAGCGCCGACGCCAGCCAGCGCGGATTGCCGGCGATCATGGCACCCATACGGTCGGCCTGGTACTCGCGCGAGCGGCTGATAGCCATTTGCACGAGGCCTGCTGCCATCGGTGCCACGATCATGGCCGCCAGCGCGCCGAGGAAACCGACGCCGCCGCCGCGTTCGTCGCGGTTGCCGCCGCCGAACAGCATGCCGAACTGCATCCATTGCGCGAGCATGGAGATGGCTCCGCCGATGGTAGCGGCGACCGCCATGGTCAGCGTATCCCGGTTCTTGATGTGAGCGAGCTCGTGCGCGACGACGCCCGCCACTTCCTCGCGGCTAAGGGTATCGAGCAGGCCGGTCGACACCGCGACCGCGGCACGCTCCGGGCTGCGGCCGGTCGCAAAGGCGTTCGGCTGGGGCGAGTGCATAATGTAGACGCGCGGCATTGGCAGCTCGGCCCGCCGTGCCAGCTCGCGCACCAGGGCGAACAGGTCGGGAGCAGACCCTTGGTCGATCTCCTGCGCCTTGAACATGGCGAGCACCATGGTGTCGGACTTCCACAGCGACAGGAGGTTCATGACGAGCGCGACAGCGAACGCGATCACCATCCCCTGTGTGCCGCCGATGACGTTGCCCATGGCGACGAAAATGGCCGTCAGCGCAACGAGCAGCAGCGCGGTGCGGGTGTAGTTCATCGGCATCGAGGGCGTCTCCGGATGTCCTTGACCTTGAACGCGTGACAAACCGCCGGCTGGCATTGCCGCCAGCCTCGGACGCGCTGATATATGGGATACGGTAGGTTAAACCACCAGCCCCCTGATCGCCAGCAGGCGGTGACACAGAGGAATGCCATGACGGATCAAGCCTCTGAGCCCAGCCCCCCCCTGACGCCGGCCGCCGAGCGCGCGCTTGCAGAGGCTGAGGCCCGCCGCAGGGCTCGCGACGCCGAAGCGCGACCCGTCCCGCCCGAGACAGGCGGCCGCAAGGGTCCCGATCCGGCCCGCTACGGCGACTGGGAGAAGAACGGCATCGCGTCTGACTTCTGAGATCGTTCTGCCCTCGGGACGGGACGGATCATGTGAACGCAGGCGTGCCGGCGTGACCCAATTTGGGGCGACCGCTCCGCGGCTGCACCATTTCCGGACTAGTAAACGAGGTCCTGAACGTTCCGTTCACCAAAGCGCGTTGCCGGTCATCAACCGGTTAACGACCCACCGCCCGTGTTCCGGCAATCCGCGCGGCGGGGGTAACGGATTTTCAACCACGAAGGAGCTTGGCGGCCCTCAAGACGGCCCTCGTCGGCCGATCGGACCCGCCTTTGCAGATCACTCCGCAGCAAGTGCCGCTGTTTCAAGGAGAGACAACGATGTTCGCCCGCCTCACCACTCTGAGCCGCTCCATCGCCGGCGACGAGCGCGGAACCGTCGCCATGATCTTCGCCTTGATGGCAATGGTACTGCTGATGTCCATGGGGCTCGCCATCGACTACGGCCGCACCTATCACGCCAAGAGCAAGATCATGGCAGCTGCCGACGGTGCCGCGCTCGCTGCCGGACGCGCCATGCTCGATGGCCGGCTCTCCGACGCCGACGTTCAGGAGCTCGGCCGCAAGTTCTTCGACGAGAACGTCAAGTCGTCGGGCAACAGCTTCGCCAACATCTCCGACGTCCGGTTCAGTCTCGATCGCCGGGCGGGTTCGGTCACCGTCGACATCAGGGGCGACGTGCCGATGCTCATCACCCGCGTCGACGGCTTTGAGAGGATCAATCTCGGAGTCAGCTCTGCCGTTCTCTCGGACCAGCGCGACATCGAGCTCGGCATGGCCCTCGACGTGACCGGCTCCATGTCGGGCTCCAAGATCGTCGACCTCCGCAACGCCGCCAAGGACCTCATCGACATCCTGCTGCCGTCTGGCGGCAGCAATAACAAGGTCCGCATCGGCATTGCGCCCTACTCCGCGAGCGTCAACGCTGGCTCCTACGCCCGCTTTGCCACCAACAACGCATCCAGCAACGGCTGCGTCCACGAGCGCGGCGGCGCAGAGGCCTTCACCGACGCAGTTCCCGCCAGTGGCGCCTGGCTCGGCTGGAAGTCGACGCTCTACTGCCCGACCGCGTCCGTGATCCCGCTCACCAACGATGCCAACGCGTTGAAGACGGTGGTCGGCAACCTCACCGCCGGCGGCAGCACGGCTGGCCACATCGGCGCAGCATGGGCCGATTACCTCATCTCTCCGAACTGGCGCTCGGTGTGGCCGTCGTCGAGCGAGCCGGTGGCCTACCGCGATGGCCGGACCATCAAGGCGGTTGTGCTTATGACCGACGGCGAGTTCAACACCTGGTACGTCGGCATCAATGGCGACTCCGCCGTACAGGCCCGCGCCCTTTGCTCCAACATGAAGAGCAACGACGTGGTGATCTATAGCATCGCCTTCATGTCGCCCCCGGACGCTCAGAGCCTGCTCAGGTCCTGTGCCTCCACGGCCGATCACTATTTCAATGCCTCGAACGGCAACGAGCTGCGCGCTGCCTTCGTCGAGATCGCTCAGCATCTGAACAACCTGCGCCTCGCCGACTAGAGGCCACGGCCGCAACGAGGGGCAAAGGCCGGCTTGCGCCGGCCTTTCGCATTTTTCCTGCCGTCCGGCCTGTTTGTCCGGTTCCGCGTTGTCCTGTACTGTCCGCCGGGCAAGCGGCAGGAGCAGGGATATGCGCAGGCTGGCCACTACGATCAAGCTCATCGTCCTGGTGTTTCTCATCGCCGCCGCAGCAGCCGGCTCTTTCTGGCTCGGGCTCGTGCCGCAGCGCTACAGTCCCTTCGCGCCGATCTCGTTCGAGACGGACCCGGGCTTCTTCGTCGACGCCAAGCTCGCCGTCCTCCGTCGCGACGCCGGCCTTTGTCAGGCCGCCCTGAAGGAACCCCACATCGACGCCGCTGCCGTTCCCGACGTGCCGGTCAAGAACGGCTGCGGGCTCGTCAACGGTGTCAAGTTCTCGACCGCGGGCGGGGTGAAGATCGGCGTCGACAAGCTCACCTGCGAGATGGCGGCAGCTCTGACGCTCTGGATCGAGCACGACGTGCAGCCCGCTGCCGTGGCCGCCTTTGGCAAGCGCGTCGCAGCGATCGAGGACCTCGGCACCTACGACTGCCGCAACATCGTCGGCTCGCGGTTCTTCGCCAACCGCCGCAGCCAGCATGCCACCGCAAACGCCATCGATCTGGCCGCCTTCACCCTCGAGGACGGCCACAAGATCAGCATCCTCAAGGACTGGAGCGGCAGTGGCCCGGAGGCAGACTTTCTGCACGCCATTCACGCCAAGTCTTGCCGTTACTTCCGGGCAGCGTTGGGCCCTCGCTACAACGTGGCCCACAAGAACCACTTTCACTTCGACCGTGGCCTCGGCTGGGTGTGCCGCTAGACGCCGGCCGGCAAGCCTAGCGTGAAGACGCCCCAAGCGCGTGATGGTCGTCGGCCGAAGTGCAGCGCGGGTCTTGGGCGGTTGAGCCGTCTCATGGGGCACCCTTCCGAGCCGTCTGCCGGGATCGAGCCCACCCATGACACGCCGGCCCGATCGACCTACTGTGGTCTCCGTCGATTCGTGAGGAAGATGCGATGCAACGACCCCGGCGGGCCGGACCGCTACTCCCACCCCCCTTCGAGACCGTGCGCCTGTCGTGGGGTCGCCCCGAGGTTCGTGCGGTGGTCTACCAGTCGCTCGCCGTGCTGGCACTGATCGTCGTTGGCTGGGAGATCGCAGACAACGTCGCCGCCAACCTGAGGAAGCAGAACGTTGCCTCTGGCTTCGCCTTCCTCGACCGCACGGCTGGCTTCGACATCTCGCAGAAGCTCCTCGCCTACGAGGCGACCTCGACCTTCAGACGCGCCTTCGAGGTCGGGCTCGTGAATACGCTCGTGGTCGCGCTTCTCGGAATTGCGCTCGCGACCGTCGTCGGCTTCCTGCTGGGCTTAGGCCGCCTGTCCTCGAACTGGCTCATCGCCAGGCTCTCGCTCGCCTACGTCGAGATCGTGCGCAACGTGCCCCTTCTGTTGCAGCTCCTGTTCTGGTACTTCGCCGCGCTGCGCGCCTTGCCGATGCCCGTCGACAGCATCGCGCTGAGCTTCGGCGGCTACCTCAACCGCCGCGGCCTCTACCTGCCGGCACCGGTTGGCGCCGCGGCCCTCGAGACCATTTGCGTCGCGACCTTTGCCGCAGTCGCGATGGCTGCCTTGCTCGTTCATCTCGCGCGCCGGCAACGGCAGCAAACCGGGCAATCCTTTGCCGCTGGACCGATCGGCCTTGCGCTCGTCGTGCTGTTGCCGGTCGCAGCCTATGTCTGGAGCGGCGTTCCGCTCGCCTGGGATTATCCCGCGCTCGGACGCTACAACGTCGAGGGCGGTATGGTGATCCTCCCCGAGGCGGCCGCGCTCGTCGTCGGGCTCACGGTCTATACCGCTGCCTTCATAGCCGAGATCGTGCGTGCCGGTATCCTCGGCGTACCGCGCGGCCAGCGCGAGGCCGCCGCCGCCCTCGGCCTCTCGAAGGCGCAGGCGCTGCACCTCGTCGTCGTACCGCAGGCCTTGCGCATCATCGTTCCGCCGCTGACCAACCAGTACTTGAACCTTACCAAGAACTCCTCGCTCGCGGTCGCCATCGGCTATCCTGACCTCGTCTCGGTCTTTGCCGGTACGGTCTTGAACCTTACCAACCAGGCCGTCGAGGTGATCCTCGTCACCATGGCGGGCTATCTGTTCCTCAGCCTCACGATCTCGCTCGCCATGAACCTGCTGAACGCGCGCCTTGCGCCGGTGGGGAGGTAGGATGATGTCGGAAATCGGCAGCGTGCGCCTCGCTGAGGCTGCTCCTCCCCCGCCGCACGGGGGTGCGGAAAGCGACCGCGACGTCCAGCTTCTTGGACGTGTACTCGATCCGGATGGTCCATCGACGAGCCAAGAGCATTTGAGGGCCAGGAGAAGCGTGCCGGGAGATGCCCTGGCATCGGTTAAGCGCTTCGACGGCGCCGTCGGGCGTTCTCGGCTCTCCGGCGCCGGTGGCGCGGTGATTTTGGCCCAGGGGCGCGTCGCAAGGTCCTGTGAGCCGAATAGATTTGCAGCGTCCTTGCGTCTGCCAGGCCGCCAAAATCCCTCGCGTCGATGTGCCATCCGAATTGAGTGCAGGGCCTAGGGAACGAAGTGATGCACGGAGGCGCCAATGCTTGACCTTTCGGGCGCAACCTCGCTCGAGACGGCTCTCCGCCGGTCGCTCGAGTGGCTGCGAGCCAATCTGTTCTCGTCCAGGAGCAATGGCCTGCTCACGGTCGTAGGCTTGTGGCTCGTGTGGGAGATCGTCGCCGGCTTTGTCGACTGGGCGATTGTGCGCGCCGTTTGGAACGGCGAGGACGGCCGAGCCTGTGCCGCGCCGGGTAGCGGAGCGTGTTGGCCGTTCATCAAAGCCAAGATGGGTCTCTTTATGTACGGCCGCTATCCCGACGCCGAGCGCTGGCGGGTGAACCTCACCTACGCTCTCGCGCTCGCCGGCCTCGTGCCGCTCATGATCCCCCGTGTCCCTGGCAAGCTGTGGCTCACGCTCTACATGCTGGTTGCCTTCCCAGTACTCGCCTTCGTGCTGCTCACGGGCGGCGTGCTCGGGCTCCCGCACGTCAAGACCGCGAGCTGGGGCGGTCTGCTCGTCACGCTCGTGGTCGCGAGCGTTGGCATTGCGGGCTCGTTTCCGCTCGGCATCCTGCTCGCTCTCGGGCGTCAGTCCGCGCTCCCCATCGTGCGCTGGCTCTCGATCGGCTTCATCGAGGTCGTGCGCGGCGTGCCGCTCATCACCGTGCTGTTCATGGCTTCCGTGATGCTGCCGCTGTTCCTGCCGCCCGACGTCACCATCGACAAGCTCTTGCGCGCCCTGGTCGGCGTCGCGCTGTTCTCGGCCGCATATCTCGCCGAGGTCATCCGCGGCGGCCTGCAGGCCATCCCGCGCGGCCAGTATGAGGCGGCGGACGCGCTCGGACTGTCCTACTGGGAGAAGATGGGACTCGTCGTGCTGCCGCAGGCGCTCCGCCTCGTCATCCCCGGTATCGTCAATTCGTTCATATCGCTCTTCAAGGATACGAGCCTCGTGCTCATCATCGGTCTCTTCGACCTGCTCGGCATCGTGCAGCAGTCGATCCAGTCGGATTCGACGTGGTTTTCGCCGGAGACCGCGGCCACCGGCTATGTGTTCGCTGGTGCCATCTTCTGGATATTCTGCTTCGCCATGAGCCGCTACTCCGCCCTCATCGAGCGCCAGCTTGCCGGGAGCGAACGGCGCTAGCTGCGAATGCCCGGGCCATCCACTATCCGCGTCGCATCGTGAGGCAAAGCGCGACGCCCGCCGGAAGGCGGGCGTACGGCGCCTGTCAATGCCTGAAATGCCGTAACCCCGTGAACACCATTGCGAGACCACGCTCGTCGGCGGCGGCGATGACCTCCTCGTCCCGCATCGATCCGCCCGGCTGGATGACGGCGGTCGCGCCCGCCTCCGCCGCCGCGATGAGCCCGTCCGCGAACGGGAAGAAGGCGTCCGATGCCACAACGGAGCCCTTGGTCAGCGTCTCGGGGAGACCGGCCGCTTTCGCCGCCTCCGCCGCCTTCCACGCCGCAATGCGCGTGCTGTCGACACGGCTCATTTGGCCGGCACCGATGCCAGCCGTCGCGCCGCCCTTGACGTAGACGATGGCATTCGACTTGACGTGCTTGGCAACCTTGAACGCGAACTTGAGGTCTGCGAGCTCCTCGGGCGTCGGCGCGCGCTTGGTGACGATCCCCAGCGCAATGTCGTCGATGACGCCGTTGTCGCGCGACTGAACGAGGAAGCCGCCCGCGAGCGAGCGTACGACGAGGCCTGGTGCGCGCGGGTCGGCTAGCCCTCCCGTCGTGAGCAGCCGCAGATTCTTCTTTGCCGCGAACACGGCCTTGGCCTCCTCCGTCGCGTCGGGCGCGATCACGACCTCGGTGAAGATCTTCGTCATCTCCTCTGCTGCCTCCGCATCGATGGTGCGGTTGCAGGCAATGATGCCGCCGAACGCGCTGACAGGATCGCAGCGTAGCGCCGCCAGATAGGCGTCCTTGAGCGTGGCTCCCGTCGCGACGCCGCACGGGTTCGCGTGCTTGATGATGGCGACTGCCGCCGTCTGAGCGGGATCGAGCTCGGATACGAGCTCGAACGCGGCGTCCGTGTCGTTGAAGTTGTTGTAGGAGAGCTCCTTGCCCTGGTGCTGGGTGATCGTTGCCACGCCAGGCCGGCGCCCGCCAGCGGCATAGAAAGCGGCCGTCTGATGCGGGTTTTCGCCGTAGCGCAGCTCCTGCACGAGCCTGCCGCCGAACGCACGATAGGTGGGCGCGGTCTCGCCGAGCTTGTCCGCGAACCAGCCGCTTATGGCCGCGTCGTAAGCCCCCGTGCGCGCGAACGCCTTCGCTGCCATGCTGGTCCGGAAGGCGGCCGTCGTGCCGCCGCCGTGCTCGGCCATCTCGGTAAGCAGCGCGTCGTAGTCCTGTGGGTCGACGACAACGGTGACTCCGGCATGGTTCTTGGCCGCTGCCCGGATCATCGCTGGGCCTCCGATGTCGATATTCTCGACGCACTGGTCGAACGGCGCACCCTTCGCTACCGTCTGCTCGAACGGGTAGAGGTTGACGACCAGAAGATCGATCGGCTCGATGCCGTGCTCGCGCGCAGAGGCCTCGTGCTCGGCATTGCCGCGCACCGCCAGGAGGCCGCCGTGTACGCGAGGGTGCAGGGTCTTGAGCCGGCCATCCATCATCTCGGGGAAGGCGGTCAGATCTGCGACGTCGCGCACGCGGAGCCCCGCACCCTTTAGCGCCGCCGAGGTGCCGCCCGTCGAAACGAGTTCGACCTGGTGCTCGGTGAGCGCCCTCGCGAGGTCGAGAAGCCCAGCCTTGTCACTGACAGAAATGAGCGCCCGGCGGATCTTGTTCGTCTGCGGCATGCCGGCTTGTCCTTTCGACGGCTGAGGCGAGAGCAGCCGACTTGTGTCCGCTGCCATTCTCGTTTGTCTGCCGCCAGCTACCACGGACGGCTGGGTCAGGAAATCGCGCCTTCGGCCGCGTTCCCCACCTTTTGTGCCGGACAATGGGCAGCGGGACCCGAGCCATCGGCTCTCCCCTGCGGAAGGCTGCCCTTATCCCCGCGCCTCGGCCACCCAGCGGACCTCGGTCGCGCCTCGTGTCGTACCCCGCGCCGTCAATTGCAGTGACGGGCGGGGTCCCGCCGAGTCGGCGAAGTAGGTGCTTTCCTCGATCGACAGCGTCGCGCCCTCGACGGTCACCGTCCATGCCTCGCCGTTTCTCAGCGTGACCATGGCCGTCCCCGGCGTTTCGCCCCGGCGGCAGGAGACATCGGGCGCGAGATGGAAATGGATGGCAAAGGGCAGCTCCTTCTCGGACGGCCCCCTGCGTCCTTCGAGACGGTCGATGCCGACGAGCCGCCGCCCCGAGCCGTTGAGTGCGATCGTCCGTACGTGGATGAGCCCGAACCGGTCCACGTAACCGTCGTGCCGGGCCGTGAGCTCGAGATTGCCGCCATGCTCCTCGACCTTGACCCTGACGGTCGCCGGGCCGCGGATCGGTTCCGCCCCGATCAGCGCTGCGAGCGGGCCGTGCCGGATCAGCTCCGACGATGCGGTGTCGGCAACCGTCAGCGTGTTGTGGCTCGCTGTCGCGCGCGCCGCGTCGAGCCAGTCGCCGTCCGCAGGGCCGGGCGCGCCACCGTTGACGAACAGGAGCTGCGTGCCGCTGCTCATCTCGAACGACAGGCAGCCGGCGTGTGCCGCCCCCGCGAGCTCGAGCGGCGGTGGCGCGCCGTGGTCGAAGATGATGACGGTGCTGCCCCGCTCGAGACGTGCGTAGCCCGATGCGTGCGCCTCCTTCGCCTGTCCGCCCTGGTGATCGTCATAGGCGAGCACCGTCGCCAGCCCCGCAGGCACCGCCACAGCCACGCCGTTGAAGCGCGCCAGCATGCCATCTCCGAGCCGCATGAGGCGAAGCATCCCGAACATTCGCTGCATGGCCCCGACGAGCGCCGGTGGCGGCGCCAGCTTGCGCGAGGCGAAGCACTGCCTGAGTGGCAGCAGGTCGAGCATGATCTCCACCAGCAAAGCTGGGTTGCGGCTCACATGGCCGCCGTCGGACAGGATCTGCCTGTTGATCTCCGCTGCCAGAAACCGGGTCGTCTCGGCCAGCTGGCGGTCGTGTCCGGCCACGCTGAGGTCGGCAAGCGTCAGGGCGATGAGCGTGAGGAGACGCGGATAGCCCTCGGGTGCCTCCCGCCATTCGGCAGACAGCCGCACAAGATCGGTGCCGAGCGCACGGGCGATCGCCATGTAAGTCTTGTCGTCGGCGCCCTCGAGCAGCAGGCCAGCGTGAGAAAGCCACGAGATCAGCCGGCGCGCGGTGACCGCCGGTTCGCCGGCGATGCTCTGTGCGGCCCCGTTTCGGATGGTCCACTCCACGGCGAGCTGCTGTGCCGTCTGGCGCGCGTCCTCGCTCCCTGCTGCCTCGAGATGGCGGAGCCAGCTGAAGCCGTGCAGAGAGCGCAGCCAAGCCTCGTTGGGCGGCTTGAGGTCGAACGGCGAGTGGCCGTTGAGCACAGCAATCGTCCCGGCGAGCCCGAACTGGTCGAGCTGGATCTCGCGGAAAAAGGAAGGGTCCGTTGTTCGGAGGTTGGGCGGCACGATCAGGAGCTGATCGGCCAGCGGCACGCCATAGCGCCAGCGCATGAGCGGCGAGGCCATGATGCGGGACATGGTCCGGCGGCGCGATTTGTCCGCCGCCAGCATCGCAAAATGAGCACGCTCGCCGAGCGTCAAGCTCCGCGCCATGTCGTCTCCCCGCGCCTTTTCTTCATCCGCTACGCTCTTCGAGTATCGCCGGAAGCGGGCCAAAACAAGGTTCGCCTCTCGCCGTATCCTGTCAGCGCCGCCACCGTCTCCGGGACGGGCTGCCGCCTTTGCACGTCAGTGCGCGTGGAGGTGTCCACGGACGAGTGAAGCCACGGACAGCCAATGGGTGGGGCTGAGCCCCGAATATGATCAGGACGTTAACCAGTTGGGCGCGCAGGAGTTCAATGATCGGCCAAGTCGCAACCATGGAATTGCATGCGCCCGTGTACGACACTTTTGCACAACTTCAGTTTTCAGCCGGAAAATTTTTGCGTATACTGCAAAAATGGTCCAAAGGGCGGATTGGGACCGTAGATGTGGCAGCGTAACGACGAAGGGTACGTCGGCGTAGAGGAATAGACAGTACGCGCGGGGTTGTGTGTTATGGCCGCTAGGTCATTCATGATGTTGGTGATGGCGTCTTTGGCCGGACCGGCCATTGGGGTGGCAGTCTTTTTGATCATCAACGGGTACTGAGCCCGTCTGGGCCAAGTTGGCAGTGGGCCGTGCGCGATGGTGCAGATCGGCCAGGGCTGACGGACGGCACGGTGCAGCACCGGACCGGCCAAGAGTCCGGTAGGCTGTCCTCGCAGGGGCCACGCCTTGTGCCGCTCCGAGCTTGGTCGGCCACAGGAGCGCCATACGGGCCAGGTCACCAGGTCCGATCGCGTGCTGAGGCAGTGTTGCCTCGTGCCGCCACACCGGGGAAGGCGTACGACCTCCCATTTCCCGTGTTGAAAGTACCTTGAAAGGCCGCCGCTTCGGAGCATGATGGCGGGGCCCACTTTGGGGCTGCGCTCAACGTTCGAGAGGTCGTCCATGTTCGTGTCGTACTGGGCAGGAACGGCATACCGCTTCAATGATCTCAAGGAGTTGATGGCCAAGGCCACACCGCGGCGCTCGGGCGATGTGCTGGCCGGGGTCGCCGCCGGAAGCGCGGAGGAGAATGTCGCCGCCAAGATGGCGCTGGCCGACCTGCCTCTGAAGCGGTTCCTGAACGAGGCCCTCGTTCCCTACGAGACGGACGACGTCACGCGGCTCATCATGGACCGGCACGACGCCGCGGCATTCGCCCCGGTCTCGCACATGACTGTCGGCGAGTTCCGCGACTGGCTCCTGTCCGACGAGGCCAGCTCCGAGGCTCTGACGAGGCTCGCACCTGGGCTCGTCCCCGAGATGGCGGCCGCCGTCTCCAAGATCATGCGCAATCAGGACCTCGTCCTTGCTGCCAGGAAATGCCGCGTCGTGACCCGCTTTCGCGACACCATCGGTCTCGAGGGCCGTATGTCGGTTCGCGTACAGCCCAACCACCCGACCGACGATAAGCGCGGGATTGCTGCCTCCACCATCGACGGGCTGATGTACGGCTGTGGTGACGCCGTCATCGGTATCAATCCCGCCAGCGACAACGTAGGCGCCATCACCGACTTGATCGTGATGCTGGACGAGATCATCCGCCGATTCGAGATCCCGACGCAGAGCTGCATCCTGACCCACGTCACAACGACCATCGAGGCCGTGCGCCGCGGGGCCCCGGTCGACCTCGTGTTCCAGTCCATCGGCGGCACGCAGGGCGTCAACGACAGTTTCGGCGTCACCCTCGCCATGCTGAAGGAGGGCCGCGAGGCGGCACTGTCCTTGAAGCGTGGAACGGTAGGTGACAACGTCATGTACTTCGAGACCGGCCAGGGCTCGGCGCTGTCGGCGGACGCTCACCATGGCGTCGACCAGCAGACGCTCGAAGCCCGTGCCTACGCGGTGGCCCGCGAGTTCAAGCCGCTTCTCGTCAACACGGTCGTGGGTTTCATAGGCCCGGAGTATCTCTACGACGGCAAGGAGATCATCCGCGCCGGCCTCGAGGACCACTTCTGCGGCAAGGTCCTCGGTGTCCCGATGGGTTGCGACATCTGCTACACCAACCACGCCGAGGCCGACCAGGACGATATGGACGTGCTGCTCATGATGTTGGGTGCAGCTGGCGTCAACTTCATCATGGGCATCCCGGGCGCCGACGACATCATGTTGAACTACCAGTCGACCTCGTTCCACGACCAGCTTTACCTGCGCGAGGTCTTGGGGCTGAAGCGCGCGCCTGAGTTTGAGGCCTGGCTGCAGAAGGTGGGACTTGCCGACGACCGCGGCCGGTTGCGGCCCGAGCAGGCCTCGCATCCGCTTCTCGAGCACGGTCGGAGGATCGCGGCATGACCAGCAACGAAACGTGGGACGCGCTGCGCCGTTTCACCGAAGCCAGGATCGGGCTCGGCCGCTCGGGCTCGGCGATGCCGACAGGCGAGGTCCTGAAGTTCTCGATGGCGCACGCCAAGGCACGGGATGCCGTGCTGACGGCAATCGATTGGGTGCCGGTCGAGGCCGGGCTCGCTGCTCTTGGCCTGAAGTCGATCCGGATCGAAAGCGCGGTCGCGGATCGCGACAGCTATCTCCGCCGGCCCGATCTCGGCCGCCGGCTGTCGCCGGCCTCGCGCGAGCGTCTGGCGGCACACGCCGGCGGCAAGCCGGACCTCCTGATCATCGTCGGTGACGGCCTGTCGTCGAAGGCGGTTGCGGCCAATGCCGTGCCGACGATTGCCGCGCTCCTGCCTCATGTGGCCAGGAACGGATGGTCGCTCGGTCCGATCCTGCTCGCGAGCCAGGCTCGCGTCGCTTTGGGTGACGAGGCTGGTGAGTTCATGGGCGCCCGCTGTGTCGCCATGCTGATCGGCGAGCGGCCGGGCCTCTCCTCGCCCGATAGCCTCGGCGCGTATTTGACGTTCGCGCCCAAGGTCGGTCGCAAGGATGCAGAGCGCAACTGCATATCGAACATTCGCTCGGGCGGCCTCTCCCACGAGGAGGCAGCCTTCAAGAAGGCCTGGCTCCTCAAGGAGGCGTTGCGCCGTGGGTTGACCGGCGTCGACTTGAAGGACGAAAGCAATTTCGCCCTCGAGCAGCAGCCACCACCTGCCGCCATCACCGCGGTTTGAGCGCGGGCCAGTCGATACTCGCCGTCCCGCCCGCCGCGTAGCTCGCCGACATTTCCGCACGGCAGGCGCAGTGTCTCAAGGCGTGGTGCCGCTCGGTGCGCAAGACACCGCATAGCCGTACCGCGCTCGGGAAGGCGGGTCGCAGGACAAAAAGGCAAGGGCCGGATCTTGCGATCCGGCCCTCGTCGATTGGGCTATCGATTGAGCGGGCGTTGTGATCAGCCCGCACCGCCGAGCGCGGCTTCCGCCGCCTTGATCTCGGCCTGGCGGCGCTTGATCTCCTCGCCGATTGGCGGGCCCTTGAAGCGGCGGTTCTCGAACAGCACCCAGATGAGGAGCGACAGCACGAGGAAGCCGACCGTGATCGGCAGCGCCCAGTCGTTCGGCGGCTGGATGCCGGCGAAGAAGATGACGCCCATGGCGAGCAGCGACAGCACACAGACGAGCCGGAACAGGCCGCCGCCGAGATCCCACGGGCCGGGCTTCGGGAACTTCTCGGTTCCGTAGGTCACGAGCGCGAGTGCGATCGGCACAGTGAACGACAGGAACAGGAAGATGACCGTACACGACACGACGATCGAGTAGGCGGGCGCGCCAGCGATTGTGATGGCGGAGGTGAACCACACGAACAGGACCGACAGGATCGAGCCGAACCAGATCGCGGCCGCTGGAGCGCGGTGCTTCTGGCTGACCGAGGCGAGGATCCCCGAGATGCCGGGCATGCCGCCGTCACGCGAGAAGGCGAACAGCATGCGCGAGACGGAGGTCACCGTCGCCAGGCCGCACAGCCACTGCGCGACGAAGATGATGAGGTAGAGCGCCTCCTTGATGGCAGCCGGCACCTGCTGGTCCATGGCCCAGAAGAACACGTTCCAGCCCTGCTTGGCGGCCTCGTCCATATTCGGGATCATGAGCACGAAGGCGCACAGGAACAGGTAGCCGAAGAGGCCCGACCACCACACGGACGAGACCATGCCCTTCGGCACCGACATCTGGGCGTTGACCGTCTCCTCGGCGGTATGTGCCGAGGCGTCGTAGCCGGTAATGGTGTAGATCGGCAGCAGGAGTCCGAGCACGAACGCCATGGCGGTCGATACCGCATTCGGCCACACGGCGCTGGCGCCCTCGGTGCCGGTGTAGTTGGAGAAGGTCCACAGCCGCGAGACGTCCCACGACGGTGCGCACGCGAGACAGACGACGGCGAGGGCCACCGCGCCGAACAGGATGATGTAGCCCGACAGGTCGGTGAGCTTCATCGTCATCCCGATGCCGAAATGGTTGACGAGCGCCTGTAGGAAAGTGATTGCGGCTACGAACACCACCCGGTGAGTGAGGGTATCCTCGATCCCGAAGTACGAGCCGAACGCGCCGAAGAAGAAGTAGAACGTGCCGACGTTGATGGCGCCGAGCACCGTGATGAGGCCCAAGAGGTTGAGCCACGCCGACAGCCAGCCGGTGAAGCGGTTGCCGAGAATCGAGCCCCAGTGATAGAGACCGCCGGCGGTCGGATAGGCCGATGAGATCTGGGCGAGAGCCATGGCGAACACGCCGGAGATCAGCACGCCCACCGGCCAGCCGATTCCGATCGCAGCGCCTCCGACGCCCGAGGTCGCCTGACCGAGCGAGTTGATGCCGCCCGACAAGATGCAAATAATCGAGAACGAGATCGCGAAGTTCGAGAACGCGTGCATGCGCCGCGACAGCTCTTGCGCATATCCCATGTCGTGCAGGACTTTCACGTCCTGCTCATGGATGCGTTGTTCGTCCTGTGATGCCATGTCCCACTTCCCCGTGCCTCTTCCGCCGGGATTGGCGGAAGTTCAAAGCCGTTAGGGTGGGTACACTTGCGGCCCCTTGCCCTGCGACTTTGTGGCGATGATGTGGCGCTTGCGGCATGCTGTCAACGACAGCCAGATGCACCGCTTTCGTGCAAAAATTTGACGCGGCCGAATAAATTGCATGATTTAACAGTGGGTTGCGTGCCATTGGACGAGCGGCCGGCAGGGAGCAATATTTTTGATCACAAGCGAACTCTGCCGCCCCGGGCGGCTTAAGGAGGGGAGTGGCTGGCGAGCGCACCAACACCCTCTCGCCGCGACTCGATCAAGCCGGGCCAGGGGGCGCGCACGACTCCGCGCGCTGTCGCGCCCTCCATGCCAGACCAAGGCACTTGCCGACGGATTGAACGTCGGTTCGTCGAAGAAACTCAAGTCGGAGAATGCGTAAGGGCAGGCACCTGTGCCGTAGGAACGGATACCGCTCTAGTGGCGCAGCTCCGATCCGGCGGTTTCCAAGTGCGCGCGCATCGCCGAGGCAGTCTCGTCGGCGAATTGCTGGTTGAAGCGGGCGAAGTTCTGGAATTCGTCCCGGTATTGCTGTTGGGCGCGCTGGAAGAACTCGGAGTAGAGCGCGATGACGTCTTGCAACGTCTTGCACTCCATGAACCTCTTCGAAAGCGCCATGTCCTCGCTCATGCGCCGGCCGAGAAATCCTAGCCACTCGTTGTTGGCCTTGGTTGCCTGTTCGATGAGCTTGCCGTTTAGCTCGGTCCAAACGCTGAGCATCGGTCGATTGAAGTTCAGCCACGCCTCGATCGCCGCCGTGGCGGGATTCTCGATCTGTGAGTCGAACGAGGACTTGGAGAGCTTTGCCGTCATGATACGCACCTCCTCAGGGACAAGTTGGGTCGTGTCGTGAAGCGAGCGGTCACCGTCTCATGCGAAAAGGCTTTGCGGCATTGAACCAAGTCAATTTTGCACGAGGCGTGGCTGGCACGCCCAGTCATATTTGAACGAGCGTCATAGGCACCCCGAAGTCTGCGCCAAACGGCCGGCGCCGGTGCGTCACGACAGGCGTTATCAACAGCGAATTTTGCTTATCGGGCACGCCACATTCGCAATGAAAAATCGCCGTTCAGCAAAAGTTGGACACTTGTGCTCGAGCGAAACACCTGGAAGCGTGCGCGCTCAGGCAGTGCCGAGGTTGAGCGCGGCGCCATTGCGCAGGATGGCTTCTGCCTCGGGCGTGAACGCATTGCCCTCGCCGTGCAGCACCAGCCCCGGGAGGATGACCAACGGAGCGCGGCTGCCCTTCGTTCCCTGCACGATCACGCGGATCGCCGGCTCGCCCTTGCGCGCGTAGATGGGAAGAATTCTCAGTCCGCCGAACCGGCCGGCGAAGGCGCCGAGAACGAGCCCGAGCGCGTCGGCCTTGTGGATCAGCGTTCCAGTTCCGCCCGGAGCCGCCATGCGCGCGAGGAGCCGCCCCCACAGGTCGAGATCACCCTCGGGCATCGAATGCGCGGTCGACTTCCACGGGTCCGGCGATGGCGTGCCGCGGCCGTCCACATGATAGGGTGGATTGGCGAACACATGGTCGAAGCTGTCGGATGCCAGCCCGTGCCCCGCCATCTCGTTCCATGACTGGGTGAGGTCGCCGCTGAATACCTTGACCCGGTCCGCGAGGTCGTTGCGCTTGACGTTCTCCTCGGCGAGCTCGACCAGCTTCGAGGCCCGTTCGAGCAGCACGGCTGTCGCGTTCGGGCAGCGGCGCACGACCGAGAGGCCAACCGTGCCGACCCCACCGCCGGCATCGAGGCACTGCTCGAGAGCCGGTCCGCACGGGATCGAGGCCGCGAGCAGAACGGCATCGAGTCCCGCCCGGTAGCCCGACTTGGGTTGGAGAAGTCTCAGCGCTCCGCCGAGAAACGCATCGTCGGTGATCTCTTGAGCGTCTACCGTCTCGGTCATGAATCCCCCGCTTCGACAATCCATTGGCCGAGCTCTGCCTCCACGAGCAGGCGCTTGGCTCGTTTCCAGTCGTCCTCGTCCACCATGATGCGCTGCCGAAATCCGCCAGCGCCGCCGTAAAGGGCGGACATGTTTCTGTCGAGGACACTGACGCTGATACCAGCCTCGCCCAGCAATGTCTCGATGAAGGTGACGAGGACGGCGTCGCCCGTGCGTACGATCTCACGCATGTAAATTCCTCGTGACGAAGTCGCCCGCCATGCGGCAATGTGCCTTCGGAACGGCACCGGACCAGGGTTATACCAAGCCGCCCGGGAAGAAGAGAAAAAACAAGAGGAAGCCATCGTGGGTGTTGTCGTCCCCCTAGACGAGGCGCGGGATCCCGTTCAAAGCCTCAAGCCGCTCATGGAACTCGTCAAAGAGGACATGGAAGCGATCAACCGCATCATCCTCGACAAGGCCGTGTCCGACGTCGAGATGATCCCCGAGCTCGCGCACCACCTGATCGACTCGGGCGGCAAGCGCCTGCGCCCCATGCTCGCCATCGCCGCCGCCAAGCTTTCTGGCTACCAGGGCACGGGCCACATCCGCTCCGCGGCCGCGATCGAGTTCATGCACACGGCCACCCTCCTTCACGACGACGTGGTCGACGAGAGCGACCAGCGCCGTGGCAAGAAGACGGCGCGCCTGCTTTGGGGCAATCAGGCGAGCGTTCTGGTTGGCGACTTTCTGCTCGGCCAGGCCTTCCGCATGCTGGTCGACGTCGGCTCGCTGCCGGTCCTCAAGATCCTCTCCAACGCCGCGGCCGTCATCGCCGAGGGCGAGGTCATGCAGCTCGCCGCCGCCAAGAACACCTCGACCACCGAGGACGAGTACCTCGCCATCATCAACGCCAAGACCGCAGCCCTCTTTCTCGCCGCTGCCGAGACGGGCGGTGCCATCGCCAACCGTCCGGCCGAGGAGCAGGCCGCCCTTCGTTCCTACGGAAAGAACCTGGGCCTCGCCTTCCAGCTCGTCGACGACGCACTCGACTATGCCGGCGACAGTGCTCGCCTGGGCAAGAGCGTCGGCGACGACTTCCGCGAGGGCAAGATCACGCTGCCCGTGATACTCTCCTTCCGCCGCGGTAACGAGGCCGAGCGCGCGTTCTGGAACCGAACCATTGCCGAGGCTGATATTCGGGACGGTGACCTCGAGCACGCCATCGCGCTCATGAAGAAGCACAAGGCGCTCGAGGCGACCATGGAACGTGCCAGGAGCTACGGCGCCATCGCCCGCGACGCCCTCGCGATCTTCAGGGACTGCCGCGAGCGCGCTGCCATGCAGGACGTCATCGCCTTCTGCATCAACCGCGCGAACTGACTGTTTGCGCTGGTGTCGGGTGGTCACGCGCCTGAGCTTGCCGCCCCGCAGCAGCGCCGCACTGACATCGGGTGCATCGAGCGCGGCAAGTCGCAACCACAGCGAATGGCCGAGCAGGCCTGCCGCCGTCGTTGGAACGGCACCCGCTCGAGACGCCCGTTCGCGGCACCAAGGACCCGTGCTCGCCGGGCGCGGTCAGCCGAGCACGACGGCCTCGGCCCACCAGGCCGGGTGCCGGGCCTTGATTGCCTCGCGGGCACGCGCCGCCGCCTTCCAGGTTTCGAACACGCCGAACGAGGTCGGGCCCGCACCCGACAACCGCGCGAGCAGTGCGCCGTGATCCCGCTCGAGGGTCGCGAGTGCGCTCGCGACGTGCGGCACGACGGCGATGGCTGGACCGGCGAGGTCGTTGCCTTGCCGGTTGATGTAGAGAACGAGGTCGCGCACCGTCTCGCCGGGTCCGGATTCGGAGAAATCCTGCTCGCACGGCGGCTTGGCTGCGGGCGGCGAAAGTGGCGGGGCGTTGAGCGCGCGGAACACCTGCGCCGTCTTGTCGACGGGAACCGGCACCATCGGGTTGACGAGCACCGCGGGCAACGGAGGTAGCGACTTGAGCGGTGTCAGCCGCTCGCCGACGCCCTGCATGACCGCCGCCTGGTTGAGCAGGCATACCGGCACATCGGCCCCAATCTCGCGCGCGAGCCCGTACCAGTCGATCGCATCGGCGAGATCGGGATTGGCGCGCCGCACGGCCCTTAGCACGGCAGCCGCATCGGCCGAGCCGCCGCCGATGCCGGCCGCGACCGGCAGGTTCTTTTCGAGCGTCACGTGGCCGAGCCGGAGCTCAGGGGCCCTGGAGGAGAGCAGGTCGAGCGCCTTGGCGATGAGGTTCTCGCCGATGATGTTGCCGCCGAACGGGCCTCCGACGGCGATGCCCGGGTCGCCGGCTTCGAGCGTCACCTTATCGGCCACCCCGTCGGCGAACGCGACCAGGCTTGCGAGCTCGTGGTAGCCGTCCGGCCGTCTGCCGAGGATCCGCAGCGTGAGGTTCACCTTGGGCCGCGCCAGCTCGACGATGGAGCGGTCTCGCGTGATAGGCGTCATGCCGCAACGCCTTAGAGCGTGCGGCCGATCGACAGGAACCGGTCGTGGCGCTGCCGGCGGATTTCTGCCGGCGGCTTGCCATCGAATTCCGCGAGCGCTTTGGCGATGGCCTCGCCTGCGATCTCGATCGCGAGCTTGGGATCTCGGTGTGCCCCGCCCGTCGGCTCGCGCACGATGACGTCGATCACACCGAGGGCCTCGAGGTCCTGTGCCGTGATCTTCATGTTGGTCGCAGCATCGATGCGCTTGTTGGCGTCGCGCCACAGGATGGAGGCCGCCGCCTCGGGCGAGGCGACCGTGTAGATCGAGTGCTCGAGCATCAGAATGCGGTTGGCGGACGCAATGGCGACCGCGCCGCCCGAGCCGCCTTCGCCGATGACGACCGAAATGATCGGCACGCCGAGGGCGAGGCAGCAGTCGGTCGAGCGGGCGATGGCCTCCGCCTGCCCGCGCTCTTCGGCGCTGATGCCTGGATAGGCGCCGGCCGTATCGACGAGCGTGATCACCGGCATGCCGAACTTGTCGGCCATCTCCATCAGACGAACGGCCTTGCGATAGCCCTCGGGCATGGCCATGCCGAAGTTGTGACGGATGCGGCTCTCGGTGTCGGGACCGCCCTTCTCGTGGCCGATCACCATCACCGAGCGTCCGCGAAAGCGTCCGAGACCGCCGACGATGGCCTGATCCTCGGCGAAGTAGCGGTCACCCGCGAGCGGCGTGAACTCCTCGATCAGCTGCTCGATGTAGTCGAGGCAGTGCGGCCGGTCTTGATGGCGCGCCACCTGGGCCTTCTGCCAGGGGCTGAGCTTGGCATACATGTCGACGAGCGCGGTCTTAGCCTTCTGCTCGAGCTTTCGGAGCTCGTCGGAGATCGACACCGTGTCGCCCTCGAGCCCCCTGAGCTCGAGCACCTTGCTCTCCAGCTCGGCGATGGGCTTCTCGAAGTCGAGGTAGGTGCGCGCGGCGACGGTGCGCTCGACCGATTTCTGTTCCACGGGGCGTGCCCTTCTAAACGAGGCCGCGCCGGCTGCACCGCGCGGGGCCCAAGAGGCGGATGTTGCGGCGCAACTTCTGCTGGTGGCCCGACGCTGTCAAGCCGCCATCCACTGTGGAATTAACTCGCATTCTGTCGGATAGATCGGGTTAACGCGATACCGGCCTCAGGCGGGCACAAAGAGGACGAGATCCGTCTCCTGGCGGCGGAAGTAGGGGCTCGCCGGTTCGACGGCGATGGCGCGGCATGCCAGCCGATCGTGATGGTCGGTGAGGAAGATGGCTTGGTAGCCCAGGTCGTGCATCCGCTGCGCGATGCCGACCCGCGACCAGCCGAAGCGCTGCTTTGCATCGCGGTGCAGCTCGAGAATCACGAACGGCCGGTCCTCTAGGAGTGTCCGTTCGGCACCCTCGAGCACCCGGCCCTCGTAGCCTTCCACGTCGATCTTGATGAGCCCGGGATGGATTCCGCGCTCGGCGGCGAAATGGTCGATGGAGGTCACCGGCATGCGGCCGCTCCTGAGCCCGCGCCCCTTATGGCGCTTGAGCCAGTGGATGAGGCGCAGAATGGCCGGCTCCCGGAACTCCCGCGGTGGCGGCTTTTCCTCGAACGCGATGGAGCGTGCGAACCAGACCTCCTGTTCGTCGACATGGTGGTCCGACAGGCAGGCCAGGACAGGTGTGATGTGATGGCCGAACGGGTCCGCCGCGAGCCGCTCCGACATCTCGGCCGTGCAATCGGCCCGCATGTCGAACGCAAAGACGCGGGGTGCGATACCGATCCGCGAGGCGGCGACGCGCGTCAGGTGACCCTTGGCCGAGCCGGCGTCCAACATGACGGACGGCGTGAAGCGCCCGATAAGATAGCTGATGAGGAGTGACGTCGTCTCCTCGTGTACGGGACGGGACACCCCGCCCTCCCGCGGCCAGGCGATTTCGTGGTGATGCGGAATATTGAGCACGTCGCCGCTGGCGCTGTGAACCACCATGACGGCGGTGCGCTTCAGGAAATGCTCGATGTCGGTTGCCAGTTGGTCGGTGGTCGGCGAGTGACGCATAGGCGGCCGGGGAGGGACGGACGAGTGATCGGCACGAGAGCCCAGATGAGCTTCGGGGCGGGTTCGAATGCTTGCGGTGGCCATGTCGCCGTGAGCTTCCAGGCAGTGGGTGGGGGGTCTCGGGCATCGAGGGCGGCACCGGCCCGCTGGCCGGCGCGAGTCGTCGTAGGAGGGACCTTCGTCCCGGAATATGACGGCCGAGTGGCCCAAGCGTCGGTCGTCCCACGCTATTCACGCAACCGCTGCCGCTGAGATAGTGCCCTCGGGAACCGCCTCGGATGCGGCAAAAATTCCAGAGTGTCCGGAGCATCTGGTGGTGCCCGGCCGACGGGATCAGCTCTTTCCGGCCAGCGGATGATGCGTGAGCACGACTGCCTTGAGGCGCTCCTCGAGTACGTGCGTGTAGATCTCCGTGGTCGAAATGTCGGCATGTCCGAGAAGCTGCTGCACGGCTCTCAGGTCCGCGCCGCGGTCGAGCAGATGGCTTGCGAAGGCGTGCCGCAGTACGTGCGGGCTGACCCGCTCGGGATCGAGCCCCGCCGCGAGCGCGAGCTCCTTGAGGTCCTGCGCGAAGCGCTGCCGCGTCAGATGGCCTTCGACGCTCTTGGACGGGAACAGCCAGCGTGTGGCGGCCATCGGCGCTACTCCGTCCGACGGCGAGCGGCCGAGCCCGAGATAACGGTCGAGCGCTGCCTTGGCCTTCTGGTTGAGCGGCACCAGGCGCTCGCGCCCGCCCTTGCCCTTGATGGTGAGGAGCCGCGGATCGCCATTGACCACGCTGCGCGGCAACGAAACGAGCTCTGACACCCGCATGCCGGTGGCGTAGAGTACCTCGATTAACGCCGCGAGGCGCACGGCACGCACGCGGTCGCGCCCCGTGACGCCCTCGGTCGCCCGCGCCGCCGTCGCGAGCAGGCTTTCCACCTCGGATACCGACAATATCTTGGGCAGCGGCTTCGTGCGCTTGGGCGCCTCGATCCGCTCCGTCGGATTGCTGGCCGCGAGGCCTTCGTGTTCGAGGAAGCGGTAGAGCTGCCGGAGGGCAGACAGCCGCCGGGCGCGCGAGGCCGGCGAGAGCCCTTCGGCAGCCGCCTCGGCGAGGTAAAGCTCGATTGTTCGCGCGGTCGCGTCGGTCAGCCTCTGCCCGCTGCGGGCGAGAAAAAGAACGTAGCCGGAAAGATCCCGTCGGTAGGCATCGAGTGTATTCCGCGCCGCGCCGCGCTCGGCCGCCAGCATGTCGAGGAAGGCGAGAGCCTCGGCCGGCAGAGTGCCGCTCCTGCTCACAGGGCCTTCGCTCATTGTTTGCGCACCTTGAGCCCCGGGACGACCTTGACCTCCTCCCGGGTGTCCGGCTCGAATCGGGTCGCCAGCACGAACAGGCCGCCATAAAGGACGGCCACGATCATGCCGACGATTGTCACAAACCTGAAAACACTAGGCATTTTGTGCGTACCCGCTGGCGGTGATATGTTTTCGGCACTATATCAGGCCACGCCGGCTATCGAGACCGGGCGCTGTCGGTAACCTGGTTGCCGGCAGGACGTTCGGGACCGCGACACTGGCCGGGCAGGTGCAGGAAGGCATATTGCAGAATTCGGCCGTCTTGGCCAGGAAAGTGGACAGTAACGAGGGTCGATGCGCGGTCGACTGAGCCGCATTGTGCTTGCCATGACTGATCATCCGAACATTTGCGAGGAGGTGAGGGCGGGCCTCGGGCAGCGCTCGCTGGTGCTCGTCGGCCTCATGGGCTGCGGCAAGTCGTCGGTCGGCCGGCGGCTCGCCGCCCGTCTCGATCTGCCGTTCACCGACGCCGACGAGGCGATCGAGAAGGCCCACAGAAAGAGCATCAACGAGATCTTCGCCGACTATGGGGAAGCCTACTTCCGCGACGGCGAGCGGCGCGTTATCGCCCGCCTCTTGGGCGCTGGGCCGCAGGTGCTGGCGACCGGTGGCGGCGCCTTCATAAATCCCGAGACCCGCGCCGCCATCAAGGCGAGTGCCGTGTCGGTCTGGCTCAAGGCCGAGCTTCCAATTCTGATGCGCCGTGTCGCCAAGCGCGACACACGCCCGCTGCTGAAGAACTCCGACCCGGAATCCGTCATGCGCAGCCTCATGGACGTGCGTTACCCCATCTACGCCGAGGCGGACGTGACAGTCGAAAGCCGGGATGTGCCGCACGAGGTCATCGTGTCCGAGATCCTGGCAGCCCTCAAAGCCTCTCCCGTCATGGCGCCGGCCGCCACCGTCTGATAGGAAGCTTAACCGTTCCCCGCCATCCTCCGAGCGAGAATCCTTCGAGCAACAGCATGCCGACAGCCGTCAACTCACTTGCCGCCGCAACCCGGGCCCGCCGCACGGTCCACGTCGCGCTGGGCGATCGCAGCTACGACGTGCTGATCGGAGCCGGACTGTTGGCCGAGGCCGGGCGCCTCGTCGCCACCCGGCTCGGCAAGGCCAAGTGCGGCATCGTCACCGACGAGAATGTCGCCCGCTACCACCTGCCGGCGCTCGAGGCGAGCCTCGCGGCCGAGGGGCGCTTGAAAGGCTCCGTGGTTCTCAAGCCCGGCGAGCAGACCAAGAGCTTCCGCGAGCTCGGCCCCCTGTCCGAGCGCCTGCTCGAGATGGGCCTCGAGCGTGGCGACCTCGTGGTTGCCTTCGGTGGCGGTGTCATCGGTGACCTGGCTGGCTTTGCGGCCGGAATTTTGCGCCGCGGGGTGCGCTTCGTTCAGATCCCGACCACGCTGCTCGCCCAGGTCGACAGCTCCGTCGGCGGCAAGACGGGCATCAACACGCCCCAGGGCAAGAACCTGATCGGCGTCTTCCATCAGCCGTCCCTCGTCATTGCCGACACCGACGTGCTGAAGACGCTGCCGCAGCGGGAGATGAAGGCCGGCTATGCCGAGGTCGCCAAGTATGGCCTCCTCGGCGACGCGGGCTTCTTCACCTGGCTGGAGAAGGCTCACCGCGGTGTGTTTGCCTTCGACCCCGACGACCTCACGCACGCGGTCGAGACCAGCGTCACTGCCAAGGCCCGCATCGTCGAGCGCGACGAGCACGAGACCGGCGACCGCGCCCTTCTCAATCTCGGACATACCTTCGGCCATGCGCTCGAGGCCTGGACCGGCTACTCGGACCGGCTTCTGCACGGCGAAGGCGTTGCCATCGGCATGTGTCAGGCGTTTCGCTTCTCCGAGGAGCTGGGTCTCTGCCCCGCCGGCTCGGCGCGCCGCGTCTCGGACCACGTCCGCGCAGTCGGGCTGCCGACGACCATCGGCGACATTCCGGGCGGCAGAGCCGACGCGGCCGAGCTCCTGCGCCTCATGGGACAGGACAAGAAGGTGCGCGACGGCAAGCTGACGTTCATTCTCGCCCGCGCCATCGGCGAGGCGTTCGTGTCCCGCGAGGTCGAGCCCGCCCGCGTGCTGGACTTCCTCGAGCGCGAGATCGCGGCGCGACAGTAGCAGACGCGCGTACGTGCCAGGTCAACCCTGAACCCATCGGCATTCGCTCATGTCCTTCGAAATTGCACTCCTGACGGCGGCAATCGTTCTCCTGATCGCCATGTCCGCCTTCTTCAACGGCAGCGAGACCGGCCTTACCGCCGCCTCGCGTGCCCGCATGCACGCGCTTGAACAGGAGGGTCACGCCCGTGCCGGCCTCGTCAACCGCCTCCTGTCCTCGCCGGAGAAGCTGATCGGCGCGGTGCTGCTCGGCAATACGCTTGTCGATGTGCTCGCGGCGGCGCTCGCCGCGAGCCTCGCCGTGTCGCTCGTGGGCGAGATCGGCGTCGCCTACGCCACCGCGATCGTCACACTCCTGATCGTCATCTTTGCCGCCGTGCTGCCGAAAACCTATGCGCTCGCCTATCCCGACCGGGTAGCGTTGTTCGTGGCCCCGATCATGCGTGTCATGGTGGTCGTGCTCAATCCTGCGACGCAGGCCATTGAGTTTATCGTCCGCCAGCTCCTGAAGCTGACACCGAGCCGCAAGGATGATGACGCCAACATCCTCGCTGCACACGAGGAGATCCGCGGCACCATCGACCTGCAGGCCAAGGAGGGTGCCGTCTCGCGGCGCGACGCGCACATGCTGGGTGGCGTTTTGGATCTGCGCGAGCTGCAGGTCGGCGAGATCATGGTCCACCGCACCAAGATGGAGACGCTGAATATCGACGACGACCCGCAGGTCATCATCGACGCGGTTCTGAAGTCGCAATACACCCGCATGCCGCTGTGGAAGGACGACCCCGAGAACATCGTTGCCATCCTCCACACCAAGGACTTGCTCGCCGCGCTGGACGAGAAGGAGTGGGACGTGTCGAAGCTCGACATCGCCGCCATCGCCCAGGCGCCGTGGTTCGCCCCTGACACCACCAACCTCAAGGACCAGCTCAATCAGTTCCTGAAGCGGCGCGCCCAGATGGCCCTCGTCGTCGACGAGTACGGCGTCGTGCGAGGCCTCGTCACCCTCGAGGACATCCTTGAGGAGATCGTCGGCCAGATCACCGATGAGCACGACACGCAGGAGGCCAATATCCGCGTGCAGGCCGACGGCACGGTCAACGTCGACGGATCGGTGACCATCCGCGATCTCAATCGCCACATGGACTGGAGCCTGCCTGACGACGAGGCGACGACCGTCGCCGGGCTCGTCATCCACGAGGCCCAGACCATCCCCGAGCCTGGCCAGGTGTTCACGTTCTACGGCTACCGCATCGAGATCCTGCGCAAGAGCCGCAACAAGATCACCGCTGTGCGCATCAAGAGGCTCGGGACCGAAAAGGATGCACGCCCCGCGGACCGGCCCTCGGGACGCTCCGTCGCGTCCGGGGCGGCGGGATGACGAATCCTGCGCTCCGCATCGCCATCGTCACCGACGATTGGGGCGGGCTCGCACCGTGGGAGTTGAGGCTCTACGACAAGATTGCCGCCGATCCGCGCTTTGTCATCTGTGGCCTGGCCGTCGATCGTGCGCCGGCACCCAACCCGCCGGGCCTTGCCGTTCATCGCCTGCTGGCCGCCGTCGAGAGTCGGGCCTTCGTGCGCGTCCCACCGTACGAGGCCAAGGCGTTCGAGCGGGTTCGCGCCGAGACGGCTGTCGTCGACCTTGGTCCGGACGGAGAGCCGCTTGCGGGCCTCGCGCCCGACGTCGTTCTCTGGCACGCAGCGTCGCGTCCCAGTGGCGGTCTCGCACGGACGGCGCGGCATGGAGTCTGGCTCCTGGAGCCCTTTGGTGCCGGTCCCGGCCGCCACGCCCTTGCCGGCGTTCGCGCATGCCTGGACCGGACGCCTGTGACGTCCGCGCGGCTCGTCGAGCTGAGCGCCGCCTGCCCGCAAGGCGCAGTCATCGCCGAGGCAGCGTTCAACGCAGACCTCGTGCCGGCCCGCAACCTCGCGCACGCGGCCGAGAAGGCCGTGGCTCTCGTCTTCCGCGAACTCTGCCGGCGCGCCTCGGGCCGCACATGTGAGTCGAACGTTTCGGCCTTGTCGGGCACGCGCCCGGCAAACCTGGAGGACGCGGGCCTGGCCCTCGGCCTTGCCCGCGCCGCGCGTCTCGGCGCCTCGCTCGCGGGCTCTCTCCACGACCGCTTTTCGCGACGCGCCGGCCGGCTGCAGAATCGCTGGTCGCTGTACTTCGGCAAGGGCGACCTAGAGACCGCGGATCTCCGTACCTTCGTCGAGGCGCCGACCGCCCCGGGCGAGTTCTGGGCCGATCCGTTTCTGATCGAGCACAGGGGCGAGACCTGGGTGTTGTTCGAAAACTATGTCTACGCCGAAGGCAAGGCAAAGATCTCCGTCGGCCGCTGGCTGGGTGATCGTCTCGATGTCCTAGGGGACGCCCTCGTCCGTCCCTACCACTTGTCGTTTCCTTTCGTCTTCACGCACCAAGGCGAGCTCTACATGGTGCCCGAAACGAGCGGCGCGCGCCGCGTCGAGGTCTGGCGCGCCGTCGATTTCCCTCTGCGCTGGGAATGCTTCGCTACAGCGCTCGAAGGCAGCGAGCCAGCCGATACCGTGCTGTTCGAGAACGAAGGCCGCTGGTGGATGGCGACCAACCTGTCCGAAGGGCCCGTCCAGGACCAGTGCAACGAGCTCCACCTTTACGCGATCGACGGGCCGGGTCTCGACTGCGTCGAACCGCACCCGCTCAATCCCGTCGTCATCGATAGCCGTACTGCGCGCAACGCCGGCCGGATCGTGCGACGCCACGGCCGTCTCATCCGTCCGTCGCAATGCAACAGCGACGGAATCTACGGCCGCGGCCTCAACCTCATGGAGATCACCCGCCTCGACCGGGATGGCTATGAGGAGCGCCTGCTGCGGCACGTCACGCCCGACTTCAAGCCCGGGCTCGTCGGATGCCATCACATCGACAGCGCAGGCGGCCTGCTCGTCGTTGATGCCTGCCGCCGCTGGGGATGAGGGGCGCACGAACCCACCGGCCGGCTCCCGAGGCGTACGACCACAAGAATTCGGTCTCAGCTCGATTCGTTTGCGATCAAGCGGTGAAGAAACGAGCGCAGCGTCTCCTGCTCGCGGGAGTCGAAAAGCCCAAACGTCCGGCTTTCAACTTCCGCCAGGATCGGGAGGTGCTGTTTGAGCGCGCGTTTGCCGTCTTCGGTGAGCCTGAGCACGTTGCGCCGGCCGTCCTCTCGCGATCGCCGCCGTGCGACGAGTCCGTGTGAGACGAGCCGGCGTACGATGTCGGCCAGCGTCGAGCGGTCGATGCCGGTCTCATTGCACACCATGATCTGGCTCGGCTTGCTCGTTCGATCGATGATGTCGAGAACGACGAGCTGGCGCGTCGTGAGGCCGTCCGCACCGGCGAGCGTCGCGAACATGTCCTCAAGGGTCTGCCCGACCCGGTGCATGAGGTGAACGAAGCTGTCGGTGCTGTTGTGGTGTATCGCCTTGCTCATGATCGCCATTTGTCCCTGTTCGTCGAAGCGCCGCCGCTCCAGAGCGGGTTAGCCCAGACGATGAGGGGTAGGCTTGACACTTTGATCACAAGATTTGACATTCCGCTGGCAGTAGCTGCAGTAACTGTCTCTATACATTCCAAAAGCAATTTGCCCGAATGTCCGAACCCACCGGCCGCGCCTCGTTCTTCATCGGCTTCGACGCTTTCGCTTCCGTGCGGGGCTTCGATTTCGATCGCCTTCTCGCCGTCCACGGCGTCGATCGGTCAGAGCTCGCCGACCCCGACCAGGAAATCTCGCTCAACGTCATTGCAGCCATTCTCGATGCGGCGGCGGAGGAATGCGGCGATCCCTGCCTCGGGCTGCATTGGGCCGAAGCCTGCAAGCCGGGAGCGGCGGGAGTGCTGGCCTATCTGCTGCTCAACGCCGACAGCGTGCGCACGGCGATCAACGCCGTTGTCCGCTACGTTCACCTCAACATCTCGCCGATCGATGTCTCGTTCGAGGAGGGGGACGGGATCGGTCGTATTACCTGGCGCTTCCCGCCCTCGCTGACGGCCCCGCGCACACAGTACGCGAGCTGTCTGATGACCCTCCTGATCATGCGGCTGAGGCACATCGCCGGTGCCAAGTGGTATCCGCTCGGCGTCGATCTCGAGCACCGTGAGCTCGCCTGCCGAGACGAGGTGCTGCGCGTTCTCGGCCCCAACGTTCGCTACGATTGCGGGGTCAATATCCTGCACGTCAGGGAATCGGTTCTCGACCGTACACGCGACGACGCCGACGAACGCCTGTTCAACCTCATTCGCAATCTTGGCGACCGAATGCTCGAGGAGCGCCGGACCGAGAACGACCTCGTGGGGCAGGTCAAGCGTGTCATCGTCTCGTTGATCGAGGAGGGAGACGTTTCGCTCGAGGACGTTGCCCTCGACATGGATCTGACCGTGCGCGCCCTGCAGTACCGGTTGTCGGCCGCCAGCACCACCTTCGAGACCCTGTTTCAGGAGACACGGCGCGACATGGCCGAGATCTACATGCGCGATAGCGACCTGACGCTGACAGAGATCGCGCTCATGCTCGGCTTCTCTGAGCTTTCCGCCTTCACCCGCGCTGCCGGCAAGTGGTTTGGCGTCACGCCCCGCGAGCGGCGGGCCGAATTGCGCCGTTCGGGTATGACCAGAGGCGATTGACGAGAGTTCCTCCCAGCGTCGGCCTGTAGCGAATGACGCCGCGCACGGGGCCGTTGAGGCCGCCGCACGCGGTTTTGAGCTAGGGGTTATGT
Organism: Alphaproteobacteria bacterium; assembly: GCA_019137195.1. Classification (GTDB taxonomy): domain Bacteria; phylum Pseudomonadota; class Alphaproteobacteria; order Rhizobiales; family Hyphomicrobiaceae; genus CBDCUQ01. The sequence goes on from JAGVSR010000087.1 coordinate 161,408, forward strand.
GGTGGCGTCAGGGCTGAGCCGATGAGCCTCCCGCACCCCGCTTTCAGTTGGTGCCGCCATGGATGATCCGGTTGAGCATGGATCGCATCGCTTCTCGCTCGGCGTTATCGAACTGGGCGAGTGCCCGTGTCTCGACGCTGGCGAGGATCGGCAGATGCTGGTTGAGCGCCTGCTTGCCGTCCTCGGTGAGCCGGAGCACGTTGCGCCGCGCGTCCTCGCGCGACCGTCGGCGCTGGACGAGCCCGCGCGAGACGAGCCGGCGTACGATGTCGGCCAGCGTCGAGCGGTCGATGCCGCTCTCGTTGCACACCATGGTTTGGCTCGGCTTGTCGGTCCGCTGGATGATCTCGAGAACGACCAGCTGGCGTGTCGTCAGGCCATCCGCACCGGCAAGCCTCGTAAACATGTCCTCGGACACCTGGCCGACCCGGTGCAGAAGGTGAATGACGCTGTCGGTGGTGGAGTGTAAGGTTGTTTTGCCCATGATTGCCCATTTGTTGTTGGTGATTGAACGCTGCGAGGGCAGCACTTCTGGGCGTTGAAGTAGCGGGGGTATCGGCGCGCGGCTTGACTTGTGATCACAAAACTTGACTTTACACGAACCGTTTCTGCGCTAACTGTTTCTACGATTTCGAAGAAGTGACGGTCCTCATGCCGGAGCCTCTGGTCCGAGCGTCGTTTTTTATCGGCTTCGACGCGTTCGCGGCGATGAAGGGCTTCGACTTCGACAGACTGCTGACGAGTGAGGGTTTGACCAGGGACCAAATCGCGGATCCCGATAACGAAATTTCTCTCAATGCCGCCGCCTCGATTCTGACCAAGGCGGCCGCCGAGTGCGCCGACCCGTGTCTCGGCTTGCACTGGGCCGAAGCCTTCAGGACGGGGTCAACGGGTGTGCTCGCCTACCTCGTTCTCCACGCCAAGAGTGTGCGTGTCGCGCTGAAATCGATTGTCCGCTATGTCCACCTTCACATCAGGCCGTTCGACATCTCGTTCGAGGAGCAGGACTGCGTCGGACGTCTGTCCTGGCGCTTTCCCCAGACGATGACCGCCCCGCGCGAGCAGTACGCGAGCTGGGCCATGGCCGTCTTCGTCATCAGGTTGCGCAATCTCGCAGGCGCCGGCTGGTATCCGGTCGCCTGCGACCTCGAGCATCGCGAGCTCCCCTGTCGGGCCGAGGTCGAGCGCATCCTCGGTCCCGGCGTGAACTACGGATGTGCCGCCAACGCACTCTATATCGGCGCCGAGGTTCTCGATCGCGCCGCTGCCACCTCCGATCCGCAGCTTTTCGACGTCATGCGCAGGTACGGCGACCAGCTCCTCGAGGCGCGTCGGCTCACGAGCGAGATTGCAGGCTTGACCCGCCGCGCCATCATGGCCCGTCTCGAGGACGGCGAGGTATCGCTCGAGGACGTCGCGCTCGATCTCGACCTGTCGCCGCGCACGCTGCAGAGCCGGCTGTCGGCGGCAGGTGTGAAGTTCGAGACCCTGTTGCAGGAGACGCGCCGCGACATGGCGGAGATCTTGATGCGCGACAGCGACATGACGCTGACCGAGATCGCACTCGTGCTCGGCTTCTCCGAGCTCTCGGCCTTCACTCGTGCAGCAGGCAAGTGGTTCGGCGTCACGCCCCGCGCGCGCCGGGCCGAGCTCCGCCGTGCCGCCGGCAGCCGTAGCACGTGACGTTGTCGTCGCGCGGGATCAGATCTTCTGGTTCCACTGGCCCACTTCGGGGAAGCGGGCGAGCCTTGCCTCGATGTCGCGGAACATGGCGATCTTGTTCGCCTCCGATACCGGGCTCTCGACCACGATCACGAGCTCGGGCTTGTTGGAGGAGGCGCGCACGAGCCCCCAGGTGCCGTCCTCGACCGTCACGCGCACGCCATTGACGGTCACGAGATCTCGAATCTTCTGCCCGGCGACCGTACCGCCCTCTTTGGCGAGCGCTTCGAAGTCTGCGACGATCCTGTCGACGACGCCGTATTTCTTCTCGTCGTCGCAGTGTGGCGACATGGTCGGCGACTGATAGGTCTTTGGCAGCGCGCGCTTGAGGTCCGCCATCGACTTGCCCCCCGCCCGATCGAGCATGTCGCAGACCGCGAGCGCGGCCACGAGCCCGTCGTCGTAGCCGCGACCCAAGGGCGGCTGGAAGAAGTAGTGCCCGCTCTTCTCGAAGCCGACCAGCGCCTTCTGCTCGAACGTGTAGCGCTTCATGTACGAGTGGCCTGTTTTCCAGTAGAGCGCCTTGGCTCCATTGGCCTGGAGCACCGGGTCGGTCATGAACAGCCCCGTCGACTTCACGTCGGCCACGAATACCGCGTTCTTGTGCCGGGCCGAGATGTCCCGCGCCAGCATCACGCCCACCGTGTCGGCGAAGATCTCGTGCCCCTCGTTGTCCACGACGCCGCAGCGGTCGCCGTCGCCGTCGAAGCCGAGACCGACGTCAGCCTTGCTCGCGAGCACCGCCTCCGAGATGGCATGAAGCATCTTCATGTCTTCGGGGTTGGGATTGTAGCGCGGGAAGCTGTGGTCGAGAGCACAGTCGAGCGGCACGACCTCGCAGCCGATCGCCTCCAGAACCCTGGGCGCAAAGGCGCCCGCTGTACCGTTGCCGCACGCCGCGACGACCTTGAGCCGGCGCCCGAGTCTCGGCCGGTCGCTGAGCGCCTTCATGTAGCGCTCCGCCATGTCCGGCACGAACAGGTATCGACCGCCGTCTTGGGTCGTGTAGGAGCCCGAGAGCACGATCTCTTTCAAGCGGCTCATCTCGTCCGGACCGAACGTCAGGGGGCGTGACAGGCCCATCTTGATGCCGGTCCAGCCGTTGTCGTTGTGAGACGCCGTGACCATGGCAACGCCTTCGACGTCGAGGTCGAACTGAGCGAAGTAGGCCATCGGCGATAGGGCGAGCCCGATGTCGTGGACTTCGAATCCGCCGGCCAGGAGTCCAGTGATCAGCGCCTGCTTCACGCTGCCCGAGTACCAGCGGTAGTCGTGGCCGACGACGATACGCTTCTTGACCCCGCGCTCGGAGAAGAGCGCCGCCATGCCGAGACCGACCGCATTGAGCCCCATCAGGTTGATCTCCTGCGGGAACAGCCAGCGCGCGTCGTACTCGCGGAACCCGGTCGGCTTGACGAGGGGCAGGCGCTCGAAGTCGGCGCTATTCGGCTTGAGATCGGCGCGTGGCTTGGGGAGCATCGTGATGGCCTTGCTTTGGGCGGGGGCGTGGACAGGGAAGGAGCAGACGGGCTCAGCGGCGGGTAGGCAGCCGGTTCTTGAGCCGATCATACTGTCGTGATTGTGACGTGATCGCTACCGGTTCGCGGAATAAGCCCTCGAGGGGCTACTCCTGGAGGAGGAGCGTGTCGCCGCGCATTTCGAATCGCTCGAGCCTGCGCAGGAAGCTCATGCCGAGAAGCGTGGTTGCGAGCTTTCCGTCCTCGGCCACCACGCCCTGTACGTTGCGGACGGTGATCTCGCCGATGCTCACCTTGTCGAGCATGACGGGCGCTACCCTGGCGATACCGTTCGCGGTCGAGACCTTGTGTGTGAAGTCGCTGTCGCTGAGGAAGATGCCGGCCTGCTCGGCGTCGCGATAGGTGAGAGCGACGGTCGAGGCGCCGGTATCGACCATCACCTCGATCCCGCGGCCGTTGATCTCGGCTTCCGTGTGGTAGTGTCCGTTCTCGCCGGCCCTCAGCTCCACGACTCCGCTCGTCCTGGCCGGCGCAGCGGCGTCCTTGCTTTCCTGCGCCTTGGCTGCAGTGGCGGCCTGGGGGAGGTGCTCTGCCAGCTGCGCAGAGAGGAAGGGTTTCACCTTGTCGAAGTGGGCGACGCCGAGCGCGATCACGACCGCGACCGCCCCGAGGCTCAAGACCTCGCTTCTGAAAGAGCCGGCACCGGACGCCATGCTTGCCTCTTGGCTAATGCGTGCTCGAATGCGCCGAATAGGGGCGCGCGGGCGGGCGCTCAGCCGCGGATGGTGAGGAAATCGCCCGAGAACTCATATGAGCGCAAACGCTTTAAGAAACTCATACCGAGCAAGCTTTCCTTAAGGCTTCCCGGCTTGGCGACCAGTGCCTCGACGTCGTCGAGCACGATGGGACCGATTCCGAGCCGCCTGATCCGCACGGGCGCAGCGTAGGCGACGCCGTTGGCCGTGTCGACGGCCACGCTGAACGCCAGCAAGGCCAGGTCGACGCCGGCCTTCTCGGCGTCGGTCGCCCTGAGCACCACGGTCGAGGCGCCGGTGTCCACCAAGAGCTTCATCGATGCGCCGTTTACGTCGGCGCGGGCCGAGAAGTGGCCGTCGCCCTGCCGCCTTAGCCGCACTGCCCGCTCACCCGGGGCAGCGTCCTCGACAGCGAGCGCCTCGCCCGGCGGTAGCACCTCGCCCGCCACCCGGTTGAGAGCGAGCTTGACCTCGTCGCGAAAGGCGTACCCGGTGACGAGGGCGAGCAGCAGGACGATCCAAACGGCTGCGTGCTTGAGTGCCGCCGCCCACCGGCCCCGGTAGTCGGAGCTGAGCGTCGCCAGGTAGAGTAGCACCAGCGCGCCGGAGGCAATGATGTAGACGACCTGCCCGCCCTCGAGTCCCTCGCTCGCCCCTTGGGAGCCGCCGAGAGCATAGAAGGCGAGAACCAGCGCGCCCAGAACCGCGAGCAGCCAGCCGAGCATGATTTACACCCTCAGCACGCGCTTTTTTCGCTCCGGCAGCTCGTCCATGATGCGCCGCCGCTCGGCGGGCGTCAGCCGGATCCAGCGCACGATCTCCTCGACCGTGCGTCCGCACCCTTCGCAGAGGCCGGTTGGCTGATCAATCATGCACACGCTGACGCAGGGCGTCTCGATCGGAACGGACGGATCGTTTTGCATGGGCGAAATATAGAGTGCCACCGCCGAAGGTACAATCGTCCTCCGTTGTGGCTCCTCACCCCCGCCAGTAGGGATCGGCAGCGGCCTTAAGGCGACGACAGCCTGGGACATGTCTCACTGTGCCGCGGCCCGTGCCTCGCGTGTCCGCGCCGCCCTCTGACCGGCGGCCTTGAGACGCGGCTGCCGTGTCGAGGTCGTCGCCTCGGGCTGCTTGTGACGCTCGCCGCCGCGTGGCTGCAGCGGCTCGACCCTGGAGAGCGCGCGTTCCTTGGGCAGCCGCACGATCGCGTCGGTTCCTTTCCGCAGCTCGCTCCTGAGTTCGAACGTGCCGCCGTGCAGCTCGATGAGGCTCTGCACGATCGGGAGCCCGAGCCCGGTGCCGCCCTCTGCCGTCTCGTGCGCGAGCGAGCCCTGCCCGAATGCCTGCAGCACCTTCGGAATCTCCTCGGCAGGAATGCCGGGTCCCGTGTCGCTGACGGTGATCCTTTGCCCTCCCTCGAGGTCGGCCTCGACGCTGACGACGATGCGCCCTCCCTTGGGCGTGAACTTCAGCGCGTTCGACATAAGGTTCAGAATGATCTGGCGCATGGCTCGCTGGTCGGCCCACAAGGGCGGCAGGTCGTCGGCGTAGCTTTCGACGAGGTCGAGCCCTTTGCTCTGCGCCTTGAGCTTGAGGAGGCGGTGGCAGTCCTCGGCCACGTCGATGAGCTTGACCGCCTCCTCGTGCAGCTCGTAGCGGCCGGCCTCGATGCGTGACAGGTCGAGGATCTCGTTGATGAGGTGCAGGAGGTGCCGACCGCTCTCGTAGATGTTGCCCGCGTACTCCTTGTAGGTCTCGTTCGGAAGCGGACCCATGACCTCCAGCTTCATCACCTCGGAGAAGCCCATGATGGCGTTGAGCGGCGTCCTGAGCTCGTGGCTCATGGTGGCGAGGAAGCGAGACTTGGCCTTGTTCGCGGTCTCGGCGCGTCGCCGGGCCTCGTCGGCGTGCAGCTTCTGCTGCTCGAGCTCGGCGATCAGCAAGTCCTTCTGCGCCCGAAACTCGAGCATCGAGCGCGCAGTCAGGTTGAGCCCCTTGGCCAGGAAGATGAAGTAGAGATGCACGCCGGCTGCCATCAGCGCCAGCGCGTAGTAGAACGTCTCGCCGAGCAGGAGAAGCCGCACGATGACCGCCGCGGTCATCGGTACGGTGCCGAGGTAGAGGATGCTCATCACCGGCGCGGCGAAGTTCATGCGGATCGCCAGCACGACGATCAGCGAGGCGAAGAGGAAGATGTGGGACGAGAACGGGTCGAGCTGGGCGGTCGCCTCCGCCCCGATGCCGAGCATGGCGAAGCCGGCCCAGGTCGCGCCGTTCAGGAGCTCGGTCAGCTCGAACCGGCGCTTCCATAGCTTGGCGTCGGCCTGATCCCGGCTGAGCGCCATGAACCGGCGGCATAGCTCGAGTAGCAGAACCTTGGCGGCAATCACCATCGTGAGCCACAGAACGCCCTGCATCTTGGGCGCCCACGACAGCGAAAAGACGGCGAACACACCCGAGAACGCCCAGATCGTCGAGGCCGCGCTCTGCTCGTTCCTCACGAACATGGCGAGCATCTCGTACTCGAAGTCGGGTCGGATGACCTGCTGGCTGGCGAGCTTTTGCCGCGTCGATCGGATGTCCTCGCGCACGCGGTTCTGCAACTGGCGCCGGTCGCGCAGCTTCGCGTAGTCCGTGGCAGTTGTGCTCTGATCCATCAACGGCGCCGTGACGGGTCGTGGCCGCGATTGGGACGGTGCGCGCATGCGGGACTGCGCTTGGCGCCCCGGCGCGGTCGCGGCCACGCCTGGAAGTCGACTGAAAACCTTTCGACGAATTTCGGCGGTATTGACTAACGTCCGGTATAAGAATGCAAAGAATGCCAGGGAGAGGGGTGGGATGGCGAGGCCGAACCTGAGGGTGCCGATGGCGCGACGATGGCAGACGATCGCCCTGCTGGTCGTGCTTGCCGTGCTCACGGTTCTCAAGGAAAGGTGGAGCCCATCCTCGTCGCAGCCGGGCTCGGAGCTACCCCCGTCCGGTAGTGGTATCTCGGGCACGGTCAGGCTGGTCGACGGAGATAGCTTTTTCCTTGGCAGCCGCGAGGTCCGCCTCGAGGGCATCGACGCCCCCGAGGGTCGACAGATGTGTACTTTGAACGGCCGCGACTGGGCCTGCGGCGAGGCGGCCCGGCGCGAGCTCGCGAGGCTTATCGGCGGCCGTAAGATCACCTGCGACGCCGGCAAGTTGGACCAGCACGACCGCCTGCTGTCGCGCTGCCGTGTCGGTGGCGTCGAGCTCAATCGCGCCATGGTTGCCAGCGGCATGGCCGTGTCGTTCGGGCGCTACTACAACCGCGAGGAGGCCGAGGCGCGCGCCGCCCGCCGCGGCCTCTGGGCGGGCGAGTTCCAGCGCCCTCAGGACTGGCGCCACGCCCACGGCATCGGCATCTGAGTGGCGTCTGCCTGCCCGGCAGGGGCCGTCGCTGCGACATCGGGCAAATCCAGCTTTTCAAGTCTCGTCTGTTCCGCGAGGAACAGTCGGGCTAGAGGAGCGTGTGGCAGCATTCTAGTTTTCGGGAGACGATTTGGGGCAGGAAATGAAGCTCACCGTGATCGGCTGCAGCGACGCCTTCAACTCCGGCGGTCGCCTTAACTCCTGCTATCACGTCGCCGTGCCCGGCCGTTCGTTCCTCGTCGATTGCGGCGCTAACACGTTGATGGGCTTGGAGCGCGAGGGGCTGGACCCCAACGGGATCGGCCTCGTCTTCATCACCCATCTGCACGGCGACCACTTTGCTGGGCTGGTCTGGTGGTTGATCCACGCCAACCACGTCTCCAAGAGATTGTCCCCGCTTGTCGTCGCCGGACCGGCCGGCCTTGAGGAGCGCTTCAATGTCGCCGCCGAGGCCCTGTTTCCCGGCTCGACCATGACCCCGCGCAAGTTCGACTTGAAATTCGTTGCTTTGACGGGCGCTTCCGAGACCGTCGATGGCGTGCGGGTGGTACCCTTCGAGGTCAATCATCCCTCCGGGGCGACTGCTTACGCGCTTCGCTTCGAGGTCGGAGACAAGACGATATCCTTCTCTGGCGACACCGGCTGGGTCGAGAGCCTGATTCCTGCGGCCAGCGGCGCCGACCTTTTCGTCTGCGAGTGTTTCGGTTTCGAGCGCGAGATGCGCGTCCACCTGAGCTGGCGCACCATCGAGAGCAATCTGGACCGCCTCGGGGCCAGCAAGGTTCTGCTCACCCACTTCGGCCCCGAGATGCTGGTGCGCTGTGGCGAGGTGCGCGACCCGCGCGTACTCTTGGCAGAGGATGGTCTCGCCCTCGAGGTGTGAGTGCTTCCGCACCGCTCACGTGCCGGCCGCCGGTCTGGGAGGGAGCCTCTCCAGCTCAAGACGGATGTCCTCCGCCGGCAATCCTGCCCTGGCCAGCAGCCCGGCCACCTCGGACAGCGGTTTCGTCCTCATCATGACCGCAGCCCAGACGATCGCCGACATGATCCCCGACCGGCAATGGGCGATGACCGGCGCGGGATGGGTGGAGAGCACCTCGGCCATGGAGTCGATCGCTTGCGGCTCGAGCATCGTCAAAGGGTCGAGCGGCAGATGAACGTAGGCGAGCCCGCACCGCTCGGCTTCCGCCGCACCCTCGGCGCTCGTGAGCACGCCCGGTTCCTCCCCGTCGGGGGCATTGTTGATCACGGTTTTGTATCCCGACCAGACGATCTCCCTGAAACCCATGCGGCTGGGAGAGTTGGCGATCGAGAACTCGGGTGTGATCTCAGTGACTCGGAGCATGTCCGTTACCTGGCCGTTGTCGGTGACTATCACCGTCAACTCGAGGTGCGGCAAGACAGGTTATGGCAAGATGAGTAAATTTTACTATGAAGGCTCTTGACGTTCGCGTTTACTAGAAAGCACTATGCTTGACTTGCGTGTTGTTGGAATGTTTTTGCCAAAGATGTGTCCGCGAGGTGTTCAGTGCTCGATGAGATGGACGTCAAGATCCTGCGCATACTGCAGGAAGACTGCACCCGGCCGGTGGCCGACATCGGGCGCGAGGTCGGCCTGTCGACGACGCCGTGCTGGCGGCGCATGCAGAAGTTGGAGGAGCTTGGCGTCATTCGCCGCCGCGTAGCCTTGCTCGACGCCGGTAAGGTCAACGCCGGCGTGACCGTGTTCGTCACCGTCAAGACCGACCAGCACAATATCTCTTGGCTGCAGAAATTTCACGCCGCCGTCGTCGACCTGCCGGAGGTGATCGAGGCATACCGTATGTCGGGCGAGATCGACTACCTGCTGAAGGTCACCGTGCCCGACATCGCGGCCTATGACATATTCTACAAAAAGCTCGTCAGTAGGGTCGAGATTTCCAAGGTTTCCTCGGCATTTGCCATGGAGCAGATGAAATACACGACGGCGCTTCCGCTGCATTTTGCCCGCGACGAGAGCCGTGCCGAGCCGGCGCGCGGCTGAGGCGGTCGCGGTCGGGAGGTCAGCGTCCGCTTCGCTCCCTCCCCCCGCAGGAGCGGACGGCTCAAGCCGTCGCCGCCGGCCCTGGTGCCCGCCTTCATGTTGACAGCTTGCCATCGCCTCTTGCCAGGCCGCTCGAGCCGGCCGAAACGGCAGGATCGGACAAAGCCTGGGGATCTCGCTTGAAACACTGTCTGCCGGTCGTTTGCCTGGCGCTCGCTGCTGCCGGTTGCGCGGCCAAGTCCGGCGTGAGCATCCCCGTCGCCGGTGAGCAAGCCGCGCCCACCCAGCCGGCCGAGAGCTACCAGCTGACCGCCGAGGAGCAGGGGCTCGACTGCAAGAAGCTCACCGGCCGCATGCAGGTTCGCATCCTGCAGGAGCGCGACTACACCTACCGCCGCAAGGCCTCGACGGCCTCGCAGACCGTACAGTCTGCCGTATCTACGATCGGCAGCTCCTCGCGCGGCCTCGACCCAGATGCCGAGCACAGGAAGTCGGTGGCCCAGCTCGAGGCCTACAACGCGCGTCTCGCCGCCAAGGGCTGCAAGACGTTCGACCTTGCGAAAGAGCTTGAGCCCAAGCCGGTCACGGTCACGCCCACGCCACTCGCCAAGCCCGGCAGCGAGCCGGGCAAGACGAAGAGGAACTGACGCGAGTAAGGGCGCTGAAGCGCGTGCTCGCTGTCTTGCCCGATGCTCAGCGGTTCGTTGCGGTCATGGGCCCATCCCTCCGATGGCGGCGGGCGAGCGTTCGTGGCGGCATCCGCGTGTGAAGTGGCTCCGTCCCTCGCGCCAGTAGGGCGAGATCTTGCCGGACGCCTCCTTGAGGTTGGCCAGTGAAACTGCGCTGTTGTCAACCGGCGCCACGCGGAAGGCTCGAGTCCGGGGAAGGGCGTGAACCCGGGGATGCCAGGGCCTTCAAGTGGGACCTGCGGATGCCGACGACCGCCTGCGGGATGCGCTCGCCAACAGGTTGAAATGTCCAGGAAAGCGTGTGGTGCCGCCTGCGTGACTCGAACACGCGACCCCGTCATTACGAATTACCGGGTCCGCTCCTCCTCGACCCCTCTGCTATTTCCTACAGCTTCGCAATTGGCTGATATTGCAGCATTAGTAGTGCCTCATGTTGCCGGACTCCTCTTGCTGCTTCCCTTGTGCGTGCTTACTATGTGCTTACTGGTGTAGCCAGTAAGCACGGGGACTGCGGTGGCGACGGGCAAGGTCACGAAGGAAGCGGTTGAGGCGATGCCGGTCGGCAGCACCGACTCGTACCTTTGGGACATCAAGCTTGCGGGTTACGGGGTGAAGATCACTCCAGCCGGTAAGCGGGTGTACTTGGTCCAGTACCGTGTCGGCGGCCGCAAGGGACGCACCCGCCGCGTCACCATCGGCACGCACGGCGTTAAGACCGAGCATGAGGCCCGAACCGAGGCGAAGCGCCTGCTGGGAGAGGTCCAGGCCGGGAGCGATCCCGCTGCCGAACGCGACAAGGTGAGGGATGCCGAGGCGTTCGGCCAAGCTCTCGACCGCTTCCTGACGGCTCACGTCGCTGCCAAGTGCCGGCCCTACACGGCGCAGGAGTACCGGCGCGTGCTCAAATTACACGTTCCCCAGCCTCTTCGCAGCCGGCTCCTGACGGACATCGGCCGGGGTGACATGACCCGTCTGCATGACGGGTTGCGGGAAAAGCCGGCGCAAGCCAACCGCCTGCTCGCCATCCTCTCAAAGTTCTTCAACTGGTGCGAGGGGCAGGGCATCCGACCTGACCACACCAACCCGTGCCGGCATGTGCAAAAATTCAGGGTGAACGCCCGCGAGCGCTTCCTGTCGGCTGACGAGCTGCAACGGCTCGGCAAGGCTTTAGCGGCGGCAGAGGCGGAAGGCACGGCCTCGCCTTGGATCGCCGCGGCCGTCCGGCTGCTCGTGTTCACGGGAGCCCGGCACTCGGAGATTCTGACGCTGCGCTGGGAGCATGTCGATCTGGCAGGGCAGCAACTCCGGCTGCCCGAGTCCAAGACCGGCCGCAAGAGCATCTACCTTAACCCGCCCGCGCTTGAAGTGCTGGCCAGCCTGACACGGCTAGAAGGCAACCCGCATGTGATCTGCGGCGAGCGGGAAGGCGCTCACCTCGTCAACCTGCAAAAGCCGTGGCGGCGTATTCGAGCGGCTGCCGGTCTCGCGGATGTTCGCATTCATGATTTGCGGCACACGTTCGCGTCGTGGGGTGCTGCGGGCGGCCTGCCGCTGCCGATCATAGGCGGCTTGCTGAGCCATTCCCAGCCGCAGACGACGCAGCGCTATGCCCACCTGTCGGCCGATCCGCTCAAGGCTGCCACCGAGCGGGTGGCGAACGCGCTCGCGGGGGCAATGGAGATGGGTGGCGCTGTGGCCGAAGTCGTGCCGATTGAGCGAAGGCAGCGGGGGTAAGGCAAGTCGTGAACTTGTACAGAAGTGGCGACGGGGCCGATGTCGTCCCGCCTTGATGCCGTGACTTCGTCTCAAAATGAGGCAGGTGAGACGCCTATGCGTGTACGGTGGCGAGTTGAAAACGTCTGGTATCCAGGGTCCTGCAGACGCGCAGGGAGTAAGTTGAGGACGTTGATTTTGACCCATAGCGCCATAAGCCATGGTCGGAGTTGGCCGGAACGCGCGTCTGGTTATGGTCAGGGCAGACATGGAGGCCCGGGACGGGCACCGACGTGATGGGCCAACGCCGGACCCGGTCGGGGGAGTGGCTCATTGCGCTTGGTCAATGTCGGACTCAGTTATCCCGTCGAGGTTTAATATGGGGATCTTAGCAAAGGACACCGACCATGCCTCCACACTGCGACACGATGGATGGACCGGTGGTCACCGCCGCCCGACGCGCGCTAGAAGCCGAAGACGTCAAGCTGATCCTTCCTTATGTTCGGGAAAGTGGCGAGCGCGAACTGGAGGACGCCTTCGAGAAGGCACTGCGGGCGCGCAAGACCGGCCCGGTGGCGCGCGAAGTGGCCGATCTCTATTTCTTCGAAACGGCCGTGCGCATTCACCGCGCTGGCGAAGGTGCTCCCTACACGGGCCTCAAGCCAGCCGGCCTCGACGTGGGGCCGGTGATCCCGGTGGCCGAGAAGGCGATCGACAGTGGGTCATCGGAGCCCCTAATCGCCATCCTGACCGACACGCTCCGCAAAGAGGTGCAGCGCTGCTTCGAGCACTTACAACACCTTAAGGACCACGCGCCGGGTGACGTGGCGCGCGCCCGCGCATACGTGGAGGCGATGCTCGGCCTCGAGGTCTACTCGCATCAGCTCTACCTGGCGATGAGGTCCGATCCCCACGAGGGGACGCACGAGCACCATCACGACTGAGCCGCCGCGGGGATCCCACTGCTGCGCGGGCCTCATTCAAGCGATCGGATCTGACTAGGCGCTCTCTATCGAAAGACTGCAGCCCGCAATCCTGGGGTATGCCCAGACCCCCGTGTGGGTTCCGGAGGGGCCCACAACTCACTTTGAATACGCCCACCTCAGCGACAGCATATCCAAGGATGGTTATGACATAGGGCCAGTGAAATCGACGGGTTTCCGCTTGAATACCTTTTCGCCTGTGAGCATTGCAGAAACGATGCCGCCTCCCTCGCGCAGCTCCGTGACAACCACGCCGACTAAATGAATGACCAATGCGACGAGGAGAACATAGAAGACCCAATAGTGGATGGTTACGAACGGAGAGCGGAACGCGCGCATAGCGTCCCAAGCCGCCGCGTCAATGCCGGTTTTGTCGTAGGGGACGATGCTTGAGGGATCGACGCCCGGCGCCGCAATCCAAGTGGCGATCCAATGCCCAAACGGCGGGTAGTAAATGTCCGTTCCCGCCAGGACAAGACCCGTGGCGGCCTGCACGACGAGCAGGAGGAAGAGGAAGGTGACCATGAGGCGCGCGATAGGATTGTGGCCCAGATAGGGTTGCGCATCGCCATTAATCAGTCCTCGGACATAGCTCTTGCACTCCGCCCCAAAGCCGGCCTGGAAGGGCAGGATAGCGCTCCAGTGTGCGTGCCGGGGTCCGATGAACGCCCAAACCATTCGCCAGAGCAGGTTGAGTGCGAAGAGGTAGCCGAACCAGACATGCGTTGTCTTGAGGAGAACCTTGCCGGGATCTGTGATGCCCAGCTCTTTGTCATAGAGGATGGCGATACCAATGGCCGCCAAGGCGAGAACGCAGGCGACATTGATCCAGTGGAACAACCGTGTCGGCGCATCCCACACGCGGTAAAACTGGGCGTTTCTTTGCGGCATCCTGCTGTTGCTCCTCTTACCTAATCAGCACGGCTTCGCGGGGCTGTCCTGGCACCCGCTACGCCGGCGCTCGTCGCCAAGATCACGGTAGCTGACGGGCAGCTTACGGCATCCATCAACTTCGCGATGATCATGTCTTGTTAGCATCCCTGCAACCCCCAGGGACCCCTTAGCACCGGCACCGGCTGCAAGAATGCCTGCTATGAGATCTACGCCCGTGACAAGCAGGGGACGCGCGCCGAGTTCTTCATCGACCCAATGACCGGCAACCCGGTCGGTGCGGAATGGAAGAGCCTCACCAAGTAGCGCACCTTTACAAACCTTTGCGAGCGCCGCCGAATCGGTGAGGGCGGAGTTCGATCTGTACGCCCACATGCGGGGCAGGGCAGCTTGCTGTCGGCCTTGCCGGGCCCGACGTCCAGTCGTCCGCTGCAGCGATGTCAAGGTATAGGAAACGCGGTCGGCCTGCGCTGACGGTTGGTCATTCTGGCTGCGCCGACACTGGTTGCCAGCCCGGGTGATCGAAGTACTGCGGATAGAGGTTGAGGGCCTGCATGATCCGCTCGAGGCCGGCTTTCGAGTTCGGGTCGCCAGCAACAACGGCGTCGGCGCCCTCGAGAAAGTCGTTGAGTAGCACGTGGAGGGCTGCATCGGCCTTCGGCTCCAGCTTGCAGTTCTCGACCAGGTATTGCACCTGATCCTTGATCGCGCCCGAAAGCGCCGTCCCCTCGTCCTTGGTGAGGGGCCGCGCCGTGGATGCAGCGACGATGGGCGCCACGGCATCGCGAATGCGCTCGAGCCCCTGTCGCAAGGGGGCATCTGTCGCCCATCGCTTGCCGTCATTAAGGACGAGTTCGGACGTGCCGTGCTGCCCATGGCCGTGTTCGGCCGGTCTGTGAAGTTGAACCAGTGCAAATGTCCCGACACCGGCGAGAGCGAGCACGAGTCCGGAGATGAGAAATTTGCGTCGCGTCATGATGTCTCCGGCTCTTGCGAACTCCTTCATTCGGGAGCGTCAATCGTCCTGCTCCAAGAACTCACCCTTGTCTGCAGTGCGGTGGCACGCAGTGCAGTTGGCTTTCGACTTGATCTTCGGGTCCTTGTAGCGCGCTGCCGCGATCTCATCGTGCTCCTGCTTCCAGTACGGTGTCTCCGTGATGCGAAGTGGCGTCGTGTCCGCGGCGAGCCCATTGATAAACTTGGCAGCCCCTGTCGCTCCAGGTGCGTCGGCCGCATGCTGGGCCAGATAGGCCGCAATGTCATCGCGGACCGCTTGGTCGAGGGTCGCGTTCTCCCCAAAATGATTGGCAAGGTCGCCCATGAGTTTGCCCCAAGAGCGGGCAGGGAGCATTTGCGGCGGGAAGGCCAGATGGCATTCACCGCACTCTTTGAGAGTTGCTACATGGTTGATGGCAGGGACGCGCACCCCTTCGTCCGCACGAACTGCTGCTGCGGTGAGAGTGAGGGCTGCGACCGACAAGAGAGTGAAGCGCTTCATGGGATCCTCCTACTTGCCAGACAGGTACGTGATCACATCGCCCTTCTCGATGGCGGTGCATTCGCGCCCGAGGACGCTGTTGCAGTTGCGGCCGAACCATTTGGCAACCTCGTCAACCTTGGTGAAGCGGCTCGCGTTCTTGGACACGGCCATGGGTTCGATGCGCTTGCCGGCGCGCGTCTCGCCTGGCGCGCTCGGATCCTGGGAGTGGCACGACGTGCAGGACGGCGTATCTGGCTTGCCGCCCGTGTGTTTGGCCTCGAAGAAGGCCCTGCCGCGCTCGGCGGAGAAGCCTGCAAAGGATGGATCGGCCTTCTTCGCCTCAGTGGCGAACGTCGCCACAATCGCGTCGCGGGCAGGATCTGCGAGCACGCGAACCGGGTTGAGTGCCAAGCCGCTTCCCAGAAGCATGAGAACTACCAGCTTTCTTGGTGCCTTTTTCATCGGCTACCTCCGCTCGGATCTGCCTCTTGTGCCCGCCTGGCTCCCTAGCCTCATCTGAGGTACCGTTGAGGCAGCGGTTCGTGCATCTAGTTGGTAGTTGGCAAGTTTAGTGTACTGAACGTGACGACAGCCTGACACCGATCAAGTGGTAAACGTTCTATTCCATCACTTGGACAACACCGGAACATCGATCGCCTGATCGTCGAAGCGACCCGTCTCGGCGTCCCTGTGACAGGCGGTGCAATTGCTCTCGCTCTTGACGGCCGCTGTCCGGTATGTCGCTGGGTCGATCCGGCGATGCTTTGCGATCCAGAACGGCGTCTTGGTGATTCGCGTGGGATCAGTGGGCGACACAGCCCTCAAGCGGTTGGCTGCCTCTGTATCCCAGTTTTCCGCGGCGTAAGTCTCCAGATGGCGGGCGATATCCGCCCTCTTGTCATCCGGCAGGCTCGCATCCTCGCCGAAATGTTCGCTGAGACCAGTAAGCATCTCTGCCCACGACGCTCGGGGCAGAAGACTCGGATGGAAGGACCAGTGGCAGGCGCCGCACTCGCTGCGATAGATTGCACTTTCTTGAATCATCGGAATGCCAAGAGGGGGCATGCGCGACAGCCCATACAGCGTTGCGCTTGAAAGCGACGCGATGAGAAGCATCACCACTCCAGCCGCGAGCGGGTGCGCCGCGCGCGGCGTTGGTATCCTGAAGCCTCGTGGCCGCGGCATACGGCCGTCAATCATGCCGCGGGTCAGATTTACGTTCTGGAGCCAGCTTTCGACCAGGACACCCGCAATATGGACGGCGATCATGGCCAGAGCCGCGAACGCCAGGATCTCATGCACCTGCTTCGCAGCATGGCCGACCGCGTAACTGACGATACCGGCTAATGGCCCCTGCTTCTCCTCGCCCGCCTGCACCATGAGACCTGTCGCAACAAGCCCAAGAAAGACGCCAAAAAACGCGAAGATCATCAGCGCGCCCACCGGGTTGTGCCCAACGTAGTGGGGTGGTCTGAGAAGTGCCAGTCCGCGCACGTACGCTCCAAGGTAGCGTGTCGAGCGGGCAAGGTTGATGAGGCGCGCGTATTCGGAGCCGAAAACACCCCAGACCAAGCGAAACGCGAGTAGGAGCACGATCGCATAGCCGGCAAATAGGTGCGTTCCCATCCACCATTCCGGGGCCAGGAAACCGGTAAGCATGGCGATGGTGACTGATGCGACGAGCAGCCAATGAAATAGCCGAGTCGGCCCATCCCATACTCGCACCATCTGCGGGGGCTGGGAGATCTCATCGCCGGCTATAGCGTGATGCCGCCCCGTCATGGCCGGCCTCCCTAGGTCAGGTCAAGGCGCCACAGGATTATGCCGAGCCAAGCCACAGCGGCAACCATCGAGATGCCGCCGACGATGACCAGGAGCGGAGGCACGCTGAAGACGACCTCAGACAGTATTCCGAGCAGCATCAGCATGCCGGTAAGGGTGAGACCGGCGATCCACCGGGCGGCGCTCTGCTGCACGGGGAGCCGCATCAGCACGAGACCAACCACAATGTTGATCAGCGCAAACAGCGCTCCATGCACATGGGCGAGCCGCGATTCGAAATGCTTGCCCACGGCATAGTCGGCGATCCATTGCTCCTTGCCGGGCGCAAAGTCGCGCAGATAGATGAGGAAGAAGCCGTAGAGCATGAACCCGGCTAGAAAGAGGAGCCCGGCCGCGATGTTCGTTCTGCCTGTCATAGCGCGCTCCGGAGCCACTCATGGGACAACCCTCAAGCTCGGCGAGACATCAGCGCTCGACGAGCGGTCATGCCGGTGGTGTCGAGCGCGGCCTTGCACGCCGCCGAGACCTTGTCCTTGTTGGCCTCGAGGCAGGCCCGAACATCGCCCTGCCCATGTTCCTTGCCGGCGCAGAGTTTCGGGATGTCGTCCTTGCAGGCGGTCGCCACGGGACCTCCCTGGGCTAAGGCAGCACCCGTCAGAGCAAAGCTGGCAAGCACCGCTACTGCAATCGCTTTGAGTCGCGGGTACATCATGGAATGAGGCTCCTCAATTCGCGTTATGGCCGCCGGCGACGTCGGCGGGTCCGACGTCATTGGGCGGACCTTGAAATTTATTTCACACCGGCGCGCACCAAAGTCCATTGACAACAGTCAAGTGCTCAGACGCGCTCAATCACTGTCTCGGGGCAAGCTCACTCCGTGCTCAGGAGAACGTGTCCGCCATCAGCGCATCGAACCACTTGCCCATTTCCTTGAAGTTCTTCGGGGTCCATCCATCGGAGGCAGCGAACGACCGGGCGACCGGTGTCATGACTTTGGCCGTGGCGTCGTATTGGAACACTGCCGTGAGCCAACTCGCCTCCGTTCGTGTGATCGTCGAATAGCAGGCGGAATTGGTAACCGGGGCGGGATCGGGCCGCTCGCCTGAGAAGATGCGCGCCAGAGCGTCGGCGCAAACCTTGGCCTCCTGATTGGCGATATGGCCCGCTTTCGGCTGAGTTGTCGCACTGGAATCGCCGATCACGTGAATGCTCGGCGCTACGATACTTGCATAGCTCAGGACATCCACTGGAGCGAAGCGACCATCACTACCAGGAATAAGTCCGGTGGCGGCGACGAGCGAACTCGCGCGCTGCGCCGGGATGAGGTTGATGACGTCACCATGAACCAGGCCGCCACTCGTCGAAAGCGTCAAGCCTGCCGTATCGACCGACGTCACCTCGACGCCGCTGCGATACTCAATGACCTCGGCATGCGGCCCCGAGAACGCGCGCGAGAAGTTCTCCTTCTCGACGACGATATCCGGGTTGGCGTCGAGCACGACGAGCTTGGAGCCGGGCTTCTCCGCCTTGAGCCAATCCGCGATCAGACAGGCCCGTTCGTACGGACCCGGCGGGCAGCGGAAGGGAGCCTTAGGAATGGTAACAACGACAACGCCATTGGACGGCATGTCCTTGAGCTGCCGCGCTAGCAGTGTTGTTTGCGGCCCCGCCGCCCAGGCATGGGGCATGCGGTTCTCGT
This sequence comes from Alphaproteobacteria bacterium, assembly GCA_019137195.1. Taxonomy (GTDB): domain Bacteria; phylum Pseudomonadota; class Alphaproteobacteria; order Rhizobiales; family Hyphomicrobiaceae; genus CBDCUQ01. The sequence goes on from JAGVSR010000087.1 coordinate 180,022, forward strand.
CATCCAGTCCAGGAACCTTGTCAAAATCGATACCGGGAGCCATGACGATTCTATCCGCGCTCAGACCTTTGCCTGACGCGAGTTTCACAGCTGTGCGAGTCGGGTCGATCTCCACGACATCATCGATCACCACATCGACGCCGTAGCGGCTCCTCAGCGTCTCATATCCGAAGGTCAAGCTGGGTAAGTCTCGCTGAGCCGTAAGCACGAGGCTGCTCATGATGCTCGACACGTATTTCGGGTTGCGTTCGACAAGGGTGACAGCCACCTCGTCTCCCCACAGCCGCATGTACTTTGCCATCGTGGCTCCGCCCATGCCGCCGCCGATCACGATCACGCGGGCTTTGGGCTTTGTCGGGGGCGCAAGAGCCCAACCGAAGCCGGTATTCGTCAGCGACACGAGGGCAGCGGATGTGGAGGCCAAGAGAAAAGTGCGTCGATCCATGGTCGTGCCCTCACCTCTGACTCGAGAGCCATTGCACAAGTTCCCGCAGCTGTTCGTCCGTATAGCCCAAGGCGTGCCGGGCCATGATGCTGTCGCCCTCTGCTCCAGACCGGTACTTCCTCATCTCCTTCATGAGCTTGTTGACGGACTTGCCGGTCAACCTCTCGAACCCGGGAGAAACATCGCTTGGCCCATGACAATGGAAGCAGTTCGAGGCGAGCAGACGTCCGGGCGGGCTCGTGCGCTGTTGCGCCTGGGAAGGGGCGGACACGCAGAAGAAGGACACGATGAATATAGCGAGAACTGCACAGCACAGAGGCTGCAGCTTGCTGGAGCGCTCTAGTCCCATCCTCGTCTCTCGCTTTCTGTGACGACCCATAGTGAGACGCTCGCGTATGGCTTTCGCACTCGCGGCGTTTTCAGCTCGAGAGTCTCTCGCGTATGTTGCAAGTCTGCGCAGCACGGCAAGGAAGTGCCATGATCAGGGTCAAGGTCAAAGAAGACGGTTTGCAGATATTTGAAGTTGATCAAATACCCCAGCTACCGTGCGTGGTCGGCGGCGAACTTCGCGTCGCCGGCTGTGAGACGAATTATTTCTCCTTGGTAATTTCCGCCACTGTGTGCGGCGCGCCAGTCCCGGAGAGCCGCTAGGTCGCAAGTGGCCCGAGGCTGACCTCCGCCCCCGCGGACTTCAGGTCTGGTAGGAGAGGCAAAGGAGACGGAGCAGCGGCTCAACGGAAGCTGCTGAGTTGCAAGCAGACGTTTTCAGGGCAGACCACAATCATCTAGTCTGACCCGAAGCGGCACATGACGCTAGGGAATCTTGCTTGGTCGGACTTCGTCCGCTTACAATCAGCGCGCACGCAGGTCGAGGCAAGGCACCGGGCCACGAGGGGACGCGCCAGAGTAGCTGGTAATCCGCTCATAGACACCCTTGCAAGACGCTCAGTTCCGCCCGATATTACTGCTGTCAAATTCAAGGTTCAGCACTGACGACCTTGGGCGTTGCGATTGGAGATGTTGGGGCGTGGTTGTTTGCCATCTGGGCCTGCATTGATTTCCTGTTACATATCAATGCGATGAAGGAGGCGATAATGAAGGCTACGTTCAAGACTGGTTTGGAAGCTCTCGCGGTTCTGTGGGCCTAGTTGGGCGAGCAACCACACCAACAACAAGAAGATTTGGCGCGCCCGTGGTTCAGCTGGAAGACCGCGCGGAACGGTGCAAATCCGTTCCCCCACACCAATTCCTTCATCTCTCCACAACGATGGAGGGGCACTGAGTTCGGAGGAATTAGTTGCCCTATGTCCCTCCAGAGATCGACACTGGCAATCGCCAAGTTGATGGCATATTCCGGGACATCATCGAGAGGCAGGTTCGCGAAGCCCACTGGCTCCTAGCAGCCGCGCGGCCCGATCCGGAGTCAGACCACTCATTTTCGAGTGCCATAGCGATGCTTCTATTCGGCACGATAGCTGCTGCATCTGCACTTTCCTCGTTTGAAAAACCTGGCCATAAGCGAACAACTGATCGCGCGGATTTCGTCGGCTGGACTCATAAATACTTTCCTTGGGATCACGTCGCCATCGAGGATGAACAATATCGCGAAATTCGAACTCGGCCACCCCTCGCGGCGGATTCTCTCTACAAAGTGTTCCGCTGTCCCATCTTTCATACTGCCGGTCTAGTTTACTAGAGTCCTGGACATCAAGTGGCAGTATTGGTCAAACGGCATCCGCGCGGCTTAGATATTCTGCAAAACGAACTAGATGTTGAGCAACTGGCAATGAGAAAAGCTTATGGTGGAGGTCATCTTCTCAGTCTTGGCTTTGATCGCTGCACTCTGCATTTGGATGCCCTTTATTGGTGCTTTGGACGGACTTTAAGACCAGCGAACTCGAACGAGCCATGTCCCTTCTGCTGAGGGTCGACCAGTCGCGATTGAGGAGAGGGGCAATCGTCGATCGCGACCCTGAAGAGACTGCGGTGCCAGCAGACGACGCCGGCTTATGAAATGTCCGATTGTGGTCGGAGCAACAATCCGAGGCGCGGCATTGACGGGCGAGGTTCGAATTTCCCTAAGGACGGGGTGCGTAAAAAGCCCTCTCTTTCATTATTTCACTCCATCTCGTTTTCATTCTCTGCAATAAGCAAGTCATATCGGCATTGAAGGCGTTGCGCTCCTTGAGCCACTCTCGTTGATCTCGCTGAAATTGATGTTTTTTATTGGGCGGCATGCCTTTTATGGCTTCAAAAT
>JAGVSR010000124.1 GCA_019137195.1 Alphaproteobacteria bacterium
TTGCCGCCCATCCACATCCCCTTGGCCTTCGACGCCGCGATCTTGTCGCGGATGCGCTCGCCGGCAATCTCACGCTCGAATTGGGCGAACGAGAGTAGCATGTTGAGCGTCAGCCGGCCCATCGAGGTGGTCGTGTTGAACTGCTGCGTCACTGAAACGAACGAAGCGCCGTGCGCATCGAGCACGTCGACGATCTTGGCAAAATCGGCCAGTGACCGCGTAAGGCGATCCACTTTGTAGACAACGACGATCTGCACCTTGCCGGACGTGATGTCGGCGAGCAGCCGCTTGAGCGCGGGGCGCTCCATCGTACCGCCGGACAGCCCGCCGTCGTCATAGAGGTCGCGCACCGCGACCCAGCCGGCATGTTTCTGGCTCGTGATGTAGGCCTCGCACGCCTCGCGTTGCGCATCGAGCGAGTTGAATTCCTTCTCGAGCCCCTCCTCGGAGGACTTTCGGGTGTAGATGGCGCAGGCGACACGAGTCATCCGAACCGCCTCCGCAACCGCTGCAGTTGGGCGAGGGTCGTTTCCAGCAGCGCGATCAGGTGATCGCACGATTGGCTGGCCGCCGACAGGTTCGGAGACGCCTGCCCCTCGGCCGCGACGAGCGTCGCGTCCTCCAACGCCCCCGTGACCTTGGCGAAAGCCCTCCTCGCTGCCTCGACTTGCGTTGCGTCAGTCATCGGCGCGAGCCCCATTGAGGCCGAAGAACCGCGGCCCGGACCAATGTGCGCCGGTGATCTCGCGGGCGACGACCGACAGCGATCGGTAGCGCTGGCCGCGCCATTCGACGCCGTCGGCCAGGATGACGACCGTGTGCGTGACCCCATGCCATTCGCGCACGAGACGCGTCCCCGGCTTGAACGACGGCCGCGGTCGACACTTGTTGGCCGATGGCGCTTCTGTGGGAGATGAGGTCTGCAACTTGCGGAGAATCGCCTTCGACAAGCCGCCGAATGCGTTCTCCTGCATCTTGTACGTGATCCCGCGCAGCAGGATGTCCCGGCTAAGTCGCTTCGGCGGCGGCGTCTGATGAAGACGCCGCCATTCCTCGCGCAGACGATCGAGTGCGAGGCTCTCGAGCTGGATAATATCCGCCGCGATGTCTAGGGCTGGCTTGGCCATGTCAGCGCTCCCGACGCGTCACGATCCGGTATCGGCGCACATCGCCGTCGGCCTTGGACGACGTCAGCGGCAGGCCCATCTTCTTCTTCACCGTGCCGGCCAGAAACCCGCGCACGCTGTGCTGCTGCCACTCCGTTGCCTGCATCATGTCCTCGATACTGGCGCCTTCCGGCCGGTTCAGCAGCTGCAACAGCTGCGCATGTTTGGTGCCTGGGCTTTGGACGGTAGGCTGCTCTGGAGGCGCCGCGCGCTTGCGAGCCGAGGCGGCGGCCGAAGCACGCGCTGATGCGGTCTTGCTGCCCGCGGCCTGCCGTGCGGCGGCCGATCGGTCGGACTTGACAGGTTTGTCGATTGCCTTGGTGGTCATGGTAGAGCTCCGTGGGTATCGTAGCGCCGCCATTGGCGCTCCGCGCTGGCCCGCTTTCAGCGGTGCCACCACCCAAAGCCCCGCGTTCCGCGAGGCTGGCCCTGTGTTTCCGGTCGGGCCCTATCAATGCCCGCCGTCACCGACACCAATGCGTGCTTCCGCGGCGAAGTCCAGTCGGTTCTGGGTGCCTGGTGTCAACCGACACCGGGAACTGCACCTTTTGCGACAGCTAGAACTGCACCCTCCCTCAGGTTGCTGATTGGCGTTCGGTGCTCGCGGCCGTTGTTTTGGCCGTGATGAGCCCGCTCTTTCGTTTGTCGCGCAGCCGGTAGCTGTCGCCGCGTATGGTCAGAACGTGGCTGTGGTGCAGCAGGCGGTCGAGGATCGCGGTGGCGACGACCGGATCGCCGAACACCGTGCCCCACTCGGCGACGATTGATCCCACTAGGACACATCGGCCAACACCGACATGATTTGTGCGGAGTGTGACTCGGTCATGTCCGGATTCGAGGCATCCGCCTCGATTTTCAATGATGTGACCCCCGCTATTTAGCCCAGAAGGCGCTAGGATCCGGCCCAGGGAGAGGACCGGACCATGAAGCGTAAGCGTTTTTCGGAAGAGCAGATCATTTCGATCCTTCGGGAGCACGAGGCGGGTGTGCCCACGGCAGTCCTATGCCGCAAGCACGGGATGTCGAGCGCGAGCTTTTATGCATGGAAGGCGAAGTTCGGTGGCATGGACGTTTCGGATGCCCAGAAGCTCAGAGGTCTTGAGGCTGAGAACGCCAAGCTCAAGCGGCTTCTGGCAGAGGCGATGATCGACAACGCGGGCCTCAAGGATCTGCTCGCAAAAAAATGGTGACGCCCGCGCAGAGGCGAGAAGCCGTCGCGCATCTGATGGTGGGCCGTCAGATGAGCGAGCGTCGGGCGTGCCGGGTAGCAGGCGTGGAGCGAGCCCTCGTTCGGTACCGTTCGCGGAGACCGGAAGATGTGGAGCTTCGCACTCGTTTGAAGAGCTTGGCGCATGAGCGTCGGCGGTTTGGCTATCGACGGCTGCACATCTTGCTCCGTCGCGAGGGCTGGCTGGTGAACCGCAAGCGCGTGCAGCGGCTCTATCAGGAGGAGCGCCTGATGGTGAGGAAACGAACGGGACGCAAACGTGCGTTGGGGTTGCGAGCACCGTTGCCGGTACCGGACCGGCCCAATGCGTGCTGGTCGCTCGACTTCGTGCACGACCAGATGACGGACGGGCGTCGATTCCGCGTGCTCGTCGTTGTCGACGATTGCACGCGCGAGTGCCTCGGGCTCGTTGCCGACACATCGCTCTCGGGCGCCCGCGTCGCGCGGGAGCTTGATCGGATCATGACGTGGCGCGGCAAACCTGACGCTGTTCTCTCCGACAATGGCACCGAGTTCACATCAAATGCGATCCTCACCTGATCCGAGGAGCGGCGGATAGCGTGGCGGTACATTCAGCCCGGGAAGCCCGTGCAGAATGCCTTCGCGGAGAGATTCAATGCCCGGCTTCGCGACGAGCTGCTGAACGAGACGCTCTTCCGATCGCTGGGTGAAGCCCGGCGGCTGATTGCGGCTTGGCAACACGATTACAATCACGACCGCCCGCACTCGAAGCTCGGTTGGCTCACGCCTACCGACTACGCAGCCCGCTGGCACAAAAACATCGAGCTTGAAGGACGCTCATCGGGAGCGTTCAATGACGACCGGATTCCAGTCGCCCCTGGATAAAAGACGGGGGTCACATCATCAAGTGTCAAACTTCTCTGTGATTTCGATCACGCCGCCCGCTCAAACGCCGTGGCTGACATGGCACGAAAGTCAGAACATTCCACGCCGCAACCATCAACAAAATCAGCCTGTTAGTAAATCGCGAAACTGCGGTGCGAATGCCGGGGTAGGACATCAATTATTTCCGTAATTACGGATTGATAATATAAACTCTGGAGATGATACGAAGCATTTCGCCTTATAGGCCTGCAAAAAGCTCCCGGCAAATTACCATGAGCTCGGGATCTGCCCCATCGACAAGTGATGTGCTCAGGGCCATGGCTTGCTCGCGGGTCGTCACGAGCCCGCAGGCGGCAAGTGCTCGCTCAGGTTTTGGCGCGGACTGCGGAGTGCCCTCGGGATAGTAGTCCTCGATAGCGCCGCACGAGAGCACGTGAATGCCCGACCGACGCATCAGGTCTAATGGTGGAGCGAGTGCACGCCGGGCGGCCTCGTCCTCACGGCACACGCGCACTCTCGCCGTATCGGCCTCCCAGGTGAACAACCCGTCTATCAGGGCCAGACCCTCGGCATCGATTGTGCCCGTCTGTTGCGCAGCGCGCAGCG
>JAGVSR010000131.1 GCA_019137195.1 Alphaproteobacteria bacterium
CGGCATTGCGGGCTGCATATGCTCCCTGATTGACCTCTTGGCGCAGAAGTCGCAGGCGGTCATCCTGAGCAGACATTTGCCGGATAACTTCTGCTGTCGCATCCGTGCTGGCATCATCGACGGCTATGACCTCGATGTTGCGCCACGACTGCTCGAGCATCGACCGGATAGCGAAACCGATATTGTCGGCGCCGTTGTAGACTGGAAAGATCACGGACACCTTGGGTCCGCTCGCGGAGTCGGCTGCGGACTCGCAGGGTGCCGTCACGTTGCCGATCGAGAGCGGCTGCGCCTCGTCGACCAGCTTCAGGGACGCGAACCCTTCCTGTGCGAGATGCCTGTTGAGAATGGCGAGCCGCGCCGCGTCCGGCTCGGGCCCGGCTCCGCGCCTGGCCAGAATAATGTTGCTCGATAGGAAGTCGTACTCGATCCGCGGCCTCTTTGCTCTCTCCCGCTCGATGAGGCTTTCGGCCTCGTCGAGCCGTCCTTCTTGCGTCAGCAAGGCCGCCTCGAGAAGCGGTGCCAATGGGGCAACGGCGATGTCCTGGGTCTGTTTGCTGGTACGAACGAAGGCGAGCTGGCGGAGCGCCGCGTCGATATTGCCGGTCGAGCTGTAGTGGCGGGCCAGCGACCAGGCCGCATTGATGCGCTCGATCCAACGCGTCTCGCGTGAGGCGATGATCTCTTTGAGGTAGGGCTCGGCCAGGGCGCTGAGGTTCTGGTTGATGGCCTCCTCTAACGTGTCGACAGCATAGGGAAAGTCTGCCCCTGGCTTTTGTGCTCCCGAGGGGGCATTGACAAACAGGTGCTTGAGCCCGGCCTTGGCCCATTGGACGGCACGCCTCTTCCACTCCTGGCTCATGATCACCCTCCGTGAGTGCGCCAAACAGCCGTACAAACCGAGCTGAATGCCTCGCACTGACGCGACACAGCCGAGCCACATGCACCGGCCCGTCGATCCCCGGCCTAGTTAGCTTGAAGCAACTTGGCTCGCAAGTTGAGCGACGTCATGAGCCGGGAAGACGGAGCACAATCGGCTCCGTTGCGGTTGACGCACCTTGGCGTTCCTGCGATGAGAAAACCGCGCATTTTGGCGGACGGGGACGCTCAAGTGGGACCGAGAATGCTGTTTCACCAACTGGCGATGCGCTCGCTGCGAACGATGGTCAGGGTGACTCCGCGCTTCAGCCGGGTGTTGGCACGAAGCAGTGAGCAGCTTGCGCTTGCCCTCAACACTTATCTCCAGCGGGCCAGCAGCAGTGGTGGTAGCTCAGCGGCAGACACCTCCAATAAGCGCACCGCCCAGGCTGGCGGTCCGGGCCGGCTCTGCTCCGAACTCTTCAAGCTTGGCGAGACAACGACACCACTCGACGTCGTGCGCCTGATGAACCGCCATGGCTTCCTGAGCGACACCGCGTTCCAGGCTCTGCTGCACGAGCTCTTTACGCAGCGACGGATGAAGCAGCTCGAGGAGGTTCTGGCGGACGCCAACCTCGGACCCGCCGAGCTGCGCCTCTACTACCGGGCGCGCATGGACCACTACCTCGGCAAGCCCGGCCCCAAGGTGGCGACGCTTATGCAGCTCCTTCACAGCAAGGAGGCGATGGTGCCACCGCACCAGGTTGTCGGGCTCGTCATGGAGCAGGTCGTCCGCGAGGAGGATGCCGACGGGCTCGAGGAGTTCCTCGCCAAGGAGCAGCGCCTCGTCGAGGCCTTTGCACGCGACAGCACCATCCTCGGCAGCCTCAGGCTTCTCATCAAGAAGGAGCGGCTGGGGGCGGCTCGCGATCTACTCGTCCGGCATCTCGCAAGCATTACGCCACGCCGGCGCTTCTACTTTCTCGAGATCTCGCATCTGCTGTTTCCGGACGGGCTGCCGCGATTCGGGATCGACAGGCACCCTGGCTGGCGGCAGGTGCTCGAGGACTTCAAGGCGCGCGGCGGGCGGTCCGGCAACGGCGGATGGGACAAGCTCTGCCAGTACCTGCTCGATCCCTTGAAGCGCATCCCGCCCGGCGACCAGGATCTGATGGACATACGGATCGATGCCAGCGAAGCGGACCGTCTCAACGCCTACATCCTCGAATGCCTGGAGAGCCGCCGCCCGTGCTCGCTGGTCAGACTCGGCGACGGCGAGGCGTACGCGTTCGAGAGCGACGACATCGGTTTCGGCAAGCCCGAGCTTTTCCGCAGCGACAACGGCGTGCGTGAGCGGCACTGGTGGGGCATGGAGCTTGACGAGAAGCGCCGCCGTCCAATCGCAGCATCCGTACGCGAGGCGGTGGCGGCGGCCGACATCGTCGGCATCCCATCGGTCTATCGGATCATCCGCGATGCCGGTACCGACGAGCTCGCGTTCGGAGCCAACATCAACCATCGCGGGCTCGGCATCGTGCTCAACGCCATGGGCCGGCAGTTTCCGATCGAGGGCAAGCGGTTCACCGAGGAGCGCTGCAACCAGATCCTTTTCACGGGAGAGCGGCTCGACAGGTTGATCGCGGCTGCCAAGCGAACCGTCATCGTCTCCTGCTGGTCGAGGGACCAGCTCGCGCGCACTCTCTCCGGCGACTTCGAAACCATCACGATCGCGCCCCACACCAAGGTCGCGCACTCCTGCGAGACCGATCTCGCGAAGCTGCCTCTGATGTACGAACGCATATCCGAGCAGGTGCGGGCGGCATCGGCCCCGGGCCACCTGGTGCTGGTCGGCGCCGGTCTCATCGGCAAGATCTTCATCGAGGAGGCGCGGCGCCAGGGAGCGGTCGCGCTCGACGCGGGCGCCGTTCTCGACTATCTTTCCGGCTTCAAGACGCGCAGCATTGCGGATCTCGTTTGAGTGCTGGATCTTGCTGCACGTGCCGGCGGGCTTCCTTCGTCGGCATTTGGCTAGGTTGTAACGCCGCCTAGACTCCCGCAAGCGTCAGCCCCGGTGGCGGACTATTTTTTGCCCGCGGTGCCGCGCGCACGGTATTTCAGCCACAGTCGGCTTAAGCCCCATGCCGGAAGAAGGACAGGACTGCCGACGACCATCGTCGGTATTGCCAGATAGGTGAGCTGCCTCTTCTGTCGCTCGAGGGTCTCGATCTGACACTCGGCGGCAGTGAGCCTGCTCTTGAAGCCGATGCTCTCCTTCTTGAGCGCACGCAACTTCTTGGCCGCGTTGTCCAGCTCCTCCTGGACGAAATCGATCTCGCTGCGTCCGGATTGATCCGAGGCTGTCTCCTGCCGCGAGGTGTTGCTCTTGACCGCCATCGCTCGGATCGCAGCCTCGATGTCGCCCTCGGCGCCGATACGCAGGGCAAACTCGCGGAAGGCGACCTGGGGATCGTCGATGTCGATCACGATCTTGTTGGTCTTGTCCTTCAGGAAATGCTCGATGTTGGTCGTGATCGTATCGACCATGTCACGCGCAACGCCGGCGGTCTGCGACTTCAGATTCAATATGCCGAAGTTGTAGGCGCGCATGATGGATCCCGCCCACTCCCAGCGCCGATCGTAGCTATCGGCCACCTTGCCGGGATCGCGAACGAGGTGAACGTAGAAGGCGTCGTTGCCGAATCTCTTGTCGAGACGTCCGAGCATCCAGGCCAGGCGATTGTCGGCCTCGATGTGACTCTCGGGGTAGTTCAGGCGGTCTTCGCCGAGGTGGCGAAGCCTCGTCTCGTGACCGGCGGAGTAGTTGGTGAAATGGCTGCACGCGTTTGCAAACGTCATCGAGCCGCAGCGGCCGGTGCAGAGGACAAAGATGTGACGGAACGAGGCGACGGATGTCATCGTGATGGCCTTTGCGCCGGCTTCGTGATTGAGGCCCGGGCCGCGGACCTCGAGCCGGACCTTCATATCCCTCATATATGATCCTCGCCGCCGTATTGGCATCGCCGCCGGGCAGGCTTAAGGCGTTGATCCCGCTCCATTCCGGAAGGCGTTCCGCACGCCAGGTTCGCCCCGCGGACCTGGTGCCGGATTGCCGCGGGTTGCGGCTCTCGATGCAACCCGCGTTCGGGTCCCCTCGACCTCGACCCGATCCTCGTCTACCTCAACGGTCCGGCGCTGCTCGCGGCGGCGTCGGCCGGCAGGCCCCGCGATCGGCGGGCCCAATCTGCAAACCGAGGCGGGAAGCCCAAGCGTGAACCCTGATCGCTATAGACCTGATATCGACGGCCTGCGGTCCATTGCCGTCCTCAGCGTGCTCTTCTTTCACTTCGACCTCGCGGCGATGACTGGCGGCTTCATCGGCGTCGACGTCTTCTTTGTCATCAGCGGCTTCCTCATAACCCGCCTCATCGTCGACGAGCTCGAGCGTGACGGCTCGTTCCGCTTCGGACGCTTCTACACGCGGCGCATCCGCCGCCTGTTCCCCGCCATGCTCACGACCTACACCCTTAGCCTCGTGGCGGCCTTTCTGCTGTTCTCGCCGGAGGAGATGCAGCGCGCCAGCAGCTCCATTGTCTACGCGCTCGCCAGCATCTCCAACATCCTGTTCTGGCAGGAGGCCGACTATTTCGACGTGGCAGCCAGCGTCAAACCGCTCCTGCACACGTGGTCGCTCAGTGTCGAGGAGCAGTTCTATCTGTTCTGGCCGGCGACACTGTTCCTGATCGTGACCAAGGCACCGCGCCGTCTGCTGGCACCGCTCCTGGGCCTGCTCGCCGTCGCGAGCCTTGCCGCCGCCGAGGTCATGCTCCGCCACGATCCCGCCGGCGCGTTCTATCTACTACCCTCGCGCATCTTCGAATTCCTGATGGGCGCCGCGGTGGTATGGCTCGGCCGCCACCGTCCGGCCCGCGACGGGGTCGAGGACGTGCTGCTGGCGCTCGGGCTCGTGCTCATCGTCGTGCCGGCCTTTCTCTACAGCAAGGCCACCAATTTCCCGGGGCTCGCGGCGGCGCTGCCGTGCGCCGGCGCGGCGCTCACAATCTATGCCGGCAGGGCTCCTCGCCTGGGGCTCATCCTCTCGAACCCGGTGACGGTCGCGATCGGACGCTGGAGCTACTCGATCTACCTCGTCCACTGGCCACTGTTCGTGTTCTGGAGCGCCTACACGTTCGCCGATGTCTCGCTCGCGGAGAAGCTTGCGCTCACGGCGCTCTCCATCCTTCTGGGCTGGCTGCAGTACCGACTGGTCGAAGAGCGCCACCGCCACGTCCGCAAGGACAGCTGGAGCGCACCCTGGTTCGTCACGGCGGCGGTGGCGCTGGCGGTCCTGCTCGCCGTTCCTGCCTGGAAGATCAAAGCGGCGCATGGGCTCGCGTGGCGCATCCCCGAGGAGCGCCGGAAGCTACTGCAAGCGGATCGACGCCACGAAGCCGGCCGACCTGTTCACCTGCCAGAATGATCGGCACAAGAGCCGCGACATCATCGTCTGGGGTGACAGTCACGCCATGCACCTCATCGCCGGCCTTTCGGAGGCCTACCCCGAGTACAACGTCTACATCGTCTACCTCAGTGGCTGCCCGCCACAGAGCGGGTTCGGCGGTTTCGTGCGGGATCTGGGCAAAGGACAGGAGGCGAACCAAGCCTGTATCGAGCGCAACAAGAAGGCGCTGACTTGGCTCCTGAGCTACAGGCCGAGCGTGGTCGTGCTGTCGAACGCCAAGCGCGGAAAGCCGGTGGAGATTGCTGGCGTGACCGAAGCCATCATCGCCGAGCTTCGCGCCGGCGGTCACAACGCATTCGTGCTCGGCGACTTCATCAGGCCGGCACGCTCGCTGATCAATTGCGTCAGCGTGCCGGACTGGCTGATAAGCGAGGAGCAGATCCGGTCGCGATGCGTCGGCGATCCCGAAGCGATCAGGCAGGAGTTGGAGTATAACGCGGACCTTTCTCCGCGGCTCTCGTTCTACGTCGCACCGGAGCCGGCGCAATGCCCCGACGGAAAGTGCCAATACTTCGACAGAGGCACCGTTCTCTTCCGCGACGATCATCACCTCTCGACGACAGGCTCGACGCTCTTCATCGAACGCCTAAAGGACAAGCTTCCTATCCCGCCATGATAGCCGACTGACCCGAAATCCCGTTGCATCAGGCAAGCGATCTTGCCACTCTCGCCTGATCGGAGGACA
>JAGVSR010000002.1 GCA_019137195.1 Alphaproteobacteria bacterium
TTTGGCGGGCAGCAGGAAAGGGCGACATAAATGGTGCAGCTGTGAGGGTAAGTGATGGAGAAGTAGTCGAAATTCCAGCTCGTGAATGGCCGTACTTGATCTATGTCGAAACGGACGGTACGGACAGTTTAGTCTATGATCACGCATCTCTCGGGCCACCTCGGTACTCACAAATAAAGTTTAAGCAAAGCGAGGCGCTAGGACTTTGGAAGCGGGAGAGCTCCAAGGTTCGAGAGCGTCGGGCAAGCGCAGAGCTCTGCTTTGCAGATTTTGTGAGGCAAATGGAGGCCAGCCGCGACAAGCCGACGACTACCAAAGTGCTTGCCTTCGAAGCTGCAAGGGCCAAGTACGGGCTCAGCAAAGAAACACTCCAGATAATCTGGACGCGGGCCGTTAAAACGGCAGAAGCCCCAGCTTGGTCGAGGCCGGGCCGGCGGGCCGGTATTCGTTCGGCAAAAACAGGCGGAAACATTTAATCGCAGACCCCTATTACCTGAAGCGAACCCGCGCAAACTTGCAGCCACGGGCCGAGCGTTTCTCGGCATATCTGGTGGTTGCGACCAATGCAGGACAGCACGAAGCGCCGCGCGGCAATGCTGCGCACAGGAGAGGCGGCCGAGTATTGCGGCTCGAGTGCCTCGACCTTCGAGAAATTGCGTCTCTACGGGGGCGGTCCCCGGTATGTGAAGATCGGGAGGCGGGTGGTCTACGATCCAGCCGACCTCGACCAATGGCTGGCTTCCAACCGCCGCACGTCAACCTCTGATGTCGGGATCAGCCAATGAGCCGGCGCAGACGAGCGGCTCAGACAAACGGCTGCCTGAGCGCCAACTACATGGGCCGAGCCTTGGAGGACGAATGCGAAAAGGTCAGGAATGCCGCTAAGGGAGAAGCGAACAGCACCCTGCACCGGGCGGCCGTCGCGCTAGGCACGTTGCTGCCCTGTTCTGAGGTGACGCGCGAACAGATTGAGCGGAGCTTGCTTGAAGCCGCACGGGGCCGGGGCAAGAGCAACAGCGAAGCTCGAGCCACCATCAAGAGCGGCCTCGACTGGGGAGAGGAGCACCCGCGAGATAGCGAGTTGCTAAGTCGCGAACCGTGGCAGCAGGAGCATGGACCGCCCAAGGTGTTGAAGGTCTGGCAGGAGGCCGAGGCTGCGACCGGCTCTCTAGTCGAGTGTTACTGGCGCTCCAGAGGATTGGCGCAGCCCATCCCCGACGTTATCAGGTTCGCGCCAATTGTAAGCATGCCAGACGGCTCGACCGTGCCGGCGATGGTCGCGGCGGTCCGCAACCCGATGACAGGTGCATTGCTGGCAGTTCAACGGACGGCCTTGTTACCGGATGGCACCGGCAAAGCTGACTTGCCAACCACCAAGGCTGCACTCGGCAAAACCGCGGGGGGCGCAGTTGTACTCGGCGAACTGGTGACGAGCGCGGTCATCCTGGAAGGCGAGGGGATCGAGACCGTGGCATCGGCATGCGAGGCAACCGGGCTCGTTGGGATTGCGACGCTCAGTGCTGGCACCCTCGGCAAGCCGAGCCTGCCAGAATCTGCGGCCGTGATCATTCTCGGCGAGCGAGGCAGCGAAAGGGCTGCCGAGGCCGGCGCCATGCGTCGCCGTGGTGAGGGCCGAAAGGTTCGGATCGCGTACCCGCCCGAGCACGGGGGCAAGGACTTCAATGATGTCCTGCGGACAAAAGGCCGTTCGGCCGTTCGCGACGCGATCTTCGCAGGTGAAGGCGAATGGCAAACCGCTCAAACCCGCCAGCCCAACTACGATGCTGTCTGTCTGGCAGACATCGAGCCGGAGCCGGTTCGGTGGCTGTGGCACAACAAGATCGCTCGCGGTAAGCTCAACATGTTGGCCGGCCATCCGGGACGGGGCAAGTCCACACTGACACTCTATCTCGCGTCCCTTGTCAGCACGGGAGGGCATTGGCCGGACGGGTCTTTGTGCGATGCAGGCAGCGTTGTTCTCATCACGTGCGAGGACGATGCCGCGGATACTCTCGTGCCTCGGCTCATGGCTATGAAGGCCGATCGGAGCCGTATCCACCTGTTCAACGGGTCGAAGGACGAGGAGGGCAAGCCGAAGCCGTTCGATCTCGTTCACGGCCTTCGAGGGCTTGCGGAATTTGTTGCGAGCATCCCCAACCCCTCGTTGATCATCATCGATCCGATTGGCGCCTACCTCGATCGCGTCGATTCGCATAGCAACGCGGACGTGCGCGGCGCGCTGAGACCGCTACAGGATCTTGCGCGAGAGAAGGGTGCAGCCGTCCTCATGGTTTCGCACTTCAACAAGGGCACGCTCGACAACTCCGCAATGTCACGGATCTCCGGATCGGGGGCCTTCGTTGCTGTCTGCAGGTCTGCGTGGCTTGTCGAACGCGATCCCGAAGACGAGCCGCGCGGCAACAAACGCCTTCTTGTCCCGATCAAGAACAACATTGGCAACGATGCCGAGGGGTTCAGGTTCGCAATTGAGCCGGTCGAGATAGATCGCGAGATTTCCTCGAGCCGGATCGACTTCATGTCTGGCGGGGTCACGATCACCGCTGACGAGCTGCTGCGAGGTAGTTCCGGGAAGAACGACCAGCCTTCCCGCCTCGAGCAGGCATGCCAATTTTTGCGCGAGTGCTTGCGGGGTGGTGCGAAAGCGCAGTCAGAAGTTGTGCGGGCGGCGCGCGCTGAGGGGCATAGTGCAACAACGATCAACCGCGCAAAGAGGGATGTGGGCATCGAGTCGAGAAAGATCGGCCCTGAATGGGTATGGGCGTTGCCGGCCGGCGAAGGGACCGGGGACTTGTTCGCGGGACAAGGTGGCCAAGGTTTCCAAGGTGGCCACAACAGCAAGGGCGGACTCGATGGCAGCCTTGCCAACGGCGCCGTTCAACATGGCCAGCAGCCAGACCACACTGGCGTTGGCCACCTTGGCTATCTTGGCAACCTTGCGGGAGCCGAGACGTGAGCAAGCACCCGAAACCTGGCTCAGTGCCCTCTGCAGGCGGCACGCCTAGCACGGCGGAGCGAGCCGCAATCCAGGATGCGAGGGAGCGAGTCTTAAGACGAACCCCGCGTCTGACGGCCAAAGTTGAGGTGACGAAGAGCGGAGCCGTCGCGACCATCGGCCCGGAACATGACGACAAAGAAGGTTGGATCAGGCGGCTGGAGGACATCTTCGGGACCAGCGGCGTCCACTTTGCAACAAGCCAGCTCAACCACGTTCTCATGGCCGTTCGCGACGCCAAAGGCTCCTATGACACGTCCAAGGCCAATTCGATTCTTGCCGCTGTGCAGGGGGCCGCGCCGGTCAACGAGCTGCAGGCCATGCTCGCAGTGCAGATTGCCGTATCGCACGAGCTTGCCATGCAGGCGATGAGGCGCGCTGGGCGGGTAGATCAGATTCCGCAGTACGACAGCGCCGGCAGCATGGCGGTCAAGCTTATGCGGGCTTGCGCTTCCCACGTCGAATTGCTCACTAAGTTACAGAACGGCGGCAGCCAGACCGTGCGGGTCGAGCACGTTCATGTGCATCCGGGTGGCCAGGCCATCGTCGGCAATGTTTTGCCCGGGGGGAGGGGACAGCATGAAAACGGACATCAACCCCATGCACCCGATGAAAATCAAACTCCTGGCTCACGATCCCTTGCGGCTCCGGCTGGCTCCGCGCTGTCATGCGAAGACCCGGGCGGGCAGCTTGTGCCAGTGCCCCGCAGTAAGGGGTAGGAAGCGCTGCCGCATGCACGGGGGAGCCGTCGGTAGCGGTGCGCCGGAAGGCGAGCGAAACGGTGCCTACCGCCATGGGGGACGAACAAAGGATGCGATTCGGCGTGGACGCGAGGTGAGTGCCTTGGTGGCGCTGATGCGATCATTGGCACGAGAGATCGCGAAGGATTGAGGCGAGCTCGCTGGAGCCGATCATGATTGCAGGGCTGACGTCTGCGTCACCAAAGGTGCTTAGCTGGTGATAATCGCAGTCGGATTGACCGTGCCCGCTTTTCTCACGCCTCGACTATCGTAATCTGTCCAAGTTTTTTGGGGGGCAACGTGCGCATTCTAACCGCCATTCTTGCATTGATTTTGGTCGGTTGCTCGACACCTTACCAAGACATGGGTTTTGGAGGTGGGGTCGAAGCTCAGCAGTTGACCGCGGATACTTATCGGATTCTGTCGCGGGGCAATGCCTACACTTCTAAGACGAAAGTGAACGACTACACGTTGCTCAAGGCCGCTGAGACCACTCGTCAGGCGGGCGCAACGCACTTCGTCATCGAGGGCGGTGAGGACGCGACTCGTACCGGCTACGTGACAACGCCCGGAACTGCGACCACGACCCTTCAGGGCAACCGGGCCTACACGACCGTGAATCCTGGGACAGTCGATAGGCTCGTGAAACCCGGCCAGGACACAATCATCAGGATTTTGACCGTCAAGCCCGGCGAGGCGCCGCCGCCCAACGCCATTTCAGCCGATGAGATCATTCAATTTGTCGGCTCGCGTGTCCGGCAAGGATAGGCACGCGCGAGGGGCGTCTGTGAGGCAGGTTGTAGACGTGCCCAGCCGAATCGCCGCCACCCAGCCCCACCCCCCTGATCGGCTACCTCCCCTTGGCATTCAATTGCTCTGGGCTGGCCGGCCTCGGGCTGCTTCGCCCTCGCGATCCAGACGGCGGGCTGGGCAGTGCACAGCTCCTGACGGCCTGCTGCACTGCTACGGATCTGTGTTGCCAACCGAAAGCGAACGACTTGCGGAGCGCTTGCAGAGCAGCAAGCCTCGCAGAACTTGCCAGCGTGTCAGAGATTGAATGGTGAGGGTCGCGGGCCCGGGGCGCGCTTACTATGTGCTTACTGGCCTGGATCGGCCGTGACCATAAATTAGCTAACCCATTGAGAATATGGTGCCGCCTGCGTGACTCGAACACGCGACCCCGTCATTACGAATGACGTGCTCTACCGGCTGAGCTAAGGCGGCGATCCGGATGGAATGGGGTCGGCATAGAGGATCGGGGCGCCGAATGCAAGTCCGGCAGCCGACGGCGCTCGCAACCGGGATGGAGCGCGCCTGCGGGCCTCGACCTCGATCGTTCGCCTCCATCATCGATAGCGGCCGCCAGTAACGGGACCAGCGGGCTACAGCCGGCGACTAGGCCTTGGACCGGTACGGGTTGGCACCTCGCGGCAGGTCGTCCTCCTCGGGACCCGCACCGGGGTCGTCGGGTATTGGCGGCGCCACGAACGTCGGCGTTGCCTTTTTCGGTTTTCCCGCCGTCATCGTTCTCGTTGTCCCCCTGCCGCGCGTGCGGGCGCTCTGCCCGCCGCCATTGGCTTGCGGCGGCTCCGGAGCTGCCTCCGCGACGTCCGCCACGGCAGGCGCCGGCTCAGGCCCGGCGATCGCCCCTGCCGTCTCCGTAACGTCCAAAGCGGTCACCTCCTCCGCCTCCACGACAACCTCCGACGGCGCCCCGTGTAGAGATGCGGGCGCTGCCGCGGCAAGCTCGACGCTGGCCGGCACCCCAGTCTCGCCCGCGCCGGACTCCATATCGAGCACCGGCGCACCCTCCTCGCCGCCGAGCGCCAGGAACTGCGCCGCGAGGCTCTCGATCTCCCGCGACTCCCATTCCTCGGCCGGAACGCACCAGCGGAACGCATCGAGCTGTCCCGTCGCTGTCGACACCGGCAGCCAGTGGTCGGAGACGACGCCGTCCGCGACCCAAGCCGGATCGCGCCCTGCCTGAGCAGCACGCGCGAGCCATTCGCGCGCGCGTCCCTTGTCGCCGCCGTCCTCGCTCTCGACGCGCGCCATGAGCAGCGCCACGCGCCGTGTCAATCCCTCGCCGAGCCACGGCGAAAGCGCTCCCCGCGCGACGTCGAATTGGCGCGCATCTATGGCAGCCTGCGCGAGGGCGATCGAACTTTCCGGCGAACGCGCATCGAGGGCCACGAGCTGCCTGACACGATCGAGGCGGTCGCGCGGGCTGTCGCCGATGCGGGCGAAGGCATAGGCCGTCGCGAGGTCGGGATGCGGAGCCTTGACCCACGTCTTCTGGATCACCCTGGCGGCCTTGCCGATGGCCCCGCGCGAGGCATGGATGCGCGCCGCGATCGCCGCCGCCGGAATGAGATCGGGAGCGAGCGCGTGCGCTTCGCTGGCGAGCGACAGCGCCTTGTCCGCACTGGCCTCCTCGAGCTCTTGGGCGCGCGCTGTAAGGAGCACCGCGCGCCGCCGGTCATAAACCGCCTTTTCGAGGTTGCCGTGCTTGCGCTGGGCGGAGAGTGTCGTCAGCGCATCGTCCCAGCGGCCTTCCTTGCACGCGAGCTGGAACATGGCCTCCATTGGCCACGACAGGCGAACATTGAGTCTGTGCGCGCGCTCGGCGAACTGGCGCTCGGCCTCCGCTTCCCGCTCCCGCTGCGCCTCGAGGTAAAGGCCGCGCAGGCCCAGGGGCTCTGTGTCGGGTGAGGAGAGCATGGCCTCGTAGATGCGCCGCGCGGTTGCCCGGTCGCCCGCGAGCTGGGCCGCCTGAGCGCGAAGAAGATGGGTCAGCGGCTCGTTCGGAAGCGATTTGCGGGCCAGGAGCGCGTAGCGGGTTGCGTTCGCGCGGTCGCCGGCTCCGACCGCGATCATCCCGCTCGACAGGGCGTCGAGGCCGCGCCGCTGCCGCCGCTTGGCGAGAAAGCGCCCTAGAAGATAGGGGCTCGTCCAAAGCTGGCGCAGGACCGACCATAGGAGCAGGAGCACAGCGAGACCGAACAGCAGCACCACCACGGCCTGGAACACGGTCGGCTCGGCGCGGTAGCCGAGCCAATCGACGGTGATGGAGCCGGGGTTGTCGGCGAGCCAGGAGAACCCCATGGCCGCTGCCAGGACGCCGATGAGGAAGAGGACGAGCCGGATCATGTGACGAGTCCTCAATTCTGCAGCGTGTCGGCGGGAGCGGAGGTGCGGCCCGAAAGTGAGGCCTTCACCTCGCCCTCGAGGTCGGCGATCGCCTGGTCGGCCGCAAGGCGCCGTTTGACATTGGCGAGCCAGCCCTGAGCGAGCGCCGCCGCGGCCGCCGGAAGGCCGCTGGATATGGCGATCACATCGTCGAGCTTCCCGGCTGCGAGCGCCGCTTCCATGCGTGTAGCGACCGCCTCCGCACTGTTGTCGCCGTCCTCGTGGCTCGTCTTGCGCACTTTGATGGCGGACTTTGCACTGGCCGCGAGACGCTCGAGCAGCGAGCCCTCCGCCGGCACGGCGTCCGCATCGAGCATGGCGCGGATGACCGGCTTGAAATCTCGCTGGAGGCTGGCGATCGACGGTACACCCTCGTCCTTCGTCGCATCGAGAGCGCCGAAATCTGCGGTTTGCGGCGCGGCCTTCCTGACCGCCTCGAGCTCGCGAGCGTACGGCTGGCCGCGCTCGATCGCGCGCTTGAGGCTCGCGAGCTCGAGCGCGAGCACGATGCGCGACGCGTTCGACTTCCGCTCGTCCTCCGCAGACACCATGGCATCGATGCGCTTCTCCATGGCCTCGAGCTTCGTCGAGAGCGGCGTCAGCGCCGACATGACGTCTGCGGGCCTTGCGACGGCCTGAAGCTGGCTCTTGACGGCTGCCTCGAGCCCCGAGAGCCCGCTGTTGGTTGCCATGCTCTCGTTCTTCAGCGCTTCGAGGTTGATCGCGAGCCGTCCGATGTCGCTCTTCAGCGCTTCGTTGCGCTGGAAGAGTTGGACCGCATCGCTACGTACCTGGTTGAGTGCCTCGCCGAGCCTCTCGGTCGCCACCCGCGCCTGCTCGCCCGTCTGGGCAACGGCGGCGAGGCGCTGCTCGACGGCATCCCCGATCAGTTTGCGCTCGGCCGCGAGTCGGGGCTCGATGCTGTCCGCCAGGTCGGCGACCTTGCTTGTAACCGCTGCGAGCCCTTGAATCCGGCTTTTGTCGGTATCGGACTCGGCGGCGGCGGCGAGCATCTGGAAGCGCTCCTCGAGCTTCGCGATGCGATCCTTGTCGACGGACGAAGCGAGCGCGGTGATCTTCTCGTTGAGTGCCTTGGCCTCCACGTCGAGTCGCGCCGTGGCGTCGCCGAGGGAGCCGAGCTGCACCCCGGCCTCCTCAAGGCGCTTGAGCCGTTCGTCGACCGCCTGCAAGGTTTGCACCGCGCCCTGCGGCTGGGTCCTTTGCGCCTCCTCGACAACTGTCAGCCGCTGTCCCAGTTGCGCGAGGTCGGCTTCCTCCTTTGGCGAGGCGCCCGCGAGCCCCAACTCCGGCCCGAACCGCGTTGCGGCGGCGAGCATCAGCGCACCTCCGACGAGCCCTGCCATCGTATGCGTGAGCATGCTCCCGCCCCGCCCCGCAGGGCTAGCGTGCGCCGGTCTCGGCGCCGCCGCCGCGGCGGTCGCGCCACTCGGCTTGCTTTCGGGCCCTCCGCCGGCCGTGCCGCTGCCGGCGCCTGGCCCGGGTGACGGCTTCAGAGGCTCCGGCGCGCCGGCACTCTGCGTCTTGTCCGCGTTGCCTGGCTCCTTGGTCTCGCCCAGCTTCGCCTCGAGGGCTTTGCTGTCGGGGGCTCTGACCTCGGTCGCTTTGAGGTCGAGCGTGGCATGCGGCCGCTTCGAGCCGGCTCCTTCGCGAGCGCCGTCCTTGGGGTCGGTCATGGCGTCCTGTCTCCACTTGTGTCCGCGCGGCGCGACCTGCCGCGCGCATCGATCGCTGTTGCCGGATCGTACCGCTCTAAATGCCAAGCTTGAACAATGGCTAATCGGGCTCTGTGAGTAGGGTTACCTTACTACGGTCCGTGCCGCCTTTCATCAGCTGCAACGATCTGGCTTACGATTGTCAGGTCTTTACGGCGCACCGGATGATGGCGCTCAGGCTTCGTTGCCCGCCACGAGCGCCATTAGCGCCTCGTGCGTGGGCCGTTCCGCGATCCGGCAGGTAGGATTGCCGAGCACCGCGAGCTTCGCGGCAACGCCGCGCGACAGGCAGAGGTAGGTGAGCCCGCGTGCCGCCGCGGCGAGCCCGCATTGCGTGACCAGAGTTGCGAACACGTCCGCCGTGCGCGGCGACATCACGATCACGGCATCAACGGCCCCGGTCCGGATCAGGCGGTCGACCTCGGCCGGAAGCGCAGGGATCGGGTCCGTCCGGTAGAGCACCGGCGCCCGGACGCTATAGCCCCTCGCCCGGAGGTCGCCCGCGAGGTCGTAGGCCTTGTCCTCGCCAGCGAGATGCAACAGCACGCCATCGTGCGGAGCGAAGCGCTCGGCAATCGCGCGCGCGAGCGCTTCGCCCGTGCCAGCACCTTCGATGATGTCGGAGAAGCCGAGCTCGCTTGCCGCCCGCGCCGTCCCCGGCCCGACGGCAAAGAGCGGCAGCCGCGAGGCAGCCGCCAGCACAGGCCTTGCCGCAAGTGCCCGCAATCCGTTGCGGCTGGTGGCGACGAGTGCCGAAACGCCGTCGAGATCGATCGCGGCTGCGGGGTCGAACGCAATCACCATGACGGGTGCCACCGTCACCCGGTGCCCCCCTGCCTCGAGCGCGCGGCGTGTCTCGCTGGCGCCTGGCTCGGGACGAGTGACGAGGACGTGCATCAGGAGGATGCCTGCATGATGCGCGCCGCGCCGCCGGCCAGAAGCGTCTCGGCGGCGGTCAGACCGATGGCGGCTGCATCCGCCGGATCGCCGGCAATCTCCGTCTCGAGACTCTGTACGCCATCGGTCGACAGCACCTGCCCGCGGAAGCAGAGCCGGCCTTCGTCGAGCCTGGCATAACCGGCAATGGGTGTTCGGCACGAGCCTTCGAGCCTCGCCAGGAACGCCCGCTCGGCGGTGACGGCAATTGCAGTCGGCTCGTCGTTGAGCGGCGCGAGTAGCGCCGCCGTCTCGGCGTGGCCGCCGCGGATCTCGATTCCGATGGCACCTTGCGCCACTGCCGGCAGCATGTCGGCGATCTCGATCGGGCACGTGATGCGGTCCTTGAGCCCGAGCCGGTTGAGACCGGCGCAGGCAAGGAAGGTCGCGTCTGCCACCAGCTCCTCGAGCTTCCTGAGACGGGTCTGCACGTTGCCTCGGAACCCGACCACGTTGAGATCCGGCCGAATATGCTTGAGCTGCGCTTGGCGGCGAAGCGACGATGTGCCGACGGTGGCTCCGGCCGGCACCTCGGTGAGCGACTTGTACTTGAGACTGATGAAAGCATCGCGCACGTCCTCGCGCGCCAGCACGGCCCCTACGGCAAGGCCGCCTGGCAGCACGGTCTGCATGTCCTTCATCGAATGGACCGCAAGGTCGATGTCGCCGTTGAGCAATGCGTCCTCGATCTCCTTGGTGAATAGCCCCTTGCCCCCCACCTCCGCGAGCGGCCGGTCGAGGATCTGGTCGCCGATGACCTTGATGATCGAGATCTCGATCGCCTCCTCCGGCAGTCCGTGGGCCGCCATTAACCGGCGTCTGACCTCGTGAGCCTGCGCGAGCGCGAGCGGCGAGCCGCGGGTTCCGATTCGGATGGTCTTGCCTTGCAAGTGGATCTCACTCGGTGTTAGGGCCAGGGACGCCGCTAAGCCTCGTCGCAGCGGCGGGTCACCATGTCCGTTTTGCCCGGGCTTCCGGCGAAACGCAAACACCTCCAGCGGCCCCCGTGACAACCGGCAGCAACACCTCCCCCTCAGCCGACCGTCCGCTCCTCGTGCTCGGCATCGAATCGAGCTGCGACGAGACCGCGGCCGGCATCGTTCGCCGCTCGGGCGCCGGCCAGGGCGTGATCCTGTCGAACGTGGTCCGCTCCCAGTGGGAAGAGCACCGCGCCTATGGCGGCGTGGTGCCGGAGATCGCAGCCCGCGCCCATGCCGAATGTCTGGACGAGATCACGGGCGCGGCCCTCGCCGGGGCCGGCGTCGCCCTGAGCGATCTCGACGCCGTCGCCGCCACCGCCGGGCCGGGCCTCAACGGCGGGCTGGTCGCCGGGCTCGTCACCGCCAAGGCCCTCGCGCTCGCCAATGCCAAGCCCTTCATCGCCGTCAACCATCTCGAGGCCCACGCACTGACCGTCGGGCTCACCGAGGGACTCGTCCCACCCTACCTTCTGCTTCTGGTCTCGGGCGGCCATACCCAGCTCCTGCTCGTGCGCGGCACCGGCCGTTACGAGCGCCTCGGCACCACCATCGACGATGCGCTGGGCGAGGCCTTCGACAAAACGGCGAAACTGCTGGGTCTGGGCTTCCCCGGCGGTCCGGCC
Source organism: Alphaproteobacteria bacterium (assembly GCA_019137195.1). Lineage (GTDB taxonomy): Bacteria > Pseudomonadota > Alphaproteobacteria > Rhizobiales > Hyphomicrobiaceae > CBDCUQ01. Next base: position 11,215 of record JAGVSR010000002.1, read on the forward strand.
GTCGAGCGCTGGGCGCTCGCTGGCAACGCGGCGCGGTTCGACCTTCCGCGCCCGCTTCTCGGTCGCGACGACGCCCACTTTTCGTTTGCAGGTCTCAAGACCGCGCTCCGCCACCGTGCTGCGGCTCTCGAGCCTCTCGCCGAGCGTGACGTCGCCGATCTCTGTGCAGCCTTCGAGGCCGCGGTCTGCGACTGCGTCGCCGACCGCGTCACGCGCGCCATGGCAATCTTCGAGGAGCGCGTCGGCAGAGATGTGGCACGCCACCTCGTCATCGCCGGCGGAGTCGCAGCGAACAAGCGCCTGCGATCCGCTCTAGAGACTTTGTCGGCAGCGCATGGATATGGCCTCCACGTTCCGCCGGCCGCACTCTGCACCGACAACGGCGCCATGATCGCCTGGGCCGGTGCCGAGCGATTGGCCCTCGGACTCACCGATCCGCTCGACTTCGCCGCCAAGCCCCGCTGGCCGCTCGATGTCAACGCTCCCCCCGCTGCCGGCGCCGGCGTCAAGGCGTGAGCGCCCGCCGTTGCGTATGCTATGAAGTCGAAGGCTTCTTCACCCTGCCCCTCTCGCCAGGGGAGAAGATCAGGATGAAGGCGCCTGCTCGCATAACTCTGAGGGACCATGCTCGTGACCATCGACAGCGCTGCTGTGATCGGAGGGGGTGCCTGGGGCACGGCGCTCGCGCAAACGTTGCGTCTCGCTGGCCGCGATGTCGTGCTCTGGGCACGCGAGCCGGAGACGGTCGACGACATCAACCTGCGCCACGTCAATCGCACCTTCCTGCCCGGCGTAGCCCTCGATCCCGCACTTCGCGCCACGACAAGTCTTGCCGAGGTCGCTGATCGGGACGTGATCCTCATGGTGGCGCCCGCCCAGCATGTCCGCGCCGTTGCGCGCGAGCTCGCGCGTCACATGGCGCCCGGCACACCTCTTGTCCTCTGCGCGAAGGGCATCGAGCAAGCCACCGGCAAGCTCATGACCGACGTCGCCCGTGAGGCCGCTCCCGATGCCACGCTCGCGGTTCTTTCGGGCCCGAGCTTCGCCGCCGACGTGGCCCGCGGCCTCCCCGCGGCGCTGACGCTCGCCTGCGAGCGCGAGACTCTCGGACGTCTGCTCGCCGAGCGTCTTGGCTACAAGCATTTCCGCCTCTACTGGTCGAGCGACTTGAACGGTGCCGAGCTCGGCGGCGCGGTCAAGAATGTGCTCGCCATCGCCGCCGGGATCGTTGACGGCAAGGGCCTCGGCGCGAGTGCCCATGCCGCCCTCGTCACTCGTGGCTTCGCCGAGCTGCGTCGGCTCGGCCTCGGGCTCGGCGCCCGCCCCGAGACATTGATGGGGCTTTCGGGCCTCGGCGACCTCGTCCTCACCTGTGGCAGCCCGCAGTCACGAAACATGAGCCTCGGCCGCGCGCTGGGACAGGGCAAGACGCTCACCGAGGTTCTCGGCAGCCGCGTTGCCGTGACCGAGGGCGTCTTTACGGCGGCGGCCGTCGTGCGGCTCGCTCGCGGGCTCGAGATCGAGATGCCCATTGCCGAAGCCGTGCATGCCGTGCTCGAGGGCGTGGCGACCGTCGACGATGCCATATCCGGTCTCATGCAGCGTCCCTTCAAGGCCGAGGATTGACGCTGGGGCGATGCTGACCCGGGATTTCGAGAAGATCCCGCGTCTGCTGCGAATCACCGGGGCCGCCGCAGCGCATACGGGATGACGGGGTGGATCAGCACGAAGCCCGGCTCGGGGGAGCCGGGCTTCCTGTTTTCGTCAAGTAGAGCGCGTTCGCTCAAACCATCTTCTTGATCGCCTCGGCGAGGTCGGTCCTCTCCCACGAGAAGCCGCCGTCGGCGTCGGGCTTGCGGCCGAAGTGGCCGTAGACCGCCGTGCGAGCGTAGATCGGCTTGTTGAGGTCGAGTTGGGTGCGGATGCCGCGCGGGGTGAGGTCCATCACCTGCGCCAGCGCCGCCTCGATCTTTGCCTCGTCCACTTGCCCGGTGCCATGCGTGTCGACGTAGATGGACAGAGGTCTCGCGACGCCGATGGCGTAGGAGAGCTGAATGGTGCAGCGGTCGGCGATGCCGGACGCCACGACGTTCTTGGCGAGATAGCGCGCGGCGTAGGCAGCCGAACGGTCGACCTTGGTCGGGTCCTTGCCCGAGAACGCGCCGCCGCCATGGGGCGCTGCGCCGCCGTAGGTATCAACGATGATCTTGCGCCCGGTGAGGCCGCAGTCGCCGTCGGGACCTCCGATGTAGAAGGCGCCGGTCGGGTTGATGTGCCAGGCGGTATCCTTCGAGATCCAGCCCTGCGGCAGCGCCGCCCGCACGAACGGCTCGACGATGTCGCGCACCTTGGCGGACGACAGGTCCGGGACGATGTGCTGGTGCGAGACGACGATGGCGGTCACGCCGACCGGCTTGCCGTCCTCATAGCGCACCGTCACCTGGCTCTTCGAGTCGGGACCGAGCTTGGCGGCATCGCCCGTCTTGGACTTGCGTGCCTTGGCTAGATCCTCGAGGATCTTGTGGCTGTAGTAGATCGGCGCCGGCATCAGCTCCGGCGTCTCGCGACAGGCGTAGCCGAACATGATGCCCTGGTCGCCCGCGCCCTCTTCCTTGTTGGTCGGCTGCTTGGCGTCCACGCCGGCGGCAATGTCTGCGGACTGTCCGTGCAGGAGCACCTCGATGTTGGCGTTCGCCCAGTGGAAGCCGTCCTGCTCGTAGCCGATGTCGCGGATCGCCTTGCGGGCGACGTCCTGAATCATGGCGACCGTCACGCTGGCGGGGGTGTTCGAGTACTCGCCAGCGATGATCACCCGTTGCGTCGTGGCCATCGTCTCGCACGCGGCACGCACGGCCCACAGGTCGAGCTTGGCGGCAAGGCTCTCACGGTAGAACGCGTCGACGACCTCGTCCGAGATGCGGTCGCAGACCTTGTCGGGGTGTCCCTCGGACACCGACTCGCTCGTGAACTGGTATGACTTGCGTGCCACGTGAGGCCCCATGATTGCTGGCAAACGTTGATCGGATGAGCGGGCGGTTTTTTGCAGTCTTTAACCGTGGGGTCAAGCGCCAGCGCGGCGCACCGGCAATGCCCGCCCCAGCGTGACAAAATGCATTTGATCAAGCCTGATCAGGTCCCGCTGCCTTCCTCGCCGGCGAGGCCGCGAACGAGATCGACGATGGCACGCCGCACCTTGGGGTCCTGGATGCGCACGAACGCCTTGTTGAGCTCCATACCTTCCCGGCTGGCCAGGAAGTCGATCACATAGCTTTCCGACGGCTGCTCGGCGAAGCCCGGAGCCTGCTGGCTCGCATCCGCGCTGCCTGGAGCTTCGTCGAAGAAGAAGCTGATCGGTACGCCGAGCACGCGCCCGAGATCGTGCAGGCGTCCGGCGCCGACCCGATTGATACCCTTTTCGTATTTCTGGACCTGCTGGAACGTGAGCCCCAACTGCTCGCCGAGCTTTTCCTGGCTCATGCCGAGCAGCATGCGCCGAAGCCGCACACGGCTGCCGACGTGAACGTCCATGGAATTGGCACGCCGGGCGTTACGCTCGTCGCCCTCGTCCTCGTCCAGCCGGTCTTCGTGTTTGGCCATGTTGAAGATGATC
>JAGVSR010000054.1 GCA_019137195.1 Alphaproteobacteria bacterium
TATAGATAGCCAGCCCCTCTGCTATTTCACCGCCGTAAGAGTTGATGTAGACGTTGATGATATCAGCGTCCAGCCCCTCGATTTCCTTGGCTAGCGTGTAGCTCGACACGTCGCCGTCAAACCATTCCCACGAAACGATGTCACCAAAGATGTAAATCGACGCTTCCTTGTCCTTCACGGCTAATGCGTAATATTTCTTAATCCTCGCCACCCCCTTCAATCGCCTCTTCAATCGGCACGTAGTTGCGTGTCATCCATCTTGCCCGGCTCCACTCGGTGTTAAGCGGCTCCATACCCATGGCCATCAAGCAGTCATCAACGCTATAGGCGCCACACCTGATCAGCACGTCCAGAGCATTGGCAATGTCCTTGATGTCAACAGCCCGGATATGGCTAGTGTCAAGCGTCATGTAAGTGCGCCCCAGGTATGCCTTCTTGCCATACATCTTGCGGTTGATCTCGTCCGTCAACAGCTCGGCAAGTGGATTAACACAGAACGTCAAGAAATTATTAACCGCCTTGTCGGTGTCGGCCACGTTGCCTTTGAGGAGCTGCGGTGGCACCTGGAAGGCGATTGCAACAAAGTCGAATATGTCGTCGATGAACGCCCGGATGTCCCGGCCTTCAATGCTCCCCTTCGTGCCGGCCCTCTCGCCAAAAGCTTCGGTGTAAGTCATGCCATTGGTCAGCGGTATAACGGCGTCGCCATCGGCGGAGAAAAAGCGTTTGAACCGTTTTTCCAGCAGCTCTTTTAAGTCATTCTGAGCATCGTCTGTTTGTGGATAATTAGTTGGCACAGTTAACGCCCCGCGCCTGGTCGCGTTCTTTTTGTAGTGATTCTGGCTTGCAGCTATCAACTTGGCATAAGACCGATACAGCCCGTCAATGACATCCTTGATCCGCTCGTTATGCAGTTCAAAGTAGAACACTTGAGACTCAGCAAACCGGTCTCTGAGCTGATAGTCGTCAATCACAACATCGGTGTATATGTGCTCCTTGAAAGCATACTTGGTCCGCTGGAATGAATCAGCAACGTAGAAATAGCCCCTTTCCTGTATCACCAGGCACTCGTTGTCATACACCAAATGATGCACAACCTCGCGCCAAAACTTCGATGCATTGCGGTTCGGGCTTGGTTCCACATTGAGGAGGTAGTAGTTGTCTTTCCTCGTCTCTTTGCCCTGCTCGAAGGTCTTGAATTCGCTCCGCGCCACAGTATTTGCAATCAAGTTCACGCAGGCCTGGACTGCAAGCTCTTTGAAATATACCTCGGTGGCAAGCTCCCCGATGATGGCATCAAGAGGCAGCGTCTTTGTGTCCTTGTTAAACCAGCTTAGAAATGTGTCCCATAGGCTCAAGCACTCACCCCCCTCAATAGGTGTATACATCCAGCATCGGGACGTAATCCCGTGCTTCCGGAAGCTCGCCGTCCTTGCTCAGCGCGTGTATTAAAGCAAAAAACCCGTCAGTCTTACGGGTCTTCGGCTCGATCTTCTTGTACGTCGTGTTTCCCTTTGCGTCTAGCTCCTGGTACGTGTTGTTGACATACCAGCGCATGGTCGGGTTATCGCCGAATATGATCTTCTCCTCCGCAAACATCGACTCAATAAGCGGCGCAACCTTTGAGTGCGTCGGCGGTCCGCTCCGCACCTGACTAAGAGGCAATCCGTGCGCTTGAAATTCGGACTCCAGCAAGCTAATCCTGAACGCATCTGCCACTATATCGATGATGTGATATTTCTTGGCTTGCTCTAAAAACCATTGAGCAATATATGCCGGGCTAATTGAGTCTTCGCGGATGATTGTAATCAAGCCCCGGTCAGCCATTTCCTGAACCGGGAACTTGATAGGCCTGGATTCCACCTGCAATGCCAGATGGCAGACAAATGTATGCTCGATCCAGTATCGTAGCCCACCGTGCTTAAACAGCAGCCCGCAACTTGCAAAGTCCGTCACTTGCGCATAGTCAACAGCTCCAATGCACTGCAACCCTTTCAGCTCGTCGTATGGGATCGGCCTGTTGGTTGCCTGGATCTTCTCCCAGGGGACGGCCTCCGTATAGCTCTCTTGAGCCGGTAGGTTCATACGCTTGGTTAGAAACTCGACCGCCTCACTCGGCTGATGCTGCGACCGGACATGATGCGCGTTCATCTCTTTTTGTAGCTCCGGAAAATACGGCAAAGACGGGTTCGCTTTGACCCACATTTTGGGATCCTCGGCCTCTTCCTTCTCGTCTATCTTGTAGACTAGAGGCAGGAGGCCAAGTCCGGTGATTTCGCCCGTGAGAACGCCTCTCGCCATCTCCAGCTGCTGGTCGAGCACTCCCTGGCGCACATAGCCATCGGTCGTGATGAAAAATACCCGCGAATGCTTGCGCTTGCCGAAACCACTCCGGAAAACGTTGATAATATCCCAATCTTTATACCCGTGGATCTCGTCGAAAATCAGACACGCCGATCTGCGCCCGTCTTTTGTCTCGGCATTGCTGGTGTTGTAACGGATGTAGCTGCGGGTTCGCGTGTTCGTGATTAGTTTTTTGGTTTTGTGGAAGAATCGCCGCGACTTTGACCAGGTATCCTCAAGCATCTCGTAGACATCATCAAAGCTAATCCTGGCCTGGTCCTCTGCATTCGCGATGACATCCACGTTGTAACCACGTATGCCGTGGTAGTGGGTAGTCAGATACCAGGATAAGGCGCTTATGAAGCCGTTTTTGCCATTGCCCCGACCCATCATGATAAAGATTTCATCAAAGACAACTGCATCCTGACTCTTGTAGTAGCAGTGGATCAGCGCAATAACAAAAAGCTCCCAATTCAGGAGCTTAAACTTAAAGTATCGCTCTATCAGCTCTACGGCCTTCGCTATTTTCCCCTGCTTTATGACCACATCAGGATTGTCCAGCTTGGATTCGATGTAATCCATGGCCTGGTGCAGCTCTTTGCAGGCCGGGATCTTCCCGGTGCGGATATCGTCCATGTATGAGTCTATGTATGGATGATAGTCCCTTCTGCGCGCCATTACATACTCACCACCACCTGATCACGCAATAATACCGCTACATCTCGTCATCGTCATCAAAAAGAGCTACGGTCTTCGTGTTTATGTCCAGATCCTTCAGGATCGAGAGCATCTGTCTGTTTATGCCCACAAGCTCCCGCACAGAGGGGTTGTTCTTCATCATTTCGATGCCGACGGATGAAAAATCTTTATACATGACCCCGCGCTTTTTTATGTCTTCGAGCAGGTCATTCTTCACGTCCCACAGGCTCATATAGTCGCGCACTAAGTCGACAAAGTGATCCATGTCTGCGCCCTTCATCTCTAGCTGCTCAAGCAGGGATTCTTCAATGAGCCGCCTACGCTCCTTGCTCACCTTCATGCACCTCCAAACAACTCGCCGAATGCGCTCTCATAAAAATCATATAATTCTGCGTTGCGCTCAAAGCTGAACTGTTCAATGCTGGGATTCTCGTTTAGGTTGCTGGATGTCTCCAGCACAAACTTGCCGTTGTCAGTGTCGAATAACAGTAGTTTGCTATGGTTGCTCTGGACGATGTATTCCCAGCCGTGTTTTTCGCAGGCCTTGACAAACTGCTCATAATACTCGTAGGTCTTGCCGCCCTGCCGATTGTGGCGCATGACGCTACCGATGACAAAACGCACATGGTCCAGCTTGCCTTGGCGCTTCAACACGTCTAAAACATCAAGCTGCTTCGCGCCGACCCTCAGCGTTGTAGCGGTCAGCGTCTTTATATGGGCCCTGTCAGCGACAAAGCGCACAAAACCGATGGAGCTGAACCCACCGGCTGAAAT
>JAGVSR010000152.1 GCA_019137195.1 Alphaproteobacteria bacterium
TGCGTCTGCATCCTCGTCCGCGAGCTTGGGGCAGGCGTAGCCGGCCGTCGCCTCGTCTGCAGCCTTGCGCGCGACCTCGACAGCGTCCGTATTGGCGACGGTATCCACCCACGCCATGAGGCAGGTGTCCGCGTCGCCCTTGCCGATCCTCAGCACTCCGAGCTCGCCGCCCACGTCGTCGCTGCCGTCGTCGTTGCCCTTGGGAATGTGCCAGCCGTACTTGACGATCGCGGCCTGCGGCTCGAGCTGGCCGGTCTCGGTCTTCATGCCGCGCCATTCGACCGTCGGCCCCCACGAACCGAAGTGGCCGTGACGCATCGGATGCGTCGCCGCCTCCTCCTTGCTGCCGAGCGCAAGGCTCTCCCGTTCGTCGTCGTAGCCGATATAGACAAAGCGGTCGCCCAGTCCGGCACAGCGCCAATAGACCGGATACTGGTCCTCCTTGGCAAGCGGCTCGCCCGCCTCGTCCTCGGTCGCGATCTCGACGACCTCGCACGTGTCGAGGTCGAGCGGCGTCGTCACGCTGTCTGCGGCGAGCGCGGCGGTGCTCGAGACGAGGCCGGCGACAAGGAGGACGGCGCGCATGGTTGGCAATCTCCTGCAGGTTGGGGCGAGCCAGCGAGACCGGACAAATCTCGCAAGATCCAGGCAGCCGGCTCGCGCCGAGTCTTGATCCGGCCGATCCGTTGCCAGCCGGTAATGTGCCGGCCCCGAGAATAGGAACAAGACGCACGATTGCAACGGCGTCCTGTCGACCTCTGCGGCCTCGTCCCGGAAATTTCGGCCTGCGCTCTCTAGGTTCCGCCAATCGCCAATGAGCCGCTGGCCTCACTCCCCCGCCTTGACGTAGCTCTCCATCGGCGGGCAGGCGCACACCAGGTGGCGGTCGCCGTAGACGTTGTCCACCCGATTGACCGGCGGCCAGTACTTGTCGACCCGGAACGCGCCGGCCGGGAAGCACGCCTCCTCGCGCGTGTACGGCCGGTTCCACTCGCCGACCAGATCCTCGACCGTGTGCGGCGCATTCTTGAGCGGGTTGTTGATACGGTCGGCCTTTCCTTCGGCGATGGCGTCCGCCTCGCGCCGGATGGCGAGCATCGCCTCGCAGAAGCGGTCGAGCTCGGCCTTGGTCTCGGACTCGGTCGGCTCCACCATCAGCGTGCCGGGCACGGGCCAGCTCATGGTGGGCGGGTGAAAGCCGCAGTCGATGAGCCGTTTGGCGACGTCCTCGACGGTCACTCCCGCGCTCTCGTGCAACGGGCGCGTGTCGATGATGCACTCGTGCGCGACTCGTCCCTTTGCGCCCATGTAGACGACCGGGTAGGCGGCTTCCAGCCGCTTGGCGATATAGTTGGCGGACAGGATCGCCACTCGCGTGGCCTGCGTGAGGCCCTCGCCGCCCATCATCAGGATGTAGCTCCAGGAGATCGGTAGGATCGACGCCGAGCCGTAGGCGGCCGCCGACACGCACCAGCCGTTGCCGCCCGCCACCGGATGTCCCGGCAGGTAGCGCGCGAGATGCTGCTTGACGCCGATCGGCCCCATTCCCGGCCCGCCGCCGCCGTGCGGGATGCAGAACGTCTTGTGCAGATTCAAGTGCCCGACATCGGCGCCGATGTCACCGGGCCGTGCGAGCCCGACCAAGGCATTCAGGTTGGCACCGTCGAGATAGACCTGCCCGCCGTTGGCGTGGGTGATGGCGCAAATTTCCTTCACCGTCTCCTCGAATACACCGTGCGTCGAGGGGTAGGTGATCATCGCTGCCGCCAGATTGTCCTTGCTGGCTTCGGCCTTCGATCGGAAGTCGGCGACATCGATATTGCCCCTGGCGTCTGTCGCCACCACCACCACCTTGAGCCCGCACATCGCCGCCGATGCCGGGTTGGTGCCGTGCGCCGACGCCGGTATGAGGCACACGTTGCGGTGCCCCTCGCCCGAGCCCTTGTGGTACGCACGGATGGTGAGAAGCCCAGCATACTCGCCCTGTGCGCCGGAGTTCGGCTGCATCGAGAAGGCGTCGTAACCCGTGATGCGGCTGAGTCGTGCCGACAGATCCCTCATCATGTCGTGGTAGCCCTGCGCCTGGTCCGGCGGAACGAACGGGTGCAGCTCTGTCCATTCGGGCCACGTGATCGGCAGCATCTCGGCCGTCGCGTTGAGCTTCATCGTGCAAGAGCCGAGCGGGATCATGGCGCGGTCGAGCGCGAGATCGCGGTCGGCGAGGCGGCGCATGTAGCGCGTCATCTCGCTTTCGGCCCGGTTCATGTGGAACACGGGGTGGGCGAGATACGTCGACGTGCGGATGAGCGCTTTCGGCAGGCGATAGGCGGGAAAGTCGTCCTTGTAGACGAGGTCGTAGCCTCCGAAGGCGCGCCACACGGCCTCGAGTGTCGCCGGCCGCGTCTTCTCGTCCACCGTGATGCCGATGCGGTCGCTGCCGACACGTCGGAAGTTGATGCCCTGATCGACACCGTTCTTCATGATGAGGCCTTGATAGGGCCCCACGTCGACCGTGATGGTGTCGAAGTACTCCTCGGGTCTGATCTTGAATCCGAGCGAGGCTAGTCCTTCCGCTAGCCGCGCGGCCTTGCGGTGGATACGCTCGGCGATCGCCTTCAGCCCCTTCGGTCCGTGGAACACGGCATACATTGAGGCGATGACCGCGGGCAGCACCTGCGCCGTGCAGATGTTGGACGTCGCGCTTTCGCGCCGGATGTGCTGCTCGCGCGTCTGCAGGGCGAGGCGATAGGCGCGGTTGCCCCGAGAGTCGACCGAAACACCGACCAGTCGTCCGGGAAGCGCCCGCTTATAGGCGTCCTTGACAGCGATATAGGCTGCGTGCGGCCCGCCGAATCCCATCGGCATGCCGAACCGCTGCATGGAGCCGACGGCCACGTCCGCCCCCATCTCGCCCGGCGGCGTCAGGAGCGTCAGTGCCAGCGGGTCGGCGGCGATGATCGAGATGGCCTTGGCCGCCGACAGCGCGGAGCAGACGCTTGTGAAGTCGCGGAAGTCCCCGTTGAGGCCGGGATACTGCAAGAGCGCGCCGAACAGCTGGTCGGGCTTGAGGTCCTTGAGCGGATCACCGGTCACCACCTCCCAGCCGACGAGCTTTGCTCGCGTCGTTATGACCGCGATCGTCTGCGGCAGGCAGTCCTTGTCGAGGAAGAACGTCGCGGCCTTCGACTTCGTCACCCGGTGTGCGAGCGCCATAGCTTCTGCCGCCGCCGTCGCCTCGTCGAGGAGCGAGGCGTTGGCGACGTCGAGCCCCGTGAGATCCGACACCAGGGTCTGGAAGTTCAAGAGAGCCTCGAGCCTCCCCTGGGCGATCTCCGCCTGGTAGGGCGTATAGGCCGTGTACCAAGCCGGGTTCTCGAGGATGTTGCGCTGGATCGCAGGCGGCATGATGGTGCCGTGATAGCCCTGCCCGATGAGCGACGTCAGCACCTTGTTTCTGTCGGCGGTCTCCCGCACGCGATCGAGTGCGCCGCGTTCGGACAGAGGCTTCCCGAACTCGAGCTGCTCCTTCTGGCGGATGCTTTTCGGCACTGCCTCCTCGATCAGCATCGCCAGCGACGACGCGCCGACCGTCTTCAGCATCTCCGCCATCTCCTCCGGAGAGGGCCCGATGTGGCGCCGGTTGGCGAAATCATAGGGCTCGTATTTCGGTTGCGAGGCCATTGGGGGCTCCGGATCAGCCTGTGAGCTTGGTGTATTGCGCTTCGTCCATGAGCGCGTCGAACGCCTTGAGGTCGGCGAGCTTCATTTTGAACAGCCAGCCGCGGCCTTGCGGATCCTCGTTGACCAGTGCCGGGTTTGAGACGGCCGCGTCGTTGACCTCGGTCACCTCGCCGTCGAGGGGTGCGAACACGTCGGACGCGGCCTTGACGCTCTCGACCACGGCTGCAGCGCTGCCCTTTGCCAGCTTGGTGCCCACGGCCGGCACCTGCACGAACACGAGGTCTCCCAGAAGCTCGGCGGCGTGTTTCGTGATCCCCACCGTTGCAACGTGCCCGTCGAGCGCCAGCCACTCGTGGTCCTCTGTGAATTTGAGCAAGGCGTCCTCCCGTGTCAGCGGCCAGCGCCGCGTTTGTAATGCGTCGGAATGAAGGGCAGCGCCGCGACGGTCGCGGCAAGCCGCTTGCCCCGCACTTCGGCAAAAACTCTCGTGCCGGCTGCCGACATTGACGACGGCACGTACCCCATCGCGACCGGCGCGTCGAGCGACGGCCCGAAGCCGCCGGATGTGACCGTGCCAACCGGTGCGCCGCCGGCCTCCTCGGCAAAGATCGGCGCTCCGGCCCTGACTGGCGCTCGGCCCTCTGGCTTGAGCCCCACCCTCAGTCGCGTCGTCCCGCAAGTCGCTTGTGCCAGAACGACGTGCGAGCCGGGAAAGCCGCCCGCACGTGCCCCGCCGGTACGCCTCACGCTCGGGATGGCCCACGCGAGGTTTGCCTCGATCGGGGTCGTCGTCGCGTCGATATCGGCGCCGTAGAGGCAGAGCCCGGCCTCGAGCCGCAGAGAGTCGCGCGCTCCGAGCCCGGCCGGCTGCACGTTGTTGTCCTCGAGCAGTCCTTCGGCGACCTCCCGCGCGACGTCGGCTGGCGTCGAGATCTCGAACCCATCCTCGCCCGTGTAGCCCGCGCGAACGACGGTGCAGGGCGAGCCCATGATGTCGAGCGTCCGGACGTCCATGAACCGCATCGCTATCGCGCCGGGCGCGAGCCGTACGAGCGCCGCCTCCGCCGCCGGCCCCTGCAGCGCGATGAGCGCCCGCTCCAGCAATTCGATCCGACAGTCGTGATCGAGCAGGCTCGTGAGATGCCGCAGATCCTCTTCCTTTCGCGCTGCATTGACGACGAGCAGGAAATGATCGCCCCGATGCGCGACCATGAGGTCGTCGAGGATGCCGCCTTGATCGTTCGTGATGAAGCCGTACCGCTGCCGCCCCTCGCCGAGCCCCAGCACGTCGGCCGGAACGATGCGCTCGAGCGCGACCGCAGCATCGGCAACCCTGCCCGACCGCGGCCACACCGCGATCTGCCCCATGTGCGAGACGTCGAACAGGCTTGCTGCCGCGCGCGTATGGATATGCTCCTTGAGCACCCCTGGCGCGAACTGGACCGGCATCTCGTAGCCGGCAAACGGCACCATGCGTGCCCCGAGCATGCCGTGCAGCCCGTGAAGCGGCGTGCGCTTGAGAGGGCCGGCCGCTGCGGCGGGCCCGGAAGTCGAGGACGCCTCGCCGCTCATGTCGCTCCTTGCCTTCGTACCGGGTGTCGACTGATGATTATATGGCTCTGAATCGCCCGCCGGACAAGCAAACGAGGGTCGCTCTTTAGTCGTCCCCCGCCATGGACAGGGAGCATCACTCTTGCGTGAGCCCGCGCTACCGCCCCGCTCGCACACGCTCTCGACGGAGTGCCAAATCGCCCGTCGAAGGCGCTCCTTTCGACGCTTGTCTCGAAACGGCGCCCGCGCCGGCGCGTACAATGCCATGACATCAAAATGGGGCCCGCCGTGACGACAACTCTTGACGCTCTCGGCCGCATCGACATCTTCTAGCTTATGGTTGACCGAACGATAGCCACCTACCTGCTCGAGCGGCTGAAAGAGGCAGGCCTCCGCCATGCTTTCGGCGTCCCCGGCGACTACGTGCTGACCTTCATGGACCGCCTGATCGAGTCCGGCATCGAGTTTGTCGGCACCTGCAACGAGCTCAACGCCGGCTACGCGGCCGATGCCTATGCAAGGCTCAACGGCATCGGCTGCATTTGCGTGACCTGGGGCGTCGGCGGTTTCAGCGCCATGAACGCCGTTGCCGGCGCCTACGCCGAGCAGGTGCCCCTCGTTGTCCTGGTTGGCGGTCCGCGAACCACGCAGCGCCGCGCCTCCATGCTTCTCCACCACGGCGTCGGCGACTTTGCCACGATGCAGCAGGCCTACGCCCACATTACCGTCGCCTCGGTGCTCCTCGACGACGCGGCCGAGGCTCCGGGCCGGATCGACCGGGCGCTCGCCCGCTGCCTTGCCGACAAGCGGCCGATCATGATCGAGATACCGGCCGACATGGTCGACAAGCCGTGTGCCGCACCTGGCCACTTCGCGCCGCCTCAGCGTCCGCCGTCCGACCCCAATGCCCTGGCCGAGGCGCTTGACGAGGTTGTGGGCATCCTGAAGAAGGCGAAGCGGGCCGCCATCCTGGGTGGCGTCGAGTTGCACCGCTATGGCCTTATGACCGAGCTGCGCCGCCTCGCCGAGGCGAGCCGGCTTCCCGTCGCCACCACGCTCCTCGGCAAGGCGGTGTTCTCGGAGCACCATCCGCAGGCGATCGGCGTCTACGAAGGCTCGACATCGCGCCAGGAGGTGCGTGCCATCGTGGAAGGCGCGGACGCGCTGCTCTGCCTCGGCGCCTGGATCAGCGACATCAACTTCGGTGTCCGCACCGGCCGTCTCGAGGGCCGCCACATGATCCTCGCCAACTCCGGTCGCTTGAAGATCAGCGAGCATGTCTACGACAACGTCTGGATCGGCGACGTCCTGACCGGTCTCGAGGGCCGCATGCCGGCAGGCGGCCTTGCCCACGCCCCCTTCGAGAGCGTGGCTAAGGTGCTCGACACCGACTTCACTGCCGAGCCTGGCCGCAAGCTCACCATTAATCGCGTCGCAAAGTGCCTCAACGCCTTCATCGGCGAGGACACGACGGTGATCGCCGAGACCGGCGATTCCATTTTCGCCGCCGCCGACCTCGTCATGCATCATGACGTCGGCTTCATCGGCCAGGCGTTCTATCTGTCGATAGGCTATGCACTGCCAGCCACTCTCGGCGCCGCGCTCGCCAATCCGCAGCGCCGCGTCGTGACCATGATCGGCGACGGTGCCTTCCAGATGACGGCACAGGAGCTGTCGACGCTCTGCCGCAGAAAGAGCAATGCAATCCTCCTGCTCATGAACAACGACGGATACACCACCGAGCGCGTCATCCACGAAGGCCCTTATAACGACATCCAATCCTGGGACTATCACCGCCTGCCGGAAGTGATGGGCGGCGGCTGGGGCATCCGCGTGAGAACCGAGGACGAACTTGACGCCGCGCTTGCCCGCGCCCGTGCGGCCAACGAGGGGCCGGCCCTGATCGAGATCATGCTCGACCGCTACGACACGACCGACAGCCTGAAGAAGCTCGGCGAGGCCCTCGGCGTCGCCAAGGACCGCCCGCCCGGGTAATGCATGGCTACCAGGCCATCACGCCCGCGCCCGTCGCCGCCGTCCGCCCGTCGCTGCCTCGCCTGCGGTCGCCGCAGGCCGCTCAGGCAGCCGTACGGCCGCAGAGAGGTTCGGAAACGCATCGGTCTTGTTCGGGAGCGCCATGGCGTTGACAAAAAGCGCCTGGAAATCTGGCTCGAGCGCCGTCTCGATCTTCTCGATGCGGCGAACCGCGGCCTCGATCTCGCGCCGGTGGTCGCGGTTGAGGAGCGCCATCAGGGCGCCTTCCCCCGCCGCATTGCCGGCCGCTGCGACCCTGTCGAGCGCGCAGTCCGGAATGAGCCCCAGCACCATGGCGTACTTGGGATCGATGAACGAGCCGAACGCGCCTGCGAGCCGGATGCGATCGACCGCCGCCACGCCGTGCTTCTGCATCAGGAGCTTGACGCCTGCGTAGAGCGCCGCCTTCGCGAGCTGGATCGCGCGCACGTCGTTCTGCGTGACGGTAATCAGAGGCTCGCCCGTCTTGAGAACATACGAGTAGGTTCGCCCATTGGCGACAATGCGCGGCGAGCGCGCGGCGAGCGACCCGTCGATAACCCCGTCCTCCGAGATGACGCCGGCCAGGAACATCTCCGCGACCACCTCGATGATCCCGGAGCCGCAGATCCCGGTCACGCCGATCGGGCCTGCCGCCTCGGCAAAACCAGGCTCGTCGGACCATGGCTCGACACCGATGACGCGATAGCGCGGCTCGAGCGTCTCCCCGTCGATCCTCACCCGCTCGATGGCCCCGGGCGCCGCCCGCTGTCCTGAGCTGATCTCGGCGCCCTCGAAGGCCGGCCCCGTCGGCGACGAGCAGGCGAGCGTTCGGGCCCGATTGCCGAGCACGATCTCGGCATTGGTGCCGATATCGACGACGAGCATCATCTCGTCCTGCCGGTGCGGTCCCTCGGCGAGCGTCACGCCGGCCGCATCTGCGCCGACGTGCCCCGCGATGCAGGGCAGCGTGTAAAGCCGCGCACCCGGGTTGACGTCGAGTCCGATATCGGCCGCGCGGGCGTGTACCTGACCCGACACCGCGAGTGCGAACGGCGCGCCGCCGAGCTCGGTCGGATCGATGCCGAGGAACAGATGATGCATGATCGGATTGCCGACGAAAACACAGTCGAGCACGTCTTGTGCGCTAACGCTGGCCTCGCTTGTGACCTTGCCGATCAGGTCGTTGATGGCTCCGCGTACGGCCGCTGTCATATCGGCGCGCCCCGAAGGGTTCATCATCACGTAGCTAACACGGCTCATCAGGTCCTCGCCGAACCGGATCTGCGGGTTCGTAGTCCCAGCCGAGGCCGCGATGCGCCCTGACAGGAGTGAGACGAGGTGCATCGCAATGGTCGTCGAGCCGATGTCGCAGGCTATGCCGTAGGCCTCGTTCTTGAGCCCGGGCCATAGCGCGATGACCCGTGGCGGTCCTAGTTGCGGCTCGTCGTGGATCGCGGCCGTTACCGACCACTTACCGGCTCTCAGCGTTGACTGCAGCCCGGCCAGGAGGCCGAAATCGATCTCGAGGCGCTCGAAGCGCCAGTCGCGCGAGAGCGCTGCAACGAGGCGGTCGGCGTCGCCCGACGGCTTCGCCATGTCCGGCTCCTCGACCTCGACAAAACAGAGATGGACCGCCGGATTGCGTTCGATCGTCCGCCCCGACGCACTCTTTCTCACGACCTGTGCGTTGATCACCACGTCCTGCGGCACATCGACGACGAGGTCGCCCTCGATGGTCGCCGAGCAGGAGAGGCGGCGTCCCGCCTTCAGCTCGCGCAGCTCGCTGTAGCGCTGCTCCTTGGCGCCGAACGGCGACAGATGATCGGCAGCGCTCGTGATGCCGTGCTTGGCGAACTGCCCCTCCTGCACATCGATCTGGCAGCGTCCGCAGATGCCGCGTCCGCCGCACACGCTCTCGATATGCACCCCGAGCTGCCGCGCCGCCTCGAGCACGGGCATTCCTCTTGGAAAGCGCCCGCGCTTGCCCGAGGGCATGAATAGGACCAGCGGATCGGCCATTTGTCTTCAACCCTTGTAGGTCGGGCAAGGCGCGCCAGCGCCGCAACCCAACGCTTCGCTGTCAGCCGAATAATCCGGTTGGGTCACGCGACTGTTCCCTGATCGACTATGACGTCGTCCCCTCTCCGCCCGGCGCCAGCCCCAGGGCCGCCCGCCGCGCCTCGCGCCCACCCCGGCGGCCACCGGCCGAAGGTTGCGGGGCCGCCGCGGCCGCTGTCGCGCCGGCTTCGGCCGGCTTGTGGTCGCGGTAGGTCATGATCCAGGTCGTGCAGTTCTCGTCGGTTCCGTTGAGCACGTTGGCCGCGCGAACCGCCTCCATCTCCTGCGGTCGGGTCGGGTTCATGATTGCGCTCGTCATGCCCGCCCCGATCACCATCGGGATGAATCCGGCATTTATGCCGTGCCGGTGCGGCAGCCCGAACGAGATGTTGGAGAGGCCGCACGTCGTATTGACCTTGAGCTCCTCGCGCAGGCGCCGGAGCAGGCGGAACACCTGCCGCCCCGCATCTCCCAGGGCGCCGATCGGCATGACCAGCGGATCGACCACGACATCCTCGGCCTTGATGCCATGGTCGGCCGCGCGCTCGACGATTTTCTTAGCGACCGCAAAGCGCACGTCGGGGTCCATCGAGATGCCGGTCTCGTCGTTCGAGATGGCGACCACCGGCACGTTGTACTTCTTGACGAGCGGCAGGATGGCCTCGAGCTTTTCCTCCTCGCCCGTCACCGAGTTGACCAACGGCCGCCCCTTGGCGACCTTGAGCGCGGCCTCGATGGCGGCCGTCACCGACGAATCGATGGAGAGTGGCAAGTCGACGAGCCCCTGCACGATCTCGAGAGTCTGGACGAGGAGCGCCGGTTCGGTCGCGTTGGGATCGACGGCGGTCACGCCGGCATTGACGTCGAGCATCGTCGCCCCGCAAGCCGCCTGCTCGAGGGCGTCCTTTTTCACGGTTTCGAAGTTGCCCGCCACGATCTCGGCCGCGAGCTTCTTGCGCCCGGTGGGGTTGATGCGCTCTCCGATCACGCAGAACGGCTGGTCGAAGCCGATCACGATCTCGCGTGTGGCGGAAGCGACGATGGTGCGGGTCATTCCTGTCTCCCGGAAGCTGGCTCAGGTCTTGTCCAAGTTTCGAAGTTCAGTCTCGAAGTCCTCTACCCCCAACCCTCTGCTCTTGGAGTGAAGCTTGGGGGGCTTACGATGCATCTGTTTGCGCAGACTCCGTCCCGCCGACGCCACGTGTCGCAGCGCGTTCCGCCATGTCCGGCGGCGATACGGTCTCCTGGGCCTTGAGCTCGCCCGATCGCCGCTCGACGGAGCGCTCCGAGGCCGTCTCCTCGCGTCGCCACGGCCGCCGTCCCTTGAGCACGCCCGACTCATGCACGATCTCGGCGACGTACTCCTCCTGCCGGTAGGCCATGACGTGGACGCCGCTGACGCCCGCGATCTCCTTCACCTCGTTGATGATGTCGATCGCGAGCCGCTTGCCCTCCCGCTTTTGGTCTTTAGCGCCCTCGATGCGGCGCACGACCTCGTCGGGAATATGCACGCCGGGCACGTTGCTCCTCATCCAGCGAGCGGTCTTGGCCGAGGCGAGCGGCCCGACACCGATCAGGATGAAGCAGCGCTCGTCGAGCCCCTCGTCGCGTACTCGCTGCATGAAGGCCCTGAGTCTCGGCACGTCGAAGCAGTATTGGCTCTGCACGAATTGCGCCCCGGCCGCGATCTTCTTCGCGAGATGCAGCGCCCGGAACTCGAGCGGCGGTGCGAATGGGTTGACGGCGCCGCCAAGGAACAGCGTCGGGGGCGTGCTGATCCGCCGCCCGGACAGAAACCGTGCCTCGTCTCGCATGGTTCTGATGGTGGAAAGAAGCGCTGTCGAATCGAGGTCGAACACGGGCTTGGCGCCAGGCTGGTCTCCGGCCTGCACGCCGTCGCCCGTGAGGCAGAGGATGTTCTGCACGCCCATGGCGGCAGCGCCGAGTACGTCGCCCTGGATGGCGATCCGGTTCTTGTCGCGGCAGGCGATCTGCATGATCGGCGCGTAGCCCATCCGCGTTAGCAGTCCGCAGATGCCGACGGAGCTCATGTGGCAGTTGGCGCCCGACGCGTCGACCGCGTTGATGCCGTCCACCCAGCCATCGAACACCTTGGCGCGGTCGTAGACGTCCCGTGGGTCGGCACTGTCCGGCGGGTTGAGCTCGGCCGTGACGGCGAACTCCCCACGCCGCAGGATGCGCTCGAGCCGCCCGCGTGACGTGTGCCCCGGGATGGGATCGAGCGGTAGGCCGGGGTCGAGCGGGTTTATGTCGGGCGGGGCGGCGGTCACGGGCGCGCCTCCCGGCCGGCCGTCGCCCGGCGCGCCACGCGAAGCCACGACGAGGTCTCGCGCAGCGACTGGTCGACCGGAGGCTGTACAGCGAGGATGCCGTCACCCGCCGCCATATTGCGCGAGCCCTCCCACGCTTTGACCCACACGCACGGCGCATCGGGAATGACCTCGCAAGTCCCGTTCGGCCTCACGCCGCCGCATGGCCCGTTGCGGAGCTGCTTCGGACAGGTCATCGGGCAGCTCATGCCGGTCGCGGTCAGAATGCATTGACCACACATGCGGCAGTCGAAAAGGAGTCCCTTGGCGTGGCGCTCGACGAACGCAACCGGCTTTTCGGACCGCTCGTAGCCGACGGCGCGGAACAGGGGATCGAGCGCCAGCAGCCCACGCTCGAACGTTGCGTAGATCTTCTCCAGCAAGGCAGCGTTGCGCACCGACCAAGCTCTCAGGGTGAAGCGCCGCCGCTTCCGCCCGTCGGCGGAGAAGCGCACGGGGCCGGGTTCCGACGGCGCAGACAGGGAGGGTGGAGCTGCAGCGGCTATGGGCGGTCGCATTCGCGCCCTCCGCTCCTCGCCGCTGCAGCGAGACGCGCATCTGGCCAATCGGCCTCGAGTTTCGCTGCGAGGGCGTCCGCGGCGGCGTTCGGGTCGCCCTCGACTGCGACCGGATCGCTCGTGCGCCACTGCTCGAGATAGCCGTCTGTGTCGCTGAGCCCCGCCTGCATGGCCGCCATGTCGATGGCACCGGCGAAGCGGGGCGTGAGCTCGCGGCGCACGGCGCGGCGTCCGCTGCCGGCCTTCACCTGGGCGGGAATGTCACGCCAGTAGACGACGACGAGATCCGTCACGGCCGCTGCTCCTTCGACCCGCAGATTATGGCCGTTTCCCCTCGAATCACGCCGTTCTACGCGACAGCCCATTGGCGGAAAGCGACTCGGCCAATGACGTCTCTCGGCGGCCTTCGTATGCCTTTGCCATCCGTCAAACGGTTTTGCTGGGCGCTCGGGCCAGTCTCCCCCTCCCTGCAGAAACGGTTATGGCGAGGGGCAGGTCTGTCGGATGCCTAGGTGCGGTTCCACTCGTCCGGCCTGTCGGTCCACATTTTGACCACGGGGAGCAGGGATCGCGTCGGGCCGCGCCAAGTTATCGGTTGCTGGTCGCCCGCAGCGACGTTTCCAGATCCCCGTACCCTGTAAAGCGCCGCTCGAACTCGAGTCCAAGCCATGCCGCTGCCGTCCTCGCTTGGGCATCGAGCTCAGCGTCGTCGGTCTGGGCGAGGTACACGACGCGTCTATAGTTTCCGAAATAGTCCGCCTTGAGCTCGGGATACCGGTCGAGACCCAGCGGCTCGATGAAGAACGTTCGAAAGTTCCGCACGAGGAAGTCCGTGAAATAGAACGCCGTCAGGTCCTCGTCCTCGCGCGCACGGAATTGCTCGAGGCCCTGGTAGAATGCGAAGCAGTGCGGCCCCGCGATGCGCGTTACCCCTTCGCTCTCGAGCACCCTGTCGAGCAGCCCTCCGGTCCCGCAGTCGCCATAGCCGGCGAGGATCGTCCGATAGCCGTCTGCCTTCGCTTCGCGGATCGCTGCTCTCATGGCCGCCGGGATCTTCTGCGGCTCGAAATGGAGTTGCGCCGCGAGGCACGTGAGGTCGATGTGATTGAGCCCGTATCGCTCGCGCACAGCGAGGATCTCGCGCGCCAGCATCCCGCAGCCGATGACCAGCACACGGCCCGACTTGTCCTCGACCTCGCGCCCGGCGTCGTCCATTCCCGCGCCGCCTTCCTGCAGAAAATAAGAGCGGGTGCAGTGCGTCACCCGCTCTTCAAGTAGCACCGCCGGATGCCTGGGGGATCGGGCTCGGAGGGAGCCGGGTCAGGCGGTGCTCAACTGGTTGTGCTTGCGCTTCATGAGCTCGCGGGCGGTCTCGACGGCCACCGCGGCGTCGCGGCAGTAGGCATCGGCACCGACGGCCTTGCCGAACTCCTCGTTCAGCGGCGCGCCACCGACGAGCACGATGTAATCGTCGCGAATGCCCTTCTCCTTCAGGGTGTCGATGACGACCTTCATGTACGGCATGGTGGTGGTCAAGAGCGCGCTCATGCCGAGGATGTCGGGCTTCTCGGTTGCGAGCGCTTCGAGGTACTTCTCGACCGGATTGTTGATGCCAATGTCCACGACCTCGAACCCGGCGCCCTCCATCATCATGGCGACGAGATTCTTGCCAATGTCGTGAATATCGCCCTTGACCGTTCCGATCAGCATCTTGCCGACCTTCGGCGCGCCGGTCTCGGCGAGCAGCGGGCGCAGAATCCCCATTCCGGCCTTCATGGCGTTGGCGGACATCAGCACCTCGGGCACGAACAGAATGCCGTCCCGGAAGTCTATGCCGACGATGCGCATTCCCTCGACGAGCGCCTTGGTCAGAACGTCATAGGGCGTCCAGCCGCGCGCAAGGAGGATGCGCGTTCCTTCCTCGATCTCGTCCTTCAGACCGTCGTAGAGATCGTTGTGCATCTGCGAGACGAGGTCGTCGTCCGAAAGGGCGGAGAGGATGATCTCGTCGTCGGCCATGAAGCGGCTCCCCGGATGCGGCGAAGACAAAATGAAACACCTGCTGATACCGGGGCGCACTCCGGCGAGCTTGTCAGATTGCGACACCGCGACAAGAGAAAGCGACCGCGCCGATTTTGTTTTTTTGTGACCCATGAAAGCATCGACTTTGCGCTGGAACGGCGGCATTTTTCTCGTCGTATCGTCCCTGCCAGAATTCGGAGGAGTCCGCGATGAGCAACGAGCCCGCAGCGACGCCGGAGAGCCAGCCGAGCGGTCAAAGCGGACGGCGCGGCCGCAGTGCCCGGCGCGCGGCCCGCGGCGGCGGCGGTCCAGGCGCACAGCTCCCCTACATCACGCGCAAGATTGCCACCTATGACGTGCTCGACGAGGAAGGCCTTGCCATCATCGAGGGGAACGCCGACACGATATTGCAGGAGATCGGCATCGAGTTTCGCGACGACGCGGAAGCGCTCGATATGTGGAGAAAGGCCGGCGCCGACGTAAAGGAGAGCCGCGTCCGCTTCCCCAAAGGTCTCTGCCGCTCGCTGTTGCAGACAGCGCCTGAGACCTTCGTCCAGCACGCTCGCAATCCGGAGCGCAACGTCCAGATCGGCGGCAAGGCGACGGTGTTCGCGCCCGTCTACGGCCCTCCGTTCGTACGCGATCTCGACGGCAACCGCCGCTACGCGACGCTCGACGACTTCAGGAATTTCGTGCGCCTCGCCTACATGGCACCCGCCATTCATCACTCGGGCGGCACCGTGTGCGAGCCAGTCGACGTGCCCGTCAACAAGCGCCATCTCGACATGGTGCTGACCCACATGACGCTCTCCGACAAGCCATTCATGGGCTCGGTCACGCACCCTATGCGCGCCGCCGATACCGTCGAGATGTGCAAGATCCTGTTCGGCGCCGAGGTCGTGGATAGGAATTGCGTTGTCATCAATCTCATCAATGCCAATTCGCCGATGGTATTCGACGAGACCATGCTTGGCGCGGCCAAGGTCTATGCCCGCGCCAATCAGGCCACCATCGTCACGCCTTTCATCCTATCCGGCGCCATGAGCCCGGTATCGGTCGCAGGCACCCTGACCCAGGTTCTGGCGGAGGTTCTTGCCGGCGCTGCCTTCACGCAGCTCTGCCGGCCCGGTGCTCCGGTCGTGTTCGGCACCTTCGCCTCCTCGATGTCGATGCAGTCCGGAGCCCCGACCTTCGGCACCCCCGAGCCGTCGCTCGTCTCCTACGGTGCGGCCCAGCTCGCGCGCCGTCTGAAGATCCCCTTCCGCACCGGCGGCGGCCTCTGTGCCTCGAAGGTCCCGGACGCTCAAGCCGCCTACGAAAGCGCCAACACGCTGAACTCGACGCTCTTGGCCGGCACCAACTTCGTGCTGCACGGCGCCGGCTGGCTCGAAGGCGGGCTCTCGGCCAGCTACGAGAAGTTCATCTTGGACGTCGACCAGCTCGGCATGCTGCAGAAGTTTGCGGCCGGCGTCGATCTCTCCGAAAACGGCCAGGCCATGAGCGCCATCCGCGAGGTGGGGCCTGGCGCGCACTATCTTGGCTCCGAGCACACCAAGGCAAATTTCGAGACCGCCTTTTATCGCTCGACGATTGCCGACAATAACTCCTACGAGCAGTGGCTGGCCGAAGGCGAGAAGACGGCAGCGCAGCGTGCCAACGAGATCGCCAAGACTTGGTTGGGACTGTACGAGAAGCCCTCCATCGACCCCGCCGTCGAGGAGCAGCTCGTCGACTTCGTGGCGCGGAAGAAGGCCTCGATGCCTGACGCGTTCGCCTGAAAAGAGCCCGACGACGGCCGGGCTAAAGTGGCCGCCCTGTTTCACAAGGAGATCTGGAGCGGTGTGTTCCGGGTCAGAGAGTGAGTGCGCCCGGCGCTTGTCAAGCAGCTTGCGCTCCCGGCGGCCGGCTCCCCGGCGGTGAGTGCGCCTGGCGATTATCACGCAGCATTCGCGCCCGGCGGCCGGCTCCCCGGCGGGGAGTCGCCTGGCGATTATCACGCAGCATTCGCGCCCAGCGGCCGGCTCCCCGGCGGGGAGTCGCCTGGCGATTATCACGCAGCATTCGCGCCCGGCGGCCGGCTCCCCGGCGGTGAGTCGCCGGGCGTTTATCACGCAGCATTCGCGCCCGGCGGCCGGCTCCCCGGAGGGGAGTCGCCGGGCGCAATCAAAGGTGTCGCTTCTGGACAAAAGATCGTCTTGATCCGCGGTCACGAGACGCGCAATCCTGGATAAAAGTTGCTCAGGCGAGGAAATCGCAGGCCGGATCGAACTCTTCGCGAGACCCGACAGCCTCGACGGCATGTCGGGTCTCGCAGGCTCGACCCGATCATCCGCGCGGGCGCTTCGGGCCAGCGCACGGGACGCGGGTCGGCAGCGTCCAAATACTATGAGTGGGATCGTGAACAAGGACTACTCGTTCTGGTCGCTCTTCACGAAGGGCCTGCGGCACCACGAGGGCTGGGAGCCGGCTTGGCGCAGCCCCGAGCCGCAAAAGTCCTATGACTTCGTCATCGTCGGGGCCGGCGGCCATGGCCTCGCGACCGCGTACTACCTCGCCAAGGAGCACGGTGCCAAGAGCGTCGTCGTGCTCGAGAAGGGCTATCTCGGCGGCGGCAACACGGCCCGCAACACGACCATCGTCCGCTCCAACTACCTGTGGGACGACGCGGCCCTCCTTTACGAGCACGCCCTGAAGCTATGGGAGGGTCTGACACAGGACTTGAACTTCAACGTCATGTTCAGCCAGCGCGGCGTGTTCAACCTCGGCCACACGCTGCAGGATATGCGCGACATCGAGCGTCGGGTGGCGTCGAACAACCTGAACGGCATCGACGCCCTCGTCCTCGACGCTCGCGAGGTGAAGGAGCGCATCCCGCTCATCGACACCTCGAAGCGCGCCCGCTACCCCATTCTCGGCGCGAGCCTTCAGCCCCGCGGCGGCGTCGCGCGGCACGATGCGGTGGCGTGGGGTTTCGCACGCGGGGCCTCCAAGTACGGCGTCGACATTATCGAGAACTGCGAGGTCGTCGGCATGGACATCGCCGATGGCAGGATCAAGGGCCTCGAGACGACTCGTGGCTACATCGGCGCGAGCCGCGTCGGCTGCGTTGCCGCCGGCCACTCGTCGGTGTTGGCCGCCATGGCCGGTATCCGCCTTCCGCTCGAAAGCCATCCCCTGCAGGCGCTCGTCTCCGAGAGCATGAAGCCGTGCCTCGACACGGTCGTGATGTCGAACGCGGTGCATGGCTATCTCTCGCAGTCCGACAAGGGCGAGCTCGTCATCGGCGCCGGCATCGACCACTTCAATAGCTACGCGCAGCGCGGCAGCCCGCATGTCATCGAGCACACCGCTGCGGCCATCATCGAGATGTTTCCCATGTTCTCGCGCTTGAGGATGAACCGGCAATGGGGCGGCATCGTCGACACCGCGCCAGACGCCTGTCCGATCATCTCGAAGACCAGGGTCAAGGGCCTCTACTTCAACTGCGGCTGGGGCACCGGCGGCTTCAAGGCCACGCCGGGCTCAGGGCATGTGTTCGCACACACCCTCGCCCACGACGAGCCGCACCCGCTGAACGCCGCTTTCTCGCTCGACCGCTTCTGGAGCGGGCACTTGATCGACGAGCACGGCGCGGCTGGCGTGGCACATTAGGGAGTAGAGCGGGATGTCGAGCGCACCACGACAAAGCGCAGTAGCTCGGATCGAGCTCGTCGCGAGGTCCGGGGACATTCGCGCCATATCGGGTCATGTAGACGCGGCCCGGCCAGCGCTCGTTTGCGGGAGTTGAGATGTTTCTGATCCACTGCCCGCACTGTGGCGAAGCTCGCGAGGAGGAGGAGTTCTCCTACGGCGGCGAGGCATTTATCGCGCGCCCCGGCAAGCCCGCCGAAATCGGCGACGAGGCATGGGGCGACTACCTTTTCATGCGCAAGAACCCCAAGGGCTGGCACTGGGAGATGTGGGGCCACGCGACAGGCTGCCGTAAGTGGTTCGTCGTGAAGCGCCACACTGCCAACCACACCATCGCCGGCTCGTGGACACTGACCGAGGGGCGCAAGGTCTATGATGCGGAGGCGACGTCGTGACGAGCCATCGCATTGATCTTCCTTGCGCGCGCATCGACCGCTCACAGCCGCTCTCGTTCACCTTCGACGGCATCCGCCTCGCAGGATTTGTCGGCGACACGCTCGCCTCCGCCCTCCTCGCCAACGGCTGGCGCATGCTCGGCCGCAGCTTCAAATACGGGCGTCCGCGCGGCATCGTGGGCAGCGGCCCGGAGGAGCCGAACGCCCTCGTCCAGGTCGAGGCCGGTGCGAACACCATCCCGAACCTCAAAGCCACCCAGGTCGAGCTCTACGATGGGCTCGTCGCCCGCCGCACCACCGGCTGGCCGTCGCTTCGCGCCGATCTAAAGAGCCTCGGCGGTCGCTTCGGCCGCTTCATGCCGGCCGGCTTCTACTACAAGACGTTCAAGCCCGAATTCGCATGGCGGCGCATCGAGCCGCTGATCCGCAACGCGGCCGGCTACGGCGCCACGCCCCTCGACGCCGATCCCGACCTCTATGACCACCAGCACCATCACGCCCAGGTGCTCGTTGTCGGCGGCGGTGCGGCAGGCCTCGCCGCCGCCCTTGCGGCAGGTCGCGCCGGCCTCGACGTCATCCTCGTCGACGAAAGCAGCGAGCCCGGCGGCTGGCTGCTGTCGATGCCGAACGTCGCCATTGCCGGCAAGCCGTCGGGAGAATGGCTGAGCGACATCCTTGCCGAGCTGGCTAGTCTTCCGAACGTGCGCGTCATGCCGCGCACCTCGGCGTTCGCACTCCACGACCTGAACCTCGTCCAGGCCGTCGAGCAGCTGCAGGATCACCTCGCCCCCGCCGCCCGCGACAGCACGAAGCCGCGCCAGCGCCTGCATCGCATCCGCGCCGGCCGCATAGTGCTCGCAACGGGCGCCATCGACCGTCCCCTTGTGTTTGGCCAGAACGACCGGCCCGGTATCATGACAGCGTCCGCGCTGACGACCTACCTCAACCGCTACGCCGTCGCCGTCGGCAACCGTGTCGTCATCCTCACAAGCAACGACTACGCCTATCAAGGCGCCTGCGATCTCGCCAAGGCCGGCGTGCGCGTCACCCTCGTGGACACCCGAACCGCTCTCGATCTTGCCTGGGAGAGGAAGGCCCGCGGTGCCGGGATCGACGTGAGGGCCGGATACGGCATCTCACGCACACACGGGTCACATGCAATCGATGGGGTGCAGCTCATAAAGCTCGATGCCGCCGGCAATGCCGTTCCAGGGCGCGCACCCTATCTCGATTGTGATGCCGTCGGCAGCTCCGGCGGCCTGTCGCCGACCGTACATCTCTACTGCCACGATGGCGGCCGCCCGCAGTGGGACGAGAGCCGCCTCGCCTTCATCGCTCCCGCCACCGGTCGCGCGCGATCCGGCATATTCTGCGTCGGTGCGCTCGCCGGAGAGTTCGGACTCTCGGGCGCACTTGAGCAAACGTGGATCATCATGGACGAGGTGCTCGCGACCTTCGGCAAGGAGCAGGCCAGAGAGCGCACCCACGCCACAACGACCGAGATGACGACGAGCCCGGCGCAACGCATTTTCCGCGTGCCCGACGGAAAGCGCGAGGGGCACGGCAAGAAAGCCTTCGTTGATTTCCAGAACGACGTGGCCACGTCGGACATTCACCTCGCCGTGCGCGAGAACTACCGCTCCATCGAGCACATCAAGCGCTACACGGCGCTCGGCTTCGGCACCGACCAGGGCAAACTCTCGAACGTCAACGGCTTCGCCATCGCCGCCGACGCGCTGGGGAAATCGATCCCCGAGGTTGGCACGACCACCTATCGGCCGGCCTACTCGCCCGTCACCTTCGGCACGCTGGCAGGCCCGCACGCCGGCAACACCTTCGATCCGCGCCGGTACACGGCCATGCACGCCTGCCACGCCAAGCGCGGTGCCGCCTTCGAGCCGGTCGGTCAATGGCTGCGGCCGTGGTACTTCCCGCAGGGTAGCGAGGACATGCACGCGGCCGTGAAGCGCGAATGCTTGGCTGCCCGCCGTGGCGTTGCCATCATGGACGCTTCGACCCTCGGCAAGATCGACCTCAAGGGAAAGGATGTCCGTGAGCTTCTGAATCGCGTCTACGCCAACGCCTGGACCAGCCTCGCGCCGGGAAAATGCCGCTACGGCCTCATGCTCGACGAGAACGGCATGGTCATGGACGACGGCGTCACCGCCTGCATTGCCGACGACCACTTCCACATGACAACCACCACCGGCGGTGCCGCGCGCGTGCTTTCCTGGCTCGAGAAATGGCACCAGACGGAGTGGCCCGATCTCGACGTGTTCATGACCTCGGTCACCGATCACTGGGCGACCGCCGCGGTCGTCGGCCCCAAGTCGCGCGAGGTGCTGGCGAAGGTCTGCAAGGACATCGACCTCTCTCCCGCCGCCTTCAAGTTCATGGACTGGCGCGAGGGCACCGTCGCCGATGTTCCGGCCCGCGTATTCCGCATCAGCTTCTCGGGCGAGCTCGCCTTCGAGGTCAACGTCGAGGCGACCTATGGCGCCCATGTCTGGGAGGCGCTGATGGAGGCCGGAGCGGAGCACGGCATCACGCCCTACGGCACCGAGACCATGCACGTGCTGCGTGCCGAGAAGGGCTTCATCATTGTCGGCCAGGACACCGACGGCTCGCTGACGCCGTATGACCTCGATATGGCTTGGGCCGTCAGCCTGAAGAAGGCGTATAGCTTCCTCGGCCAGCGCTCATTGACCCGCGAGGACACGGCGAGGAAGGGCAGGAAGCAACTCGTAGGCCTCTTGACGGAGCAGCCGGATGTCGTGCTCCGTGAAGGCGCCCAGATCATAGAGAGCACGGACATCAAGCATCCAATGCCGATGCTCGGCCACGTGACGTCGAGCTACATGAGCCCCGAGCTCGGCAGATCGATCGCTCTTGCCGTGGTGGCCGATGGCATCGCCCGCCGCAGCCCAGAAGGAGTGAAGGACGGTCGTGACGTGCTCTACGCCTGGGCCCGTGGCGACGCCCATCGCGTACGCGTGGTCTCGCCCGTATTCCTCGATCCGAAAGGGGAGCGCCAGAATGTCTGAGCCCCTGATGCAGTCGCCCCTTCACGATCTCGGGCTCGCGGCCCGCGCCAGGGCGATCGACGATTCGGCCGGCACATGGGCATGTGAGCGGCCGCTTGCCGCTTTCATCTCGCTCCGTGGGCACGTGTCCGATGCCGCCTTCGTCGCTGCCGTATCGAAGGCACTTGGGACGGCGCTGCCCGTGAAGCCATGCACAACCTCCGAAGCAGCCCAGACCAAGGTCCTCTGGCTTTCGCCCGACGAGTGGATGATCGTTGCTCCGCGCGCTGAGAAGGCCCGACTGCTTGCCGCTCTCGGCGCCAGCCTGAAAGGTATCCGCTCGCAGGTCATCGACAACTCGGGCGGCTATACACAGGTCGTCCTCACCGGCGGGTACGCGACCGACGTCCTCGCGCACACCACGGTCTATGATGTCCACGCGCTGGAGCCGGGCCGCGTCGTCGGCACCACCTTCGGCAAGGCGTCGCTTTACCTGCGCCGCGACGGCGACGGCTATGTGCTTCTCTTTCGCCGCAGCTTCGCCGACTACATCTTGCGTTATCTGGAGCGAGCCGCAGGACCCTACGGCTTTGCGGTTGCAAGCGCGGAAACTACCGGGACGTCATGAACTACTCGATCTTCGAGGTATTTCGCATCGGCGTCGGCCCGTCGTCTTCGCACACGGTCGGACCGATGAGCGCCGCAGCGACCTTCCTTGCCGATCTCGGTCGCCTGGGATTGATGGATCGCGTCGCCCGCGTTGTGGTGAGGCTCTACGGGTCGCTCGCATTGACCGGCCGGGGTCACGCCACCGATTTCGCGGTCGTTGCCGGTCTCATGGGCGAGCATCCCGACGAGGTGGACCCCGATTTGGCGCGGGTATGCGTCGAGGACGCTAGGCGCGACCATCGCCTCCGTCTCGCCGGCAGGCGCGACATCTCCTTCGATCCCGCGACCGACCTCATGATGTTGAAGTCGGAGTTTCTGCCCGAGCATCCGAACGGCATGACCGTCGAGGCATTCGACGGCGCGGGCACGCTGCTCCACGCCGACACCTACTTCTCCATCGGCGGCGGGGCCGTCATGGACCGCGCCACGCTCATCGCCAGCCGCACTGCCTGCGGCAACGGACACGGCCAGAGGAGCGCGCCCTGTTCCTTCGATCATGCGAGCGACCTCTTGAAGCTCTGCCGCGAGCGCAATATCTCGATAGCGGACGCCATCTGGCAGAACGAGATCACCTACCAGGATGCCGCCGCCACGCGCGCCAGGCTGCTGAAGGTCTGGCACGTCATGCGCGCGAGCCTCGAGCGCGGCCTCGAGACCGAGGGCACGCTTCCCGGCGGTCTCAACGTCAAGCGCCGCGCTCCGTCGCTCTACCGCCAGGCATTGAAGAGCAGTCTCACAGACGACTTCCGCGCCATGGACCTCGTCAGTGCCTTCGCCATCGCCGTCAACGAGGAGAACGCCGCCGGCGGCCGCGTCGTCACCGCACCGACCAACGGCTCCGCAGGCGTCATCCCGGCCGTGCTCAACTATTACATCCGCTACTGCGGGGACGAGCGTGATCCCGACGCCCAGGACGAGACGGTCATCCGGTTCCTCCTGACCGCCGCCGGCATCGGCATGCTCTACAAGAAGAACGCCTCCATCTCGGCGGCCGAGATGGGCTGCCAGGGTGAGATCGGTGTCTCGTGCTCCATGGCTGCCGCCGGCCTCGCCGCCGTCATGGGCGCCACGAACGAGCAGATCGAGAACGCCGCCGAGATCGGCATGGAGCACAACCTCGGTATGACCTGCGACCCTATTCGAGGACTCGTGCAGGTGCCTTGCATCGAGCGCAACAGCATGGGCGCCTTGAAGGCCATCAACGCAGCCCGGCTCGCGGTGATGGACGACGGCAGCCACCTCGTGTCGCTCGACAGCGTCATCGAGACCATGCGCCAGACCGGGCACGACCTCGCGACGAAATACAAGGAGACGAGCCTTGGCGGGCTGGCGGCAACGGTGGTTTACTGCTGAGGGTCGTAAAGGGGACAGAGACCGACGATGCGCTACCCGCACATATTCACGCCCCTGAAACTGAACCAGCTCGTCCTGCCGAACAGGATCTACTCGACCGCCCACGCCGAGGTTTACGCAGAGGCCGGAGGACTGCCCGGCGACCGCTATATCCGCTATTACGAGGAGAAGGCCAAAGGCGGGCTCGGGATGGCCATCTGCGGCGGCTCGAGCCCTGTCTCGATCGACGTACCGCAGGGCGCCTGGCGCCCGGTGAACCTCACCACCGATCGCGTCGTCGAGCCCATGGCGCGCCTCGCCGAGACCGTGCATCGCCATGGCATGAAGATCATGATCCAGGCCACCCACATGGGACGTCGGTCTGCCTGGATGGGCGATCCGTGGCCGCACCTTGTCTCGCCGTCGGGCATCCGCGAGCCTGTCCACCGCGGCAACTGCCGCGCCATCGAGATCGAGGACATCCGCCGCATCATCGCCGATTTCGGCAAGGCGGCCGCCCGCGTCCAGCGGTCGGGTTTCGACGGCATCGAGATCTCGGCTGCACATCAGCAATTGATCGATCAGTTCTGGTCACCACGCTCGAATGTCCGCACCGACGAGTGGGGCGGCAGCCTCGAGAACCGCATGCGCTTCGGCATCGAGGTCTTGCGCGCCGTGCGCGAGGCAGTCGGCCGCGACTTCTGTGTCGGCATCAGGATGTGCGCCGACGAGTTTCACGACAACGGAATCGATCACGAGGTGGCGAAGGAGATCGCTGCTGCTCTCTGCGACACCGACCTCATCGACTTCATCAGCGTCATCGGCTCGGGTGCCGACACCCACAACACGCTCGCCAATTGCATGCCGCCCATGGCGCTGCCGCCGGAGCCGTTCGTGCATCTCGCCGCGGGCTTGAAGTCGGTCGCAAGCGTGCCGATCCTGCACGCACAAGGCATCCGCGACATCACTCAGGCCGAGCGCATCTTGGCTGCCGGCGAGGTCGACATGGTCGGCATGACGCGTGCCCACATCGCCGACCCGCACATCATGCTGAAGGTGCGAGAGGGCCGCGAGGCCGAGATACGCCAGTGCGTCGGCTCGAACTTCTGCATCGATCGCATGTACACGGGCGCCGATGCGCTCTGCATTCAGTCGCCCGCGACATCGCGTGAGGCGACCATGCCCCACGTCATCGAGCGAACGCGAGGACCGAAGCGGAAGATCGTCGTCGTCGGCGCGGGCCCGGCTGGACTGGAGGCAGCGCGCGTCTCGCGCCAGCGCGGCCATGACGTGGTCCTATTCGAGAGGAGCGCCGCCGTCGGCGGCCAGATCAACCTCGCCGCCAAGGCGCCGCAGCGCGAGCAGATGGCCGGCATCGTCCGCTTCCTCGACTTGGAGACGAAGCGCCTCGGCGTCGATCGCCGTTTGGCCACGAAGGCCACCGCCGGCATGGTGCTGGCCGAGATGCCCGACATCGTCGTGCTGGCAACCGGCGGCCGGGCGAACCTGGACCAGGAGCCAGCCTGGGGCGCCACCGAGGGCCTGTCGGTCAGCGCCTGGGATATCCTCTCGGAGAGGATCGCGCCCGCCGAGAACGTGCTTGTTTACGACGCGATCTCGACCCATGCCGGGTTCGGCGTGGCCGACTTCATCGCAAGCCGAGGCGCAACCGTCGAGCTCGTGACGCCCGACGTGAAGCCTGCCGACGACGCCGGGGGCACCACATTCCCGATCTTCTACCGCCGGCTCTATAAGCTCGGCATCATCCCGACGCCCAACTACTGGCTCGAGAGCGTCTACGCTGAGGGTAACAAGAAGGTCGCCGTGCTCAGGAACGAGTATACCGACGAGCGTGAGGAGCGCGTCGTTGACCAGGTCGTGATCGAGAACGGCATCAAGCCCAATACCGAGGTCTATTGGGCATTGAAGGAGCAATCGGTCAATCGCGGCCAGTACGATCTCGAGGCGCTCTATTCCGCCAAGCCGCAGCCCGTGCTCGGCGAGCTCGGCGGCGACGGCCGCTTCGCGCTCTTCCGCGTCGGCGACTGCCTGTCGATGCACAACATCCATGCCGCCATCTATGACGCGCTGCGTCTCTGCAAGGACTTCTGAGCTTGACGATCGCCACCGCCATCTCCTGCATCTTCTGGCTCGCGGTGGCCGCGCTCCTGATGGGGCTCCTGCGCCGCGCGAGACTGTGGTCGGTCGGCCAGTCGGCGCCGGTCGACTGGCTTGGCCTTTTCGCCATTCCCAGGCGCTACCTTGTCGACGTGCATCACGTCGTTGCGCGCGATCCCTATATCGCCCGCACGCACGTCGCGACGGCGGGCGGCGCCGTCGCGCTCATGACGTTCGTGACATTGAACTATGGCTTCGGGCTCAACTGGTCGGTGCTCGACGATCTGATCGGTCTAGCGGCGGCCTTGATGCTGGTCGGTGTCGTCTTCGTCTGGCTTCGTCGCAGAAATCCGCCCTCGCGGCTCTCGGGCGGCGACTGGCATCGGCTGCCCTACACGCTGGCAGCATTTGCGCTCGGCATCGCCGCGCTCGTCAACCTGACGCCCGGCTCCGTCCTCTCGCTCGTCGCGCTCGCCGCCATGATCCTGTTTCTCGCCGGCGCCGCGGAGCTCGCGCTCGGCATCGGCGCTGGCGGACCGATGAAGCATGCGGTAGCGGGAGCGTTGCATCTCGCCTTCCACTCGCGTCCCGAGCGGTTCGGCGGCGGCCGCTCGACTGGCTTGAAGCCGCTCGACCTCGACGCCAAGGACTACGGTATCGGCAAGCCGGTCGACTTCAAGTGGAACCAGCTGTTGGGCTTCGATGCCTGTGTCCAGTGCGGTAAGTGCGAGGCGGCGTGCCCGGCTTTTGCGGTGGGCCAGCCGCTCAACCCCAAGAAGCTCGTGCAGGATCTGGTCGCCGGTTTCACGGGCTCGAGCGACCTCCATTACCACGGAAGCCCGTATCCAGGCCGCGCCGTCGGCCAGCACTTCGGAACCCGAGACTGCGCGATCGTACCGTCGCTGATCGAAAGCGAGACGCTATGGAGCTGCACGACCTGCCGCGCCTGTGTCGAGGAATGCCCGATGATGATCGAGCACGTCGACGCCGTCGTCGGGATGCGCCGCCATCTGAACCTCGTGCATGGAGAGGCGCCTGGCAAAGCTGCGGACGTCCTTGCCAACCTTCGTGAGACCGGCACCCAGGGCGGCTATGAGCTAGAGCATCGCTACAGCTGGGCCACTGGCCTCGATATTCCTGTAGCCCGCCCGGACAAAGCGTTCGACGTGCTTCTGATCGCTGGAGAAGGTGCCTTCGACATGCGCTATCAGCGCACGTTGCGGTCGCTGGTCAAGATCATGAAGGCAGCCAGCGTCGATTTCGCGATCCTCGGCGGTGGTGAGCTCGACACCGGCGATCTTGCCCGCCGCCTTGGCGACGAGGCCACGTTCCAGAGGCTCGCCAAGGACAACATCGCCCGCCTCAGGCCGCTCGCCTTCCAGCGCATCGTGACGCCTGACCCGCACGTGCTGCATAGCCTCAGGAACGAGTATGGCGCGCTTGGCGGCCGCTACGAGGTCCTGCATCACACCGCCTTGCTCGCCGATCTGGTCGAGAGAGGGGACGTCCGTATCTCCCGCGCAGCCAATAGGCGCACGCTGACCTATCACGACCCTTGCTACCTCGGCCGCTACAACGGCGAGACCGATGCGCCGAGGAGACTGCTCTCTGCACTCGCCTTCGACGTGCGCGAGATGGAGCGCTGGGGCATGAGAAGCCGTTGTTGCGGCGGTGGTGGCGGTGCGCCGCTGACCGACATTCCCGGCAAGGCGCGGATCCCGGATCTCCGCATGGCTGATGCCAAGGCCACCGGAGCCGGCATCCTCGCCGTAGCCTGCCCGCAATGCACCTCCATGCTCGAAGGTGTCACTGGAGCCCGCCCGGAGGTTCTCGACCTCGCCGAGCTGGTGGCCGCCGCCCTGGAGCTGAACCCATGAGCGGCACGACAGGCACCGACATCAAGCGGAGAACGCCGCGCCGTCCTTACGTGGTCACGGCCGACGGCCTTCGCCGCATCGTGCTCGGTGCCGAGGCAAGAGGCGCAGCACCAACAGCTGCACCCATCGTGGCGCAGCCAACGGGAAAGCCGCTGCGTCCGCGCCGGGAGCCGGTGGAATGGCACGTCGCCGTCATTCAAGCCGAACGGGGCGACCTCGATGGTCACGCCCGCGAGGCTGTCGCCGCTGCGGCCATTCTCGCCCGGCCGGAAACGGGAGTTCTGGCGATCATACTCGGCCCGTTTAGCGGCTGCGTCGCTGACCTCGGCGCCGATGCCGCGCTCGTCCTGTCCGAGGCGGGCGACCGCTACGACCCGGAGCACGATGCGGAGCGCGTGGCTGCCATCGTCGTGCGCTACCGGGCCAAGCACATCTTCCTGCCTGATAAGCCTGACGCCGACGGCGACCTCGGCCGCCGCCTCGGCGTCGCGCTATCTGCCGAAACCGCAGCGCATGTCGTCGAGCTATCCGGCACGCACGCCGCCGTGCGCTGGTCCGGCGGGACGAGCGTCGCGCGCGCTGGCTTGCCACGCGTCGTCCTCCTTGCGCCAGGCGCGGTCGACGCGAGGCTGCCGTTCGCTGGCGCCGGCGAGATCCTGTCACCGGAAGAGCTCTCGGCCTCGCAGCCGGACGCACGTATCCGCGACCTCGGGCTCGTCGCGCTCGGCGCCGAGGGCGTTCCGCTTGAGGAGGCGGATCTCATCGTCTCCGCTGGCAATGGCGTCGCCGACATGGCAGCGCTGAATCGACTAGCCGGCACGCTCGGCGCCGCGGTGGGCGCCAGCCGCGTCGCCGTCGACGAGGGCAAGTGCGCCCGTCACCAGCAGATCGGTGCCACTGGAAAGACGGTGGCTGCCACCACCTACATCGCCGTCGGTATCTCGGGTGCCGTCCAGCATCTCATGGGCATAAAGGACTGCCGCCACGTCATCGCCATCAATCGCGATGCCGGCGCGCCCATCGCCGGCCGGGCCGATCTCACCGTCGTCGGCGATGCCGGAGAGATCGTGCCGGCCCTGCTCGACGAGATCGAGCGCCGCCGCCGCCGCAACGACCCGGAGGCGGCGAGATGAAGACGCCCCCTCTCTCCGTTGCCGTCCTCGTGTCTGCAGGTATCAACCCCACGAGCGGCAGCCCGCGCGCCGCCCGCGGCGATGCCGTCGCCCTGTCGCTAGCACGCCGTCTCGGCAGCATCACCGTGCGTACTCTTCACGCCGGCTCGGCGTTGGAGCCGGCGCTTGCCGACTACCTGGCGTTGGGCGCGGAAGAGATCGAAGTCGTGCCTGTTGCGGACGGTGCCAGCATCGAATCCTCTCTCGTCTCCAGGCTGCAAGGAACCGATCTCGTCGTAACGGGGTGCCGCGCTGAGCAGGGCGCCGGAAGCGGCCTGCTCCCCTACGCGCTCGCTAGGCACCTTGGATATCCGGTCGTAGCCAATGTTCTCGAGGTTCGCGTCGTCGGCGGCGAGGCCCACCTTCTGCAGTTCCTGCCGCGCGGCAGGCGTCGCAAGCTCGCCGTCAGGCTGCCGGCGGTCATCGCCGTACACCCCATGGCGCCTGTGACGCTCGCCTACGCCCACGCCGCGCGCGCCTCCGGCCGCATCGTCGCCCATTCCATTCCCTTGAGCGTTGCGAGGCAGCAAGGCGAAGATGCCGAGGTGAGGTCCGGGGGGGG
Organism: Alphaproteobacteria bacterium; assembly: GCA_019137195.1. Lineage (GTDB taxonomy): Bacteria > Pseudomonadota > Alphaproteobacteria > Rhizobiales > Hyphomicrobiaceae > CBDCUQ01. The sequence continues at coordinate 29,015 of JAGVSR010000152.1, forward strand.
CGCAAGTCCGGACCGTCGGGCAGGCGCTCCACGCCCGGTCACGCCTGCCGGCGATTGGAAACCCGACCCGCGGGCGCGCCAGGTCGTTCGCTTGAAGGCAGAGGACCGCAAGCCAGCCCACGCCCGTCTCGAGGCTGCGATTGTGTCTGAGAAGAAGGGCGGCCTCGTCGTCACCGAGGGCTCCGCAGCCGACAAGGCAGGCGTCATCCTCGACTATCTCGCTCGCCACGGCCTCTACGAGCCGTAGAGCCATGTCGCTCCAGCCGTGCCTGGGCTGCCCCGGGATAGCGCGCGTTGTCGAGACGTGGCGTGAGCGGAACGGCTGTGCGGCGCAGTCCGGCGGCGGCTTGCTGCGCCGATGCCGCAGGCAAGGAAGTGCAACGGCAAGGCGTAAAGGCCGGGTCTGCTGCAAATCCTCGGTCTCAGAACTTCAATGTCAGCCCCGAGTAGAACGACCGCCCGGCCCCGGCTACCGCATGCCCCGGGAACAGGTAGTCTGTGTAGTTCGTCCCCCCGAGCGGCGAGTAATACAGCCGATCGAAAACGTTCTCGACGCCGAGGTCGAGGCGCACGTTCTCGAGCTCATAGCTGGTTCTGAGATTGACGAGGGTGTAGCCCGCCGTCACGGGCTCGAGCCGGAGGTCGTCGACACGCGTCTTACCGTCGACCATCTGCACTTCGGCGACACTCGTCCATCCGCCCCTCTTGTGCTCGAGTCCAAGCCGACCGTTCCATGGCATCATGTGATAGAGAGGATTACCCGTCACACGGTCCTCGCCATGGACGTAGCCGCCGCTTCCCGCGAGCGTGAGCTGGCCGAGCGTGTCGCTGTCCGCAAGCCGCACCCGCGCAGCGATGTCGACGCCATAAAGTCTGGCGTCGTGGTTGACGAATCTGAGTTGATTGAAGCCGTTGACCCAGCCCGGTTCGTTGGAGAGCTCGGCGTTGATGTAATCGTCGACGAAGGTCATGTACGGCGTCACCTTGACCTCGCCGATGCGCCGCTCGGCGTCGTGTAGCCCGAGTGTCAGGCTCAGACGGTGCGCCACCTCGGGCTCGAGATCGAGGTTGCCGACATAGCCGTTGCTGTCGCCGAACCAGGTCACCATCTGGCTCACCATCGGGCTCACGCCCCAAGCGTAGCGCTCGTAGAGATTGGGCGAGCGCGTCTTGCGCGCATAGCCCGCCTCGACGCCCGCGATGCCGTCCCTGGGTTCGTAGCGAACCAGCGCCGAGAGGTCGAAGTTGACATCCGTCCGGTTGCGATCCTCAGCGTTGAACGCATCCGCTGCGTCCGAATCCGGGTCGCCGTCGATTCGCTCGTAGGCTTGAGCGTCGCCCGTGCTCATAACGACGGTGTCGTTGCGTGCGCCGACGAGCGTGCTGAAGCCTTGGCCCCAGTCCTGCTCCCATTCGAGGTACGTACCGACCCGCAACCGCTCGCCGTCGTGAATGTTGCGGTACTCCTGAGGGCCCATGCCGCAGAAGGGTGTGGCGCACACCGCAGGCCACCAGTCTTCGAGCGTCTGGTAGTGCAGCTCGTTGCCGGCGCGAATGATGGCACCGGCCGCGGCCGGAATCTCGACCCTTGCCGCATATCCGGCATCCTGGCCCTCCGTATTCATTGGCATGGTCCAGTCATCGCCCCAGCCCTGGGCCGCGAACGAGCGCTGCTTGTCGTCGAGAAAATTCATCGCGTGGCGGACGCTGTGATAGTAGGCGTTGAGCGCGAGCTTTCCCCAGTCCGACGCGGTTTCGTAGCGCCCGCCGATGTTCCAGCCCTCGTTAAGGACCATATCCATCGGCTGGTTCACGAAGCCCTGATAGGGAATGTACTGATAGCCGCCTTCGATCGTGTAGAGGTCGCCACCGTCCCTGATCGAGACCGCCCCCGTATGGTTCTGCGCCTCGTAGAGCGTGGAGCCGACCAAATCGCCGCTGCCGTCCTTGTAGTTGTCGGCCCGCGTCCAGGCACCGGAATACGACACGCTGACATGTTGACTGGCAGCCGAGGCGCTCGCACCCGTGCTCACGCCCCTCCCGTTCGAGCGGTATGCAGCCGACAGGCTGCCGTGTGTGACCACGCCTTCGTCCGAATCTGCGAACGCGGCCGAGCCTGTGTCGACGGATATCGTCCCGCCGAGGCTGTCGCCGCCCTGGCTCACCGGCGTCACGCCCGGCGAGACCGTGATCGACTTGACCTGCGCTGGATCGGCATAGGAGAGCGGCGGGTTCATGTGGTTGGCGCACGCAGACGTGGTTTCGCGCCCGTTGATGATGATGCGCACGCGGTCGTCGGCAAGCCCGTCGATCGCGGGCAGACCCGACACGCCGCCCCCGGTCGCGAGGCTGACGCCCGGCACGTCCTTGAGGAGAGAGGCGGTGTCGCTGGTCGCGGGACGGCTCTGCGCGAGGGCGCCGCCGCGGATCGAGGTGCCGTTGAGCGGCAGCGACATCGGCGTCTCGGGTGTCTGCCGCGCCGCCGCAGCCGATGCGGCTGGCGCGCCCTGCGAAAGGGCTTGTTGTGCGGGCGCTGAGCCTGCGCTCTCGGTCGTCGACGGTTCGCCGCCCGTGGTGCGGTCCATCCTGGTCGGCAAGCTCGCCGGCTTCGGCCGGACCTTCTGGATGACAGTCACGGTCGGCAGCACGCCGTCGGGCTCTCGCATGTCTGAGGCGTCCGGCGCGGACGGCGCCGCCGTCTGCGCCGCGGCCGCGGTATCGGCGCTCGGCGCTTGCGGCACGTCGGTTAACCCGTCCGGCTCAGATGGCGGCGGTGCCTGGGATCTGCCAATGCTGGCCGCAGGGCTGTCCTGTGGTGGCGCTTGCTCCTGGGCGAAGGCCACGCAAGTCATGCTTGCGACGACGATCAGGAGCGCTGCGCTTCGAAGCGCAGTCTCGTTCGACTTGTTCACGGTGAGTTATCCTTGGGTAAGCGCGTGCGGATCTATCGAAGCCGCAGGAACGTCGGACTAGCCGAGGCTCGGCGGTCCTCTTACCGAAGGCAGACCATGATCGATGATGGTTGCAAGACGCGCCAGGACCTGCACGCCGGACGTCTCCGACGGCTCATAGAGTGCAAGCGGCGTAACCGCGGGCGCCGTCAGGAGCACCGAGCTGGCAAGCCCCGAGCAAATGGGGCAGCCGCCTTTGCCTTTCGGTGGATCGGCAGGTCTGCTCCCGCTTCCGCTTTTGCCGCTCGCGTCCGCCGCTGCGTGGCAAATCACGTTGGTGGACAGTGGCGACCCGGTCGACGAGGCGTTCTCGACGGGGCCTGCCACCGCGAGCGCCCCTGCAAGCATGACGAGGTGATGGCGCACGACAGCCGCGGCCTGCACGAGAAGGCCCACGATGGCCAATAGGGCGATGTAGCGCCGGCCTCTCACACGTCCTCTCCTACACGCGGCTACGAATTGAGGTCGCAACCGAACTACAGCAGTCGAACGCGATTTCGGCAATCCACAATGTTTGCTGCGTCGCGTTCCGGCCGCTCACTCGCTCACTCAATCGGCAGCGATGGCTGCTCGATCAATTTATAATGCGGCCAGATGCCTCGAATTGACTTGGGTTAGCCAGCAGCGTTTGCACGCGGTCGATCTTCGATGCATCATTGTATCAAAACGAGCGCGCGTCTTGGAGGCGTGTGCCGCAGGGGGTTAATCCGGAATGGCGTGGCGGCGACTGATCGGCCGTATTTTGATCGTGGCGCTGCTCGCGCACGCCGTTGCTGTTGTGCGCCATCACATCCTGATGCTCGGCGTTGCGGGCGATGCGGCGCTGGCCGCGACCCTCATGCCCATCTGTCACGCCGGCATCTCCAAGTCCGACGCTGACAAATCCAATCCCGGAACGGTCCGCAAGTCCTGTCCCATTTGTAGTGGCCTTGCGGCGGCATTCACGTTGCCGGATCCGGAGCCGCCGCTAGCTCCGGCGTGCATCGAGGCAAAGGACGTGCTGCTCGTGACCTGGGAGGCACCGCGCCTCACCGAGCGCAGGCACGCCCGCCCGCCGGGCCGCGGCCCCCCATCTCCCCTCAGCTAGGCGCATTACCGCCGTCTCGCCCGCAGACCGCCTTCGCGCGCGCCCTCACGGCCGGCGGCGAGCGGAGCGCATCCTGACGACGACCGTTTCGCGCCCGACTGCGCGCCCATAGCGCGTCGCCAGCCGGCATCCGGCCGATCATCCGCCGCGACGCGGCCGCCACGGCCTCCCGAGGTCGTCGCCCCCGCGAGCCAGAGCCAAGAATTTCAGGGGAAATGCAACCATGGCAATGTCACCCACGATCATCCGCGCGACCACGGCAGTCGAGACACTGACGGGCACGATGGGCGCCGACAATTTCAGCTTCGACAGCCAGACCTTCGTACAGGCTGGCGATCAGGTCGACGGCGGCGCGGGAACGGACATCCTTTGGGTCACGAAGGGCATGCCGGGAATGATGGGTGTCGGTATTCTCGACATGCCTGGCAACCTCGATCTGCAGGCAGTCACCATTTCGAGCGTCGAGGAGCTCAACTTCAACTACATGGGCATGCCCATGCCCGGGCAGGTGATCTTCACCTCGGCCCAGTTCGGCTCCGGTCTCCTATCCAACGCGCTCGTCGTCCGCGGCTCCTGGGGCAGCAACGACATTGTCGTCAATCTCGTCAGCGGCGACTCGTCCTTCGACGCCTCCGCCTGGACGTTCCCGACCAACGACCCTGAAGGCGACACGAGCGGTACGGCCACCTCCATGTGGGGAGCGTACACTTACACAAATCCGGCCAAGCCTGACTACGACACCAAGAACGTCGGTACCCCGACCGAGCCGACGCTGGGCGGCTGGGCGGCGGGCGTCGTCTACGAGAACGGCGTTCCGGGCGACACCGTCACCTTGAACGGTTCGGCCGGCAACAACGCCATTACCGGCACGATCGTCGCCGACATCCTGCGCGGCGGCGATGGCGACGACACCCTGACGGGCGGTGCCGGCAACGACACCGTCGACGGCGGCGTCGGCAGCGCCGACCGGGTCGTGCTGTCCGGCAGCCGGTCGGACTATACGATCACCCTCGATGCAGGCATCTACTCCATCACCGACAATCGCGCCGGCTCGGCCGACGGCACCGACCAGGTGTCGAACGTCGAGACCTTTGCGTTCTCCAACGCCACCTACACGGCCGCCCAGCTCTTGTCTGGTGATCAGGAGGCGCCCCTCGCTCCCGTGATCACGAGCACCTCAGACGGCCCGCCCACCACCAACCCGACCTGGATCGTGCATGGCACCGCCGAGCCCAATTCGACCGTCACGATCTATCGCAACAACAGCGGCACCATCACCACGGTAGGCACCGGTACCGCGGATGCCGAGGGCAACTTCTCGATTGAAACGTCGTCCAATCAGCACGGAACCCGCGTGCTCTATGCCACGGCGACCGATGCAGCCTTGAACGTCAGTCCACCCTCGCTGCTCTACTACCAGGGCGGCCACCACGCCGAGGTCATCACTCTCGCCGACGCGGCGGCGCTCGCCGGCATCAGCGTTATCGACGGCTTCCACCAGGACACCGGCCCGGACGTGCTCAAGTTTTCAGGTGCCACGACCTTGACCGATGCGGCCTTTGCCAAGGTGCATGACGTTGAAAGCCTGGAGCTCACAGGTGCGAGCAGCGTAACCCTCGGCGCCATGGCGGCCGCCTCCGGCATTGGCGGCGTGATTTCGCCGACGCTCGGCCTCGGCAGCGTCATCACTGGTGACGGCAGCACATCGATCACCGATACGAACGACCGCACGCTCAAGGTCAACGCCGCCGCGCTTTCCGAAGCCGCAGCCTTGACACTCGCGGGCGCCGCCACCTTCATCGTAGCCGGCTCCGCCAACGGCACCACGATTGCTACGGCGGGTGGCGACGACGAGATCACCGGCGGCGGTGGCAACGACACCATCGACGGCGGCGACGGTACCGACACCGCGGTCTACTCCGGCAACTTCGCGGACTATGCGGTCTCGCATGGCGGCGCGACCATTGTGCTCGAGTCTGCGAGCGAGAGGGACACCGTCACTAACGTTGAGATGTTCCGCTTCGCCGACGGCCTCATGACCGCGGCTCAGGTCATGAGCGGCGACACCTCGCTGCCGGTCGTGACCATCACCGGAGGTCCGGGGCACGGCTCGAACACCAACCTCGACACAGCGACCTTCACCTGGACAGGCGACGGCACAGGCTCGTCGATCGATCACTACGAGTACTCGACCGACGGCGGCAACACCTGGACCTCGACCACGGCCACATCCGTCACGCTTTCGGGCCTCGGCGATGGCGGCAACAGCTTCGAGCTTAGGGCCATCGATACCGGCAACAACACGGGTATCATCGCCGTCAGGCTCTGGACCGTCGACTCGAGCACGCCCTACCTGGCGACCACGGCGGTCGATAACCTCGTCGGAACCGATGAGGACGAGGACTTCATCATCAACCTCAACGCCCAGCTCAACGCCGGTGACGTCTTCGATGGCGGCGACGGCACCGACACGTTCTGGGCCGGCCAGGGCATGATGGACTACGAGGAGGATTTCGACTTTTCGGGCGTCACGTTCCTCGACATGGAGGTGCTGTCGTTCAACTGGATGATGATGCGCATGCCGGGATCGGCCGTCTTCACGTCCGACCAGTTCGGCGCCGGTCTGATCTCGGCCAACCTGAAAGTCTATGGCGCCTGGGGTGACCAGGACATAACCGTCAACCTCGCCGACGGCGACTCGGGATTCGACGGTTCCGGCTGGACGTTCCCGGTCGATCGCAACATGCCGGCCGGTCAGTCGCCCTACGTCTGGGGTCGCTACGTCTACAAAGGCCCTGCCGATCCAGACATGATGCTGGTCCCGGGTGAGGACGTCGGCGGCAACGACACCATCCACCTCTTTGGTTCCGTCGGCAGCAACGCGATCGTTGGAACGCGCGTGGACGACATCATCGCGGGCGGCGCCGGTAACGACACGCTGACCGGCGGCCGGGGAGCTGACAAGCTCGACGGCGGCACGGGCGATGATACCTACGTCACCGATGGTCGCGACGGCATTACGGAGGCAGAGGGCGCCGGCATCGACACCGTCGTGAGCTCGGCCACCTACGTTCTCGGAGAAAATCTCGAAAATCTCGTGCTCTCCGGCACCGGTCGCATCAATGGCTCCGGCAACGCGCTCGACAACGAGCTCATCGGCAATCGTGGTGCCAACGTGCTGAGGGGCAACGGCGGAGCCGATACCATGGCGGGCGGGCGCGGTGACGACACCTACGTCACCGACGGTAGCGACCGCATCATCGAGGTGGCACGCGGCGGAACCGACACCGTCAGGAGCACGGTATCAGCGACGCTCGGCGCCAACCTCGAGAACCTGACGCTTCTCGGAACGGCAGCCGACGGCACTGGCAACGGGCTCGCGAACAAGCTGGTTGGCAACGATGGTGTGAATCACCTTGCGGGCGGCGGCGGCGCCGACGTCCTGATCGGGGGTCGAGGCATCGACTTCCTGACCGGTGGCAGCGGTCGCGACGTGTTCAAGTTCACGAGCTGGTCCGACAGCACGGTCGCCGGCTCCGATCGCATCGTCGACTTCAAGGCCGGCGATAAGATCGACGTACGCTCGCTCGACGCCAACTTGGGGGTGACGGGCAACCAGGCCTTCGTGCTCGACCTAGCCGGCTTCGGAGCGTTTGCCACCGGTCACATCCGGCAAACGGTGGTCGGGCACAACCTGGTCCTGGAGTTCAACGCCGATCGAGACTCGTCTGCTGAGCTCAGGATCGTCGTCCTGGATCACGGTCCGCTGACCTGGAGCGACTTCATGCTCTGAGCCGGTCCGCCGGCCGGAGACGGTTTCCGGCTGCCGATCGGCTCCCCGAACATCGCGCCGGGGGCGGGTGCTCCGCCCTCGGCCCACCAATCAAGGAGCAAAGACATGGCGACTACGAGAACAGCGACCACGAAAATCGATCACTACACGTTCACGGGATCGGTCAACAACACGCTCTACCTGCAGTTCCAGAAGAACATCCAGACCGCCGACTACTTCGACGGCGGTGCGGGCACCGACAAGATTCAGATCAGAAGCTCCATGGCCGGTCAGGAGAACTTCGACGTTCGCGGCGTCGAGTTCCGTAGCTTCGAGCAGCTGAGTTTCTACCCGATGGGCGGCATGGACATGCCGGGCCAGGTCATATTCTCGTCCGACCAGTTCGGCGTCGACGGCAGCGGTAACGCGCTGATCTCGGAGAGCCTCCACGTGATCGCGTCTGGCTACAGCTCAGACGACTATCAGAAGATCCGGGTCTACCTTGTCGCGGGAGAGTCCGCCTTCGATGCTTCGGATTGGACCTTCAGCGGCTGGACCAGTGGCTCCGACACCATCGCACTCTATGGCTCGGCTGGCGCCAACCATATCGTGGGCTCTGACATGGCCGACGTGCTGAGCGGCGGCTACGGCAACGATTTGCTCGAAGGTGGCGGCGGGAGCGACCGACTGATCGGCGGCTACGGCGCCGACGACCTGACCGGAGCGGGAGCCCGCGACATATTCGACTTTAACAAGCGCGGCGAGAGCCTTGTAACCGACCGCGACATCATCCGCGATTTCACTCATGCCGTCGACGACATCGACCTCTCGACCATCGACGCCTCGACCAGGACAGCCAACAACCAGGCCTTCAGGTTCATCGGCCAGCAGGCTTTCCACAACAGGGCCGGCGAGCTCCATTACCGCTATGAAGGGGGCAACACGATTGTCGAGGGTGACGTCAACGGTGACGGTGCAGCCGACTTCGCGATCGAGCTCGTGGGCGAGGTTGCCCTGACCAAAGGCGACTTCATCCTCTAGCCGCGCCGTCTCCCCTATCGCCTGCCTGCCCTCGCGGGACGACGGGCGGCGTGGCATGGGAAACACGATCTGAACGGACTTCCGCGTTGCGGCCGGGCTCCGGCGTGCTATCAGACGCCGGCCCGGTCCACGCACACGCCAGGACGTCGGGCAGACTGCGTCCATGCGCGAGCCCTGGCCTTACGTGTCCCTCACCTCGTCCAGCAACGGCAACGGACTGGCCCTGTTGGCCGTGTTTACGAGCGTTGCGGCGGCCGGCATGGTTTGGGGCACGATGATCCCGCTCCTCACCGTGCTCATGGAGCGCGACGGGGTGCCGGCGGTCCTGATCGGCCTCAACTCTGCCATGCCGGTATTGGCGGTGATCGTCACCTCCCGATTGATGCCCTGGATCGGGCGTCGTGTGGGCCTCGCCCCCGCCATGTTCGGCGGTCTCTTGGTCATTGCCGCCGGCACGCTGGCGTTGCCCTACTTCCGCTCGTACGGGGCCTGGCTTGTGCTTCGTTTCGTGATCGGCCTCGCCGCAGCCGTGCATTGGATCCTGTCGGAAGCCTGGATCAACACCCTGGCACCCAGAGACCGCCGTGGCCTCTACGTCGGTCTCTACGGCACCATCATCTTGGGCGGGTTCGCGCTGGGTCCGCTGATCCTCACCCTGATCGAGATCGATGGCGTGCTGCCGTTCGCGCTCATCGCCGGCGCCGTGCTGGTCGCGGGTGTGCCGCTTTTTCTACTGCGCCGGCGCCTGCCGCCACTCGACGACGGTCCGCATCAGGCGAGCCTATCGCTGTTTCTGATGGCACCTGCGGTGTTCTTCGCCGCGCTGATCGCCGGCATAACCGAAGGCGCTTTATGGACACTTCTCACGGTCTACGGCATCGACAAGGGTCTCGGAGAAACGGGAGCGCTGCATCTTCTCGCCGCGCTTAACGTCGGAACGGTCGTGCTGCAGCTGCCGATCGGCTGGCTCGCCGACCGCATTGGCGCGACCGTCGTCCTCACCATATGCTCTGCCGCCGGTCTCGCGGGCTCCCTCGTGCTGCCGCAGCTGGTCACCGGCTGGGCGGTCCCGCTCCTTTGGGCATTCGCCTTCGTCTGGGGCGCCTTCCTCGCCTCTCTCTACACAGTGGCGCTGATCGAGCTTGGACGCCGCTTCGAAGGCGTAGCCCTCGCCAACGCCAACGGTCTCTTCGTCTCGGGCTATTGTGCCGGAGGTCTTTTCGGCCCACTTGCGATCGGTCTCGCTATGGATCAGGCCGGTGCCGATGCGCTTCCTGCAGCGGTTGGGATTGCGAGCGCTCTCTACCTTGTCGTCGCGGCGGTGCAGCGAGTTAGACGCTGAAGCAGGCGACGCCGCGGGTCGCATCTGCAATGCTGTCGAATGACGGACCGGCAAGTCGATGCAGCCGGGCCACGTTCTCGAACGATCTCGAGCATCCGCCCACGAGGACGTTGACCGCCGATGCGAAGCACCCGCAGCTGTGTTCTGTTGGCAATCGCCGGTGAGCTTCGGACATGACGGAGACAGGGACGATGGGTGGGGGTATCGACAGGGGATCGCGAACGGCTCCGTTGCGGGGAGCGGCGACCGCCGTTCTCTTGGCCTTGGCAGGACAGCAGGCCGCCGCTGCAGATCTCGGCGGCAGCTGCTGCGCCGACCTAGAGGAGCGGGTCGCCGATCTCGAGGCGACATCGGTACGCAAGGGCAACCGCAAGGTGTCGCTCACGGTCTCGGGATGGATCAGCCAGGCGGTGTTCTTCTGGGACGACGGACGGGAGAGCAACGTCTACGTCGGCACCAACTCGCTTGAGCAGGACCGCTTTCGCGTCGTCGGCGACGCAAAGCTCTCGGACGGCTGGTCGGCGGGCTACGTGCTCGAGATCGGCACGCTGGGTGCCGATAGCAAGGCGTTCTCCCAGGACGACGATGGGGCGGCGCGCACGGTGCTCGTGCGCAAGTCGTACTGGTACGTGAAGAGCAAGGACCTCGGCAAGCTCGAGGTGGGTATGGACGGCACGGCCACGTACCACGTGATCGATGACGTCGATTTTCTGCAGACCCGCAACGTCTCAGATTACGAGGCCGCGGCCGTGGCACTCGGCAAGTTCAAGATTCGGTCCAACGGCAACTTCGTGAACGGACTCGCCTGGACCGATATTCTCGGCGGCGTCAACAACGCGACTCCCGGCCAGAACGGACGGCGCAACATCGTGCGCTACGATACTGCGGAATTCGCCGGGCTCGTCGGCACGGCCTCGTGGGGAGAGGACGATCAGTGGGGGTTGGCGCTCACGTTCAAGAAGGAGATCGGTGACGTCAAGGTAGCGGCGAAAGCCGGTTATGAGGAGAGCACGGATTCGGATCAGTCCGCCTGCAACAAGGTCGCAGCTGACCAGGATTGCCACTGGTGGGGCGCCGGCGTCACCGTCCAGCACATGCCGACGGGACTCTACGTGTATGGCGGCTATGGCTTGCAGGAGGACTCCGCCGAGGAGCGGCTAGAGCCGCTCGCAGACGGCACCGACAGGGTCTGGTATGTCCAGCTCGGCATCGAGCAGACGTTCGTCGGTCTCGGCAAGACGACGATGTTCGGCGAGTACCGTCACGACGACGTCGGCTCGAACCTCGGCAAGTCGCTCCTCGATGACGACACGTTTGTTCGCAGTGCAGAGGCCGATTTCTGGTCGCTGGGCGTCGTTCAGGCTATCGAGAAGGCCGACATGATCCTCTATGCCGTCTACCGGCGTGTTGATGGAGACGCCATCAGCTCGGCCGGCGAGCTGGTCAGCCTCGACGACTTCCAGATGGTCGAGACCGGCGGCAAGATCAACTTCTGAGGTTTTGCGACACCGGCGCGCCGACGCCCATGTTGCCAGGGTCAAGGTGCCGCGTGCTTGAGCGGCCCTTCTCCTTGGTGGGTCCGATTGCGCACCCGCCCCGTTCGCCGCCCCGGGCCTATCGTATGCCCAACTGACGGCCGCGTTGCCGACAACCACGTCACCTGACGCTACGGTCGCTTGCCACCGACGCCTCCGATCGGGCATAGCCAGCTCATGAACACGCCGTCCCGCCGTTTCTGCGTCGCCCCCATGATGGATTGGACGGACCGGCATTGCCGGTTCTTCCATCGCGGACTGACGCGCCGGGCACTGCTCTATACCGAGATGGTGACGGCGGATGCGGTCATTCACGGCAAGCGCGAGCAGCTCCTCGGCCTTGCGGCACCTGACGAGCATCCTGTGGCGCTACAGCTCGGTGGATCCCACCCGGCAAAGCTCGCCGATGCCGCCGCCATCGGCGAAACCTACGGCTACGACGAGATCAACCTGACTGTCGGCTGCCCATCGGATCGCGTGCAGGAAGGCCGCTTCGGCGCCTGTCTCATGGCCGAGCCCGATCTCGTGGCGGACTGCGTGGCAGCGATGCAGGCGCGCGTCGCAGTCCCGGTCACGGTCAAGTGCCGCATCGGCATCGACGATCAGGACGCCGAGGCCGACTTCCAGCACTTCGTCGAGCGCGTGGCTTTGGCCGGCTGCAAGACGTTCGTCGTCCACGCCCGCAAGGCCTGGCTGCAGGGGCTGTCGCCGAAGGAGAACCGAGAGATTCCCCCGCTTGATTACGGCCGCGTCTACCGCCTGAAGGCTGCCAGGCCCGACCTTGAGATCGTCATCAACGGTGGTATCGCTACCCTCGACGAGGCCGAGCAGCACCTCCGCCATGTCGATGGCGTGATGCTGGGACGCGCGGCCTACCAGACCCCGTACATCCTCGCCGCCGTCGACCGGCGGATCTACGGAATTCCCGCCCCGGACCCTACCCGCCACGAGGCACTCGCCCGCCTCTTGCCGTATGCAGCGGCTCATCTCGAGAAGGGCGGCCGGCTCAATAACGTCACCCGCCACGTGCTTGGACTTTACCACGGCCAGCCACGAGCCCGCACCTTCCGCCGGTACCTGTCCGAGCACGCAGTGGGCTCCGCCGCCGCCGTCTCTGTCCTGGAGCAGGCCATGCGGCTCGCCGAGCGGGGGACAATGGATGCCGAGATCGTCGGGGCGGCTTGAATTGGCTCGCGAACCCCGGCTCGGTGCAGTAGGAAATGAGGTACGGCCCGATGATTTGGCCGCTGGCACTGCAACCACTCTGTGTGATGACGACGCGCCCGACCATCGCCATTGCCGACAAGAACCCTGTGGTCCGCAGCGGACTTGCGGACATCATTGCCCGCGATGGCCGCTTCGACGTCGTTGGCACCTACGCCTCGGGCACCTCGTTCGTCGAGGCAATGGCGGCACATCCGGCAGACGCCGGCATCATCGGCTGGTCGCTGCCGGACATGACCGGCGGCGAGGTTCTGAAGGCAATAAAGGGCAAGCATTGCCGCACGGCGCTGATCGTCTACACGGGCGAGCCTCCGGCCAAGGTGTTGAACCAGGCGGTGAAAGGCGGCGCCAGGGGGTTCATTTCCAAGAGCGACGAGCCCGTCGTGCTGGTCGAGACGATCTCGGCCGTCACCCGCGGACGCCTCTGCTTTCCCTACATCGACCTCGAGAACCTGGGCAAAAGTCCGCTCGATGTGCTCACGACTCGCGAGCGCGAACTGCTGGCGGCCCTGGCCAACGGGTGGTCAAACCTGCAAATCGCAGCCAGAATAGGTATTTCCGAGAATACCGTGAAGTATCACTTGAAGAATCTCTACGATAAGCTCGACGTCAACAACCGCGCCATGGCCGTTGCGCTGTATATGTCGCACCAGGGCACGGCCGATGCACCCTGACATCGCCAGGCCAGACGATTCGTCAGTGTTTCCGGCCGCTTCTAACGTGCTGCAACGCAACAAGATTTTGCCGGGTGGGGCACCTCCTACCCGGTCGCGCCAAATCGCTCGCCTCGTGGGTATTGCGTCGCGTTTAG
>JAGVSR010000059.1 GCA_019137195.1 Alphaproteobacteria bacterium
CCATGGCGAACCCCCAGGACTCGAGCGCGGCGTCGACCTCGTGCGGCCATGCGCCGTCCTCGACCAGGTATTCCGCGTGGCGCCGGTACACGGCATAGATGCGGTTGCCGATGAAGCCGTCGCAGTTGCCGGCGACGATGGCCTGCTTGCCCATGCGTTTCGACAGGCTCATCGCGGTGCCGATCACGTCGGGCGCCGTCCTCGCTCCCTTCACCACCTCGACGAGGCGCATGATGTGGGCCGGTGAAAAGAAGTGGAGGCCGACGACGTCCTCGGGCCTCCGGGTTGCGGCGGCGATAGCGTCGATGTCGAGATAGGACGTGTTGGTGGCCAGGATGGCGCGGGGCCGCGCGATCACGTCGAGGCTGCGGAAGATGTCCGTCTTGACGGCGAGGTCCTCGAAGGCAGCCTCGATCACCAGGTCGGCGGCAGCGAGCCTCGACCAATCCGCACCGGCCACGATGCGTTCCAGCCGGGCCTCGGCGGCGGCACCGTCGAGGCGCTTGGCCTTCACCTGCCGGTCATAAAGAGCGCGAACCCGCTGCTTGCCCTGCGCGGCGCTCTCCGCGTCGCGCTCGACGAGGTCGACGGCAAAGCCCGCGTCGGCAAGCGAAAGCGCGATCGACGCGCCCATGGTGCCGGCGCCGATCACGCCGATACGCTGAACCGCACGGACTGCTACACTTTCGAGGCCCGGCACACGCCCGGCTTCGCGCTCGGCGAAGAATGCGTGGCGCAGTGCCATTGCCTCCTCGCTGTCTCGGAGCCTCAGGAACGTGGCGCGCTCCTCGGCCACGGCCTCGTCGAAGGTCATGGACCGCGACGCACGGATGACACGCACCGCCTCCGCAACCGCCGGTACGCCCTTCGCCTTGGCGATGACACGCGCAGCGACGCTTTCCTCGGCCGGCAGATTGCTCGGCGGCAGCGGACTGCTCGACAGACGGCGCTTCTCGGTCCGCGGAGCCTTCGCGATGGCATCGGTGACGGTCTCGTCGTTCGCGACCGCATCGAGAACCCCTGCCATCCTGGCCTCGGACGCCTTCAGAACCCGTCCTTCACCGACAAGCTCGATGGCGCGCTCGATGCCGACGAGGCGCGCAAGGCGCTGCGTGCCGCCTGCACCGGGGATGATGCCGAGCTTCGTCTCGGTGAGCCCGACGCTTGCCCGCGGCGAGCCGATGCGGCTGTCGCAGGCGAGCGCTATCTCGAGCCCGCCGCCGAGCGCCGGTCCGTCGATGGCTGCAACGATGGGCCGGGCAACGGCCTCCATGGCAGCGATCACGTCCGGGAGAAAGGGAGGCACGGACGCTGCGCGCATCTCCTTCAAGTCTGCGCCCGCCACGAACTGGCCCTTGCACCCGGTCAGCACGACCGCCGTCACGCTGGAGTCGGACGCGAGCGATTGGAACGCCGCGATGAGGGCCATCCGAACCGGTCGCGACAGCGCGTTGATCGGCGGGTTGTCGATCGTGACCACGGCCACATTGCCCACGCGTTCGACACTCACGACAGGCCCGGTCATCGCTACACCCGCTCGATCAGCATGGCGACACCCTGTCCGACCCCGACGCACATGGTAGCAATGGCGCGCTTGCCCCCCAGCACCTCGAGGCCGTTCACGGCCGTCATCGCCAGCCGCGCTCCCGACATGCCGAGCGGATGGCCGAGTGCGATGGCGCCGCCGTGGGGATTGACGTGGTCCGCGTCGTCGGCGATCCCGAGCCCTCGCGTCACCGCCAGAGCCTGCGCCGCGAACGCTTCGTTGAGCTCGACGAGGTCGATCTCACCAAGCGAAAGCTTCGCTCGCGCGAGAAGCTTCTCGACTGCCGGCACTGGACCCACCCCCATGATGCGCGGCAGGACGCCGGCAGCCGCCGTCGCCACCACCCGCGCACGCGGCGTGAGCTGGTACTTTTTCGCGGCCCTTGCGGAGGCGACGATCAGGGCCGCCGCGCCGTCGTTGACACCGGACGCATTGCCGGCCGTCACGCTCCCGCCCTTGCGGAAGGGTGCCTTCATGGCCGTTAGAAGTTCGATCGTAGTTTCGGGGCGCGGATGCTCGTCGACGGCGAACGGTGCCGTCGCGCCGCTCTTGCCCGGAAGCGCGACCGGCACGATCTCCTTGGCGAAATATCCTGCTGCCTGGGCCGCCGCCGCGCGCTTCTGCGAGCGGAGCGCGAAACGGTCCTGATCCTTGCGGGAGATCTGAAATTGCTCGGCGACGTTCTCGGCCGTCTCCGGCATCG
The DNA here is from genome assembly GCA_019137195.1 of Alphaproteobacteria bacterium. Classification (GTDB taxonomy): domain Bacteria; phylum Pseudomonadota; class Alphaproteobacteria; order Rhizobiales; family Hyphomicrobiaceae; genus CBDCUQ01. Next base: position 2,250 of record JAGVSR010000059.1, read on the forward strand.
AGTCGACCCCGTGCTGCTCCTGCATCAGCGGGTTGACGAAGCGCCAGCCGATGGTGGTGTCAAACATTTCGGCCTTGCGTGCGAACGCCTCGGTCGCCTTGCCGATCACGAACGGCGCCCGCGTCATGCTCTCGACGCCGCCAGCGATCACGAGCTCGGCGTCGCCCATGGCGATCGCGCGGGCGGCCATGGCGACCGCGTCGAGACCCGAGGCGCAAAGCCGGTTGACCGTCGTTCCCGGCACGCTCTCCGGCAGCCCCGCGAGCAGCGCCGCCATGCGCGCGACGTTGCGGTTGTCCTCACCGGCCTGATTGGCTGAGCCCAGGATCACGTCGTCGACAGCAGCCCAGTCCACGCCGGCACAGCGCTCACGGAGGGCACGGATCGGGTGGGCTGCGAGGTCGTCGGTCCTCACTGACTTCAAGGCGCCGCCGTAACGGCCGATCGGCGTGCGGGCGAAGTCGCAAATGAAGGCATCGGTCATGGTCGTCCCGTGGCTCCGGCGGCGGCGAGGCCCCAGCATATAGCGGGTTCTCGCGATCCGCGCGACGCATACGACTTCTGCCGCGACTGCTCTCGACAAAGCTTGTATTGACACGCGACGGCAATCGGGGAACGCATCGGATCGCAGCAGAGCGCAACGTGCAGCCGGATGAGCCGCCCATGGACCCCTCGATCCTCGTCAGCCGCCGCGATCAATGGGCCGAGGTGACGCTGAACCGCCCCGACCGGCTCAACAGCTTCAACGAGGACATGCACCGCCTGCTCGCCGCCGAGCTCGGGCAGCTCGCCCTCGACACGAGCATCAGGGCGGTGCTTCTGACGGGCGCCGGCCGCGGATTTTGCGCCGGCCAGGATCTCGCCGACCGGATGACCTCCGGCCCTGCCCCCGATCTCGGCGCCACCATCGGGACCTTTTACAATCCTCTGATCCGGCGCATCCGCGGCATGCGAAAGCCGGTGGTATGTGCGGTCAACGGAGTGGCTGCAGGTGCTGGCGCCAACATCGCACTCGCGTGCGATATCGTGCTCGCCGCCCGCTCGGCCAAATTCATCCAGGCCTTCGCCAAGATCGGTCTCGTCCCCGACTCTGGCGGAACGTTCTTCCTGCCCAGGCTCGTCGGAGACGCCCGCGGCCGGGCGCTGGCGCTGCTCGGCGAGCCGGTGCCGGCCGAGCGTGCCGAGGCATGGGGCATGATCTGGAAGGCTGTCGAAGACGCGGAACTGATGACCGAGGCGCGGACGCTCACGGCAGAACTCGCGACCCAGCCGACCCAGGGCCTCGCCCTGATCAAAGAGGCTTTCAACGCCTCGGGTGCCAACACGCTCGACACCCAGCTCGACCTCGAGCGTGACCTGCAACGGCGAGCGGGCCGCACGTCCGACTATCGGGAGGGCCTACGTGCCTTCATGGAGAAGCGCCCGGCGCGGTTCACGGGCGAGGCGTAGAGGGAGGGGCCGGCCGCTCGTGGCCCCGGCTCGCCGCCATATGTCCCGGGTCACAACGGCCATTCTGTCGGGCGCGTGATCATCAGCCAGAAGATCGCGAGCACGGCGACGAAGGCCGGAAAGCCGAATGCAAACCAGATGCGGAATAGGCTGTCGTACTCAGCCGGCAGCCGCTGGCCCGTCGCGGCGGCCTCGCGCGCGAGGTCGCGCATGCGCATCTGCATCCACACGACCGGCAGCCAGAACGCGCCCGCGACGAGATAGAGTCCGATCGACATCAGGATCCAGGCCTGGGTCAGCGGGTAGCCGGCCTCCCACGCGAGAAGGACGCCCGTCAGCGGCTGCGCGGCTACGGCCGTCGCTGTGAAGACCAAATCAGCAAGCACCACGATCGGCGCCACCTCGGCCACGGCCGCGATGCGCCCCGTCCGGTGCGCGACGACCATGAAGAAGGCAATGCCGGCCCCGGTGCCGAGCAACACCGTGGCACCGATGACGTGCAAGAGCTTCAAGATGTAATAGGCCGTGCTCATCGGTCCTCCCGAATGGCGAGCGCGACAAGAATCAGCGTGACGATGGGCAGGATCTTCATCAGCGGCGCCAGGGGATCGAGCCACAGCCGCGGCAGCATGAGCGTGCCGGCGATCGCGTACGTGACGGAGATCGCGAGCCCCGCGTAGAGCGCCGCTCGGGACCAGCGCCGGACCGCGATGCCGATGCCGATCACGATGTCCGCAACCGCGCCGCCGATGACAAGAAACGGTCCCAGACGTCCCGCGCCGCCCTCGTTCATCATGGCCGTTCCTGTTTCCCAGCCCGGTCCCAGCGAGACCAGGCCGGTGGCGACGAAAAAGACGGCCAGCGCGCCGAATATCACCGGCTTCAGAAGGTAGAGCCGGGCGAACCATCGCTCCTGCACGGACGCCGGCTCGGCGGCCAGCGCTGCGGCGAGCGACTGCGGCTCGATTCCCGTCATCTCGCGCCATAGCGTGTTGTCGCCGACCGAGCCGCGCCGCACCTCGACCTCCGCCGTAGTCCTTATCGGCGCCCGCCATCCGAGCCGGCCGAGGAAATCGCCAGCGCGGAACATCAGGCGGGCGAGCGCACCGGGCACGGAGAACGACGGCTGCGGGGCCCATCCGAGCCACCGACGGTAGGTGCGTACGACGTCCGTGAATGCCAGAAGCTCTGGCCCGGCCACCTCGACCGCGACACGCGCCGGAGCGCCGGGTCCGAGGAAGAAGGCCACGGTTCGCACAACGTCGTCGAGATGTACGATCTGCAGCAGGCCCGTACCGGGCATAACGGGCAGCACCGGAAGCGCAGCGAGTGCCCGGAACAGCGCGCTGCCCCCATAGGCCGCCCGGCCCACCACGACCGAGGGGCGAATGATGACCCAGTCGAGGCGCGAGGCTTCGAGACGCGCGTCCCCCGCACGTTTGGTCTTCAGGAATTCGGTCGAGGGCGCACGGTCGACACCCAGAGCCGAGATCTGGATGAACCGGCGCACGCCGGCCTGCTCACAAGCCGAAAATAGCCGGGCGGCGCCCTCATCATGCACAGCCGCCGTCGAATCGCGCGGACCGTCCTGCAAGGCTCCGGCGCAGTTGACGACAGCCTCGATGCCCGCGAGCGCCGCCCGCCAGTCCGCCTCGGAGGCCGTCGCGAAGTCGAGCGCAACTATGGGGCGGCCCGCAAGCGCTGGTGACTTGCGCACGCCGGCGACGACCTCGTGTCCAAGTCCGCTGAGATGGGCAACAACGGCCGACCCGATCAACCCCGAGGCGCCGGTCACCAGGATGCGCATGACGTGCCTCCTCGACCGGTGGAGCCCCAAACGGCCCCGGCAGGATTCGGGCAAAGGCTACACACAGGAAGCGCCGGCCCGCAAGCGCTTGGGGCGAGCTCTGAGATCGCAACGCCTCATCCTGACCGCTCTTGGCTCCAGGTGACGATCTGTACGTGCCAAAGGCCGGTCCGGGGTCCGGCAACGAGCAGCGCTCACGTCCCCATTCCTCGCGAGACGGGGTCTGTTACAGGAACAGGGGCAGGGTGACGGGCCGCGCATTGGCGAACCAGGCATCGGTGGTCAGCCGATGGTCCGCGGATCCTCGCGATCATGCACGTGTTTGATGGCCTCGAGCAGCGCGGGGTCGAGTGCGTCCCTCTTGAGCACCACCTTGCTGTCGTGAACCGACTTGATGGCTGAGCGCGGCACCACGAACTCGCCCGCATTCTCGACGTAGATGACGATCGACGTTTGCCGAGTCTCGACGACAGCGCCGACGCCTTCGCCGCCCTCCTCGAGAAACGCCATGTACGCGAGATCGACCGATTGCATATGTCGCTCCTCAATCAACGCCGCGGTCGCCGCCACGACGGAGCGGCTCTCGCGATCTCTAATTCTTTTGTAAAGGGCTACGCCCGATGCGCGCGCCGTGCAAGTCTCAACGTCACCGCAGTCCCGCCGGCACTGCCGCCTCGAAGGGCTCGCGCCTGACCATGACGCCCACTTGGCCCGTGAGCACATGGGAACTCCCACGCTCGTGCGTGTCGACGGCAGGATCCAAGGTCAAATCCCGGAGCGCCCTCGATCCGACGCGGGGGGTGCAACGCCCATCGCTGCAGGGATCGAGCGCCGCCTCTGTCTCACGCCTCTGGAATCCGGCGTCCTCGAGTGCTGCGGCACGGAGCGAAGACCAGAATGAGCGCACCGTTGCCCTGCGCGGCTCAAATGTCCGGTTCCGCGGTCTATAGTCGAACACCCTTCCCGTCTCAGACGTTTTGTTTCGAGCGCGCCTGACGGGCCGGCTTTGCCGCGGGTCTGCGAGCCGCGGGTCGTTGCACGCCCGCAGCCTTGTGACTGGCGAAGAGCGCGCGCAGGGTGGAAATCAGGCGCGCTGCCGGAGCACTCGTACCGAGGCAGCACTGCAGGTTGATACGGGCGCCCTCGAACAATAAAAACACCTCGTCGGCGAGCCGCTCGACCTCGCAATAGCCTGCTTCTGCGAAGAGCCGGACCAGTTGCTCGCGCTTGTCGGTCTTGTAGGCATCGATGATCCTGCGTGCAGGATGCTTCGGCTCTGCCCTGAGCTCGACCGCGGCGTTGGCGATGGCACACCCCCCGTCCTCGGACATGAGACGCTCCACGCGCCCGAGCCAAGCCTCGATCTGCTGGTGAGGATCGCCTGCATGGGCCGCCGTGAGGGCCGCCCATTCGGCATCGCCCTCGTCAGCCAGCGCCCGCACGTACGCGGCGACGAGCTCATCCTTGCTCGCGAAATGGCGATAGAGAGCCGCCTTGCTGGTGCCCGCCTGCTCGGCGACGGCCTCTACGCCTACTGCATGGATGCCATGCCGATAGAACAGATCCCGTGCGGCCGCGAGAATGCGATCCCGCGGCGGCGTCGTGGCTTGCTCATGTACAGTGCGACGACGAACCATGCTTTCTTGATCAGTTGTCCACCTTGACAGGATGGGTGCGAACGACGAGTAATGCACGTCGATGGTACCGATCGGTACCATGCGGAGGAAGACTTGTCACGAGGCTCATCGCGCGACGCCCTGTCGGGACGCGGGTGGGCGTCGGAGGGCGCTGGTGCGAGCGGCCAGCGCGTCAGGGATGACAAGAACGCCGGACGAGAAACGCCTCGACCGGATCCGCGTGGAGCGTCTGACAGGGGACTTCCATCCCGTCGGTCGAAATTGCCACTGAGGCGGTGACACATGCCATCGCGCAACGCGCCTATACTCGCCCTCGCCCTCGCAACGGCGCTCTTCGCCGGATGCGAGCGGCAAACGGCCCAGCAGCAGCCTTCCCCTGCTCCGCCGCCGCCCAAGGTTACGGTGGCGACGCCTGTCAAGAAGGAGGTCGCGGCAAACAAGGAGTACGTCGGGCGCTTCGTCGCCGTCGACTCGGTCGAGGTGCGGGCACGCGTTTCAGGGCATCTCGACAAGATCCACTTCGAGGACGGTCAGCTCGTCAACAAGGGTGATCTGCTGTTCACCATCGACCGGCGGCCATTCGAGGCCGGTCTCACACAGGCCAAGGCGACACTCGAGCAGGCCAAGGCCAACCTTGCCTTTGCCGAGAGCGATCTCGCACGCGGGCAGGAACTCGTGCGCGGAACCACGATCACGCAGCAATCCTACGAGCAGCGCATTCAGGCACGCCGTGTCGCGCAGGCGAACGTCCTGGCGCAGGAGGCGGCCGTGCGACAGGCAGAGCTCGACGCCGCCTACACCGAGCTCAAGGCGCCCGTGTCGGGCCGCATCGGCGACCGGCGCGTCTCTGTCGGCAACCTGGTGACCGGAGGAACGTCGGGCTCAACCACGCTGCTCGCCACGATCCAGTCGCTCAACCCCATCCGCTTCGAGTTCACGCTCGACGAGACGTCCTATCTCGAATTCCTGCGCTCGCATCCGGGAGGCAAGGATGCGTCGACCGTGTCCGTGAAGCTGAAGCTTCTCGATGAAACCGACTTTTTGCATGACGGGCATCTCGACTTCGTCGACAACGCCATCGACCCTTCGACCGGCGTCATCCGCGCCCGCGCCGAGCTCCCCAACCCGTCGGGCATCTTCACACCCGGCATGTTCGGCCGGATCCAGGTCGCCATGTCGCCGCCGGTCGAATCGCTGCTTGTGCCAGACACCGCCATCGGAACCGAGCAGGTTAGAAAGTTCGTCATGGTGGTCGACGACAAGAACATCGCGCGCCAGAAGTTCATTACCCCTGGCGCGCTGGTCGACGGCCTGCGCGTCGCAGGCGGCCTCGAGGCCTCCGACCGCGTCATCATCAACGGCCTGATGCGTGCCCGACCTGGCACGCAGGTGGAGCCGGAAGCTGGAGCCATCGCCTCCGCACTCAACAGCAGCCCGACGTCGAGCAACTGACGGTCCGTCATGCGCCTTTCACATTTCTTCATCGACCGACCGATCTTCGCCGCGGTCATCTCGGTCGTGCTCGTGATCATCGGCGCTGTCGCGTACACCCGCCTTCCGATCGCCCAATATCCCGAGATCGCGCCACCGACCGTCAACGTCTCCGGCCAGTACCCCGGAGCCAGCGCCGACGTCGTCGCCTCCACCGTCGTCGCTCCGCTCGAGCAGCAGATCAACGGCGTCGAGAACATGCTCTATATCACGTCGAACTCCAACGGCGACGGCTCGTTCTCGATCGCCGTCACGTTCGAGCTAGGCACCAACCTCGACATCGCGCAGGTGCAGGTGCAGAACCGTGTCGCGATCGCCCAGCCGCGCCTGCCGTCGGACGTGCGCAACATCGGCGTAACCATCGCCAAGGCCTCGCCCGACCTGATGATGGTCGTCCACCTCTACTCTCCAGACAAGTCGCGCGATACGCTCTTCATCTCGAACTATGCCACGACGCAGGTGACCGACGTCCTGAGCCGCATCGACGGCGTCGGCTCGATCACCGTGTTCGGCAGCCGCGACTACTCGATGCGCGTCTGGCTCGACCCCGAGCGGCTGCAGTCGGTGGCACTCACCACGAGCGACGTCATTGCCGCCCTCCAGGCCCAGAACGTGCAGGTCGCATCGGGCGTCCTGAACCAGCCGCCCGTCATGACCCAGGGAGCGTTCCAGGTCGCGGTCAGAACGCTCGGGCGCCTGTCGACGCCCGAGGAGTTCGGCTCGATCGTCGTCAAGCAGACGTCGAACGCCGTCGTGCGGCTCCAAGACATCGCCCGCGTCGAGCTCGCTGCCCAGGACTATGGCCGCAACTCGTACCTCGACCGCGATCCGGCACTCGGCCTCGGCGTCTTCCAGCGCCCCGGATCGAATGCGCTGGCCACGGCGACGGCTATCCGCAAGACCATGGATGAGCTGGTGAAGAGCTTCCCGGCTGGGCTCAAGTACACCATCATCTATAATCCGACCGAGTTCATCCAGCAGTCGGTCGATGCCGTCATCAAGACCATCGGCGAGGCCGTCCTGCTCGTCGTGCTCGTCGTCATCCTGTTCCTGCAGACCTGGCGCGCCGCCGTCATTCCGATTCTTGCGATCCCGATCTCTCTCATCGGCACGTTCTTCTTCATGAGCGTGTTCGGGTTCTCGCTCAACAACCTGTCGCTGTTCGGCCTCGTGCTCGCCATCGGCATCGTCGTCGACGACGCCATCGTCGTCGTAGAGAACGTCGAGCGGAACATCGGGGCCGGCATGAACCCGCGCGACGCGGCCCGACAGACCATGGACGAGGTCGGTTCCGCCTTGATCGCCATCGCACTCGTGCTGTGCGCAGTGTTCGTGCCGGCGGCCTTCATCACCGGCATCTCGGGCCAATTCTACCGGCAGTTCGCGCTCACCATCGCAGGCGCCACCATCATCTCGCTCGTCGTGTCGCTCACGCTTTCGCCCGCATTGTGCGCGCTGCTCTTGAAGCCTCACAAACCGCGTGAGGAGGAGAGCTGGTGGGAACGCCCGATCCACGGCTTTTTCCGGGGGTTCAACTGGGGCTTCGACAAGCTTAGCGATGGCTATGGATGGCTGACGGCGAAGGTCGTGCGCTTCGCTGCCATCATGCTCGTTCTGTACGGCATCGTGCTCGCGTTCGGCCTCAACGAGTTCCGCCGCACGCCGACGGGCTTCATTCCCCAGCTCGACGCCGGCTACCTGATCGTAGCGTCACAGCTGCCGAGCGGCGCGTCGCTTGCGCGCACCGACGAGGTCAACCGCAAGGCGGCCGAGATCGCGCTCGGAACGCCCGGCGTCGCACATGCCGTCAACATCGTCGGCTTCTCGGGCGCGACCTTCACCAGCGCTCCCAACTCAGGAGCCATCTTCGTCGTCCTGAAGCCGTTCGAGGAGCGCGCGGGCAACCCGCAACTGACCGCAGAGGCGATCCAGGGGGCTCTGCTGCAGAAGCTCTCCGTGCTGCAGGAGGGGATGGTGCTCGTCGTCCGCCCGCCACCGGTACGTGGCATCGGCACGGCCGGCGGCTTCCGCATGATGATCGAGGATCGGGCCGGTCTCGGCTCCCTCGAGCTGCAGAAGGCCGTCTACAGCATGATGGGCAAGGCGGCACAGACACCGGGCGTATCGCAGGTCTTCTCGCTGTTCGAAACCTCGACGCCCCAGCTCTACCTCGATATCGACCGCACCAAGGTGCAGTTGCTCGGGCTCAAGATGGCAGACGTTTTCGGCGCACTGCAGACCTATCTCGGCTCGTCGTACGTCAACGACTTCAATCTGCTCGGACGCACCTTCCGGGTGACCGCCCAGGCCGATTCACCGTTCCGCCTCGAGCCCGATGACATCCTGAAGATCCGTGTCCGCAACGCCTCCGGCGCCACGGTTCCGCTCGGCTCGTTCACGACGGTCTCGAACATCTCGGGCCCTTATCGCGTGCCGCGCTACAATCTTTATCCTGCTGCGGAGCTCGACGGCGCACCGGCTCCCGGCACGTCACAGGGCGAGGCGATCGAGATCATGCAGAAGTTGGCAGCCGAGGTGCTGCCGTCCGGCATGAACTACGAGTGGACGACGCTGGCCTTCCAGCAGCTGCGGGCCGGCAGCACGGCGGTGTTCGCCTTCGGGCTCGCCGTCGTATTCGTGTTCCTGGTGCTGGCGGCGCAGTACGAGAGCCTGACGCTGCCGCTCGCCGTCATCCTCATCGTCCCGATGTGTCTCGTCGCCTCGATCACCGGCGTCATCCTGCGCGGCCAGGACAACAATATCCTCACCCAGGTCGGCTTCATCGTGCTCATCGGACTCGCTGCCAAGAACGCCATCCTGATCGTCGAGTTCGCCAAGCAGCTCGAGGACGAGGGCCGCGATCGGCGCGCGGCGGCCGTCGAGGCTGCGCGGCTGAGGCTTCGCCCCATCCTCATGACGTCGCTCGCGTTCATCTTCGGAGTGGTGCCGCTCGTATGGGCTACGGGGGCCGGCGCCGAGCTGCGGCAGGTCTTGGGCACCACCGTGTTCGCCGGAATGATCGGTGTCACGATTTTCGGCCTCGTCTTCACCCCGGTCTTCTACGTCGTGAGCCGCTGGTTCACGAGCCTGACCTCCGGACGCCGCCCCGAGCCCGCGCCCGCCGGGCAATCGAGCCCCGCCGAATAGCCACATCTCAACTCCGGTGGCCGGCTGTGGCTCGGCCGGCACCGACCGGACCACTGCGGCGCCTCGACGGCTGCCGACGACCACGCACGCCCATGACAGGCCTAGACACAGTTGGGATAGCGCATCGCCGCGCCGTCGGCGCCGATGAGCCAAGACCGATCGGTGGCAGCGCCGCAGCGCTCGACCGATATAACGGCATCGCTCGGCACGCTTGTCCTAGCCCTCAAACGCTCTTGGCCGATCGATGGAGCATCCGAGTTGAGGGACACGGCATAAGTCCTGCGGTCATTGGTGCGACAGCGGCGCAAGCCCGTATTTGACCTCGCCCAAATCGCCTCCAGCGCGTCTGGCGCATTATTTTAATCATTCTAACTCGCAGGAGGATGCCATGCGCAAGCTTGCACCTATCGCTGTTATTCTGGCTTTCGCCAGCTCGCCCGCCGCTGCCGACGAGTTGCGGGACAAGGCGGCTGCCGCCTTCAAACCGCTGCCGTCGACGATCCCGGCGGTCAAGGGCAACACCATCACCAAGGACAAAATCGAGCTCGGCAAGGCCCTGTACTTCGACACCCGGCTGTCTGCCTCCGGCGTCTTCAGCTGCAATTCCTGCCATAACCTGGCAACCGGCGGCGACGACAACCTCGAGACCTCGATCGGCCATGGCTGGCAAAAGGGCCCGCGCAACGCTCCGACCGCGCTGAACGCCGTCCTCAACGAGGCGCAGTTCTGGGATGGCCGCGCCGAGGATCTCAAGGCACAGGCCAAAGGGCCGGTGCAGGCCGGCGTCGAGATGGCCAACACTCCCGAGAACGTCGTCGCAACGCTGTCGAGCATGCCGCAGTACGTAGTTTGGTTCAAAGCCGCGTTCCCCGACGACAAGGACCCGGTCAGTTTCGACAACATGGCAAAGGCGATCGAGGCGTTCGAGGCGACGCTGATCACGCCGGCCCCGTTCGATCGCTACCTCAACGGCGACGATGCAGCGCTTTCGGCGGCCGAGAAGAAGGGCCTCGCCCTGTTCATCGACAAGGGCTGCGCAGGGTGCCACGGCGGGATCAACGTCGGCGGCCATGGCTATTATCCGTTCGGCGTCGTCGAGAAGCCGGGTGCCGACGTGCTGCCCGCAGGCGACAAGGGCCGCTTCGCGGTCACCAAGACTGCGACCGACCAGTATGTCTTCCGCGCCGCGCCTCTGCGCAATATCGCCCTGACCGCACCTTACTTCCACTCCGGCAAGGTCTGGGACTTGAAGCAGGCGGTTTCCATCATGGGCAACGCCCAGCTCGGTCAGGAGCTATCTGCTGACGAGGTCGACGCCATCGTGGCCTTCCTCGGCTCCTTGACGGGTGAGGTCCCGAAGATCGAGCTGCCGACGCTGCCGCCCGAGAGCGTGACCACTCCGCGACCCAGCGGCGAGGTCGTCAAGAAGTAGGCTCGATGCCGGAGGTCGCCATCTAGGAAGCTGAAGCCGGGCGGGGGCGAATTGCCTCCGCCTTGTTTTGTTTTCTCTACTATGTCGCGCAGCCGCCAGCCCCTAAAAATGTCCCACCAAACCAACTAGTTGACATGATCGACCGAAGACCGCCGGTCGACCTGACAAATTGACAGGCATGGCAATCCGCACAACGAGCGGACTGATGCCAGTTCGGACCCGATTGCCATGACAAAATGGCAGATTGCACATCCAATCCAAGTGCCCTGATCGAAATGTAGTTGCTCTCTATCATATTGGGTTGGAACATCTTTTTACATTCCAATGACAACTGGCACGGGCTTTGCTCCTGTTAACCTCAAATGGTGTCGCACCGATACTACAAGGGGTGTCCAATCATGGCTATGTGGGGGCCGCTGTCAGCTGGCTTGATGACCTTGGCAGCGGCAATTGGCGTGTCGTTGTTGACGGCGGGATCTCCGGCCGTTGCGGCCGATGACGTGGTGGTCGCCGGCTTGCACCCTGATCGCCGGCCTGAAAATGCACCGGTTCTGAAGCAGCCTGATAAGAGCGCGCGCTGGTACGCGAGCGCGACCGCCGGCGTGTCGCAGCCGATACCGCCGAGCCTGCGCTTCCTGGACGACCAGGGCAACTGGTTCACGCCCTTCACTCATCCGGGGATGGTCGGACGCTACGACATCCGCGGTCTGCATTCGACCCCATCGACCAAGTGACGACGAGATGCCGTGGGCCGCGGTACCTCTGTCGCGTCGAATTTGGCCCCGCCGAGAACGGCGAAGCGATGCTCTAACCCCAAGGAGAAGATCGATGTCGACGAAGATTCGCAAAGCCGGCCTGGCAATTCTTGCTACCGGCCTCGTGGCGTGTGGCGCTGCCCTGGCTCAGGCGCAGGGCATGAGTGGCATGTCCGGAATGGGTGGCATGGGCGGCATGTCCGGAATGGGCGGCATGGGCGGCATGTCCGGAATGGGCGGCATGGGCGGCATGTCCGGAATGGGCGGCATGGGCGGCATGTCCGGAATGGGCGGAATGGGCGGCATGGGCGGCATGCGCTGATCGGGCCCGACGCTCTGAGTAACCCTCAGAAGAATCGCTCGGGCGAGAGTATTGCGCGTCTTTGCTGACGCCCGGGCGAGCTCCGCGTGATTGGATCCCCCGATCTGATTGCGCGGAGCATAAGGCAGGAAAGTCTGCGAGACGCTTACGAAGCGCCAAACGAAAGGATCATGGTCATGGTGAAGACGACGAAACGCCTCCCGATGGTGGCTCTGGCGCTCGGGGTGACACTGGCGACGGCAGCGCTTGCCCAGCAGGGTATGGGCGGCATGTCCGGCATGGGCGGCATGGGCGGCATGAACGGTATGTCCGGAATGGGCGGCATGTCCGGAATGGGTGGCATGGGCGGCATGTCCGGAATGGGCGGCATGTCAGGTATGGGTGGAATGGGCGGCATGTCCGGCATGGTCGGAATGGGTGGCATGTCCGGAATGGGTGGTATGGGCGGCATGTCCGGCATGGGCGGAATGGGT
>JAGVSR010000061.1 GCA_019137195.1 Alphaproteobacteria bacterium
CGCCCAGCCGAGCCGTCCCGTCCTCACGGATGAGGCGGTAGGAGAAGGTGGTGCCGAGGGGGGTGGGCGAAGTCTCTGAGGGCTGGCTCATGGCCGCCGTGTACGGCGTCGAGCGCGGTTTGGCTATCCCTGCTCGGTGACGCACTTCAATGCTGGAAGCTCCTCCACGGTTCGGGGCATTTTGGCGTGTGCCGACGGAGGTCGAGCCTGGCCAACGTACATGGGCAAGGGAACAAGAGGGGGAATGCATGCGCACACTCGCCCAAGCTGGGGTTCTTCTGGCGCTCGTGGCGACCGGATGGAGGGCCGCGCCTGAGCTGGACCGCCGCGCCGGATGCGTCTTCGGCGTCACGGTGGTCGACGGCGACACGATCAAGTGTCACGGCAAGCTACTGCGCCTCGCGGGGATCAATGCCCCAGAGATCCGGTTTGCCGCCTGCCCGGCCGAGAAGGCGCTTGGACTGCGGGCAAAAACAAGACTCGAGGCCCTGGTTGCGAGCCGTGACTCGTTACCTGCCATCACCGCCTCAGGGGGCGGCTATGGGCGCGGGAGAACCCGCTTCTCCGTCGGAGGCGAGGACGCTGCCAAGATTCTCATCCGCGAGGGCCTTGCCGTGCATTCATCCGAACACCGCCTGAAAAGGACGTGGTGCCTCGAGAGCATCGAGGTGTGAGCCTGCGACCATGGGTACAGTGCTCTAATACCGCCTTATCAGCCCCACCAGCCGTCCCTGGATGTCGATCTGGTCGGGGCCGAAGATGCGGGTCTTGAACTCGGGGTTGGCGGCCTCGAGCGCAATCGTCGAGCCCTTCTTCCTGAGGCGCTTCAGCGTCGCCTCCTCCTTCTCGACCACGGCGACGACGATGTCGCCGTTCTCGGCCGTGTCGCAGCGGCGGATGATGACCGTGTCACCATCATGGATGCCGGCCTCGATCATGGAATCGCCCTTCACCTCGAGGGCGAAATGCTCGCCCTTGGTGAGGAGGTCCGGCGGGCAGGCGATGTCGTGGCTGTGGTCCTGGATGGCACTGATCGGCACACCGGCGGCGATGCGGCCCATGACCGGCACCGACACCGTGCGCGCGTCGATAACGTGGGCGGGCGGAACAGAAAGATCGTGGCTCCTTTTCGAGCCCTCGATAACCGAGGGCGTGAAGCCGGGCTTGGGGCGCCCGTCGGCGCCAAGAGCGCTGGTCTCGGGGAGCTTGATGACCTCGATCGCGCGCGCCCGGTGCGGGAGGCGGCGGATGAAGCCGCGCTCGACAAGGGCGGTGATGAGCCGGTGGATGCCCGACTTCGACTTCAGGTCGAGCGCGTCCTTCATCTCGTCGAACGACGGTGGCACGCCGTCGGCCTGCATGCGCTCGTGGATGAAGAGCAGCAGCTCTTTCTGTTTCTGGGTCAGCATGGCGTCTCCCTGGCTCTGGCCGCGGGGTGCGCCGAGGGATCAAGCCGCGAGGTGCTGGGCTACGGCGCCTAGCGCCTAACCCGACCTACGGCTTTGCCCGTGGCGGCCTCCCCGGCCTCGCTCTGGCGCGAAGCCATCAGCGTACACAGCACCTCGTGGACAAATCATGAATGTACGCTACACGTTCCCGGGACGTTCCGTCAAGGCATACTTCGTCCCGCACCTGGAAAGAGCTTGCTCATTGTGCCCAATGACAAAAAAGGGCGGCCTTTCGGGCCGCCCTCCTGACCGCACGAGAGTGCGCTCGATCACACCGAGTAGTACATGTCGTACTCGACCGGGTGCGGCGTCATCTCGTAGCGCATGTTCTCTTCCATCCTGAGCTCGATGTAGGCGTCGATCATGTCGTCGTTCATGACGCCGCCGGCCTTCAAGAACGCGCGGTCCTTGTCGAGGGAGGAGAGCGCCTCGCGCAAGCTGCCGCAAACCGTCGGGATCTTGGCCAGCTCGGCCGGCGGCAGATCGTAGAGGTTCTTGTCCATCGGCTCGCCCGGATGGATCTTGTTCTGAATGCCGTCGAGGCCGGCCATGAGCATGGCGGTGAAGGCGAGGTAGGGGTTGGCACCCGGATCCGGGAAGCGGATCTCGATGCGCTTCGCCTTCGGGCTGGTCACGACCGGGATGCGGCACGAGGCCGAGCGGTTGCGGGCCGAGTAGGCGAGGAGCACGGGGGCCTCGTAGCCCGGGACGAGACGCTTGTAGGAGTTCGTCAGCGGGTTGGTGAAGGCGTTGATGGCCTTGGCGTGCTTGAGGATGCCGCCGATGTAGAACAGGCACATCTCCGAGAGGTCGGCGTACTTGTTGCCGGCGAACATCGGCTGGCCGCCCTTCCAGATCGACTGGTGTACGTGCATGCCCGAGCCGTTGTCGCCGAAGATGGGCTTCGGCATGAAGGTCGCCGTCTTGCCGTAGGCCTGGGCGACCTGGTGGACCACGTACTTATAGACCTGCATGTGATCGGCCCTGGTGATCATGGGGCCGAACTTCACGCCTAGCTCGTGCTGGGCCGAGGCGACCTCGTGGTGGTGCTTCTCGACCACGACGCCCATCTCCGAGAGCACCGAGAGCATCTCCGAGCGGATGTCCTGGCAGCTGTCGATCGGCGGCACGGGGAAGTAGCCGCCCTTCACGCGCGGGCGATGGGCGAGGTTGCCCATCTCGTACTCGGTGTTCGAGTTCGACGGCAGCTCCGAGCTGTCGACCTTGAACCCGACGGTGTACATGTCCGTCGAGAACTTGACGTCGTCGAAGATGAAGAACTCGGCCTCGGGGCCGAAGAAGACTTTGTCGCCGATGCCTAGCGACATCATGTAGGCCTCGGCCTTCTTGGCGATCGAGCGCGGGTCGCGCTCGTAGGGCTGGCCCGTGAGGGGCTCGATGACGTCGCAGAAGATCGCGAGCGTGGTCTGGGCGAAGAACGGGTCGATGTGGGCGGAAGCCGGGTCGGGCTTCAGGAACATGTCGGACGCCTCGATGCCCTTCCAGCCGGCGATCGACGAGCCGTCGAAGGCGTAGCCCTCGAACATGGCCTCGTCGACGCACGAGGCGTCGGCGGTAACGTGCTGCATCTTGCCCTTGGTATCCGTGAACCGGAGGTCCACGAACTTCACGTCCTTGTCCTTGACCAGCTTAAGGACGTCGCCAGGTGTTTTCATGTGCTCTCCCCTTTGCGTGAATGCAGATTGGATGGGTTGCGGTGAATGGTGATGCCGTCCGTTCGCGGCAAAAGTCAGATGGCGTCGGCTCCGGTCTCCCCGGTGCGGATGCGGATCGCCTCCTCGACAGTAGAGATGAAGATCTTGCCGTCGCCGATGCGGCCTGTTTTCGCTGCCTTCTGGATCGCCTCGACGGCGGTCGACAGCATGTCGTCGTTGAGCACGACCTCGATCTTCACTTTTGGCAGGAAGTCGACGACGTACTCCGCGCCGCGATAGAGTTCGGTATGGCCTTTCTGCCGGCCGAACCCCTTGGCCTCGATGACGGTGATGCCCTGGAGGCCTGCTTCCTGCAGTGCCTCCTTCACCTCGTCCAGCTTGAAGGGCTTGATGATGGCTTCGATTTTCTTCATGGGGGCCCCTTCGTCTCCGGTGTCGGCGCGCACGCTCTCTACCGCACGGCAGTAGCTGCGGGCGGACGGCGTGTCAGATAGCATGCGGTGTGCCAGTCTGTTAGCAAAATTGAAAGACTATGATCATCAGTAGCTTGGAAACGAAATGCCTATGAGTTGATCGCTCAAGGCGGCAATGGGCGCACAAAATACATCCAATTCGCACAAACTTTCGGCACGTTGTTCGACGCCGGATCATCCTGCGGGCCCCTTC
>JAGVSR010000062.1 GCA_019137195.1 Alphaproteobacteria bacterium
CGACTACGACTGCCGCGATGGTCAGCTGTCGCCAGCGGATTCGGCGCCGATAGGGATGCCCCCATTGCCTACCCGAGACGACTGCCTTGGAGCGCGACTGCCCGGCCGACGTTCGGTCGTTCTCCACCGTGCGACCTCCCGTCGATGCGCTGACCGGCCCCGGCAACGCCTTTGCAGGGCTCCATGCAGCTGATACCAAATCCACTCGTGATCCCGATAGGCTTTCTGATCGGCATACTTGTTGCCGCGCCGGTCGGTCCCGTCAACGTGCTCTGTGTGCAGCGTGCGATCGAGCGTGGCTTTTGGGGCGGGCTCGCCGCGGGGATCGGATCGGTTGCCGGAGACGGGCTCATAGCGCTCTTCGCGGCGCTCGGCGTCAACGCCATTTCGGGTGCGATCGAGTATCATCGCGTGACCATCCAGGTGGTCGGCGGGCTGGCGCTGATGGCATTCGGCATCAAGCTCTACGCGACGCATCCGAGTCTTGCGCACCTCGATCACGAGGAGGCGGCGAAGGCGTCGCTCAAGGATTTCGCCTGGGATATCCCGCAGACGTTCCTCCTCACGATCACCAATCCAGGCGCCGTTTTGGGCCTCTTCGCCATCTTCGGCGGCGTGGGCACGTTCGTCGAGATCGCGAGCGTCATCGATGCCCTGACGATGGTGGCTGCCATCATGACGGGCAGTCTGGCGTGGTGGATCTTCCTGTCGAACCTGATCTGGCGCTATCGCCATCACATCGACACGGCGCGCCTTGGCGACATCAACCGCATCGCCGGTCTTCTGCTGATGCTGTTCGGCGCTGTCCTCATCGGCGAGATGGCCTGGAAGCACCACTGATCATCGGAACGCCGGGGTCCGGTCAGTGCGTCGTGCGCCCTAGCGTGAACTCGCCGAGCTCGATGCGCCGCTCGAGACCGCGGGCCATCTTTCCGACCGCATCCTCGCCGTGCAGCGAGACGAGGTCGGACAGCGCGGCGAAGAGGGCGGCATAGGCCATCTGCTCGGGTGTCACCCCGTTCTCGGTGCCTTCGTCCCAGGCCTCGAGAATGAGGCTCAGCGCCTTGAAGGTCTTATCCTCGCTATCCTGAAAATCCGTTGTCTGCATCGTGTCCCCCGGCGGCAGATGATGCCCCGCCCCGTTGCAGATCGGCAGCTCTGCTCGGTGCTCATCGTGCGACCTTAGCAACCAGCTTCGAGGCCGTGTAGCTTGCACAACTATTAATATTAAAGTTGAGCTATCGGACGCAGCGTTCACCGACTAAGGGCAGGGCTCATAGCGCGTCAGCGGACGGTCTTCGACAGGGTCTCGGAGATCTGCGCGCCTTCGGTGAGAAAGCGCGTGATGGTCGTCTGCGCCGACGGCGTACACGACGAGTAGGTACGCGAGTAGCTGCGGTAGCCCTGGTTGAAACTTCGCGTGAGGTTGGCGCGACGAAGTGCGGACGATCCCTCGCTCTCGATCAGCTCGCGCATGCGGTCGCGCCACAGCTGCCCGTCACTGGCACTGCACAGCTCACGCAGATAATGCACGGCGCCCATGATCTCGGCGAGGCGCATGAGCTTGTCGTCGTATGGCTTGCTCTCGGTGGTGGCGCTGGCCGGAGCCGACGCGAGGATGGTTGCCATGGCGAGCAGGGCAACGGCGACGCAGCTGGGCTTCGCTCTCTTCGGCATCGGATCGTCCGTTCGTCCTCGGCTCCATGGCGCCGGACCGGGCCTGCGCGCTATGCGCCGGGCCCGAGCGTCCCGGCCGCGAAGTTCGTCACATTCTTCGGCACGCTCGGATCGAGCGTCGCCGTCG
Source organism: Alphaproteobacteria bacterium (assembly GCA_019137195.1). Taxonomy (GTDB): domain Bacteria; phylum Pseudomonadota; class Alphaproteobacteria; order Rhizobiales; family Hyphomicrobiaceae; genus CBDCUQ01. The sequence goes on from JAGVSR010000062.1 coordinate 1,805, forward strand.
AAAGAATACTAGCAAGGCATTGGTCTCATGTGGCGCAGATTTTGAGGTTCGCTTGCGTGCCCGGCTGCAGGAATGAAGCCTATTTCAGAATCGCCACACGAACCATGACCACGCTCTTAGCATCCTTTCGCGCCACCTGCACGGCGAGCCAGCACGCTTTCAACCGGTGCCCGCGCCACCTACATTGCGGAAGCCGGCTTCGAGTTGCACGCCCGAGGTGCCCCTTACATGTGCTCCCGCTACAGCCTGACGACGCCTTCCGAGGCGGTGCGCTCCTATTTTGGCTACGACGAGGAGGCGGACTTTCCTCCCCGCTACAACATTGCACCGACCCAGCCGGTGGCCGTCGTGCGCCAGGACCACAAGGGGCGGCGGCACCTCGCGCTGGTGCGCTGGGGCCTCATCCCGGCCTGGGTCAAGGACCCGCGCGAGTTCACGACCCTCATCAACGCCCGCTCCGAGACGGCAACGCAAAAGCCCTCGTTCCGCGGTGCTATGCGCCATCACCGCTGCCTTGTTCCGGCCGACGCCTATTACGAATGGACCGGTGCTGCGGGTGCCAAGGTTCCGCATTTGATCCGACCCCGCGCCGACGGGCCGCGCCGTGGGCTTTTCGCCATGGCCGGGATCTTCGAGCACTGGCTCGGAGCCGACGGGAGCGAGTTGGACACGATGGCCATCCTTACTACGGGTGCCAACCGTGCGACGGCCTGGATTCACGACCGGGCGCCTGTGATTCTGGCCCGCGAGCACTTCGACCGCTGGCTGGACTGCCGGCCGGGCACAGCCGAGCATGTGCTCGACCTGTTGCGACCCGCACCCGACGACCTCCTCGAGACGGTCGAGGTGAGCCGGGCCCTCAACAACCCGCGCAACGACTTTCCGGACGTGCAGGCGCCCGTTCGCACGACACTTCTTTAACTATATGAACTTACATTGATTAATTGGTGTCCTTGGTTCGCGCAATGCAATGCGCTCGGGTGCGACCGGTAACGAAAACTGTCGGTGCGGCCGTGCATTGAAGTCCGGCAATTCCGTGAGGATCCCGGATTTCGCCGCTAACACGCTCAAACAGCGTGGGTTTGTGAAATTCACCAAGCTCGCGTCGGAGGGATGAAACCCCTCGCGGGAGAGGCCACGAGGGTCTATCCTGCGACGAGCCAGGGACTTCCGCTGCTGCGCGGCAGGAGGTGCGGGCGAGGCCGGGGGCTACGGGCGTCGGCCTCGAATGGGAGATGAAACAATGGGCTATCGGGGCGACGATCTCGATCTCAGAACCCCTCAGACCTTGAGCGCTTCCGGCGCGCCAGGGCGGCCGGCCTATGGGGCCGGGCGCGGCACTCCGATACCCGTCGACGAGACGGTGCTGGCCGCCTGTAATCACGCCTTCGACGTCGCGCTCGCTCACAGGGCCGGCGAAGTTACGCTCGACCACCTTCTGTATGCGCTGACACGTATCGACGAAGCCGTCGATGTGCTGGAGGCGCGCGGCGTTCGTGTCGCCGGGCTGCGTCGCGAAACGGCGACCGTGGTAGCGAGCGAGATCCCGGCCGTGCTCGTGAACGGCAAGGCCTCGCCACGGCGGTCCGACGAGCTCGAGGACACGCTGCGGGTAGCGGCGCAGGCCGCCTCGCGGCGGGATGCACCAGCCGGCGTTGAGGATGTTCTGAGGGCCATGGTCGACGTGCGGCCCGACCTCGCGGTTGTGCTGCAGCCTCAACGCGTGCCGCCGCGCTACTCGGGGGCATATTACGACCTGCCACCGCCGCGTGCCTACGAAGCCGAGCGCGCGCGTGCGGGCTACGCCGTGTCGGAGGCCCGCGCAGTGCGCGGCGATGCCATCCGCTCCGATCTTTCGCCCACCGACACGATCCAGAACTCGCGACTGGAAGCGCTCGAGCAGATGGTGCGCGCCTTGAGCAACGATCTCGCGAGCGAGCGCAAGGTCTTTTCGGGAGTGCTGCAGGACATGCAGCGGGAAGTCATGGCTCAGCGAGACGACATGACCCGCTTCTCCGGGGCGGTCCCCGAGCGGGTAACCAGCGAGATCACCGACCGCATGCAGGGCCTCGAGCGCGCGATGATGAGCTCGCGCCTGCCGGCGGTGGATCTCGGCCCGGTGCTCGACCGGCTGGCGGCACTCGAGCAGGCAATCACGAGCCGCGAGGCACCGAAGGTCGATCTCGGCCCTATCGCGAGCCGCCTCGACCTCATCGAGGAGGCCGTGCTCTCGCACGAGCCTTCCGTCCTTATGGGCCTCAACAACCGTCTCAAGGCGGTCGAGGACGGCCTCGTTGCCGACCGCGCGCAAGGTGCTGAAGCGCATCAGACCCTGATGGCCGAGGTCGGATCGCTGTCGGCCTCGGTCGCCGCGCTCGCCACGGAGCTCAAGGCTGCTGCCTCGTCGCAGGAGGCTGTCGGCGACCGCCTCGACAAGCTGACGGAAGCGGTCGCCGGCTCGAACACCCAGGCGGAGCGCTGGCTCGAGGGTGTCGACACCAAGCTCGGACTCATCGAGACGGGCGCACGTGCCGCCGCCGATCTGGCCGACCAGCGCCAAGCGTCGCACGCCCAAGATCTCAAGGAGCTGCACGAGGCCCTCGTCAAGCTCAGCGACAACCAGCACGCATTGTCATCGAGCATCGGTGACTGGTGGCGCGACAGCGCCGCACAGGTCTCGGAGGTCGCCGCGAAGGTTTCCCGTCTCGGTAATACGGCGGAAGGACTCGAGCTCAACCTCGGCAGCATGGGTAACGGGCTTTCGGGTTTCGGCAGGAGCCTCATGGATGTCGATGCGCGGATCGGGGGTATCGACGGCTCGCTGTCGGCTCTCGCCGGCCGGCTCGACCGCATCGAGAAGGAAGCCGGCAAACCGGTCGCCATGCTGGAGAGCGTGTCGGGCACGCTCGACAACATGCACCGCGTTACCGTCGAGCGCTATTATCGGCGCAACCGCTTCTGGTACTGGCTGTTCGGCACCGACGACTGGGTGGCGGCAAGCTGGCCGTCGCAGGCGGCGCGCATCGTCGGCGATCTCAAGGCGGTCAGGGCTGCGAAGAAGTAGCAGGGCGCGCCAGCCGGGCAGGAGCATCGCGGGAGATTTTCCGGGTCAGGCGCTCGCTGCGCGCTTGACCCGGTTTCGTTTATGGGGTCGTTCATTCGTCCGCCGCCGGGCCTCGCGTCAGGCCTTAATTCACCACACGGATACCGACATGACCATCAAGCTCGACGGACCCCTCGTGCTCGCAGGCGCAGGGAAGATGGGAGGGGCTCTGCTGCAGGGCTGGCTGGAGCGAGGGCTCGATCCCAAAGAGGTCGTCGTTCAGGATCCGGCGCCGCCGGCCGATATCAAGTCCTGGCTCCAGCGGCACGGGATCACGGCGACCGAGGATGCAGCTATGCTCGGGCGTGCTCCGGCGGTGATCGTGGTCGCGGTCAAGCCGCAGGTCATGGACGCGGTGGTGCCTGGACTCGCGAGACTGGCCGGGCCCGATACGCTCGTGCTGTCGATCGCGGCCGGAAAGACATTGGCGACCTTCGAGCGGCATCTCGAGCCGGGGCAGTCCGTTGTGCGCTCGATGCCGAACACGCCGGCCGCGATCGGGCGCGGCATGACGGTCTGTGTCGCCAACAGGCACGTCACATCGGCACAGCGCGCGCTCGCCGACGAGCTTCTGTCAGCGGTCGGCGAGGTCGGCTGGGTCGAGGACGAGGCGCTGATGGACGCCGTGACGGCGGTCTCCGGCTCGGGACCCGCCTACGTGTTCCTGCTCGCAGAGTGCCTGGCGGAGGCGGGCCGTGCGGCGGGGCTCGATGCCGCGCTTGCGGAGCGGCTCGCGCGGGCGACCGTCTCGGGGTCGGGCGAGCTTCTGGCGCGCTCGGATCAGGCGCCGGCCATTCTGAGGCAAAACGTGACCTCGCCCGGCGGCACGACGGCAGCCGCTCTTTCCGTGCTGATGTCACCAGATGGATTGCAGCCGCTGATGACGCGCGCTGTCGCTGCCGCAACCGCGCGCGGGCGCGAGCTCGCGAAATAGTTCCGACAAAAAAGGCGCCGGCCCTGATCTCTAGGAGGAGGATCAGGGCCGGCGCCAGGTGCGGAGGTCCGAAACGGCACGGCGGGGCTCGTGCTACTCGGACAACACCCGCGTCCGCGGCGCGCTCGTGGTGACCTGGACGGGAGGCACGAGCGAGCCGGGGGGAGGAAAGTGCGTCATCCTTGGGCTTCGCTCGACGTGCCGTGGTGTGGCGCCACGTCGCCCACGACGCCCGTCGCGGCGTCGCAGACCGCGTCGTAATCCAAGCCATTGGTGCGCAGCTTGAACTTGTACTTGGTGCGTCCGGCCTGGTCCTTGAACTCGGAATAGCCCATGCTGGCACCGAGGACGTTGATTGCCTTTGTGCATGTGTCGAGATTGCCGGCCTGCGGCGGCTCGGCGGCGCCAGCCATGGCTGGGACAGCAGCAAGGAGGGCGGCCGCGAGGCCGACGAGACGGGGCGAGGTGCTGGTCACGAGGAGTTGCCTCCGACGATTGATGTATTGTTATAGTGTTACGATACAGAATGCTACAACGTAACGAAACCAAACTTTTTGTGATCGGGCCGTGAGCGCCGGTCGCGACCGGACGCCATCGTCTTGCCAGCGTGTTGCCAGCGTGCTCGTCGGGTCGCGGTCGCGGTCGAGGGCGCGGGGTTCTAGGGGGACGTATCTCGGTCCGGCAGGCGCCATCCCTTGACGACGGCGTAGACGACCGGGATGACGACGAGCGTCAGCACGGTCGATGACACCATGCCGCCGATCATCGGCACGGCGATGCGGCTCATCACCTCGGAGCCCGTGCCGTGGCTCCACAGGATCGGCAGCAGGCCGGCCATGATCGCCGTGACCGTCATCATTTTCGGCCGCACGCGCTCGACCGCACCCTCCATGATCGCCGCCGTGAGATCCTTGCGCGTGAAGCGGCGGTGCTCGGCTGCCGCGTGCGCCTCGTGTGCCGCGAGCGCGTGGTCGAGGTAGATCAGCATGACAACTCCAGTCTCGGCGGCCACACCGGCGAGGGCGATGAAGCCCACCGCGACCGCGACAGACAGGTTGAAGCCGAGCCACCACACCATCCACAATCCCCCGACGAGCGCGAACGGCAGCGAGAGCATGACGATTAGCGTCTCCGTCCAGCGCCGGAAGTTCAGGTAGAGAAGTAGCAGGATGAGCAGCAGCGTGACGGGGATCACGATCATGAGCCGTGCCTTCGCCCGCTCGTAGTATTCGAACTGACCGCTCCAGAGGGCGTACATGCCGGGCGGCATCTCGACCTCAGCGGCGACTGCGCGCTTGGCATCGGCGACGAAGCTGCCGAGATCGCGGTCGCGGGCATCGATGTAGATGTAGGCCGCGAGCTGCGCGTTCTCGGTTCGGATCGCAGCCGGCCCGCGGGTGAGCTTGACGCTCGCCACCTCGCCGAGCGGCACCGACGAGCCGCCGGGGAGCGGAACGAGCACCTCGCGCGCGATCGAATCCGGGTCGGAGCGCACGTCGCGCGGGTAGCGGACGCTCACGCTATAGCGCTCGCGCCCCTCGACGGTGGTGGTGATCGCCTCGGCTCCGAGGGCCGAGGCGATCACGTCCTGCACGTCGCCCGAGAGCAATCCGTAGCGGCCGAGCTTGTCGCGATCCGGCGTGATCTCGAGATAATAGCCGCCGATGACACGCTCTGCGTAGGCGCTGGATGCGCCGGGAACGGTCTTGACCGCTTGCTCGATCTCGCGCGCCACGCGCTCGATCTCCTTGAGGTCGCGGCCTATCACCTTGACGCCAACCGGCGTGCGGATGCCGGTCGCCAGCATGTCGATGCGGGCTTTGATCGGCATCGTCCAGGCATTCGAAACGCCAGGAAACTGCAGCGCCTTGTCCATCTCCGCGACCAGCGTGTCGATGGTCACACCGGGCCGCCATGCGCTTTCCGGCTTCAAGTTGATGACAGTCTCGAACATCTCGGTCGGCGCCGGGTCGGTCGCGGTCGATGCGCGTCCAGCCTTGCCCCACACCGAAGCGACCTCCGGGAACGACTTGATGATCTTGTTCTGCGTCTGCAAAAGCTCGGCCGCCTTGGTGATGGATAGGCCCGGCAGCGTCGTGGGCATGTAGAACAGCGTACCCTCGTTCAAGGTCGGCATGAACTCGGAGCCGATCTGCCGCGCTGGCCAGACTGTCGCCAGCATGGCGGCCAAGGCTATGAGCAGCGTCGGCAGCTTGGCTGCGAGCACGCAGCGGATGACCGGCCGATAGAGCCAGATGAGTAGCCGGTTCACCGGGTTTTTCGCCTCTGGCACGATGTGCCCCTTGACGAACAGGATCATCAGCGCCGGCACGAGCGTAACCGACAGCAGGGCGGCGGCAGCCATGGCGAAGGTCTTAGTGTAGGCGAGCGGATGGAAGAGCCGTCCCTCCTGTGCCTCGAGGGCGAAGATGGGCAGGAATGACACCGTGATGACGAGGAGCGAGAAGAAGAGTGCTGGGCCGACCTCGGTTGCGGCCTCGATCAGCGTTTCGCTCCTCGGCGTTCCAGGCGGGGCCCGCTCGAGGTGCTTATGCGCGTTCTCGATCATGACAATCGCAGCGTCAACCATGGCGCCGATGGCGATCGCGATGCCGCCGAGGCTCATGATGTTCGAGGAGAGGCCGAGCGAGCGCATGCAGATGTAGGCGATGAGCACGCCCAAGGGCAGCGTGACGATGGCGACGAGCGCGCTGCGTGCGTGCAGCAGAAAGACGATGCACACGATGGCGACGATGACGCTTTCCTCGGCGAGCGTGCGCTTCAATGTATCGATGGCGCGGTAGATGAGCTCCGAGCGGTCGTAGACCGGCACGAGCTTGGTGCCCTCGGGCAGGCTGCCGGCAATCTCGGCGAGACGCTTCTTCACGTTGTCAATGACCGAGAGCGCGTTCTGTCCGTAGCGCTGGACGGCGATGCCCGTCACGACCTCGCCCTCGCCGTCGAGCTCGGTGAGCCCACGCCGCTCGTCGGGCGCAAGCTCGACGCGCGCCACGTCACGGATCGAGACCGGCACCCCGCCCTCGGCCCGCAAGACGACCTTCTCGATGTCCTCGATGCCTCTGAGATAGCCGCGACCTCGCACCATGAACTCGGTCTCGGCAAGCTCGACCACGCGCCCGCCCACGTCCTGGTTGGAGCTGCGGATCGCGTCGCGCACACGCGACAGAGGAATATCGAACGCTTTTAGACGGCGCGGGTCCACGACGACCGTGTACTGGCGTACGAAGCCGCCGGCGCTGGCGGCCTCGGCCACGCCCTCTGCCTTGGCGACGGCAAATCGTACCTGCCAGTCCTGGATCGAGCGCAATTCGGCGAGGTTCCTGTCGTCGGCGGTCACCGCGTACTGGTAGACCCAGCCGACGCCGGTCGCGTCGGGCCCGAGCGCGGGCGTTACCGATCCCGGCAGGTTGCGAGCCGCGGCTGACAAGTACTCGAGCACGCGCGAGCGAGCCCAGTAGATGTCGGTGCCGTCCTCGAAGATGACGTAGACGAACGACACGCCGAAGAACGAGAACCCGCGCACGACGCGCGAGCGCGGCACCGACAGCATGGCGGTCGTCAGCGGATAGGTGACCTGGTCCTCGACCACCTGTGGCGCCTGGCCCGGATAGTCGGTGTAGATGATCACCTGTGTGTCGGAGAGGTCGGGAATGGCGTCGAGTGGAACTTTCGTGACGGCGTAGATGCCGGCCGCGGCCGCCATCACGGCCGCGATCAGGACGAGCGAGACGTTCGACGCCGACCAGCGAATGAGGCGACCGATCATGGCATCGTCTCCCCGGCTGGAGCCTGCTGGGGTGAGTGGCGGTGGCCGGTCTGCATGCCGGGCGCGGGTTCTGCGGGCGGCGTCTCGGCCTCGGGAGTGGCGGGAGGCGCAGCAGACGGTGCCGGAATGCCGCTGGCACCGGAGCCCGCTGTGAACGCCGATAGCGCAGACTGCAGGTTTGCCTCCGCATCGATGAGGAAGTTGCCGTTGACGACCACATCCTCCCCGTCCTTCAGGCCGTCCCTAATCTCGATCATCTGGTCGCCGCGCAGTCCGGGCTTGACCTCGCGCGGCTCGAACCGGCCCTCGCCCTTGGCGACCAGCACGACTTGCCGGTTGCCGCTGTCGATCAGCGCCGAGGCGGGCACCGCCAGAACGCCGTCGCCGCCGCCGCTGGCGATTTCGACGTCGGCGTACATCTCGTGGCGAATTCGATGGCCGGGGTTCGGCACCTCGATCCGCACCTTGGCCGTGCGGGCACCGCGGTCGAGCTCGTGCAGCACGAAGGTGACCTTGCCCGTGAACGTCTCCCCGGGGAGCGCGTGGAAGGTCGCGGTGGCGCTGGCGCCCACCTTCACCGCGTCGGCGAGGTGCTCCGGCACGTCGGCGATGACCCACATGGTGTCGAGATCGCCGATCAGGAGCAGGCGCTCCCCTGCCTTCGCCATCTGGCCCTCGACGACGTTCTTCTCCATGACGACGCCGGTTGCGGGCGACGGCCAGTCGAAGCTCATCGGCAGGTCCCGGTCGCGACGCGCAGCGTCGACAGCGGCCGCCGGAACCTCGAGATTCTCGAGCTTCTGGCGAGCGGTCCAGATGGTGGCGCGGTTGTCCGAGCTCGGGCCCTTGAGCTCCAGGCGATAGTCGATGAGGGTTCGCAGCATCTCCTGGCTGTAGAGACGGAACAGCGGCTCTCCGGCCTCGACGTGGCGGCCGGTCTCGTTGGCGTAGAGCTTTTCGATGAAGCCGTCGGCGCGGAGCGTGACGGCGCGCAGCGTGCGCTCGTTAGGCTTGGCGATGCCGGGCGCTCGCACTGGCCGGACGAGCTTCGTGATGCGCGCGGGCTCGGTTCGAACGCCTGCCTTCTGTACCTTGTCGAGCGCAATTTTGACGGCCGACGCGGCGGCTGGCTCCTCGCCCTCGTAGACGGGAATGTAGTCCATGCCCATCCAGTCCTTCTTCGGCACCGGCGACGTGTCGGCGAGGCCCATCGGATTGCGGTAGTAGAGGATCGTGCGGTTCGTCTTGGCCCCAGCAGGGGCCTCGTCTGCGTAGACGGGGATGTAGTCCATGCCCATCTCGTCCTTCTTCGGCACCGGCGAGGTGTCGGGACGGCCCATGGGGTTGCGGTAATAGAGGATCGTGCGGACACCGGTTGGTGCCGGCGCGGTGCTGTGCTCGGCACGCGAGGTCGCTTGCGGCCAGTCCCAGTGCGCCGCGGCATAGCCGAGCCCGGCCGCCGCGGCCAGGGCCAACGCGTGCGAAATCCTGAAAGTCATTGTCAGCTCCTCCATGCGCCGCCGAGGCGCACCGCGATCGTGATCGCGAACGGCAAGAGGCGCGGCTGGTCGTAGCCGCGCGCGGGTCGGTCTTGCAGAGGGTCAGACGATGGGAGGCCGGAGGCGTGGTGGGACGCCAAGCCCGGCGATGACAGGTCGGGAGCGGGGCGGCGGCTCTTGCGCACGCGGGGGGGCGGCTAGCCGCCCGGACGTCACGAGCGGGGCGGCTGCGGACTGGAAGCACTTCACGAGGCATCCAGCCGTGCCGGAGCCATGGTCGTCACCGTGCTCCGGACACTTGGGGCAGGGGTGCTCACAGCTCTTGCCTGCCGCCATGGCGTGATCGTGCAACCCGGCAAGCCTCAACAACCCCTCCGCCGCACGGGTCGTGTCGTGGCTCACACTTCCGGCCACGTCGGCTCGCTGACTGTGCCCGCCATTACCGGCGATCGACGTCAGCGGCTGAGTAAGCGTCGCCAGGAGCATGGCGACGAGGCCGAGAAGGGCAGCAAGGCGGTTTCGGGCCGATTTCATCGCCGCAAATGTTGTCACAACGGCGCGTGATCAACAAGTGGAGGCGTGTGGCAAGCCGGGAGCGGTTCAACGTCACGGGAAACGGATGGTAACCGCTGGGGTTTTCGAGCCCCGCGCTTGCGCCGGCTCTATTCCTTCCTACGGCTCATAAAGGCAATGCGTTCAAAGAGATGGACGTCCTGCTCATTCTTGAGGAGGGCGCCGGCGAGCGGCGGGATGAGCTTGCGACCGTCGGTCTCCTTCAACGTCGAGACGTCGATGTCCTCGTTCAAGAGGAGCTTCAGCCAGTCCAGCAGCTCCGAGGTCGAGGGCTTCTTCTTGAGGCCCGGCACCTCGCGCATGTCGTAGAAGATGCGCATGGCCTCGCCGACGAGGCGCTGCTTGATGTTCGGGAAATGGACGTCGACGATCGACTGCATCGTCTCTTTGTCGGGGAACTTGATGAAATGGAAGAAGCAGCGTCGCAGAAAGGCGTCCGGCAGCTCCTTCTCGTTGTTGGAGGTGATGATGACGATCGGGCGGTTTCTGGCCTTCACAGTCTCGCCGGTCTCGTAGACGAAGAACTCCATACGATCGAGCTCCAGGAGGAGGTCGTTCGGGAACTCGATGTCGGCCTTGTCGATTTCGTCGATGAGAAGCACGGGGCGAGCGCCCTCGTGCCTAAAGGCGTCCCACAGCTTGCCGCGCCGGATGTAGTTCCTGATGTCCTTCACCCGCGCGTCGCCGAGCTGGCTGTCGCGAAGCCGCGAGACCGCGTCGTACTCATAAAGACCCTGCTGCGCCTTGGTCGTCGACTTGATGTGCCACTCGATGAGGGGGGCGCCGAGTGCGCGCGCGACCTCCTGGGCAAGCATGGACTTGCCCGTGCCCGGCTCGCCCTTGATGAGGAGGGGCCGAGCCAGCGTGATGGCCGCGTTGACGGCTACCTTCAGGTCCTCGGTCGCGACATAAGATTTGGTGCCCTCGAATTTCACGCGTTCGCCCGCCTTCGCCGTCCTGTTTCGTCTGGCGTGGAACCTTAGGGGGGTGAACGCCGGGCTTCAAGCGAGGCCGTCCGGGTTTGCCGGGCCGAGGGGGAGCCGGAGGAGGGCGGAACGGAAAGACGCCACGTCCGGGGTGTAGCCGGACGCGGCGTCTCGTCTCGAGGTGGCGTCTCTCGGCGTCTCGTCTCATCCCGAGGGGACGGTGGGTTGACCCGGGCTGGTGGGCTTTCCCGAAGGAATGCGGACGAGTGCTGGCTTGCCGTTGCAACGCTGCCCCGATCTCTGCAAACGGGAGAGCTTTTGAGAGTCCTCTTTGGCCCTGACTTGCCCCAGACAGCCGTGGAGCGAGACAGACTGTAAAGCATGTTCGAACACAACTACAAGTAGCAATAATTGTTTAAGCAGTGATTAATCGCTTGAGATTCAACGCCTCGCGAGGAGGGCTCGCCGACTGATTCCGGTCGTTTCGGCAACTCGGCTGCGTAAGGCCTAAATCACGGAAATTCTTGACATAAGGAGGTGTTGACGGCAAAGGAACCGCGCACCGAGCGTACGAGTGTCGACAGCTTGTCCGACAGTGATCGCAAGATCCGGAGGCCTTTGATGAGCAAGACGACCAAGAAGCCGGCTTCGAAGGCCAAGGCGCCTGCCAAGGCCGCGTCTGGCAAAGCAGCTGGAAAGCCCAAAGCGGTACCGGCGAAAGCTGCGGCCTCAAAAGCCAAGCCGGCCGTCAAGCCGGTGTCGAAATCTCCGGGGACGTCCGCAAAGATCATGGTCAGGGCCGCTGCAAAGCCGACGGAGAAGAAGCTCACCGCCAAGGCGCCCGCTCAGCCGATCGTGCTGCCACCGGACTACCGGCCTTCCGAGAGCGAGCCGTTCATGAACGAGCGGCAGCGCATGTATTTCCGGCAGAAGCTCCTCAACTGGAAAGAGGAGATCCTGCGCCAGACGAAGGAGACGCTCGAGGGGCTGCACGAGGATACGACGCAGCACGCCGATCTCGCCGATCGCGCGACATCGGAGACCGACCGCGCGCTCGAGCTCCGTGCCCGCGATCGGCAGCGGAAGCTCGTGTCCAAGATCGATGCGGCGCTCGCGCGTCTCGAGGACGGCACCTATGGCTATTGCGAGGAAACCGGCGAGCCGATTGGCCTGAAGCGCCTCGACGCTCGTCCGATCGCGACCCTATCGCTCGAGGCCCAGGAGCGCCACGAGCGCCGCGAGCGGGTGTATCGCGAGGAATGAGACTCCCCGTGTAGCGACGAGAGGTGAGAGCAGAGGCCGTGCGACGGGCCTGCGTCCTTGAGGCCCACGCGCGATCTGCCGGTCACTCTTCGATGCTCAATTCCACCTCGTCCGAATTCGGGGCAGGTGTTAACGGCTCAGCAACGATTGTGGGTCACACTCGGCGTTATGGCCTTGCCGAGAGGAGTCCCACCCGTGTCACGTTCTATTTGGCGTTGCAGTGGAGCCCATTGGATCCGTTGTGCCGGAGCCTGGGCGGGGCTCGGAACGGCCCTTCTAGGCCTCGTCTCGACCTCGTCGGCCGAGACGACGCCGGTCGCGGCAAGGGCCGAGAAATCCGGGTTCCCCACCCACGGACAGCGCATCGCCGATGCGACGTCGGCCGGCCGGATCATCGTCGACGCGATCCAGAGCTTCGACTTCAACAAGGCCGCAAGCGATCGCTACGGCGACGTCGAGCACGACAGCGTCCGCCATTGACGAGCGACGCGGCGGGACGCGCCGGGCGCGCTCGTGAGACCGGCCTGCGACCGCATCAGAGGGGCACGCTGATGATGGCCCTCAGACCGCCCATGGAGCTTTCGCCGAGCGTGATGTCACCACCGTGGCTCTTGGCGATGTCGCGGGCGATGGCAAGGCCCAGGCCCGAGTTTCCTTCCGTTGCGGTCCGCGCCTTGTCGATGCGGTAGAACGGCCGAAACACGTTCTCGCGCTCGGTCTCGGGAATGCCCGGTCCGTTGTCATCCACCTCGACACGCAGCCACTGTCCCTCGGTAGCGGCGCGGATCACGACCTGGTCGCCGTAGCGGACGGCATTCGAGACAAGATTCGTCAC
>JAGVSR010000156.1 GCA_019137195.1 Alphaproteobacteria bacterium
TGGCACTCGGCAAGTTCGGCGCGCGCGCGGAGTACAAGGAAGCGTCGACCTTCTGGCTCAAGCGTGAAGGCGCATCGGGTAATCTAAGGCTGCCGCGCGACCCGCGTCCGTTCCCGGTGCCGCGCATCTGCGTCTCGCGCGACAAGAAGCCAATCACGACCGATGTGCTGCACCTAACAAATTTGCAGCTGCCGACAGCGATCGCGGAGGAACTCGCGCAAGGCTACCACGATGCGGCAGGGCGCGGCATAAAGCAGGCGATATATCACTGGCCAGCGCTCGACCTCGTCATGCGGGCGCAGAGCCCGGCCGCGCGTAGCGCCATTCACGAGGGGGCGGTCCAGGTAGTGGTGTGGGGCGAGTCGGTGACCGCAGACGTGCTCGTCATCGAAACACCCCACCTCCTCAGCCACAAGCCGGATCGCCTACCATCCTTCACTGCACGCACCTGTGTGGTGAAGGCAGGCCCCGACCCGCGCCTCGAGATTGAAGGTGTCTGGCTCGATCAGCTGCCGGCAGTGCGCGCAAACTTGGAAACGCTGTTTCAATGCCCCGTGACGATCGTGCCGGCAACACCAGCCGCGCGTCGCGACTTGACAGCGGCCGGTGTCACCATTGCGAGCGTGGACTGGCCGGTGGATTTGAGCAGGGCCGATTGGCACCAGCTCGCGGGTGCGGTAAGCGCCGCGACTGCGACGGCGCCATAGGCCGTGTGCCTTTGAGCCGCCGCCTTGCGACCGCTCTCCGATCAAGGTACTAGATCCGCGACGGTGCCGGATGTCCGGGGCGGCGCTGGGTAGCGGCGCGAGATATTGCCCCAAACCCTGGCAAACCGAATCTGAGCCGCGTGATGATTAGAGATTGGAAGCGAGACGCGGTCAGTCGGGCCAAGGCCGGGCTCAAGCACGTCGTCCTCAATGGCGTTCCGGGCGTCTGGCCAAGGCGGCATTCCGGCCTTCCCTACTCCATCGGCGAACTTGAGGAGGCGGTCAACCAGAGCCTCAGCGGCGAGGCTGAGCCTTACCTCAAGGAGATCACCGCCTGTCCTAGGGCGCGAAAGATCGAGCGCATCAATGCAGCCTGGTCGCTGGCCCGCCACTACGCCGCCAACGACAACGTAGAAGCGGCGCTCGCCGAGCTCGACTTCATGCGCGCGAACAAGCTGATGTTGAACATCTTGTCCTCGTTGATCGGCACGTGGGCGCCGGTTCTCGAGGCCGCCTTGCTGTCGCAAGAAGGCCGGCTCGACGAGGCCGAAAGCCTCATCGAGCGGGAGAGAGCAAAGAGGCCGCGGATCGAGTACGACTTCCTGTCGAGCAACATTATTCTTGCCAGGCACGGAGCCGGGGCCGAGCCGGACGCGGCGCGGCTCGCCGTTCTCAACAGGCATCTCGCACAGGGAGGGTTCGCGTCGCTGAAGCTGGTCGACGAGGCACAGCCGCTCTCGATCGGCAACGTGACGGCGCCCTGCGAGTCCGCAGCCGACTCCGCGAGCGGACCCAAGGTCTCCGTGATCTTTCCAGTCTACAACGGCGCCGACACCATCGGCTTCGCCATCCGGTCGATGCTCGAGCAGTCGTGGCGCAACATCGAGGTCATAGCCGTCGATGATGCCAGCACAGACGATACGGTCCGTGTGATCCAGTCGCTGGCGGCCCGTGACCAGCGCCTGCGCCTCGTCCGGCACGAAACCAATGCCGGAGTGTATGCGGCCCAGAACACGGGTTTCTCTGCCGCGACCGGCGATCTCATTCAGGTGCATGGCGCAGACGACTGGTCCCATTCCGAGCGTCTCGCGCTCCAGGTGCGCGACCTCGTCAAGCGCAACGCATCGTCGAACCTCTCGTCTGGCGTGCGCATCACGCACGACTTTCGCTACGAGACGAAGCCGCAGAGCGGCGGCCAGATCGTGACCAACCTGAGCTCGCTGCTGTTGCGGCGATCGGTCATGGAGGCGCTCGGTGGCTGGGATCGTGTCAGGTTCGCCGCCGATGCCGAGCTCAAGAGCCGGCTTGAGCTACTTTACGAAGAGGAGCCCGCCCGGCTCCACCCGCGGCTGCCGCTGGCGCTCATTCAGACCGACCCCAACACGCTCACCAAGCAGGGACCCAGCAGCCTGGCGCTCGGCAAGTTCGGAGCGCGCGCGGAATACAAGGCTGCCTCGGCCTATTGGCGCAGCCTCGAGGGCAAGCACGGCAATCTCAGGCTGCCGCGCGACCCGCGTCCGTTCCCGGTGCCGCGCATCTGCGTCTCGCGCGACAAGTCGCCGATCGAGATCGAGGTGGTTCACCTCACCAACTTCCAGCTGCCGCCTGGTGTTGCGGAGGATCTCGTCCATGGCTGGCGGCGGGCTGCTGAACAGGGAGTGAAGCAGGGTGTCTATCACTGGCCGACGTTGAGCCTCGTCGCGGCGGAGCAGAGTCCGATCATCCGCAAGGCCATTCATGAAGGCATCGTGCAAGTCGTAGTCTGGGGCGAGACCGTAAACGCCGACGTCGTGGTACTGGAGACGCCTCACCTGGTTTGTCGCATTCCGGACCGCGTCCCCTCCATCAAGGCTCGCAAATGCCTGGTCAAAGCCGGTCCGGATCGACAGGTCGGAGTCCAGGGCGATTGGCTCGAGAGCGTCGGAGGCGCGTGCGCCAACCTAGCGCCGCTCCTCGGCTGCCCCGTGCTCGCCTTGCCGACGTCTTCGGATGCTCGCCTGCGGTTGGCTGCGGCCAACATCCCCGTCACCGAGCAGGACTGGGAAACGGCGTCGCTGGCCCGCGGGTGGAGCAGTCCCGTGTAGACCGGCACGTCCCTGCCTCGGCCGTGAGCCCGCTGCGGGGCTAAATCCTCCGACGAGCAGCCACGCCCGCCCATCGGGCGTCGCGCCGCCAACCGGTGGGCCAGTCGGCATGGGGCCGGGGCCGCCGAAGACCGGGCGTGCCACGGCCGGGGTCTCGGCCGGAAGACGACGTCACTCGTCGGGCAGAGGATCGTACGTCCGGTTCGCGCCGTTCGTGGCGCCGGAATTGAGCTGATCCAAGATGGACAGCCGTCCAGTGAGGATGCGGTTGCCGAGAACGACAAAGCTATAGCGTTCACTCACCCGGCGCATGTCGTTGGCCGTGGCGCTGGCGAACGATAGTGCAAAACGCACGACGAACACGATCAGTATGGCCTGGTGCAGATCGATCGTGCTGGTCTGCGAGCGCGCGAAGAAAATCAGAATGAGGCCCGAGAAGACCAGTGTCGCCATCAAGGGCGTCGAGACGAGCGGCGTCGATATGATGCGGCCAATGCTCCAGCCCTTGGTGCTCGAGTAGAACCGGCTCGTAAGACCGGCTCCCTCGAGCAGGGTCATGAGCTGGTTCTGTTGCTCATTCTCGATCCGAGACCAGAACGCGGGATCCTCGATGTCGGCTGTGCCGGAACGCATCTTCTGAACACGCTGGCGGACCGTTTCGGTGGCCTTCTGTTGCACGGTAAGCCGTGCGCGATGCTGCCGGTGGCCGGCCAGCACCGTGGCCAGCGACGTCAGGCCGAAGATTACGAGCACGAGCAAGAAGGCCAGGGGGTCGAGCCTGAGCAACAGAAGCAAGGTCACCGAAAGCGAGACGAAGTTCATCGTTCCGTCGATGACGTGCGAGGTTGCGGCCTTGATTGCCAGCAAGAGCTGGCGCTCGATGCGCTGGGAGTATTGGAGGTAAGTTGGCGGAAAGTCTTTCGGCTGGGTAATTCGTTGGCTCACCTCTGCCCTGAAGCGAGCGAACAGGGCGGTCTGGTGATCCTTGATGACTTGATCCGTCAGTTGGTTGAGAGCCTGACGCTTCCACAGGCCCAGCACGATCGAGAGCAGGAACGTCCCTGCAACGGTTGCGATCAAAGCCAGGATGACGACCTTTTCCGGCAAGGAGGCCAAATCATGCCTCGCCAGCAGGTCCAGGCGGTGCTGTCGAGAAACGACGAGATTGATCGACAGCAGGGCCACGATGAAGCCGGCCATGTTGGAGAGACGGGCGAGGATGCCGGCGACGATGAGCACCGTCACTTGCCGCGGAGACTGGTGCCAGGCCTCCGAGAAGCACCAGCCCAGAATGCCAGCGAAGCGCCGTGCGCGGACCCCGCTCAATTGCATGCCGAACATCTCATTCCGATCGTCAAAGTCTCGTGCGAATGGGGCAAGGGTACCAGGGACGGCAGCCTCGATTTTCTAGCGCATGGCCGCTTGGTCAACCACACGCAATCGGCACGCCGCCTGGCATTTCCGATGGACGCATTGCTCATGGCAGGTGTGTGAGCTCAGTCGGACGGCGTGCGTTTCGCTCGCTGGCCCGAGCCGACATGGCCGAGCACAATGGGCCACCTGCTACGCCGTGACGCCGGGCATGTCCAGAGCGCTGTCGGCGGTCCCGAGCAGAGCCTGCTCTCGCGGGCTCGCGCCCCGCCCCGGCGCCGAGTGTAGCCACTGTCGTCCGCGGCACCTCGCCCCACGCTTCCGGGCCCGGCCTGCGCACCGGCATGGTTCAGCCGGGCATAGCGAAGCCGTTCCGACCCGCCGTCGGGCGCCACACAGGTATGCTGTGCCGCGCGGCTCCGGGCGCACCGTGCCCGATTGCAATGGGGTCTTGGAGTCGCTAGTGATACCCTGACGATTCCACGCTGTGTCATTACGGCAACACGCCGCCATCTCCTGGCGTACATTCCTGTGTCATCCATCGGCAAGCAGAACGCAATGAGAAGCCTCGACAAAGAAACTATCGCTCTCATCGGCCTCGGGTACGTGGGCCTGCCGCTCGCCGTCGAGTTCGGCAAGCGGCGCCCGGTCGTCGGTTTCGACATCAAGCCGGATCGCGTGACGGAGCTCGCAGCCGGCCATGATCGCACGCTCGAGGTCGAGGACGACGAGCTCCAGAGCGCCAAGCACCTCTCCTATTCGAGCAATCCGGCCGATCTCTCGCGCTGCAAGGTGTTCATCGTCACGGTTCCGACCCCGATCGACGACGCCAACCGTCCAGACCTCGCCCCGCTCGTGTCCGCGTCGGAGATGATCGGCAAGGTCATGCCGAAGGGTTCGGTCGTGGTCTACGAGTCGACGGTCTATCCGGGGGCGACCGAGGAGGTCTGCGTCCCGGCGCTCGAGCGCGCCTCGGGCCTGAGGTTCAACGAGGAGTTCTTCGTCGGCTACAGTCCCGAGCGCATCAATCCGGCCGACAAGCAGCACCGCCTGCCGACCATCGTCAAAGTGACGAGCGGCTCGACACCTGACGTGGCCGAGGCGGTCGACCGGCTATACAAGGAGATCATCACGGCCGGAACCCACAAAGCGAGCAGTATCAAGGTTGCCGAAGCCTCGAAGGTCATCGAGAATACGCAGCGCGACCTCAATATCGCGCTCATGAACGAGCTGTCTGTCGTGTTTGCGAGGATCGGCATCGATACGTCCGACGTTCTGTCTGCAGCACTCACCAAGTGGAACTTTTTGAACTTCCGCCCGGGCCTCGTCGGCGGCCACTGCATTGGCGTCGACCCCTACTACCTGACCCACAAGGCCGAGCAGCTCGGCTATCTGCCTCAGGTGATCCTGGCCGGACGGCGCATCAACGACAACATGGGCCGCTACGTCGCGCGCAACACCGTGAAGCGCATGCTGAAGCAGGGCATCGACGTTTCGCGCTCGCGCATCGGCGTGATGGGCATCACCTTCAAGGAGAACTGTCCCGACATCCGCAACTCGAAGGTCGTCGACCTCGTCAAGGAGCTTATGGACCACGGTGCGACAGTGATCGTGACCGACCCCAAGGCCGATCCCGAGGAGGTCAAGCACGAGTACGGCCTCTCCATGGGCGAGATCACGAGCGCTGATCCAGTCGATACGCTGGTGGTGGCCGTCGGCCACAACGAGTATCGCGACACGCCGCTCAAAACGCTGCGGGGCTTCGTCAAGGGCGACCAGCCGATTCTGGTCGACGTGAAAAGCCTCTACGACAGGCACGCCGCTGCCGCGCAGGGCTTCAGCGTCTTCAGGCTGTAGGGACGCCATGACACGGGCTCCCGTCACCGGCCGCAAGGTCCGCTTCGCCCTCGTCGGCTGCGGACGCATCGCCGCGAACCACTTCGGCGCCGTCAAGAGCCACACCGATCGCTGCGAGCTCACCGATATATGCGACGTCGATCCGGAGGCCCTTGCCCGGGCCGCCAAGGAGACCGGCGCCCGGCCCCACAGGTCGCTCGCCGACATGCTGGCAGCGACGAGTGCCGATTGCGTTATTCTGACCACCCCGTCGGGTCTTCACCCTCGACAGACCATCGAGGCCGCCAAGGCCGGCATCAACGTGATGACCGAGAAGCCGATGGCGACCCGGTTCTCCGACGGCCTCGCCATGGTCGACGCTTGCGACAAGGCCGGCGTCCGCCTGTTCGTCGTCAAGCAGAATCGGCGCAATGCCACGCTCCAGATGTTGAAGCAGGCGGTGGAGCAGAAGCGCTTCGGACGTATCTACTCGGTCGCCATCAACGTCTTCTGGACGCGGCCCCAGTCCTACTACGACAGCGCCAAGTGGCGTGGCACGTGGGAGTTCGACGGCGGCGCCTTCATGAACCAGGCCAGCCACTACATCGACCTGCTCGACTGGCTCGTCGGCCCCATCGAGAGCGTGATGTGCTACACGGGAACCCTCGAGCGCGACATCGAGGTCGAGGACACCGGAGTTGCGGCACTGCGCTGGCGCAGCGGCGCCATGGGCACCCTCAACGTCACCATGCTGACGTACCCCAAGAACCTCGAGGGCAGCATTACCATCCTCGGCGAGAAGGGATCGGTGCGGATCGGCGGCGTCGCCGTCAACGAGATCCAGCACTGGGAGTTCGCCGACAAGCGGCCCGAGGACGAGGAGGTCTCGAAGGCCAGCTACCAGACGACCTCCGTCTACGGTTTTGGCCATCCACTCTACTACGACAACGTCATCAGGACGCTCACCGGCGAGGCCGAGCCCGAGACCGACGGCCGCGAGGGCTTGAAGTCGCTCGAGCTTCTGATCGCGCTCTATCTATCGGCACGGGACGGCAAGCGCGTCGGCCTGCCCCTGGAGTACTGACCCCATGCCGGTGACCGTTCATCCCTCGGCAATCGTCGACGGCGGCGCGACCATCGGCGAAGGCACATCGATCTGGCACTTCGTCCACGTCTGCGGTGGCGCTATCATCGGCAGTGGCTGTTCGCTCGGCCAGAACGTGTTCGTCGGCAACAAAGTCCGCATCGGCAACAACGTCAGAATCCAGAACAACGTCTCCGTCTACGACAATGTGACACTCGAGGACGACGTGTTCTGTGGGCCGAGCATGGTATTCACCAACGTCTACAACCCCCGCGCGCACGTCTCACGCAAGAGCGAGTACCGCGATACGGTGGTGAAGCGCGGGGCGACGCTCGGCGCCAACTCGACCATCGTTTGCGGCGTCACCATCGGCGAGTACGCCTTCGTCGGCGCCGGTGCCGTCGTCAACCGTGACGTCCCGCCCTACGCGCTCGTCGTTGGCGTGCCGGCCGGGCGGAAGGGCTGGGTGAGCGCTCACGGGGAGCGTCTTGCTCTTCCGGCCGAAGGCAGCGGCGAGGCGGTCTGTCCCGCGACGGGCCTCCGCTACGTGCTTGAAAACGGCATCTGCAGGCCGGCCTGAGGCACGGGACGCAGTCAGGAAAAGGCCCCACGATCCATGCAATTCATCGATCTCAAGGTCCAGCAGGCGGCCATCAGGGCGGACCTCGATCGCCGTATGGCGCGCGTGCTGGAGCACGGGCAGTACATCATGGGGCCGGAGGTGGCAGAGCTCGAGGCGGCACTCGCCGCCTACGCCGGCGCGAAGCACTGCATCACCGTCGCGAGCGGCACCGAGGCGCTGCTCATCGCCCTGATGGCGCTCGGCGTCGGTCCCGGCGACGAGGTCGTGACGACGCCGTTCACCTTCGTCGCCACCGCCGAGATGATCGTGCTCGCGGGCGCCACGCCCGTATTCGTCGACGTCGACCCCACGACGGCCAATATCGATGCTCGCGCCATCGCAGCGCGGATCACAAAGAAGACCAAGGCCATCATTCCCGTCAGCCTCTACGGCCAGGTGGCGGATATGGACGAGATCAATTCCGTCGCCGCCCGCCACGACGGCATCGCCGTCATCGAGGACGCGGCACAGAGCTTCGGCGCCAACTACAAGGGCCGCAAGAGCTGCGGACTCTCGACCTTCGGCGCCACGAGCTTCTTCCCTTCGAAGCCGCTCGGCTGCTACGGCGACGGCGGCGCCCTGTTTACGAGCGACGACGGTCTCGCCCAGGCGGCGCGCGAGATCCGCGTGCATGGCCAGAGCAGGCGCTACGTGCATACGCGGATCGGCGTCGGCGGACGCATGGATACGCTGCAGTGTGCGATCGTGCTGGCGAAGTGGCCGCGCTTCGGTTGGGAGACGGAGCGGCGCAGTGCGATCGGTGCGCACTATACGAACGACATTCTGACACGCATTCCCGGCGCGCGGCCGGTCGGGCCGGGCGAGGTTGGGACGAAGCTCGGCGGCGTGCGCACACTCTCACTCGCGCCCGATCGCAGTAGCGTCTACGCCCAGTATACGGTCCTCGTGCCCGACCGCGAGGCGGTGCAGGCCAGGCTCGCGGAGAAGGGTATCCCGACGGCGGTCCACTACCCGGTGCCGCTCAACGAGCAGCCCGCCTACCGGCACCTCGCCCACACCGATGAGACGCCGGCCGCGAGCTGGCTTGCAAGGCACGTGATGAGCTTGCCGATGGGCCCGGATCTCTCGGATCAGGACCGCGCAGCGGTCGTTGCCGCGCTGGCCGAAGCGGTCGCGTAGCGGGCTACGTCCTGTCCATCCTCGTCCGCACGGCCTCGATGGCCGCGGAATACCTCTGAGCGATGGCGTCGAAGCCGTAGTGCTCGGCGATGTACGCCCGCCCGCGCTCGCCCATGGCGCGCCGCTCAGTGGCCGGGAGGCGTGCCAGCTTGAGCAGCCCTTCGCGCAGGCACGCCGGGCTCGCGGCCTCCTCGGCGATGCCGGCGCCGGCCTCGGAGACGGGATCGCCGCACGGCGCGATCGGGAGATAGCAGGCCAGACCCGCCTGGAGATAGTCAGGCACTTTGTTGAGGGAGATCCCGTAGCGGTAGAGCCGCGGCAGGTTGCGCACGCCGGCATAGCCGATGTCGGCCTCGGCGAGAATGGCGTCCACTTCCCCGCGGGCCACCTCGCCGGCGACGAGCACGGGGCACGCGGCGCGCTCCGCGCGGCGGCGCAGCTCCTCCTCGAGCGAGCCCGAGCCGAGCAGGAGGAGGGCGAGCCGTCGCGCGACCTCGCCGTCCGGGTCCTCGCTCAACGCATCCATCAGCTCGAGCAGTCCGTTCGGCGGGCCCATCGCGCCAGCGTGGACGACGACGGCGCGGCCCTGGCGCCGCCAGGTGTCTATGGCCGCAATGGCGGCCCGCGCGACCGGTCCGGAGGCGACCCTGCTCGCAGCCGGGCCGCCAGCTCCATTCGGCACCCAGACGAAGGGCAGTTCTGGAAACCCCGAGCGCACGACGTGGTCCCTGGCGCGCGGCAGCACCGAGGCGACGAGGTCGGCATGGCGATAGGCGAACCGCTCGGCGTGCCCGGCAAGCAGCACGAACGGATGCCAGGGCGACGCGCCGAGGATCTCGATGACGCTCAACGGCCAGATGTCGCGGATCTCGAACACGAGTGTGGCGCCGGCCCTGGCGGCCAGCCGGCGGGCGGCGTAGACCGGAAACGGATGCGGCGACGAGACGATGATGGCGTCGGGCGCGTCGCCCGCGGCAATTTTCTCGTCGAGCCGCGCCAGGCTGCGGCAGAAGTCGAGCATGTTGAGGAGGCGCTGGGCACCGTTGCCCTCGTACCTCCGTGCCTCGAGCGCGACGTAGGGGATTCCCTCGACATCGGTCGTCCCGGCGAGCGGGCCGCGCTTCTCGAGCATGTGATGGAACGAGGACACGAACACGGTCGTCTCGTGACCGAGGCTTCGCCACGAGCGGGCGAGATGGAACGGGCGGTGAATGCGGCCGATTCCCGGCCCGCCCGCGAAGGGGTGAATGTACCAGATGCGCATGATCGGCGTTGATTACAGCTTTCGATAGTCCTATGCCAGTCCCGCCGCTTCAGCAATGCGAGCGGGCCAGTGCGTCGGAGCGACAGGGACCGAGACTCGCGGGCATGCCTCATACTGTTCACCTGACGACGCTGCACCCGCGTTCGGACGTGCGCATCGTCAAGAAGGAGGCCTTGACGCTCGCGCGGGCTCTCGGTCGCGAGGTCGTGGTCGTCGTCGCCGACGGCCTGGGCTCGACCCCGGCGACCCCCGATCAGGTGGCGATCGTCGACCTCGGTGCCATCGGCGGTGGGCGCCTCACGCGGTTTCTCAAGGGCAGCGCGCGGGCGTACGCGAAGCTGCGCTCGATGCGGCCGAGAATCGTGCATTTCCACGATCCGGAGCTGATCCCCGTTGCGATGGCCCTGAAGCTCTCCGGTGCTGAGATCGTCTATGACGTTCACGAGGATCTGCCGCGCCAGGTCCTGTCCAAGCACTGGATCCCAGCCCCGCTGCGACGTCCGGTGGCGTGGCTGGTGGACGGCGTCGAGCGTCTCGCCGTGCTGGCTATCGACGGCTTCGTTGCGGCCACCGAGACCATTGGCAAGAGGTTTCCGGCCGCACGCACGGTCGTCGTTCAGAACTTCCCCATCAAGGACGAGCTCGTCGAGGCCGCGCCTGTGCCCTATGCCGAGCGGCCGGCGACGCTCGCTTACGTCGGCGGCTTGAGCCTCGTCAGGGGCGCCGTCGAGATGCTCGCGGCGCTCGACATCGCCGGGCGCCGCCGCGATCTCAAGCTTGAGGTCGCCGGCCTGTTCGCCCCTCCAGGCCTTGCCGCTGAGGTCGAGGCGCTTCCCGGCTGGCGGCGCGTGGACTACAGGGGCTACGCCTCGCGAGAGGAGGTCGCTGCCCTGCTCGGCCGCTCGCGTGCCGGCCTCGTGCTCCTGCACCCGATTCCCAACTATCTCGATTCCTATCCGGTGAAGCTCTTCGAGTACATGGCGGCCGGCCTGCCGGCCATCGTTTCGGACTTCCCGCTTTGGCGGCGCATCGTCACCGAGGCCGGCTGCGGTCTCGTTGTCGACCCCAAGAATCCCGATGCAATCGCCGAGGCGATGCTCTGGATCCTCGACCATCCTGCGGAGGCTGAGGCGATGGGGCGGCGCGGCCGCGAGGCCGTCGAGCGCGTCTACAGCTGGGATGCCGAAGGCGAGAAGCTCGCGACGTTTTACCGCTCGTGCCTGCGGGCCGGCGACCGGACTTAGGACCGGGCGTCAATCCGAATGCGGCGGCCAATCCGGCCATCTCGCGAACGTTTCTCCGGCTAGTGCGATGGAGAATGCGATTGACTTGGCAGCGCGGCCTGACAAGCTCGGGCCGATTGCCGGCCGGGGTGCCTTGAGTCATTCTGGCGTGGCGCCACGCGATCGCCGACTGACGGTCCCCTGCTTCGAGGTCGGCGATTGCGAGATGACCGCCGCGCCGGGCCAGTGACGAGGCGAGTGTTCCTGAGGTACCGTAGATGCCAGCGTGCCGGCCACAAGTTGATCGGTGCTTGCGGCGTGGGCCAATGGCCGTTGATCTCGAGTTTCGATGCAAGCGAGGCCGATTGCTTCATGCCCGATAGAAAGTCCCTGGACTTTGCCGGCTTCGTCGTCCTCGGCATCCTGTTCGTCGCCTTTCCTCGCTTTGCGACGGTCATCGCCGGCGGTGCCGTGCTCGTCCTGGCGGCGCTTGGCGCCGTCTCCGGCCGGCTCGATCTCCGCGCGATCGGCGCCTGGCTGAAGGAGCCCGCGCGCCGCGCGCTGCTCGTGCCCTTTGCAGCCTTCACGTGCTGGTCGCTCGTCAGCGCGCTCTGGGCCGAATCTCCAGTCGACGGCACGGTCAAAGGTCTTCTGACGGCCGCCGTGCTCGCCGCCGCGCTCGTCATTTCGTATTTCATCGACGGTGCCGGCCGCGACCAGCTCGAGCGCGTCTTGACAGGCCTCACCGTGGGGCTTTTGACCGCGAGCGTCTACCTGCTTTTGGAGACGGTCACCGAACGCGGGCTCGCGAACTTCCTCTTCAAGGAGTTCCCGATGCTGCAGTCGGGGTACGAGAAGCACCTCAAGATTTCGAGGAAAGGCATCGTCCAGGTGAGCGATGCCAATCTCAACCGCTCGACGGGCCTCTATTGCCTGCTGCTGTGGCCGGCGATTCTCGTCGGTTTGCAGCAGGCCTCCGGCCGGCTGCGAACGCTTCTGACGGGCGGCCTCGTCTTCTCCGCCGTTGTCCTGCTCGTCACGTCGCGACACCAGTCGTCGCAGTTGGGTCTGCTAGCGAGCGGCGCCGCATTCGGTCTCGCCATCGTGTCGGCCGACGCGGCCCGCCGCCTCATCGCCGCAACCCTGGTCGGCATCATGGTCCTCATCGTCCCGGTATCGCTCGCCGCCTACAAGTATGGGCTCCACGAGGCACCTTGGCTCTTCAGCACGGCGCGCCAGAGGGTGCTCATCTGGAATTACACGGCCGAGCAGATCCTGAAGGCACCGGTATTCGGGGTCGGCATCGACTCGACGCACAAGAGGAGCCAGGAATTCAAGGAGACGCACGCATCCGTGTCGAGGACGTCTCCGCCGCCCGAGTGGAGGCCGCATCCCCACAATGTCTACTTGCAGGTCTGGTATGAGCTTGGCGGGATCGGCACCGTTCTGTTCGCCTGGGCAGGGCTTGCCGCCATCTGGGCCTCGCGCCAGCTTCCGCAGCGGCTCGCGCCCTATGCGCTGGCGCAGGCCGCCATGACGTTCGGCATGATCGCGGCGAGCTACGGCCTGTGGCAGACGTGGTTCCAGGCCTCGGTCGCCATCGGCGCGCTCGCGGTCTACGGCGCCGCGCGGCTCGCGTCCGCCGACCCGGCCTCGCCGCGGCCGGGCGAGGCCGGACCCGGCGCTGGTGGGGCGCGGTCAGTCTGACGCCGGACCCCGCTGCAGAGCGCTCGCCGCCCGCGGCAAGACAGCGGTATGCCGGGCCGTCCCCCGGCCGGTTGCATCGCCTTTGCCGGGAGATTACGACATAGCCGTCCGCCTGCGGCTTCGATTCGAGCCGCGGCCGACCGAGGAAGCCGGGAGGTTCGATGCGCATCATCGTGACGGGGGGAGCGGGCTTCATCGGCTCGGCCGTCTGCAGGTATCTCGCCGGCGACCTCGAGCTTCCGATCCTCAACATCGACAAGCTCACCTACGCCGCCAACCTCGACTCGGTGGCGCCGGTCTCGAAGCTCGGCAACTATCGATTTCTGAAGGCCGACATCTGCGACCGGATGGCGATGGACGCTGCTTTCCGGGAGTTTGAGCCGGACGCGGTCCTGCACCTCGCCGCCGAGAGCCACGTCGACCGTTCGATCACCGGCTCGCGCGACTTCGTCGAGACCAATATCGTCGGCACCTATACCCTGCTCGAGGCGGCACGCGGCTACTGGTCCAGGCTCGAGGCCGGGGCGCGCGAGCGGTTCCGGTTCCTGCACGTCTCGACCGACGAGGTCTACGGCTCGCTCGGGCCCGATGGCCTATTCGAGGAGACGACGCCGTACGACCCGAGCTCGCCCTACTCTGCGAGCAAGGCGGCCTCCGACCATCTCGTGCTCGCCTGGCAGCGTACCTACGGGCTGCCGGCGCTGATCTCGAACTGCTCGAACAACTACGGGCCTTATCAGTTTCCCGAGAAGCTGATCCCTCTCATGATCCTCAACGCCATGCATGGCGTGAAGCTCCCCGTCTATGGCGACGGACAGAACGTCCGTGACTGGCTCTATGTCGACGACCACGCACGCGCGCTCTACACGATCCTGACGCGAGGTCGCATCGGCGAGAAGTACAATGTCGGCGGGCGCAACGAGCAGGCGAACCTCGCAGTTGTCCACCGCATCTGCGACCTCGTCGACGAGGCGATGCCGGGAGCCCGGCCGCGGCGCGACCTCGTCACCTTCGTAAAGGATCGTCCGGGCCACGACCGGCGCTATGCGATCGATGCAACCAAGCTCGAGACCGAGCTCGGCTGGCGGGCGCAGGAGAACTTCGCGAGCGGTATCGCCAAGACGGTCCGCTGGTACCTCGACAACGAGAGCTGGTGGCGGTCGCTCCGGAACAAGGTCTATGCCGGCGAGCGGCTCGGCCTCGTGTCGGCCCCTGGTATCGAGGCTGGGTAGGCGCCTTGAGAGTGCTCGTCACAGGCTTTGGAGGCCAGGTCGCGACGTCGCTGCTGGAGGCGGCGCGGCCGAGGACGGTCGACGTCCTCGCCCGCGGCCGGCCCCATCTCGACCTTGCGGACCGGTCATCGATCGAGAAGGCCGTGGCTGGGGTTTCGCCCGATGTGATCGTCAACGCAGGCGCCTATACGGCGGTCGACAAGGCCGAGAGCGAGGAGGACGTGGCCTCGGCAGTGAACGGCCTTGGCGCGGGCTACGTGGCGGAGATCGCGGCCGGGCGCGGCATCCCTCTCGTCCACGTCTCGACCGACTACGTTTTCGACGGCACCAAGACGGGCCCCTATGTCGAGACCGACCCGGCCGCGCCGGTCAGTGCCTATGGCCGCTCCAAGCTCGACGGCGAGAGGCGTGTCGCGGCTGCGGGCGGACGCTTCGCGATCGTGAGAACGTCCTGGGTCCACAGCCCGCACGGCAGCAATTTCGTCAAGACCATGCTGAGGCTCGCGTCGGGCCGGCCAGAGATCGCGGTCGTTGCCGACCAGCACGGATGCCCGACCTATGCGCCGCATCTGGCCGCCACGTTGCTCGCGGTGGCAGCGAAGCTCCTCGCGTACGACGGCGCCCCGCGTCCGGCAGGCGTCTATCACGCCGCCGGCACGGGCGAGACGACCTGGGCCGGACTCGCTGCCGAGGTGTTTCGCATCTCGAGGCTCAACGGAGGTCCGCATGCCGCGGTGAAGCCGATTGCGACGGCCGAGTATCCGACGCCCGCCAGGCGTCCGGCCAACTCGGTGCTCGATTGCTCGCGTCTCGCGCGCGAGTGTGGCATTGCCCTGCCGGACTGGCAAAGCGGAGTCGCGGATTGTGTGACACGCATCCTGAAGGCGGCTGGTTGACGTGGGCACTGCGGCCCGCAGCCCTGAGACTTGAGGGAGACGGAGATGAAGGGGATCATTTTGGCGGGCGGCAGCGGCACACGCCTGCACCCGATGACGCTCACGATCTCGAAGCAGATCCTGCCCATCTACGATAAGCCGCTCATCTACTACCCCTTGAGCGTGCTTATGCTGGGCGGCATCCGCGACATCCTCGTCATTTCGACCCCGCGCGACCTGCCCGGCTTCGAGGCGCTGCTCGGCGACGGCTCGCAGTGGGGGCTCGCGATCTCCTATGCCGAGCAGCCCCGTCCCGAGGGGCTCGCTCAGGCCTTCATCATCGGCGAGAAGTTCATCGGCAATTCGCCGGCGTCCATGGTGCTCGGCGACAACATATTCTACGGCCACGGACTTACGAAGCTGATCACGAGCGCGGTGGCGCGCAAGCAAGGTGGCACGGTGTTCGCGTATCAGGTGCGCGATCCCGAGCGCTACGGCGTCGTCGCCTTCGACGCCAGCGGCAAGGCCGTGTCGATCGAGGAGAAGCCGAAAAAGCCGAGATCGAATTGGGCGGTCACCGGGCTCTACGTCTACGACAACGACGTGGTGGACATCGCCAAGAGCATCGAGCCGTCGCAACGCGGTGAGCTCGAGATCACCGACGTGAACGCCGCTTATCTCGCGCGTGGCGCACTGTCCGTCGAGCGCATGGGGCGCGGCTACGCGTGGTTCGATACCGGCACGCCGGACAGCATGCTCGATGCCTCGAACTACGTGGCGACCATCGAGAAGCGGCAGGGCCTCAAAGTATCGTGCCCGGAGGAGATTGCGCTCTACAAGGGGTTCATCGACGCCGAAGGGCTGGCTCGGCTCATCGCCGAGCGCTATCCGAAGAACGACTACGGCCAGTACCTGCGCACGCTCATTGCCTGATCGCGGGCCCGCCGAACGACGCCGTGCGCCGGCCATGGCGCATTTGACCTGACAGCGATTTTGCTGAGACAACCGGACCTCTGGCAGGGCAGAGACAACCCACCGGGACCGTGCTAATCAACCGCAGACGGCTGTGCGGCACGAGTCTCCGGCGGCAGCTTCGTTTCGAGGCGGCAACGGGCAGGTTCGACAGCCCCGCATCCGCGAGGGCTTCCACGCGCATGACCCGACTTTCCGATCACCTCAAGAAGCTCGAGGACGAGAGCATCTTCATCCTGCGGGAGGTGGCGGCGGAGTTCCAGAAGCCGGTATTGCTCTATTCCATCGGCAAGGACTCCTCGGTGCTCCTGCACCTCGCCATGAAGGCGTTCTATCCGGCCAAGCCGCCGTTCCCTCTGCTCCACGTCGACACGACCTGGAAGTTCGCCGAAATGATCGCGTTTCGCGACGAGACGGTGCGCCGTCTCGGGCTCGACCTCATCGTGCATATCAACGAGCAGGGACTCGCCGAAGGCATCTCGCCCGTAACCCACGGCAGCGCAGTCCACACCGACGTCATGAAGACGGTCGCGCTCCGTCAGGCGCTCGACAAGTACGGCTTCGACGCAGCTATCGGCGGCGCACGCCGCGACGAGGAGAAGAGCAGGGCGAAGGAGCGCATTTTTTCTGTCCGCTCGGCACAGCACCGCTGGGACCCGAAGTCACAAAGGCCCGAGTTGTGGCGCATTTTCAACACCCGTCTGAGACCCAAGGAGAGCATGCGGGTCTTTCCGCTCTCCAATTGGACCGAGCTCGACGTGTGGAGCTACATCGAGGCCGAGAGCATCCCCATCGTGCCGCTCTATTTTGCAGCCGAGCGGCCGGTCGTCGAGCGCGACGGCATGCTCATCATGGTCGACGATGCCCGGCTGCCGTTGCAGCAGGGTGAGAAGCCACAGATGCGTCGGGTGCGTTTTCGCACCCTAGGCTGCTATCCGCTGACCGGCGCCATCGAGAGTACCGCGGCCTCGCTTGCTGAGATCGTCGACGAGCTCGTCGAGGCGCGCACCAGCGAGCGCCAGGGCCGCGTGATCGACAAGGACGAGGCGGGCTCAATGGAGAAGAAGAAGCAGGAGGGCTACTTCTGATGGGCGGGCCCGATCACGAGAGAGAGGGGCAGGGCGCCAGCAAGACGCTGCTCCGCTTCCTCACCTGCGGCAGTGTCGACGACGGCAAGAGCACGCTCATCGGCCGCCTCCTCTACGACAGCCAGCTCGTGCTGGAGGACCAGCTCGCGGCCCTCGTCGCCGACAGCCGCAAGCTTGGTACAGTGGGGAACGACATCGACTTCGCCTTCCTGGTCGATGGCCTGCAGGCCGAGCGCGAGCAGGGGATCACAATCGACGTCGCCTATCGCTACTTCGCGACCGGGAAACGCAAGTTCATCGTCGCCGACACGCCCGGCCACGAGCAGTACACGCGCAACATGGCGACGGGGGCCAGCGGCGCGGACCTCGCCGTGATCCTGGTCGACGCCAGGAAAGGGCTGCTCACGCAAACGCGGCGGCACAGCTTCATCGTTCACCTGCTCGGCATCCGGCACGTGGTGCTGGCGGTCAACAAGATGGACCTGGTCGCGTTCTCCGAGGCGCGCTTCGATGAGATCGCCGCCGCCTATCGCGAGTTCGCGGCGCGACTCGGCATACCCGACGTCACCTGCGTGCCGGTCGTGGCGCGCACGGGAGACAATGTCTGCCGGCCGGGCGAGACCATGGGCTGGTACAAGGGGCCGTCTCTGCTCGCGATCCTGGAGGAGACCGAGGCGGGACAGGACCCCTCCGGCCGGCCGTTCCGCATGCCGGTGCAGCTCGTCAGCCGTCCCAACGCCGACTTCCGCGGATTTTCCGGCAACGTCGTTTCGGGAAGGGTCGCGCCCGGCGACAAGCTCACCGTACTCCCGTCGGGACGCGTCGCCGAGGTCGCCCGCATCGTGACTGCGGACGGCGATCTCGCCGTCGCCAAGGCGGGAGACGCGGTCACGATCGTGCTCGCCGAGGAGGTGGACGTATCGCGCGGTGACGTGCTGACGGCGGCGGCCGAGCGACCGCAGGTCGCCGACCAGATGGCCGCGCACCTCATTTGGATGGGCGACGAGCCCATGCTGCCGGGGCGTCCGTACCATGTGAAGTGCGGCACGCAGGCTGCGACCGCGACCGTCAGCGCCTTGAAGCACAAGATCAACGTCGACACGCTCGAGAAAACGGCAGCGCGTCAGCTCGGGCTCAACGACATCGGCCTCTGCAACCTCTCGTTCTCGCGTCCGCTCGTGTTCGAGCCCTACGACACGTTGCGCGAGCTCGGCAGCTTCATACTGATCGACAAGCTGTCGAACGCGACCGTCGGCGCAGGGCTCATTCGCTTCGGCCTGAGGCGGGCCGAGCACGTGCATTGGCAGGCGCTCACCATCGACAAGGCGGCGCGCGCGGCGGCCAAGCATCAGAAGCCATGCTGCCTGTGGTTCACGGGTCTTTCGGGGTCTGGCAAATCGACGCTCGCCGATCTGCTCGACAAGCGGCTTCATGCGGACGGCCGCCACACGTACATCCTCGACGGCGACAACGTGCGTCACGGCCTCAACCGGGATCTCGGCTTCGCGGATGCCGATCGGGTCGAGAACATCCGCCGCGTCGCCGAGGTCGCCAAGCTCATGGTCGATGCCGGCCTCATCGTCATCGTGTCGTTCATCTCGCCGTTCCGCGCCGAGCGGCGGATGGCGCGCGACCTGTTCCAGGAGGGAGAGTTTGTCGAGGTCTTCGTCGACACTCCGCTCGAGGTCTGCGAGCAGCGCGACCCCAAGGGGCTCTACCGCAAGGCGCGCGAAGGGCTGATCAAGAATTTCACCGGCATCGATTCCGAGTACGAACGGCCCGAGGCCCCGGAGCTGCACCTGCTGACCGAGCAGGCGTCGCCCGAGGCGCTCGTCGACGATATCCTGGCAGATCTGGCCCGGCGCAGTAGCGCATGAGCCCCAGCGTGGCGGTTGCCTGCAGGGCGCGAGGCTCGAAGGGCCCTCGCGTCAAGTCACTTTCCGGATCTCGCCGCTCGCGAGGCGCGACCAATAGGACGTCATCTCGCGTTTGACAACCGGCATCAGGATGTAAAGCCCGGTGATATTGACGAGTGCCATGGCGAACAGCGAGGCGTCGGCGAAGTCGATGACGGCGCCGAGGTTCATGGCCGCACCGATGACGACGAAGATGCAGAAGATCACATTGTAGGTCGTTTCCGCGCCGGCGCTCTCTCCGAAGAGATAGGTCCACGCCTTGAGCCCGTAGTACGACCACGAGATCATGGTCGAGAATGCGAATAGCACGACGGCGAGCGCCAGCAGGTAGGGGAACCAGTAGATCTCCTTCGAGAACGCGAGCGAGGTGAGCGCCACGCCCGACAGATTGCCTTCGGTCGCGATGCGCCCGGCCGCGCTGTCCCATACGTAGCTCCCCGTCGCCGGGTCGACCTCGAGCACGCCGGTAATGATGACGACGAGAGCGGTCATGGTGCAGATCACGACCGTGTCGATGAAGGGTTCGAGCAACGACACGAAACCCTCGGTCACTGGCTCGTTCGTGCGCACCGCCGAATGGGCGATCGCCGCCGAGCCGACGCCGGCCTCGTTGGAGAACGTCGCGCGGCGGAAGCCTTGGATGAGAGCGCCGACGGCGCCGCCCGCGACGCCGAGCCCGGTGAACGCTCCCTCCAAGATCTGCCCGACGGCCCAGAAAATTCGATCGTAGTTGGTGACGAGGATGGCCAGGCACGATCCGACATAGAGGACGGCCATGAACGGCACGATCTTCTCGGCGAAGTTTGCGATCGACTTGATGCCGCCGACGATGACCAGGAATACGATCGAGGCCATGACGAGGCCCGTCAGCCAGCCGCGCT
This sequence comes from Alphaproteobacteria bacterium, assembly GCA_019137195.1. Lineage (GTDB taxonomy): Bacteria > Pseudomonadota > Alphaproteobacteria > Rhizobiales > Hyphomicrobiaceae > CBDCUQ01. The sequence goes on from JAGVSR010000156.1 coordinate 20,003, forward strand.
CGTTCAAGAAACTCGCCTCGCCGCCGGTGACATTGACGATCTGCGCATGCACCTGGTTTGCCTGGAACATGTTGCCGCCGCCGAACGCGCCCATGATGCAGCAGATGGCGAAGAAGACCGCCATGACTCGTCCGGCGCCGGGAAAGCCCCGCTCGGCGAGGCCCTTCGAAAGATAGTACATGGCGCCGCCCGAGACGGTGCCGTTCGGATACTCGTTGCGGTACTTCACACCGAGTGTGCATTCCGTGAACTTGGACGCCATGCCCGTGAGACCGGCGAGGATCATCCAGAAGGTGGCGCCAGGCCCGCCGACCGACACGGCCACGGTGACGCCGGCGATATTGCCGAGCCCGACGGTTCCCGAGAGCGCCGTCGAAAGTGCCTGGAAGTGGCTGACCTCGCCAGCGTGCTTCGGATCGGAGTAGTCGCCTTTGACGAGATCGATCGCGTGCTTGAACGCCCACAGCTGAACGAAACCGAAATAGAGCGTGAAGATCGTTGCGCCGGTGATGAGCCACAGCACGATCCACGGGAAGGTGGTGCCCGGGAACGGCGCGAAGATGAAGGCGACGAACGGTGACGTCACCGCCGCTACGGCGGCGTTGATCGTCTCGTCGATCGATTGCGCGCTAGCTGTGCTGCTTGAGGCAACGAGTGCGGCGAGCACGAGAAAGGCCTCACGGCGCAGTAGGCGGGGCGGTGTCATCGGCTGGCTCTCGGTTCAACGGGATTGGGCGGGGACGATTACGACGGGAATGGGCGACGATTGGGCGAGGCCCGAGGCGACGCTGCCGAACACCCGCGCGCTCAAGGTGCCCGAGCGCCCGGCGAACACCAGGGCAGCCTTCTGCTCCTTCGCGACCTCGATGACGACGTCGGTCGGATTCCCGAACCGGACCTCGCCCGTGACGGTGAGGCCTCCGACCCGGGTCCTCTCGAGGACGGGTGCGAGCACGGTATCCGTGGCCCTGGCGAAGTCGGCCTCCCGCTGGCGGTGGCGGTCGGCGAGCTCCTGGGGCGTCAGGAAGGTGTAGGGCGACCACTCGAGGACGTGGACGACGTGAAGGCGCGCGCCCTCCTTCGCCGCGTGCCGGGCGGCCAGGGTGACCGCCCCCTCGTCGGTGCCGTCATATGCCACAACGAACACGGTCTCACTCATTGTCCCCTCCCCTTCCACCCCGTGCGCCGAGACAAACGGGAAATACGGCACCGTATGCCACCCTCTCGCCTGCGGGCAAGCCAAAGACGAGGCAGCGGGCCGCTCTGCACAAAATCCCTGCACCTCCGCCGCCGGACCGTACCGGGGCTCGGTGCGGGGCTGTTGTTCGCGAGCGGCGGCTTGATCCCGGCGCGGCCCTGCCGCAGAGATCGGTCCCGCAGCTTCCGTCTTTCGATTCGAGGTCGCGTGCCGTTCGCCCGCTTTCGCCTTTTCGAGCTCCGTCACCGTCTCGCCGCCGGACCAGCGGCTGGACTGCGCGCGCGCGCCGGCGTGGTCCTTGCCGGCGGGCTTTCGCTGCTGGTCGCAGCCACCACAGCCTCCAAGGCCGAGATTCTGATCGGCGTGGCGCTGCCACAGACGGGGCGGTACGCCGTTCTCGGGCGGTCGGCCGGCAAAGCCGTGGATGATGCCGTCAAGGCCGTCAACGCCGAGGGCGGCGTACTCGGCGAAACGATCCGCATCGTCACCGCTGACGACCATTGCAGCGAGGCCGGCGCCACGTCGGCCGCGCGGGTGCTTGCCGGGGCAGGGGTGAAGCTCGTCGTAGGCCACGTCTGCGAGAAGGCCGCTCTGGCAGCGGCGGCCGTGTACGGGCCGGCGGGCACTCTGCTCATTGCGCCTGCGGCGAGGCTACCGGCCCTGACCGAACGGCGCGCCGGCAAGACGGTGTTCCGGCTCTCCGGCCGCGAGGACCGCCAGGGACAGGCGGCCGGCCTTTGGCTGGCCGAAACGGCCAAGTCCGGCAAGGTCGCGATCGTCCAGGACCGCACGGCGTATGCGCGCGGGCTCACGGCTGGCGCCGTCGAGACGCTCAAGACCCGCAACGTCACGCCGCTCGTGTTCCCGATCGTCGCCAGCGAGAAGTCCTATGCCCCGGTGATCCAGGGGCTCGTCGCCGGCAACGTGGAGGCGGTGTTCTTCGCCGGCTATCCGGCAGAGGCGGTCATCATTCTCGCCGGCCTGCGCAAGGCCGGCTCGAAGGTGCAATTTCTCGGTTGCGACTCGCTGCTGGCGCCGGATTTCGCAGGCACCGAGATGGCCCGCAACGAGGGCGTGCGAGTGATGATGCGGCCCGACCTCGACGGAGCTGCTCCGGCAACGCCAGGCAGCGATGGCGACGGCGCAGCAAACGGACCCGCCGACGGGCACATCGCGTCGCGGACGGCGCTCGCGGTGCGAGCATGGGCGGCAGCGGCGCGGCGCGCGGGGTCGAGCGACGGAATGGCGGTCGCCCACGTGCTGGCGACCGAGGTATTCCCGCAGGGTGACGAAGGTGGCCTGAGCTTCGACGAGAATGGCGACGCTCGAATTGCCGGATTCGTGCCCGCATTCTGGAACGGGACCAATTGGACCGGATCGCCGAAATAGCCTCGAGGCAATTTTTTAGCCGACGCGATTTGCATCGGCTTCAGTCGATCCGGTCGCGTCTGGGACTGCTCAGCGGCCCTGGCTCTCGGCCAGGCACTCGGTCATGAGCTGCTTCTCGAGCAGGGCGAGCTCGCGCGGAACGGCGACGCCCTTCTGCCGGTAGCCCATAATGCGCTCCTTGACGAGAGCGTAGCAGCGGCGCGGATCCTCGATCGCCTCCATCTGGTTGCTGAGATCGGCGATCTCGCTCTGCATCTGTTCGGACATTGCGTATTGGCCCTCTTCAAATGGCGCCTCCGGGACCGCGTGCGAGCTTGGCATCGGGCCTCGGTGCGTGGTCCGGGGGCAATGAGCCTAACCGGAGCCGATGAACGACACGTATACTCGGAGCATGCACTCTCAATTTCAAGTGCAGCGCCGACACGGTTTGCGTATTCGGCTAACGATTGATGTCGGTTCCGCCGCACACGCCTTCGACTTACCCCAACCTGACGGGCGCGTAGTGACCAGCCCATTGTGGCCCGATCTTGGCCTGCCGCCGCAAACTTCTATCGCGTTGCAAAATTGCATTTCGCTATGCGGCAGCGGTCGGCCAGATCTGAATGAAAATTCATTTTGCAGAGCGGTAGGCGCGGAATATGCAGCGCTTTTCTATTGCGTCGCGAGAGGGCGCCCGGGCAGTGTCGGACCGAGCCGGGCGGGGCCCCTCCGAGCGCCGTTGCGACGCGCGCTTCCCAACCATGGTTGTCCGCATGACACGTTGTCGCAATCTCATCACCGACGTTCCCGGCATCGCTGTCGGATGTGCTCACGACGGGCGAATCATGTCGGGCGTGACCGTGGTGTTGCCGGCCCGGCCCGCGATGGCGGCGCTCGATGTGCGCGGCGGCGGGCCGGGCACGCGGGAGAGCGATGCCATCGGTCTGGCGGGCAGTGTCGAGGAGGTGCATGCGATCGTGCTGTCCGGCGGGTCGGCATTCGGGCTTTCGGCGGCCACAGGCGTGCAGTGCTGGCTCGCGGAGCGTGGAATCGGATTCGACGTCGGCGGCGCCCGCGTGCCCGTCGTTCCGCAAGCCATCCTGTTCGATCTCCTGAACGGCGGCGACAAGGCGTGGGGTGCGAGCCCGCCCTACGAGGCCCTGGCGCGGGCCGCCTGCGACGCGGCCGGCGCCGAGTTTCCATTGGGTAGCGTCGGTGCCGGATACGGGGCTACGACATGCAACTTGAGGGGCGGGCTCGGCAGCGCGTCGGAAGCGCTTCCGGGAGGGCTGGTGGTCGGCGCGCTGGTGGCGGCCAACCCGGTCGGCTCGGTCACCGTCGGCGACGGGCCGCAGTTCTGGGCGGCGCCGTTCGAGCAGGGCGGGGAATTCGGCGGCCAAGGCTTCCCCGCTGAGCTCCCGGCCGCGGCGCTCCATCCGCGGCTCAAGGGCGGTCCCGGACAAAGCACGACCCTCGCCGTGGTGGCGACCAACGCGCGGCTCTCGAGGCGTTCGGCGCACCGGCTGGCGGTCATGGCACAGACGGGTCTCGCACGCGCCATCTATCCTGTGCACACACCACTCGACGGCGATGCAGTTTTTGCACTGGCGACGGGCGAGATTGGGGTGGAAGATGGCGCCCACGGCTTGGCGTATCTCGGCGCAGCGGCGTCCCGTGTGCTGGCTCGGTCTGTAGCACGCGCCATCTACGCCGCCGACGTGGCGCCGGAGGGCTGGAATGGACCACCCGCCTGGCGGTCCCGGTTCGGAGCGAGAGCGTGAGCCATCGCTGGAAGGTCATCCTGTCGATTGCAGCGGCCACGAGCATGACGCTGTCGGCCATCTACGCGCTTGCCGACCAGCACTGCACGGACCAAGGGCTCGTGTTCCTCTTGCACCGGCTCGACTGCGTCTCGGCCGAGCCGCCGCCGATCAGCATTCATCGCGACTTGCGTCATTCTTGAACGGTAAACCGCGCGCCGCTCGATTGAAGCGACGGGGCGTGTCTGCTAGGCCTCGGCCAGGCGTTGAAGGGCATTCCGGCCCCCGCACCCCCAGCCCTCTCCGCCCCGCAGAGAGGGCGCTCGAACGGCGCTCGCAAGAAATGAGTGCAGAAGGCCCGCCATGATCCCACGCTACTCCCGCCCCGAAATGGTCCGTATCTGGGAGGCAGAGAGCCGCTACTCGATCTGGTTCGAGATCGAGGCTCATGCGGCGACCGCAATGGCCGACCTCGGCCAGATCCCGAAGGAGGCGGCGGACGTCATCTGGAGCAAGGGCTCGAAAGCCAGGTTCGAGGTGGCCCGCATCGATGCCATCGAGCAGGTGACGAAGCACGACGTCATCGCTTTCCTCACCCACTTGGCCGAGATCGTCGGGCCCGAGGCGCGCTTCGTGCATCAGGGCATGACCTCGTCGGACGTGCTCGACACCTGCCTCAACGTGCAGCTGAAGCGCGCCGCCGACATCCTGATCGCCGACCTCGACCGGCTGCTCGAGGCCTTGAAGCACCGCGCCTTCGAGCACCGGCTGACACCGACCATCGGCAGGAGCCACGGCATCCACGCCGAGCCGACGACGTTCGGTCTGAAGCTGGCCTGCGCCTACGCCGAGTTCCATCGCGCGAAGGATCGCATGATCTTGGCGCGCGACGAGGTCTCGACGTGCGCCATCTCGGGTGCGGTCGGCACCTTCGCCAATATCGATCCCCGGGTAGAGGAGTACGTGGCCAAGCGCATGGGTCTCAAGCCGGAGCCGGTCTCGACCCAGGTGGTGCCCCGCGACCGGCACGCCATGTATTTTGCCACGCTCGCGGTTATCGCGTCCTCGATCGAGCGTCTGGCGACCGAGGTTCGCCACCTGCAGAGGACCGAGGTGCTCGAGGCCGAGGAGTACTTCTCGCCCGGGCAGAAGGGCTCCTCCGCCATGCCGCACAAGCGCAACCCGGTCTTGGCCGAAAACCTGACAGGGCTTGCGCGCACGGTGCGTGCCTACTGCGTGCCGGCAATGGAGAACGTGGCGCTCTGGCACGAGCGCGACATCTCGCATTCGTCGGTGGAGCGCATTATCGCCCCCGACGCGACGGTAACGCTCGACTTCGCGCTGAACCGCCTCGCCGGCGTCATCGAGAAGCTCGTCGTCTATCCCGAGAACATGCGCAAGAACCTCGACAAGCTCGGCGGTCTGCACAACTCGCAGCGTGTCCTGCTCGCGCTCACGCAAGCCGGTGTGTCGCGCGAGGACGCCTACGCCATGGTCCAGCGCAACGCCATGAAGACGTGGGAGGAGGGAAAGGACTTTCTCACCGAGCTCAAGGCCGACGACGAGGTGGTGGCCAAGGTCCCCGCGGCCGATCTCGAGGCCATGTTCGATCTCGGCTATCACCTGAAGCACATCGATACGATCTTCAAGCGCGTGTTCGGTTGACGTTGCGCGGCGTCCGGCCATCCGCTCCCGGACCCGTCGCGCCGATCCGCAGTTGAGCGAAGCAGGTTGTCGGACCCGGTGGGTCGGACAACCGAGATCCAGCCGGAGACATCCATGTATACCCTGATCGGCCTGCCGAAGACGCGCGCGTTCCGCGTCATGTGGATGCTCGAGGAGCTGGGGCTCGCGTACGAGCAGATCCCGACGCCCCCGCGCGATCCCTCGCTTGCCGCCATCAATCCTTCGGGCAAGGTGCCGGTGTTGAAGGTCGGCGACGATTACATCATCGACTCGGTCGCCATCTGCCAGTTCCTGGCCGACAAGCACAACCGCTTCACATTTCCTGCCGGCACCATCGAGCGCGCTCACCAGGACAGCTTCACGCAGTTTTCGGTCGACGACATAGAGGGCCCGCTGTGGACGGCCGCCAAGCACACGTTCGTGCTGCCGGCCGAGCTCAGGATCGAAGACGTCAAGAAGGCCTGCCGCTACGACTTCGACCGCGCCATCCAGGCGCTCAGCGAGCGGCTAGGCACCAGGAGCTACGTCATGGGCGACGGCTTCACGGTGCCCGATCTCTTGATCGCGCATTGTTGCGGCTGGGCCTCGACCATGGGCTGGACGCTTCCCCAAGGCAATGTCGCCGACTACGTGGCGCGGGTCCGCGCCCGCCCCGCGTTCCAGAAGGCCTGGTCAATCCGCGAAAAGGCGTGAACACGCCGGGCGGACAACCGGCCCTCGGGACTTGTGGTCCCGCCTGCCAGTGTGCCGGTCTGCCGGTCACGGCGGCGCCGCGTAGCTCTCTTCGAGCTCTTTGGTCCGTTCCTCGGTCTTGCGAGCCATGCAGCCGAGCACCGCGAGCGTCGTGCCGGTGCCGCCCGACCAGAACATGGGCATGTGGTCTTTGCATTCGGCATCGCGGAATGCGACCCAGCCGCGCTGGCTCTTGCGCAGCGCCTCCTCCCAGCTGGTGGCATCGTACGGCGGGTCGGATGCCATTCCTTTGATCGCGAGGAGTGCGCGCTTGTATGCCTCGTTGAGCTTGGCATCTGCCAGCGCGAGCGCGCGGTCGGCGCATTCGTTTTCCTCGACCGTCGATGTCGGATTTTGGCAATCTACAGGCTCCGCCGCGGCGAGGGCCGTCGGCAGCGATGCCGTTATCAGCGCCAGGAGCGTGAGCCTCACGAAGTCGACCGCCATGTGTGCTCCCCCCGTTCAGTCAGGATGGCGATCGTATAGTCCGGTCTGCCCCGTTCCGACAGCGGGAACGACGCTGAGACCGTGAGCTGGGATTTCGAGCTGCGGGTGACGGGCACCCGTCGGCGTGGTTCAATCCTCGGCGATGCGGCTTTCGATGTCGCTGACGATCATGCGGGCGATACGTGAGCAGGCATCCGTTTCGAGCGTCTCCCAGATCGACTGTCCCCTCCTCGCGACGGCCGACACGTTGCCGTTGATGCGGTGCATGGGCCGGCCGCCTCGGGTGAGCACGTCCACGACGTAGGCGTATGTGAGGTTGGCGCCGAGCTTCGCCACACTGAAGGCTGCGTCGATAACATAGGCTGCCGTCTGTCTGCCCGTGTCCCGGCCGCTGGCCGCGAGTTCGGCGTGGATCGCGCGTTCCAGGCGGTCCTCGGTGCTTTCAGGAAGGCCGAGTATATCGCCGACTGCGAATTGTGCCTGAGCGGGGAACAGCGGCGAAAGCTTGACGGGAGCTGGCGCGGGCATTGGCGCCGGTATCGCTGGCGCGGGCCGGGATGCCTCGGCGGCAGGAGGCGACGCCGCAGGTGCCGTACCGGCCTGCGGGATCTCTGCCATCAGCGTTGCTGGCGAGGGCTTCTTGCGCAGGCTCGGCGGCGCTGTGTGATCGGCCACGGCTCCAACGACCTGGGTTCGGCGCGGCGCCTTCTTGACCGGTGGACCGGTGAACGCCACCCCGACCTCGCTTGTGCGGCGCCAAACCACACGGCAGGGAATCTCGAAGCCATCCATCTCGACCAGGAGCTCGAAGGTGTCGGGCACGATGTTGCCGGCTACGCTGAGGCGTGCTCCGCTGTCCGAGATGTCGCGCATGCTGGCCGGCAGGGTCGAGTGCCGGTTGTTGAAGGCGATGATGGCGCTCTTGAGCTGCCGCCTTCGCGCCGTTTTTCGATTGGGGTGCTGCATGGGCGCCTTCGCCCGCCGGGGGCGCCGGAATCGATCCTCGTTCTGAACGACGTTAGCAGACGCGGCCTAAGTCACCGTTAACGTTCTGCCCGACGTCGGAGCGTTCGACCGAGGGAGGCCTGCGATCAGCCGCGCCCGCGATAGGGAGCGACGCCCTGGTCGGGCAGCCAGACGCCTTGAGGACAGGTGCCGGTCTGCCAGAAGACGTCGATCGGCATGCCGCCGCGCGGATACCAGTAGCCGCCGATCCGGAGGTAATGAGGCTCTAGGAGCTGGGTGAGGCGCTTGCCGACGGCGAGCGTGCAATCCTCGTGAAAGGCGCCGTGATTGCGAAACGAGGCGAGGTAGAGCTTCAAGCTCTTGCTCTCGACCAGCCAGTCCTTCGGCACGTAGTCGATGACGAGGTGGGCGAAGTCGGGCTGACCGGTGACAGGGCACAGCGAGGTGAACTCGGGCTGAGTGAAGCGGGCGACGTAGCGGGTGTCGGGGTGCGGGTTCGGCACGCGCTCGAGAACAGCCGTCGTGGGGCAGTCCGGGACGAGTGTCTGGCGGCCGAGCTGGGTGACCGTCTGGTTGGCGGCCGGCGGGGGTTTACTTGCCATGACGAGCTATTCCGCGGCCTGGCGCTGCACGCCGGGGCGCGGGCCGGTGTAGACGCAGCCCTCGCGGCAGCTATCGCGGTGGATCTCGATCTGGGTCAGGCCCGGCACGCGGTTGTCGAGGCGCTCCCACAGCCAGATGGCGATACGTTCGAGCGTGGGGGCCGGCAGGCCCTCGATGTCGTTCAGCATGCGGTGGTCGAGGGCGTCGCGGCTCTCCTCGAGCGCGGCCGACAAGTCGTCGAAATGGAACACGAGGCCGGTATTCGGCGAGGGCTCGCCCTCGATCCAGACGCGGGCACGGAACGAGTGGCCGTGGACCCGCGAGTTGGGGTGCCCCGGAGGAGCCGACGGCAGGAAATGGGCTGCCTCGAACAGAAACTCGCGGTAGATGCGCATGGGGCTCAATTAGGCCGTCTCGGCCGATACGGCAACAGACACGGCCACCGGCATCAGCATCCGGCAGCCGACTTTTTGTCACGGCAGGCGCGGTTTTCTCACCCCGCGTCCGGGAAGAAAGGGGAACGAGCCGCCGATTGCCGCCTAGGGTATGCCGAGGATCTTGTGGGTCTGAAGCGAAAGCCGCCATTCGGGGTGGGCGAGGCACCAGGCGACGGCAAGCGCCGTGTTGCGGTCGCGGTCGGGGCCATCCAGCGGCTGCAGGAAGCGGAACGTGAAGTCCATGGCGGCGAGATCGGCGGGGGCGAGGCCCGGCTGCGGGTAGACGAGCTTCAGCTCGTCGCCGGAAAGTTGCACCACGGCGGTGCCGGCCTTGGGGCTGACGCAGATCCAGTCGATCTCCTCGGGAACCCTGATGGTGCCGTTGGTCTCGATGGCGACCTCGAAATCGCGGGCGTGGAGCGCGTCGACGAGCGGCTGGTCGACCTGCAGCATGGGCTCGCCGCCGGTCAGAACGGCGAAGCGATGATCGTGTCCCTCGGGCCAGGCCGCGAGGATGGCGTCGGCGAGCTCGTGCGCTGCCTCGAACCTTCCGGCGTCGGCGCCGACGAAATCCGTGTCGCAGAAGGTACATTGGGCCTTGGCCCGGTCCTCCTCGCGCCCGCTCCACAAATTGCAGCCGGCGAAGCGGCAGAACACGGCCGGCCGCCCCGCATTCGCGCCCTCGCCTTGCAGCGTGTAGAAGATCTCTTTGACGGCGTACATGTGCGCGGGGCTAGGTTCCAGGTTCTCGAGCCAGGGATTTGATGATCCTGGTTGCTAGTCCCTAGAGCCAAGCGCCTGGAACCTCAAGCGAGACGAACTCATGACACACCGGCCCGACCGCACCTACCGCTATCTCGACCTCGTCATGGTGGCGTTCGTCGTCGTGCTCGTGTGCTCCAACTTGATTGGACCGGCCAAGGCGGCGACCCTCGACCTGCCGGTCCTCGGTGCGGTTACGTTCGGCGCCGGCGTTCTCTTCTTTCCGATCTCCTACATTTTCGGCGACGTGCTGACGGAGGTCTACGGATATGCGCGGGCCCGTCGCGTGATCTGGGCCGGATTCGCCTCCCTCGCGTTCGCCAGTGTCATGGCCGCGGTCGTGGTTGCGCTGCCGCCGGCACCCGGCTGGCCGAACCAGCAGGTCTACGAGATCGCATTCGGCAACGCGTGGCGGGTTGCAGGGGCTTCGATGCTCGCATATTTCTGCGGCGAGCTCGTCAACTCCTACGTGCTCGCGAGGATGAAGGTCGCAACCGAGGGCAAATGGATGCGCACGCGCTTCGTTGCCTCGACGGTCGCCGGCGAGGCTGTCGATAGCGTGCTGTTCTATCCGCTGGCGTTCTGGAGCTCGGGCATCATGCCAAACGAGCTCGTGATGACGCTGGTCGTATCACAGTTTGTGACCAAGACGCTGGTCGAGATTTGCTTCTTGCCGGTAACGACGCGGGTCGTCACCTGGCTGAAGCGGGCAGAGAACGAGGACGTCTACGACCGCGGCACGGATTTCAATCCGTTCAGGCTCGGCACGTGACGTGCCGGGGACTTATGGTCCGGGGTGGGAGGGGCTCGAGACCTGCTCGCGCCACCGCTTCCAGCCCTTGGCCCTCAGCTCGCACGCCGGGCAGGTGCCGCACCCGTAGCCCCACGGATGCCGGTGCGTGCGCTCGCCCAGGTAGCAGGTGTGGGTCTCCTCGACGATGAGCGAGACGAGACCGTCGCCGCCGAGCTCGTAGGCGAGCGCCCAGGTGCCGGCCTTGTCGACGGTCATGAGCGGCGTCGCGATGGCGACCGACCGGTCCATGCCGAGCGAGATGGCCGTTTCGAGCGCGTCGAGGGTGGCGCGGCGGCAGTCGGGGTAGCCGGAAAAGTCCGTCTCGCACATGCCGCCGACGAGAGTGCCGATGCTGCGCCGGTAGGCGAGAGCGGCGGCGTAGGTGAGGAAGAGAAGGTTGCGACCCGGCACGAAGGTTGTCGGAAGGCCCGAGGCTGCGAAGGAGATCTCGCTGTCGCGCGTCAGCGCCGTGTCGCTGATGGCGGCGAGTGCTGGCAGGTCGAGGACGGTGTCGGCGCCGAGACGACGGCCGGTCGGCAGCAGGCTCGCGATCTCACTGAGCACGATCTCGCGCTGGGCCATCTCGACGGCATGGCGCTGGCCATAGCGGAATCCGATCGTCTCCACGGCCTCGAAGTGCGAGAGCGCCCACGCTAGGCAAACGGTGCTGTCCTGCCCGCCGGAGAAGAGAACGAGTGCCGCGCCGGTTGTCACGCTCACAGGCTCTTGCCGTCGAAATGGCTTGGCTTCAGGCTTTCGAGGTCGACGCCGTCGAGGCAGCGCACGTTGATCGCTACGCCCTCGCCGCCATCGGGCTGTGTGGCGCGGGCGAAGGAGCGGATGCCGCAGGTCGAGCAGAAGAGGTGGTGAATGATCTTCTTGTTGAACTGGTAGTCGGTCAACGCGTCGGCGCCCGAGACGAGCTTGAACTTGGAGCCCGGCACGAAGGTCAAGATCGAGCCAGTCTTCTCGCAGATCGAGCAGTTGCAGACCACGGTTTGAGAGAGATCGGCGTCGACCTCGAAGCGGACTTTCCCGCAATGGCAGCCGCCGGTGTAGATAGCCATGTTGCTCCCTTTCAGCATTCTAGGTCATGCACTCAACTGGGATGGCCCATCGAGGCGAGGGACTCTAGCCCCCTGGCAGAGGCAAGGACGCCGCAAACCAATTCGGTTTGCAAGCCCTCGCGACAAACCTCTGAGCCAAAATCACCGCGCCATCGGCGCCGGTGAGCCGGGAACGCCCGACGGCGGCGTCGAAGCGCTTGCCTACTGGCAAGGTATCGCTCGGAGCGCGTCTCCTGGCCCTCGGAGGTTTTTGGCTCCTCGGTGGACCATCCGACTTGAGGATACGGCCCTGGAGGCCCGCGCGTACCGTAAAGCACGGGCTTCATCCGCCGGCACTTGCACCCCCGAACCCTGCGCCGGTCGTCTGCCGGAGCGGCCGCCCATCGGACGGGTAGTCGCGGCTACCCGATCGGGGCTTTGCCGGGGGGACGAAGATCGGTACAACGCGGCCCAATCTCAAGCCAAAAAGCCGCCTCCAGCCGAGCGGCAGCAAACGGGGAAACGCCATGACCGCCATTGTCGACATCCTGGGCCGGGAGATCCTGGACAGCCGCGGCAACCCGACCGTCGAGGTCGACGTCACGCTGGAGGACGGCTCCATGGGCCGCGCCGCGGTGCCGTCGGGTGCCTCGACCGGCGCGCACGAGGCCATCGAGCTCAGGGACGGTGACGCGTCCCGCTACCTCGGCAAGGGCGTCAAGAAGGCGGTCGACGCCGTCAACGGCGAGATCTTCGATGCGCTCGCCGGCATGGAGGCTGAGGAGCAGCGCGCCATCGACGCGGCCATGATCGCCCTCGACGGCACGCCCAACAAGAGCCGCCTCGGTGCCAACGCCATCCTCGGCGTGTCGATGGCCGTTGCGAAGGCGGCCGCAGATGCTGCCGCTCTTCCGCTCTATCGCTATGTCGGTGGCACGTCGGCGCATGTCCTTCCGGTGCCGATGATGAACATCATCAACGGCGGCATGCACGCCGACAACCCGATCGACATCCAGGAGTTCATGATCATGCCGGTCGCGGCCGCCACGGGCGCCGACGCGGTGCGCATGGGCGCCGAGATCTTCCACACGCTGAAGAAGGGCTTGAAGGAAGCCGGCCACAACACCGCGATCGGTGACGAGGGCGGCTTCGCCCCCAACTTGAAGAGCGCGGACGAGGCGCTCAGCTTCATCATGCGCTCGATCGAGAAGGCAGGCTATAAGCCCGGCGAGGACGTGATGCTCGCCCTCGATTGCGCCTCGACCGAGTTTTACAAGGGCGGCTTCTACGATCTCCACGGCGAGGGCAAGAAGCTCGACTCTGGCGGTATGGCCCGCTACCTCGAGGACCTCGTCAACCGCTTCCCGATCATCTCCATCGAGGATGGCATGGCCGAGGACGACTGGTCGGGCTGGAAGGCCCTGACCGAGCTCATCGGCAAGCGCTGCCAGCTCGTCGGCGACGACCTCTTCGTCACCAATACGCGCCGCCTCGCGCAGGGCATCGAGGGCGGAGTCGCCAACTCGATCCTGGTCAAGGTCAACCAGATCGGCTCGTTGACCGAGACGCTCGACGCCGTCAACATGGCGCAGCGCGCCGGCTACACGGCCGTCATGAGCCACCGCTCGGGCGAGACCGAGGACGCGACCATCGCCGATCTCGCCGTTGCGACCAACTGCGGGCAGATCAAGACCGGCTCGCTCTGCCGCTCGGACCGCCTTGCCAAGTACAACCAGCTCATCCGCATCGAGGGTGAGCTCGGGCAGGTCGCTCGCTACGCCGGAAAGAGCATCTTGAAGCGGGTAGCCTGAGAGGCGGCAGCCGGCCGACGTCGCTGTCCGACACCCTGAGGATCGGCGCCGTTGCTTGGCCATTCTCCGGGGCCGACGGGTTGGAAACAACCCGCCGGCATATGGCCGATCCACAAATTGAACGGCCCTTTACCCGCCTTTAACCGCGGCGGGGGTAGTTTTGTCTCGTTCCCGGATCTCATCACGCGTAACGACGAACAAGACCACGAAAAGTGCTGCGTCATCCCATACATGATCGGCGATCGAGGCTCACGCAGCTTCCTGTTGTGCTTGGCTGCATTCTCCTGACGGCCTACTTCGCTCATCACACGTTCTATGGACGCTACGGCCTCGAGGCACGCAACCGATTGATGGAGAGGTCCCAGCTGTTGGACTTCGAGATCAAGAGCCTCGAGGCCGTGCGTTCGAGGCTCGACCGCGACGTCGCGCTTCTGACGCCTGACCGTCCCGATCCCGACATCGTCGACGAGACCGCGCGCGAGCTGCTCGGCTATGCGCGTCCGGAAGATCGCCTCATCCTGAGGACAGGCCGGCCTTAGCCGCTGCCCCCGCCGGCCCCGCGCCGGGCCGCTGCACCGCACAACGACGATTACCTGTTGGCAGGGGGCCGCTGGCCCACATTCGCCTTTCTCGTCGGGCATCGCGTGCTAAGGATGGCGGCCGAGGCCTGTTCGCACGTCGTCAACGGAGTTCGGAGGGGCCAATTGGCCTCGCGCGTCGTAGGTCGGGAACCTCGTCGTCCCGATCGCGCTCAACCGGAGTTGCAAGTTGCGGGAGAACTTCTGCGGCGACATCCATGCCGGCATCGCCTTCACACCGAAGGAGGAAATCGCCGCGTATCGGGGGATGCTCACCATCCGCAGATTCGAGGAGAAGGCCGGCCAGCTCTACGCGCTGGGCTCGGTCGCAGGCCCGTGCCTGCTGTCGATCGGCCGTGAAGCGGCGATCGTCGGTATCGATATGGCAGCGGGAGCGAACGATCTCTTCATTACCGGGCCTCGCTGCCACGGCCACCTCATCGCCAGGGGAACCGAGCTCGAGACCATCATGGCCGAGCTCTTGGGGCTAGAGACTGGCCTGTCGGGCGGCAGCGGAGGATCGGTCAGGATGCAGGATCCGGCGCGGCGCTTCTACGGCGGCCATCCGGCCGGCGGCACCCACGTCCCGCTCGCCGCTGGCCTCGCACTCGCGTGCCGCCGCCGCGGCTCAGACGCGGTGACGCTCTGCTCTCTCGGCGACGCCGTGGCGTTGAGCGGGCAGACGTTCGAGACGCTGCGCCTTGCGCAGGAGCTTGGCCTCAGGGTTCTGTTCATCGTCGACAACAACGCGGCCGCGGACCCGGGAGGCACTGACGGAGCGCCGTCGCTCGCCGACATCGGCGCGCATTTTGGTATCCAAGGTGTGAGTGCCGACGGCATCGATGTGCGCAAGGTCCGCGCGGCCGGCCGGCGGGCGATCGAGTCCGTCCGGACGAGCGGCAGCCCTCTGGTGCTCGAGCTCATGACCTATCGTTATCGCGGTCATGCGGAGCCGGAGGTCGGTGTCCGCCCGGGCCAGCGCGAGGATCAGGACCCCATCGCCAAGGCGCGCCGTCGGCTGCTCGAGGACCGCGTCATGGGCGAGGACCAGCTGGCCGGCCTAGAGAAGGAGGTCCGCGATGCCGTCGCGGGCGCCGTCCAGGCGGCGAGAGCCTTGCCCGGCCGGGCGGTCGCCTGAGAGTTCGAGACGTGAGCGCCCCTTCGATGCCGAACGAGATCCTGATGCCGCAACTGCCCTCCCGGGAGGAAGGGCGCCTCGCCCGCTGGCACGTCTCCGAAGGACAGCTGGTCGCCCCGGGCGACGTCATCGCCGAGATCGAGACCGACACGGCGACGCTCGAGATCGAGGCCGCTGGCGAAGGACGCATCGGACGCATTCTCGTGCCGGCCGGTCGCGCCGTTGTTCGGGCAGCAACCCCGCTCGCGACCGTGCTTCGTGTCGAGCAGCCGGCCGAGCGTCTCTCACGGCCGGCCCCGGCTGCCGAGCGTGCCGTCAGCGAGCCAGCGGAGGACGCAGGCCGCATCGGTGCAGACGGCACCGCGAGCGGCCCCTCTCGGCCTCACGCCGGCATGGCCAAGAGCATGGAGCCGCCGCGCGGCCATGGCTGGCAGGTGGCGCCGGCGAGTGGCGGCAGTCTGCGCCAGACGACCTATCGCGAGGCGCTGCGCGACGCCCTTGCCGAGGAGATGCGGCGTGACCCGTCGGTCATCGTCATCGGTGTCGGCGTGGCCCAGAACGCGGGCGCTCCGGAGGTGACACAAGGGCTCGTGGACGAGTTCGGCGCAGGCCGCGTGATCGAGGTGGCGCCGCTCGTCGAATCCTACACCGGGCTCGCTGTCGGGGCGGCCATGGGCGGCTTGAAGCCGGTCGTCGTCTACCCGTCGTGGGTCAAGGCGGTGCCGGCGTTCCGGCAGATCATGACCTCGGTGGCTGGCGCGCTGCGCGCGTCCGGTGGTCGTTTCGAGCTGCCGATCGTATTCCGGGCTCCGCTCGTCGGCGAGCAGGTCGAGGAGGGCGCGGCGGCGCCCGGCGTCACGGCGTGGCTCGCGGCCATCGACCAGGTCAAGATGGTGGCGCCGGTGACACCCGCGATCGCCAAGGGCGTGCTCAAGGCGGCTGTGCGCGATCCGGGTCCCGTCGCTATCATCGAGTACCAGGATCTCTACGAGAGCCGCGGTGAGGTGGCGGACGATGCCGACGCGCTCGTCGCACTCGGCTCGGCGAGGATCGTGCAGCCGGGAGACGGTCCTACCATCGTCGCCATGGGATCGGCGGTCGCACCGTCCGAGGCGGCGGCCGCGGCCCTCGCCGCGCGTGGCGTGGCGGCCGAGGTGATCGATCTCATGTCGCTCTCGCCCATCGACTGGGAGGCGATCGTCCGGTCGGTCACCCGCACCGGCCGTGTCGTCGTCGCAGCCGGAACCGAGCTCGAAGGCGCGATCGGCGCCAAAGTGGTGGCCGGCGTCGCGACGCGGACCTTCGATGCCCTCGCGGCAGCGCCGCGGCAGGCGCCGCCAACCGAGACGGACATCGTTGCTGCCGTGATGTCGTGCCTCGCGGACGCCGCAGGGAGAATCAGGTCTTGACCTGGTTCGCCACGGTTCGGCCGGTAGGGCAGGCCGAGGTGTCCGTGCGCACGTAATGGAGGCTGGGGTCAGCGCACCGCCGATCACGGCGCAGTGTCGAAACCACACCCTGCCTGTCGAGCCCCTGAGATTGCCGGTTGGCTTTGGGCTCGCCCGCGCTGCCCTGCGCGCAGGTGTGACAAAAATGGCGACGGAAGGTTGCTCATCCACAGATTCGGCCCTGTCAACAGCCGCTCCTCAACAATCTGCTGGCGCCAACTGCTTGATTGCTGGCCACTCCGCCCGTCAGAACGGCATAGATGGAACGCGTCAGGGCTCCTGGGGGACGGACTAATGGCTCAGCATAAATTCATTCTCGGCATCGCGCTTGCGGCCGGCCTGCTCTCGGCCTGCTCGAGCGACAGCACGCTTCTCGGCTCGCCGCTGACGACCTCGTCGGTCGATCCGGCACAGGCGAAGGTGGCGAACGGCACCAAGATCGACCCCGCTTGCATCCAGCTCGCCACTCGCATCGACGCGCTGCGCAAGGAAGGCGTCGTCGAGCGCGTCGAGCAGGCCTCGACCGGCAAGGGCAAGACCGTGCAGGTGAAGCGCGAGAGCTTGGCCAAGATGGCCGAGCTTCAGAAGGCGAATGCCGATTTCCAGTCGAAGTGCTCGACGATTCCGATGGCGACGGCGTCGGCCGCTTCCGCAGCACCGGCCGCCCCGGCAGCCAAGCCCGCTGTAGCAGCCGCCGCCGCACCCGCCGCCAAGCCGGCGACCACCGCTGCGAAGGTGAGCAGCGCGACGGCTCAGCCGGCCGCCGCGACCGTCGGTCAGCCCTGAGCCACATCAGCTCGGATATCTGAGCGTTAGAACGGGCGTAGCGCGTTGCGCAGGCGCCCGTTTTTTCGTCAGGCAATGCCACCACGCCGTGCATCGGCCGGGCACAAGCCTGTGACGACGGGATGGCCTGCTGCCGTCCGGCCACACTTCCACCTCGGGGGGTTGCGAAAGTGGAGGCTGTGTGATCAACAAAGGCCAGCAAAGCCAGGGACGAGACGGATCGGGAGCCCAGCCGGTCCTTCTGTGACGAGGAGAGCCATTCAGATGCGAGGTCGAGGCATTCTGGCGCTTCTAGTAGCCGCGGCGGGTCTCGCCGCCGGCTGCGCCACCAATGGCGGCGGCGGCGGGGGCGGCACGATGTCGGACAGCAGCTGTGCGGCCATCAAGCAGCAGTTGAACCGGCTCGACGCGAAGGGCGTGCGATCGTCCGTCGAGGCGCAAGCGGCAGGCCGTCCGATCTCGGCGCAGCAGAAGGCCGATGCCGACGCCTATAACAAGGCATTGAGCGACTACCTCGGAGGCCGCTGCCACGAGGCCAAGACCTGACGCGGCTCGCCCGGCCGGGCATCGTGGCCGGACTGGCGTCGTGTCAGATGCAACGGTAGGGGGAGCTTCCGCCATGGACGTCGTTGCCTTTGTTCGGGACAATCCAGCCGTCGTCATCACGCTGTTGAACGGTCTCATCGCTGGCTGGCTCGCAGGCTTGCTGCTCGGCGGCGGCGGTCTCATTCGCAACCTCATCGTCGGCCTTCTCGGCGCCGTCCTGGGCTCGACGATCATCAACGCGGGGCTCATTCAGCTGCCGCTGAACTTCGACGCCATCATCCCCTACGGCAACCAGATCGTCGTATCCACCGTCGGCGCCATGATTGTGGTTTTGCTCGCTCGCTTCCTCGGCGGCCGTTGAGCCGGCCCGGCCCATCGCGACACGGCCTATTGACTGGGGAGAAGGGGCGCCGAGGGGTCGCGCCAGGCGCCGCCAGCGTGCTCCACTCCGGCAGAGTGATTCCGGGTTGTCTCGGAGGGGGAGCGGATGGGGGCGGTTCGCAAGACGGCGGTGAGGCGCGAGCCCGAGGCGGCGACGGGGTTTCTCGGAGTGTCGTGCTCGGCCCGTGGCTACGAATGGCGCGAGCGTCTCGCGCCGGGCGCCGCCAAGATCGCGACGGCCATCAGCCAGCAGCATGATCTGCCCGAGCTTCTTGGACGCGTGCTCGCGGCGCGCGGCGTCGGGCTCGCCGACGTGCCGGTGTTCCTCGACCCCTCGATCAAAGCGCTGATGCCGGACCCGTCGAGCCTCGTCGACATGGACAAGGCAGCGGCCCGTATCGCCGACGCCATCGAGGCCAGGGCGCCGGTCGCCATCTTCGGCGACTACGATGTCGACGGCGCCTGCTCGTCGGCCCTCCTCTCGCGCTTTCTCGCCCATCATGGCACGCCGTCTCGGATCTACATTCCGGACCGCATCTTCGAGGGCTATGGCCCCAACGTCGCCGCGCTCGAGACGCTGGTCCGCGACGGCGCACGCCTCATCGTCACCGTCGATTGCGGCACGACCAGCTTCGACGTGCTGGGCAAGGCGAAGGGGCTGGCTACCGACGTCGTCGTGATCGATCACCATCAGGCCGACGAGCGGCTGCCCGACGTCGCTGCGCTCGTCAATCCGAACCGGCAAGACGACGTTTCGGGGCAGGGACACCTTTGCGCCGCCGGCGTCGTATTCCTGGTGCTCGTCGCTACCTCGCGCGAGCTCCGCCGCCGCGGCTTCTACGCCAAGGGCGTCGCCGAGCCGTCGCTGCTTGGCGATCTCGACCTCGCGGCGCTGGCGACGGTCGCCGATGTGGTCCCGCTCACAGGTCTCAACCGGGCCTATGTGACGCGCGGGCTTAAGGTCATGCGCTCCCGTGACAACATCGGGCTTCGGGCGCTCGTCGACGCTGCTGGGCTCACGCAGCCGCCGACAACGTACCACCTCGGCTACATCCTGGGGCCCCGCATCAATGCCGGCGGTCGCATTGGCGACGCCGGGCTCGGTGCCCGGCTGCTCACGACCACCGACGAGGTCGAGGCTCAGCGCATCGCCGGTCTTCTCGAGCGCCTCAACAAGGAGCGCAAGGCGGTCGAGCAGCAGATGCTCGAGGAGGCGGTCGCAGAAGCCGACCGCATGGTATCGGAGACGCCCGATCTTCCTTTGATCGTCGCCGGCTCGGAGACCTGGCACAAGGGCGTGGTCGGTCTCGTCGCGAGCCGCCTCGTGGAGCGCTTCGGGCGTCCTGCCTGCATTATCGCCTGGGAGAAGGAAGGCGGAGGTGGCTCCCTCGTCGGAACCGGCTCTCTGCGCTCGATTGCAGGCGTCGACATCGGCGGCGCGGTGCGGGCAGCGGTCGCCGCCGGCCACCTCGTCAAGGGCGGCGGCCACGCCATGGCGGCGGGCCTCACCGTTGCTCGCGACAAGATCGACGCCGTCAGGGCGTTCTTGTCTGCCGAGGTTGCTGACAGCGCCAAGGGAGCGCGGGCGCGATCCGGGCTCGACATCGACGGGGCGTTGTCGGCGGCAGGCGTCAACGACGCGCTGATCAATCTCATCGAGCGGGCTGGGCCCTACGGGCAGGGCAACCCGCAGCCGCGGTTCGCCTTCCCGGCCCACCGGGTCCGGTTCGCCAAGATCGTCGGCGAGAAGCACGTGCGCTGCGTGCTGGAATCCGGCGACGGCTCGCGGCTCGAGGGGGTCGCGTTCCGGGCGGCCGGCGAGGCGCTGGGCGACCTGCTCCTCAACGCAGCGGGGATGCCGCTCCATGTGGCGGGTAGCCTCAAGCGCGACTCCTGGGGTGGGCGCGAGAAGATCGAGCTCACGATCGAGGATGCCGCCGACCCTCGGGTCCGCAGCTGACGTCTCCTCTTGGTCTGGCGCCCTGGCGCCGGGCCGCTTTTGTGCTGGTACGGCCCGCGGTTTTGCGAATTCTAAAGGTTGGGCGTGCTCAATTGTGCGAGGCGCGCGGTCAGGATGCCCGTGGCGCCGGTCCCCGGGTATTTGTCCATCGACGAGGGGCGTGGATGAAACTTGCTGCCGTCTCCTACGAGAGTGGCCAAGGCGAGCATGTGGACGCCTTGCTGTCGCGGCTGGCCGTAGAGTTGGCATCGCAGGGCGTACGGCTTGCGGGATGCGTGCGCTCGATGAGCCTCGTGCCGGAGGGCAGGGTCGCCTTCGACGACCTGGCGTCCGGCAGGCGCTTGCACGCCCTCGAGCTCGTCACCAGCTCCGCCGTCGACAGCGGCCTCGATTCGAGCGCGCTCGAGGAGGCCGCCGGCTTGGCCATCGCCTCTCTGGGCGACGACACCGGTCTCGTCATCGTCAACCGCTTCGGCCGTCAGGAGGCCGACGGCCACGGCTTCCGGCCGCTCATCGAGCTGGCGGTGGTCATGAACGTTCCCGTGCTCGTGGGACTGAACATGACGCTGGTGCCGGAGTGGGCGCAGTTCACGCGCGCCGAGGGAGCCCTCCTTGCGCCCCGGCCCGGGGACATCGACGCCTGGTGCGCGGGCGTGGGCGTGAACGGTGCTGCCGGTCTGCGCCGCTGAGCGATCGATCCTCCTCCGTCACGCGCCAGCGGGCCGCTGGCAGTTGAAGCGACGCGCCGGGAGGAGGCGTCCGCTCGTTCGTCAGGCGTCGGGCCCGAGGACGAACCTCAGCTTGCGTGCGGCCCACTGGGGACCGGCATAATCGACGCCGATGCGCGCCGTACGCTGGATTCGGCGTGCGGAAACGCGCGGCGCGGCCTCGACCCACAAGCCGCTGGCGGGTGCGGCCAGACGCCCATTGAGGTCCTTGCCGATCGCGAGGGCGGCGGTCAGGCGGCCCGGACCCGATACCTCTCGAAGTCCGCGGACCAGCACCGCGGCGGGGTAGCCCTCCGGGCCCGTCACGAGGTTCAGCATCCAGTGCATACCGTAGATGAAGTAGACGTAGAGCGTACCGGGCGGCCCGAACATGACCTCTGTACGCGGTGTGCGGCCGCGGGCGGCGTGGCAGGCGCGGTCGTGCGGACCGAGGTAGGCCTCCGTCTCGACGATCATCGAGCGCGTCTCGCTCCCACCGATGCGCCGGACGAGCGTCTGGCCGATCAGGTCGCGCGCCACCGCGTCGGCCGGCCGGTCGAAGAACGGCGCCGAAAGGACGGCCGCAGAGAGCGGGGGCGCGGTACCGGCGCGAAGGGCATCGGCCGCCTCGACTGAGAACGCATTGCAGACTGCGCCGCCAGGACGCGGTCCAGGAGCATGACGTTTCACGGCCAAGACAAATCCTCTGCCAGTCGGTGGCGGGCCTCCACCGGCCGTCTCGCGACGATCACGCATGGACTGATAGCAGTCTGGCTAGCCCGGTGCATCATGGCTCGCGAGGGAGGACCTGCTGTCCATCTTGTCGCCGGGGCGGTCTGTGAAGCCTCGGGAGGCTGTCCCTGGTCGGGCCGGGGGCAAGTTTTGGCAGGTGGTGCAAGACCGCGACGAATGATGAGCGCGCGTCTCGTCAACTCGAAGTCCGGCGTCGTCTTTGCTGCGATTGACCTCGGAAGGGGATGTGCGGCAAGGGGAGCAATCCCATGCCACGCCGGACGGCTGGGACTTGTCCTTTGTGCGGGGGCGGGTCAAGAATGGGCCACTCGTCGGGGGGGCGGCCTTGGTTGCGGCCCGTGTCGGGGTAGTCTGGTCGCAATCTTCGGAACCTGAGAAT
>JAGVSR010000067.1 GCA_019137195.1 Alphaproteobacteria bacterium
GCACGTTGTTCGACGCCGGATCATCCTGCGGGCCCCTTCTGCTCGGGCGCCTATCAGGGGAGTGCGCCATTCGCTCCTCACTTCGCAGCCGGGACTTGCTAGACTGCTCTGACCTAGATGGAAAAACAGGCTGCTTGCAACGATGACCGACGGACCCTACGGGCACGAGATTCTTACTGCCGCAGAAATGGGGCGGGCCGACCGGCTCGCCATCGCGGCGGGCGTCACCGGCCTCACGCTCATGGAGAACGCCGGTCACGCCGTAGCGAATGCCGTGCGCGCCCTGTCGGGCCCGAGCGCCCGTATCCTCGTGCTCTGCGGGCCCGGCAATAACGGAGGCGACGGCTTCGTGGCCGCTCGTCATCTCGCAACCGACCGCCAAGTTCGCCTCGCCCTTCTGGGCGAACCGGGAGCGCTGAAGGGCGACGCGGCCGCCATGGCCGCGCGCTGGGCCGGGCCCGTCGAGCAGGCCGAGCCGGATAGCGTGAAAAACGCCGATCTTGTTGTCGATGCCCTGTTCGGCGCCGGGCTCAACCGGCCGCTCGACGGCGCAGCGGCCTCATTGATCGAGGCGATCAATGGGTCGGGGCTGCCGATCGTCGCCGTCGACGTGCCGAGCGGGCTCGACGGTACCACGGGGCGCGCGGAATGGCCCGTCGTGCGCGCGACACGGACGGTCACGTTCTTCCGCCTGAAGCCAGGACACCTCCTGCTGCCGGGGCGCGTGCTGTGCGGCGAGACGACGGTTGCGGACATCGGGATTCCCGCGAGCGTGCTGGGCGCAGCCCACACTACGGCTTCCCCGTCTGTGCAAACGGAAGGCGGGCAGACCGAGCAGCCGCTCGCGGTCACCGCCTTCGTCAACCGCCCAAGCCTTTGGCGTGCCGCTTACCCCCGCCTCTCGCTTGATAGCCACAAGTACGCTCGCGGCCACGCCGTCGTCGTGTCGGGCGGGCCGGAGCATACGGGTGCCGCACGGCTGGGCGCACGGGGCGCACTCAGGATCGGGTCCGGCCTCGTCACCCTGGTCGGCAGCGCCGCGGCAACGGCGGTCAACGCGGTCGCCTCGACCGCGGTGATGACGCGCATCGCGGGAAGTGCCAAGGCGCTGTCGGCGCTTCTCGAGGACGAGCGGCTCAACGCAGTCCTCATCGGACCCGGCGCCGGCGTCGGCACCGACACGGCCGAGCAGGTGCAGGCCGTGCTCGCCTCGTCCGCGGCGGTCGTGCTCGACGCCGACGCACTGACCTCGTTCGCGCCGCAGAAGGGAACGCTCCGGGAACGTGGCGCGTTCGGCTTCACAGCGTCCCGCCTCGTCGATCACCCGACGGCGGCCCGGCTGTTCGAAGCGATCGGCCGGCGCTCCGCACCCGTTGTGATGACGCCGCACGACGGCGAGTTCAAACGCCTCTTTCAGGATCTGTCCGGACTGCCGTCCAAGCTCGATCGCGCCCGCGCAGCCGCCGGCATCTCGGGCGCCGTCGTCGTTCTCAAGGGCGCCGATACCGTCATCGCCGCCCCCGACGGCCGTGCCGCCATCAACGACAACGCGCCGCCGACGCTAGCCACGGCAGGCTCGGGCGACGTGCTGGCCGGCATGGTCGTGGGGCTCCTCGCCCAGCGCATGCCCGCCTTCGAGGCGGCGTGCGCGGCCGTCTGGCTGCACGGCGCGGCGGCAGCCGCCTTCGGACCTGGGCTCATCTCGGAAGACCTGCCCGAGCTTCTGCCGCGCGTGTTGGCAAGTCTGGAATAGCGCTGCGGGTCTCGCCTCAGCTTCGCGCGGCCTCGCCAGTCCTCGGCTCGGCACCGGCCTTCTGCGCGAGCTGCTTCAATCGCGCCTGGTAGTCGGGCGTCACCATGCCAGCCGAGACGACGATCTTGGCCGCGTCCTCGATGCTCATCTTCAGGAACGTAACGTCCTCGCGCGGAATGAAGCAGATGAAGCCGGTGGGTGGGACGATCCCGGTCGGCATGAACACGGTCAGCAGATCGCTGCTGCCGCCGGGCTTGGCCTCGGCGATCTCGCCCGACGTTTCGCCCGTCACGAACACGATCGACCACAGGCCCTTGGACGGAAACTCGATGAGCCCTACCTTCTGGAAGCTCTTCTCCGGGCCTGCCGCCGAGACCGCGCTCTCGAAAATCTGCTTCAAGGCGCGATAGACGTTGCGCACGATCGGCATACGGTCGAGCACCATCTCGCCCCAGGAAATGAGCGAGGCACCGAGCAGGTTGGCTGCCAGGGCACCCAGCAGGGTCAGCGCTACGAATCCGAACACGAGGCCGACACCCGGGACCGCAAACGGCAGATAGGTGTCGGGCAGGTAGGCGGCCGGGATGAGCGGCTTGATCCAGTCGTCGGCCGACTCGATGAACCAGCGCACGAGGTAGGCTGTGATGGCGACCGGCCCGGCCACGATGAGACCGGTGAGAAAATAGTTCCTGAGGCGCGCGCCAACTCGTAGCGGCGCGCTGTGGTCGTCCTCGGCGAGCCGTTTCAGGCCCTCGGCCAGCTCGTCGCTATGCTCGGCCGGAACCGGTGTGCGGGCGACATTGACGCGCGGCTTGGAATGGCGAGGCTTCTTCACGTCACGGTACCCCGATCGCGGACGGTCCGGCCGCCGCGGTTCACGCCGGGCATTCTACCCCCGAACCGTTAACCATCGTATGGCGCCAGTTGGTGGCAGCCCCGTGCGCGGGTGTCGCGCCCGGGCTTGGCCGGCCGTCGACAAACAAAGGGGGGCAGGCCGCGCGGCCTGCCCCCTGGTTGGCTAGTCGACGATCCCTGCCCCGCCGCGGCCTTACTCAGCCGCGACGGCGAGGTGCTTTCCCGGGTGGCCGTCGAACCCTAGCGAGGCCGCAACCGCGTGGTGCATGATGCGCCCGCCCTTGACGTTGAGACCTGCCGCGAGATGCGGATCGCGGTCGAAGGCCGCGAGTCCGCGCTCGGCAAGCTTGAGGACGAACGGCAGCGTGGCATTGTTGAGCGCCTGCGCCGAGGTCACCGGAACGCCGCCCGGCATGTTGGCGACGCAGTAATGGATGATGCCGTCGACCTCAAACGTGGGATTGGCGTGGGTCGTGGCCTTCGAGGTCTCGAAGCACCCGCCCTGATCGATGGCTACGTCGACCAAGACCGCACCCTGCTTCATGTCCTTGAGCATCCTCCGCGTGACGAGCTTCGGTGCCGCGGCGCCGGCAACCAGCACGGCTCCCACGACGACATCAGCAGCCAGAACCTCGGTCTCGATGGTATCGAGGGTCGACGCATAGGTCTTGACGCGGCCCTGGAACATATCGTCGAGCTGGCGCAGGCGTGGCAGCGAGCGGTCGATGATCGACACGTCGGCGCCGAGGCCGACCGCCATGCGCGCAGCGTTGGTTCCCACCACGCCGCCGCCGAGCACGACGACCTTGGCGGGCTTGACGCCTGGCACACCGCCCATCAGCACACCACGCCCACCAGTCGGGCGACGCAGCGCGAGCGCCGCCGCCTCGATCGAGAGCCGTCCCGCAACCTCGCTCATGGGAGCCAGTAGCGGCAGGCCGCCGGCCGCATCGGTCACAGTCTCGTAGGCAATCGCGGTCGCACCAGATGCCATGAGCCCCTTCGCCTGCTCCGGATCCGGCGCCAGGTGCAGGTACGTGAACAGGATGTGGTGGGGCTTCAAGCGCTCCCACTCGACCTTCTGCGGCTCCTTGACCTTTACGATCATCTCGGCCTGGTCGAACACCGCGTCGGCATTGGCGACAACGCGGGCACCGGCCTTCTGATAGGTTGCATCGTCAGCGAAAATGCCGGCGCCCGCACCCGACTGCACGATCACCTCGTGACCGCGCGCCGTGAGCTCGCGAACGGATCCGGGAACGAGGCCGACACGAAACTCGTTGCTCTTGATCTCCGTGGGAACACCGATGCGCATGATGTCGTCTCCTGGGGCCGGCGGCCGTGGGCCGCGCTGATGTCGGTCAGATTGGCAAGATTCATGAGGCGATACTTGGCGATTTTTGTTGTGCAACTGCGAGATTTTGCCGATATTCGGCATAAATAACGATTTGAGCGACGAAAAATGAAGCCAATGACACTCGACACGCTGGATCGGGCCATTCTTGCGGCGCTGACACAGGACGGGAGGCTGTCGCAAGTCCAACTGGCCGAGCGGGTACCGTTGTCGCCCACGGCCGTGGCCCGGCGCATACGGGCCCTGGAGGAAGCCGGGGTAATCGAAGGCTACCAGGCCCGCATCAGTCGCCAGGCGCTGGGACTCACCATGACGGTGCTCGTGCAGATCGCTCTGAAGAGCCAGAGCGAGGAGCTCCTGGCCCAGTTCGAGAAAGCTGTGGTGGCGGCTCCCTCGATCGTGTCCTGCTACCTGATGTCGGGCGAGGACGACTATCTCCTCACCGTGCTCGCGCGCGACCTTGCGGACTACGAGCGCATCCACAAGGAGGAGCTGTCGCGCCTGCCCGGCGTCGCACGCCTGAAGTCGAGCTTCGCGCTACGCGAGGTCAAGCTGCGCCCACTACCCTCGCACGTTCTCGCCCCCGAGCGGCGAGCGCATTAGCCGAGGCGTGAAACGTATCGCCTCAACGGCCCGCACGCTTCGCGGCCTCCTCGGCGACGAGCTCCTTCTTGCTGAGCTTGCCGACCATCGTCTTCGGCAATGCGTCGCGGAACTCGTAGGCGGCCGGCTGCTCCATCCGGGCGAGCTTCGGTGCCAGATGCGCCGAGAGCTCGTCGGCCGTGACGCTCATGTCGCGCTTCACCTTGACGAAGGCTTTCGGCGCCTCGCCGCGCTCGGGGTCGGGGATACCGATGACGATCACCTCCTCGACCGCGGGATGCTCGGACAGCGCTTCCTCGATGCGCCGTGGATAGACGTTGTAGCCGTTGCAGATGATGAGGTCCTTGATGCGATCGACGATATGGAAGAAGCCGTCCTCGTCGATGCGTCCGACGTCCCCGGTGCGCAGATAGCCGCCGACGAACTGTGCCGCCGTCTCCTCGGGGCGCTTCCAATACCCCTTCATGACCTGGGGACCCTTGATGCAGATCTCGCCGCGCTCCCCGGATTTGACCTCGACCGTCGGATCCGAGAGATCGCGCAGTGAGATGTTGGTGGCCGGCAAGGGAAGCCCGATCGAGCCCGCCTTGACGGGCCCTTCGAGCGGGTTGCAGGTGACGACGGGGGAAGCCTCCGACAGGCCATAGCCCTCGATCAGCTTGCACCCTGTCACGCGCTCGAAGTTCTGTTTCACCTCGAGGAGGAGTGGCGCACCACCCGAAAGGCAGAATTTCAAGGACGTTAGATCGAGGCTGGACGCCATCGGATGGTGGGCGATAGCGTTGAACAGCGTCGGCACCCCCGGCATGATGGTCGGTTTGGTGTCGTTGATGAGCGCCATCGCCTCGTCGAGGTTGAAACGCGGCATGATCACCATCTCGGCCGCCTTCGCGATCCCGAAGTTCATGACCACCGTCATGGCGAACACATGGAAGAACGGCAGCACGCCGAGCACGCGCTCCTCGCCGTCCTTTAGATCGGGCGCCCAGGCCATCACCTGCCGGGTGTTGATGAGGCAATTGGCATGCGTCAGCATCGCGCCCTTGGGCGTGCCCGTGGTGCCGCCAGTGTACTGGATGACGGCGATGGCTTCGACGGGATCGATGACGACCGGCGTCAGCGTGCCTGCGCCGGCGACGAGCTCATGCTCGAGCAGTATTCGGTCGCGGACAGGGGAGCGCAGCGGCCGCGCCAGCTCCTTCGACTTGAACAGCCGGAACAGCACCGACTTCGCAGCCGGCAACAGGCCTGCGAACGGGGCAACGATGGCCCGCTCGAGCACACCATCCAGGAGCAGCGCCTCGACCTTCTCGAACAGGAGCTTGAGGTCGAGCGTGACCAAGATCCGGGTCTCGCTATCACGGACCTGGAAAGCGAGCTCCTCGATCGAGTAGAGCGGGTTGTAGTTGACGACAGTGCCACCGGCCTTGAGCACGGCATAGTAGTAGACGATGAAGGTCGGCGAGTTGGGAAGGAAGAGGCCGACCTTTGTGCCCTTGCCGACGCCCAGCGCCTGGAGCCCAGCCGCCGCCCGATCGACGAGATCGCCGACCTCGCGATAGGTGAGGATCCGACCCAGGAAGACGGTGCAAGGTCGATCGGGCGCGTGGGCGACTGCGCCGTCGAGGAGGTCGTAGAGCGGCGCCACCTCGAACGTCCGGCGCCAGTCCACGTCAGCCGGATAGCTCGCGAGCCAGGGCGCACTCGTTCTGGAATTCTGGCCGTCCTCGACCGGCATAGGGAACTCTCCTGCCCAGCGCCCCCGTGTCACGCGCGGCGCGCAGCCGGCCAGGGACGGAACGCCGCGCCCAGGGCACGCTACGCCCAAGCATTGAACACTTTTTTATGTTTAAGCACTAGATGATGCAAAGGCTGGGGCCACGTTTTGAACCTTTGTACCGGGGGGAACAGAGCGTGCAGGTCCTGATCGGGATAATGCCGAAAACCGGGCTGGTAACAGCTCAGTTGTCGCGGCCACTCGACTGGACTCGTTGGGCATTTAACGTTATGTGACGCCCGAGCTTGAGAGTAGAGTGGTCTTGACCTAGGACCAACAGAGTAAACGCGTCCCAACGGATACTTGCGGGCAGGGTTTGGAGATCGTGATGGACGAAGTCGCAACCAAGATCGTCGACATCCTGAAGAAGCACATGAAGGAGCCGAGAGACGACATCTCGCTCGATACTGCCCTGACGGATCTCAAGATCGAGTCTCTCGACCTCGCCATGATCGTGTTCGACATCGAGGACACTTTTGGCATCGAGATCCCTTACAATGCCAACGAGGACGTCGGCGATTTCAAGACGGTCGGCTCCGTAGTCGACAAGGTGAAGGGCTTGATCGCAGCCGGCCCTGCGGCCGCGAAAGCGTGATCGGCACGCCTCGTCACTAAATCTCGCTTCACAAAGCGCGGCCTCGTCAAAGGTGCGCATCGGTCGGCCGTGCAAGCCAGCACGTGACCGCTAAACAAGGATCGTTCGAGCCATGGCACATGTGAGCGGCGGTCGCCGCGTCGTCGTCACCGGCATGGGTGTGGTGACACCGATCGGCACCACGGTCGACGACTTCTGGGCCGGCCTCCAGGCCGGAAAGAGCGGCGTCAGCCCACTGGGCGGCTTTCCGCTCGACGACCTCAAGATCCTGATCGCGGCGCAGATCAAGGAGTTCGACCAGAAGGCCCGGCTTCGTCATTTCCAGCGCGACAAGATCATCCTGCACGCCGACCGCTACTCGTGGTTCGCGGCCGCCGCGGCCGACGAGGCCGTCAAGATGTCGGGACTGCCGATCCCCTTCGACAACGCCTACCGCTCGGCCTGTATCATCGGCTCGGGAGCGGGCGGCCTCACGACCTACGAGACCGCCTACCGCGACCTCTTCATCAACAACAAGCGGGCCACGCACCCGCTCACGCTGCTACGGATCATCGGCTCGTCGGCCTCTGCTCACGTCGGCATCGAGTTCGGCGTCAAAGGCCCGACCTTCGCCACCTGCTCGGCCTGCTCGACGGCAACCCATGCCATCGGCATCGCCAAGCAGTACATCGAGAACAACCTCGTCGACGTCGCCATCGCTGGCGCCTCCGAGTCGGTCATCAATTACGGCACCATGAAAGCCTGGCAGGCGCTGCACGTGCTGTCGCCCGAGGGCTGCTTCCCGTTCTCGAAGCGGCGCAATGGCACCGTCCTCAGCGAGGGAGCCGGCATCCTGGTGCTCGAGGAGTACGAGCACGCCAAGCGCCGCGGCGCCAAGATCCTTGCCGAGCTCGTCGGCTACGGCATGACGTCGGACGCCAAAGACATGGTCAATCCCGACATCGAGGGGCCGCGCGAGGCAATGCGGCTTGCGCTGCAGGACGCCAAGCTGCCTCCGATGAAGATCGACTACCTCAACGCCCACGGCACCGCGACCACCATCAACGACAAGAACGAGACCAACGCCATCAAGGACTTGTTCGGCAAGCATGCCTATAACCTCGCCGTCTCGTCGACCAAGTCCATGCATGGACATCCGCTCGGCGCCGGCGGCGGCATCGAGGCGGTCGCCTGCATCAAGGCCATGAATGAGCAGTGGGTGCCGCCCACGACCGGTCTCGATGAGCCCGACCCCGAGTGCGATCTCGACTACGTGCCGAACAAGGGGCGGTCGCAGAAGGTCGGCTACACCATGTCGAACTCGTTCGCGTTTGGTGGCTTGAACGCCGTGCTCGTGTTCGGTCCCGCGCCCTGATCCGGCGCGACCACGCGCTGAAGACAATCTGGAGCGCCGGGTGCCCTCTCCACCCGGCGCACCAGTTTTGTGTTAGGCCGTCGCATGAAGCGGTCGTCCCGTCGCGCGGCGATGCGCGTGGCCACCCCGACGCCACCGGTTCCGGCGTTGCAGGGGAGCGACGGCGCCCATTCGCGCCCCCGGCCGGCGAGTGGCCCGCCGAGGAGCGCTCCGGGTGGCGGAGCAAGCGGCCGTGACCGAGCCCTGTCGCGAGCCGACTCGATTGCCCCCTAAAGAGTTGGACGCAACTCAGGGCGGACAGGTCGCGGTGATGACTGGGGGAACCACTGGCCTCCTTGACAGACCGTTCGCCCCGGGGCATTTGTGATCACAGCTCGAAACCGGGAGCACGCCAGCAAAGCGTGCTGGCTTGACCCTCCCGATGCCGGCCGGCGGCATCTCGTCAAACGAGACGAGGCCCGCCCATGAGCTACCTTCACAATTTCCACGCTACGAATCCGCAAGGCGGTCCCGTCCTTGACCGGCTTCCCGCGCCTGCGAGCTACCGCTCGACCTCGAGCATCGCCGCAGAGCAGACGTTCTCCGGTACCGGGACATTCCTCCGCATGCCGCGCGCGCCGACCGCTGCCGGCACGAGTTTCGCCGTCATCGGCGTGCCGTTCGACCTGGCGACCTCGAACCGGCCCGGCTCGCGTTTCGGCCCGCAGGCAATCCGCGCCGCTTCCGCCGTGCTGGCGGACCTCAAGGCCTATCCGGGCGGCTTCGATCCGTTGCAGGAGGTCGCGACTGCCGACCTCGGCGACGTCTACATCGATTGCGGCAAGCCGCTCACCATTCCGGGGGCCATCGAGAGCGCCGCGGCCGAGGCCGTCGCGGGCGGCGCGTTCCTCTGCGCGCTCGGTGGCGATCATTTCGTGAGCTACCCGCTCATCCGCGCCCAGGCCACAAAGCACGGCCGCCTTGCGCTTATTCATTTCGACGCCCACACCGACACCTGGCCGTCGACGGCTGCACTCGACGAGCCACCCGAGCTCAATCACGGCACCATGTTCCACCGTGCGGTGATGGAAGGTGTCGTCGACCCAGCCCGCTCGATCCAGATCGGCATCCGTACTTGGGTCGACGATCCGCTCGGCATCACCATCCTCGACAATGAGGCGGCCGACGAGCTTTCGCCACGTGCCATTGCAGCCGAGATCCGCCGCGTGACGGCCGGCGGGCCGGCTTACCTCACGATCGACATCGACTGTCTGGACCCGGCCTTTGCGCCGGGGACGGGAACGCCGGTGACGGGCGGTCTCACGCCATTGAAGCTCATGCAGATCCTGCGCGCGCTCGACGATGTCGCCATCACCGGCGCCGACGTGGTCGAGGTGGCACCTGCCTACGACCTCGCCAACATCACCGCCTTGAACGCCGCGACCATCGTCTACGAGCTTCTTTGTCGGACCGTACGGAACCGAGGGGTGGTGCAACGCAAGCACGGACGTCCGGAGTGATTGCTTGGATGCCTTGACGATCTCCCGGACGTCATCGCGGGCCGAGGCCGGAACCGAAGGGAATGTTCCCTCTTTTGAATTGACCTCGGTCCCGGCCTCGCCCGCTCATTGCGCACCTGTGTGCCGCCGCGCCGTGATGACGACCTTTCGCGAAGCATCTATGGTCCGGACCAAGGGACCATGGCGAGGACGTGGTGATCGCAAATGCGATTGACGGCGATGACGCATCGATGTGGGGCGCTGCGGCTCGAGCCTTTCGAAGAGCGCCATCGCGACGGCCTCGTGAACGCGGCCGGGGCGGACCCCTCGATTTTCCAGTACATGCCATTTCCGCCTGGACAGCCCTATGCCGAGCGGTTCGACTGGCTGCGCGCCGAGCAGGCCGCCGGGCGCTGGATTCCTCACGCGGCCATCTCACCTGACGGTGAGATCGTCGGGCAGTCCTGCTATCTCAACATCCGGCCAGAGCTCTCCTGTGTCGAGATCGGCGCAACCTGGTTCCGGCGCGATGCTCAAGGCACCGCGGTCAATCCGAGCTCCAAACTCATGCTGATCGGGCATGCCTTCGACTGCGGTGCCGAGCGAGTCGAGCTCAAGACGGATGCCCAGAACATGCAATCCCGCAACGCGATGGCGAAGCTCGGCCTCGTCTTCGAAGGCGTGATGCGCAAACAGATGCTGCGGCCCAACGGAACCTGGCGCGACAACGCCTGGTATTCAGTCACGCGGGAAGAATGGCCGGTGCTCCGATCGCGCATCGAGCGGCGGCTGGGGTCTGCGGCTTGAGCGTGGGTCCAGCAACCGGGCCAGCCAAGGCGGCCAGCCAAGGCGGCGTGTCGCGCTCGTGCTCGCTGCCCATGCCCCGCGCTTGCCCTGCCGGCCTGGATATCAGTCACGCGATGTCGGGTTACCGAGCGTTGCCCGTGCCCCGGCCCACGTCCTAGGCCGTCTTTGCTCTGCGAGCCTGCGCGGCCACCCCGTCGATGAACGCAGTTATGGCGGCATCGAAGGCCGCGCTGGAATCGAGAGATTTGAACGCGGGAATGAGCGCCTGCGTCGCGGGATAGGCGAGCGGGTCGAGGGCGAGGAGCTCGGATTCCTCGGCCGCACTCAGGGGCGCGAGCAGTCCCTCGGTCTCGGCGAGCGCAAAGCCCAAGACGAAAGCATAAAACGATAGCCCGAGGCCTGCGGTTGCGGCGTCGCTGAGGCCTGTGCTGCGCAGGGCCCGATAGACGACCTCGCTCGAGGCGTGGTCCGCGGGACCGGTCGCGTTGTAGCGAAAATGCAGGTGGAACAGCTTCGGGTAGCGATGCGCGAGATCACGGTAGGCCTCGCCGACGCGGCGCAGATCCGTGCGCCAGTCCCCGGCTGGCAGCGGCAGCTCGACCGTCGCAAGCGCCCGATCGGCAATCGCCCGCATCAGTTCCTCTTTCGAGCGGAAGTGGTGCAGCACCGTCATCGGATCGACGCCGATGTGCGCGCCGAGCTTCCTCACCGAGAAGCCCGCTTCGCCCTCCGCCGCCAGCATTTCGAAGGCCGCTTCGAGAAGCGCGGCGCGGTCGAGACCGCGGCGCCCTCGCGACACCGCAGGCCTTTTCGTCTGATCGGACGCTGCTCTTGACAATTCTACACCGTAGCCAATAAAGTCTGCGGCGTAGACATACCCGCGGAAGGCTGCTAGCACAAGAGCAATCGCAGGATCGTCGCGGTGGCTGATCCAGGAGCAATGCGAGTGACCGATCGTCACCCGATCTCTGTTCTCCAATGTGCGCACGCTCCGGCGCTGCGCGCAGGCGTGGCGTGTGATCGCTCCCGGTCCCGTCTCATCGCCCTCGCCGCCGTGGCCGCCTCGCGCCCGTCGCGCAAGGCCGACCTGCTCGATCAGTGTGCGCGGATCGGCTTCACCCCTCCGGAGCCTCTCCAGCGCTGAACTTTCGGCCCCCCGCGGGCGCCCATCCCAAGAGCTGGAGACTGACCTTGTCGAACCGCTATCCGACCGACGCGCTGAAGGCGCTCGATGCGCAACATCACCTGCACCCCTTCACGAACCACAAGTCGCTGAGGGCCTCTGGCGCCCGCGTGATCGTGCATGCCGAAGGTCCCTACTTTTGGGACAGCGAGGGCAAGAAGGTGCTCGACGGCATGTCCGGCCTGTGGACCACGAGCATCGGCTACGGCAGGAAGGAGATCGCCGATACGGCGGCGGCTCAGATCATGGAGCTCGCCTACTACAATACGTTCTTCCAGACGACGCACCCGCGCGTGGTCGAGCTGTCCGCAAAGCTCGCCACCGTCGCGCCGGCCGGCATCAAGAACGTGTTCTACGGCTCCTCGGGCTCGGAATCGAACGACACCGCCATCCGCCTCATCCGCTACTATTGGGCGGCCATCAAGAACGAGCCCAAGCGGCGCATCATCATCGGCCGGCGCTACGGCTACCATGGCTCGACCATCGCCGCGACGTCGATGGGCGGCATGGGGCTGATGCACGGGC
This sequence comes from Alphaproteobacteria bacterium, assembly GCA_019137195.1. Taxonomy (GTDB): domain Bacteria; phylum Pseudomonadota; class Alphaproteobacteria; order Rhizobiales; family Hyphomicrobiaceae; genus CBDCUQ01. The sequence goes on from JAGVSR010000067.1 coordinate 12,285, forward strand.
AGATGTATCCGCTCTACGATGGCTTCCGCCACGTGATGGAGCCCTACTGGTACGGCAACGCCGAGGAGGGCGAGACGCCGGAGGCGTTCGGTCTGCGCGCCGCCAAGGCCATCGAGGACGAGATTCTTGCCGTCGGTCCGGAGAACGTCGCGGCCTTTGCCGGCGAGCCCGTGCAGGGCGCCGGCGGCCTCAAGATCGCCCCCTCGACCTATTGGCCGGAAGTGCAGCGCATCGTCGACAAGTACGGCATCCTCCTGCTCGCCGACGAGGTCATCACCGGCTTCGGGCGCCTCGGCAAGTGGTTCGCCTCCGACTACTACGGCATCAAGCCGGATCTCGTGACATTCGCCAAGGCCGCGACCTCGGGCTACATCCCGCTTTCCGGCGTGCTCGTCGGCGACCGCATCGCCAATGCGCTCGAAAATCACGACGACGAGTTCTACCACGGCTACACCTACTCGGGTCACCCGGTGGCGTGCGCGGTGGCGTTGAAGACCATCGAGATCATGGAGCGGGAAAAGCTCGTCGAGCGCAATAACGAGTTCGGCGGCCCGCGGCTGGCCCGGATGCTCGCGAAGTTCAAGGACCATCCGCTAGTCGGCGAGGTGCGCTCGGTCGGCATGCTGGGCGCCATCGAGCTCGTGGCCAACAAGAAAACCAGGAAGCGCTTCGACGATCCGGGCCGCGTCGGCACCATCTGCCGCAATCACTTCGCGCGCGAGGGCTACATCATGCGCGCCATCGGCGATACGATGGTCACGGCGCCGCCGTTCACCATGACCGAGGAGCACTTCGCGGAAGCCGAAGGCGTCATCGCCAAGTCGCTCGACCTGACCCTCGCCGAGGTCAAGGGGGAGCTCGAGGCATGAGCCGGCCGATCGTGGTCATTCCCTGCTGCACCAAGCGGATCGACGACTACACGTTCGACGCGGTCAACCGCGGCTATTCCGCCGCGGTGGCGGAGGCGGCCGAGTGCCAGCCTCTCCTCGTGCCGCTGTCCGCTGCACTCGCCGACGTCGGCGCCATCCTCGCTGTCGCCGACGGAATCTTGCTGTCCGGCAGCCCCTCCAACATCGAGCCTCATCATTACAGCGATGAGGCGCCGGTCCTGCCGGACAAGCTCGATCCGGCGCGGGATAGCTTCACCCTGCCGCTCGTCAAGACGGCACTCGCGGAGAAGATTCCGCTGTTCGCCATCTGTCGCGGCTTCCAGGAGATGAACGTCTCGCTCGGCGGCACGCTGTTCCAGGCCGTGCATGAGCAGCCGGGCAAGAAGGACCATCGCGAGAAGCATGGGCTGCAGATCGATGAGCGCTGGGCGCCCGCGCACCCGATCCGGGTCGAAGGCCGGCTCAGAGAGTGGCTCGGGCACGACGAGGTGATGGTCAACTCGCTGCATGGCCAGGGTGTGGCACAGATCGCGAAGCCCCTCTCCCCGCAAGCCTACGCAGAGGATGGCGTCGTGGAAGCCGTGATGGGGCCTGCCGAGCATCCGTTCCTCCTGGGCGTGCAGTGGCATCCCGAGTGGAAAGCCAAGACCAACGCCGTCTCCATGGAGCTCTTCCGCCGCTTCGGCGCCGCCGCACGCGGGAGGCAGGCGTCATGACTTGCTGTCAGCACCCGGCATCCCGAGCGCAACGCCGCGTCTTTCACGCTGCGCGGCCGGCGCGGGATCTCTCTCCGCTTCAACGTCTCGACCGGATCCCCCCTCTGCAACGCAGCACATAGTGGCGCTGCGTTGCGCGTGGGATGACGGGTTGAATGAACATCAATAGAGCCAAACGCATGTACTCCGAACGCTACCTGACCACCGAGGAAGCAGCCGACTTCGTCAAGCGCTATCCGACCCTGCAGTGGATCGATGTGCTGATGTTCGAGATGAACGGTATCGGGCGCGGCAAGCGTATCCGGCCGCAAGATCTCGCGGGATTCGCCGGCAAGGGCCCGATGTTCCCGTCGACGGTCTACATCATGGACGCACGCGGCTCGTGCGCCGAGGAGACCGGCCGGCTGTGGGAGACCGGAGATCCGGATCTGCAATTCAAGATCCTCGCCGACACGCTGAAGCCGGTCGTCATCGGC
>JAGVSR010000120.1 GCA_019137195.1 Alphaproteobacteria bacterium
GATGGTCTTCCTGGCCAGGAGCTCGGTCTCGTTCTCGAGCGGATTGTTCTCCTGGTCGATATGCACGTCGACCGGCTTGTTGAGCTTCTTGGCGAGGTCGAGCACGACATCGAGGTGTTTTTCGGGGGTTGGCCGGTCGCGTGACGGGAGCCCGCCACAGTAGTCGGCCATCTCGCAGGCCTCGGCGTATTGCTCGAACGATTTCGGATCGAGCACGCCTTGGAGCGGCTGCACGCCGACCTCGAACCGAATGCGGCCGGCGTAGCGCTTCTTGACCTCGATCGCCGCGCGCATCGGAAGCAGACCCACGGTCGAGTCGGCGTCGACCATGGTCCGGCAATAGGTGGCACCCTGGTTGATCATGGTCTCGACGCCGCGGCTGATGCGCTCGACGAGATCGTCGTAGGTGTAGTTCTCCTTCAGGTATTTGTAGAGATCCCACTTCTTCTGCATGTCGACCTGCGACAGGCGCAGGTTCTCGGTCGTGATGAGATAGGCCTTGTCGAAGTGCGCGTGATGGTTGGCGAGGCCGCCAAGGCGCTCGACCGCCTGCAGGAACTGAAGCCGGAGGTTCCACGGCTCGCTGTCGTCAGCGAGCTTGTAGCGGTAGGTGCCGCGCTCGCTGTCGATGGTGATCTGGTCGAGGGTCGCGATCCCGACGTCGGCGTCGGTAATGAGTGGGATGCCGTTCTCGATCGAGAGCTTGCGGATGAGGCGGGCGTCCGAGTTCTCGTCGTAGTCCTCGTCGCCGGTCAGCACGTTGATAACGAGGTCGAAGCGGTTGGCCTTCAGGAAGGTGAGGATGTTCGGCGACCGGCTGTCGGTGATCTTGTGAATTTCGGTCGAGGGGATGTTGTGGGCCACGAAGAAGCGGTGTGTGCCGGGAGTGGCGTAGAGATCGACGCCGAGGGCGAGCGCTCGCCGGATCGCCGGCAGCATCCGCTTCTTGTCCTCGGCCTTCCCGGCGCTGACCAGGATGACCTTCTTGGTTTGGCGCCCCAGCAGCTTCAGGTTGAAGGCCAGAAGCTCGAGAGATATCGCGTTGCTCATGTCTGACCTCATCTGGTTGGCGCCGCCGGTCAGATACCGAGCGATAGCTGACTCGCAGGCGTGCGGGGTGGCCAAACCGCAGGAGGCGCGGTTTTCCACACGCGGTTTCCCTCGGGGCTCGTCACGCGAGCGGCGGGGCCGGGTTGTTGGGCTAAGGCGCCGGTGTAGCGGCAAGGCGGGGAAATAGCAAGGAGCGCCTGTGTGGCATCCGTTCGGGCTATGGCCGGACCAATGTCCTCGAGGTCAGTAGAAAATCACGACGCCGAGGAGGAATATGGCCATTCCGATGCGCAGGATGTTGCGCTCGTTGCGAACGAGCCAGGCGACGGCCCGGTAGGGCAGCTCGAGCCATGGCACCCGGCCTGCGAACGACAGGACGTATCCGGCAACGATTCCGACCAGCATCGAAAGGGGATCGAGCGCGGTTGACCCGGCCGGGATCGGGGTGGCGGCGGGCGGAGGCGCCAACGAGGGGCCCAGTGGCAGGCGCGCCGGACTGCCGGCCGTCATGACGACCACGATCCCCGCAATCAGAAGCCCGAAGGCCATCAGGGAGAGGAGGTTGAGTGTTTTCTTCATGACGCCCGAATCCCGCGCTTTCTGAGACCGGAAGGGTCGGCTCCGCCGCACGGCAACGGAGTGGACGCTAAGCCCCGTCCGTCAATATCTGGTTAACTATATGAGCCGTGCCTATCTCGGCTCGTCGCCGCCGTCCTCGATTCGTGCTGAAATTGGCATAAGCAACCTGTCTGAGCCCGCCCCATGAGCACTCTTCTCGACCTTCTGATCGGCCTCCTGTCGATCATCTGGAGCGTGGTCTCATGGCTGCTTTGGCAGCTCGTCTGGATGGTCGTCTGGTTCCTGCTGCCGTTCGCTGTTGTCGCCTTCATCGCGCTCAGGATCGCCGAGAAAGCGCTCGGTCCGGAGGTCGTCCGCGCCTGGGTCAAACGGCAGTCGATGAAGCTCGGGACCGGGGTCTGGGCGCGGACACGCCGCGTCCTGTTCGCCGTCGGCGTGCTGCCGGTCCGGGTGCTCTGGTTGCTCGCCGTCTACACCGTGTGGCACAGCATCGTGAACCTCTTCTGGCGACCGCGCTGGACTCCCTGGCAGCGCGCCTGGGGGCGTCGCTGGACGGAGTCGCGGTCCGGTACGGCAAGCAAAGTGCCGAGCAAAGCCTAGCGCCAGAGGGGCCATGGCCCGGCCGCTCATGCGGTCGCCGAGAGGGTCCGGCGGCTGCAACCCGGTTCAGCCCGCGATGCACCGGCGTGGGCAGGCACGCGGGCAGCAACGCCATCAGCGCGAGCTGCCGGCAGTGCGGCGGAGATGATGGTCTGCAGCTCGGTGCTGCTCACGCCGGTCGCGTCGCTGACGTTCGGGGCCGCGCAGGCGTCGGCGGGCGAGAGGGAAGCCCTCCTCCTCACCGAGGAGGAGGGGTGACGCCGGGCAAGCGGGACTTAGCCGGCGCGACTCACCTCCATGAGGAGGCGCTCGGCCTTCGCGTCCTCGAGACGATTGGTGAGCCGCTTGGCCTCGTGCTCGTCGCGCACGGTCTTCGACAGTGTGAAGGCGGCACCCAGCATGTAGACGCTGGCCATCAGCAGATAGCCCTTGATCCAGAGATCGGCGGGCATGGCCCAGAGGCCGAGCCCCATCATGAAGACCGAGGTGCCGAAGGAGACATAGGTGAAGGTCAGCCAGGCACCGGTGTTCTGTGCGGAAGGGACGGGACTCATGGCGGGTACGCTCCGGATGGGTTGTGGTTGAAGGGCGACGGAAGAGGATGTGGTTGCGCAGGAAGGCGGAACCCAGCGCGCTGGGCGGGAGGCGCTCATGACGGCGTCCCGCACCCGGGACTGCCGGCGGCGTGGCGCTTCATGCGCTCCAGCACATCGGAGGGCTTCGTGCGACGCGCGGGGCCGAAGCCAGCTGCGGCAAGTCGCTCGTCGAGATCTCTGGCGCCGCACGTCCGTTCCAGGTCGTCGAGGGCTGCAGCCACATCCTCGGCGCGAACGCTTGCGTCGCGGATGCGGGCGAGCGTCGCTTCGGCTTCCCGCAGCGCGCCGGTTCCAGAGGCGAGGGCCCGCCGGCCGTTGGCACCCGCACGGCGAAGCGCCTCTTGGGCGCGAGCCATCTCGAGCCCACGGCGCAGATCGGCGAGGCGGCACTGACCGTCCCCGGCGAGCTGCTTCAAGCGCCGGACCTCGGCGGCGAAGCGCTCGACAGCGGCGAGGCGGTCGGCTCGTTCGTCCTCGGTCGCGGCGATGACGGTTGCCGCCTCCTCGGCGAGGTCGTTCCGTTCCGCCGCGAGCGCCTGACGGCCACCCGATTCGAGCTCCTCGATACGGTTTGTGAGCGCCGCCACGGCCCGTTCCTCGCTGGCCTGATGCGCCATTGCGCAGGCAAGCTCCCGGCGGGCCTGCTCTAGCGAGCCGGCGGCTTCTCTGAGCTGCTGCTCGAGGACCCGGATGGCATTGGCGTCAAACACCGCCTCCTCGGCCTCTGCTACGGCTCCTTTGAAAAGAATGGACAGTGTTTTCAACATTCTGATGAACTCC
>JAGVSR010000141.1 GCA_019137195.1 Alphaproteobacteria bacterium
CATGGCTGACCAGACCAAGCCCGGCGACAACATCATCCTTTGTCTCGCCGAGCCCTCGTGGTTGCACAAAAATTACGACAACCTCCACGAGATCAGCATGCTGGCGCGGAAACGCGGCGCCAAGATCTGCGCCGTCCTCGCCGGCGACTGGCACCACTACAGCCGCTACACCAACGACAAGCTCGGCACCCAGTTCATCACCTCGGGCGGCGGCGGCGCGTTCGCCCACGCCACCCACGGCCTCAAGCGGCACATTGAGCTCAAGTGGGCCACGCCCACGGGAGCATCGCGGCGCATCGCGAGCCCGGACGACACGATCGACTTCAACAGAAGCGAGCAATCCGTCATGGGGCCCGAAGGGCCCGACTTCACCCAGCAGCAACTCGATATCAGCGCCGACGAAGCCTCGCCTGAAAACGGTTCGCAATCCAATGCGTCCGACGAGCACCCCATAATCCGCCGCGCCAAAACCATGCGAAAGGAGGCCATCAGGAGCGCCGCCTATCTCATGCACGCGCCCCACATCTATCCGCCGCAGTGGCTGAGCCGCACCCTCTGCCTAAAAAACCTGTTCCTGCCATTCCGCAATCGCGGCTTCACGGCCCTCGTCGGTCTCATCTATTTCCTCTACGCCTGGGCCTACATCGCGGCCGACCCGCGCCAGTCCCCGATCATGAAGAAGTTCAAGGATTCGATCGCCGCCGAGGCGCTCAACGTCTCCAAGAACGTCAGCTACATCGAGAATCAAATCAGCGAGCTCAAAGCCGAACGGCAGAGCAGAGCCGCGGGAACAGGTGCTGCGGCCACCAAGAGCGTCCGCGACCTCGACGCGCAGATTGCAATCAACGAAGAGCAGCTCAAGAGTGTGCAAGGTGAGCTCGATCGCATCTACGAGCGGCAGATGTCCCTCTTGGAGGAGGACGAAAGGCAAAGGATCAAGGACGTCCTCGATAAGGCCACCGCAGCCGTGCAGTCCCCGGAATCCGAGACCGCAAGTCGTGGCGCCAGCTTCTTGAAGACCCTCATCGCCTATTCGGTGGACGACTTCATGAATATCAAGGCGCTGCTCTCCGCCGCCGAGCAGAGTCCGTTCTTTGCATTCCTGCTGATGGGCCTTTGGGCCGGGCTTGTTTCGTATGTCGAGACCGAGTGGCGCATCGTCAAGCTCGCGATTGGCTCGCTGCATTTTGCAGGCCACCTCTGGACGCTGCTGTTCGTGAGCTGGATGGCCACCAGCACCGCCGCGACCGCCAAGGCAATCGGCGTCGCCTACCTCGTTTCCTGGCTGCACGTACCCGAGACGACCGTGCTCGGCGACCTGATCCGCATCGGCTGGAGCCTGCTCCTCACGTTTTTCGTAGGCGGGGCTCTCGGCGGTTTCGTGATGGGGCTCTACTGGACACTGACATCGACCCTCTTCAACATGCACACTGGCGACGCCTTCGGCGCGCTCGGCATCAAGGACTACAAGCACTTCTTGCGGATCAAGATCGAACCCGGCCGCGCCACCGTCTATCCGATCGCGCTCGACGACGTGCCCGGCCGCTTCGGCTGGCGATGGAAGCTGTGGAAGGACGAGCGGCGGCCCTCGCACAACCCGCTCATCCTGCCCGTCGAGCCGCTCCGCCCGCGCCTGATCGAGCCGCCAATCGTGATCGACGTGGCGAAGGTGCGGCCCTAGCCGGCGCGCCCGGACGGTTCGTCAAGCGCCGGCATCGATCGCGGCGGCGGCGGCACGCGGCAGCCACGGCCATGGCGCTGCAGGGCAGATCTCGCGTTGCGGCGTGTGGACCCATAGCGGCTACGACCGTTCCTTCGTCCGTAGCGGCAATGCCATCAGCAAGTCCATAGCGCGGCAACGGAGCGCCACAACGCCGATGTGGAGCAGATGCGCCACGGGGATGGGCGAGAGCGATCGAGACGCTATATTCGGTCCACTCACAGACTTGGACAGCGATTCGTGACCGACCTGCAATCCTCCTCGCCTCCCGGCACCGCGGGCCGCAACACGCCAGAGTTCTCGGTTTCCGAGCTTGCCGGCGCCATCAAGCGTGCGCTCGAGGAAGGCTTCGGCTACGTCCGGCTCCGTGGAGAGATCTCAGGCTATCGCGGACCGCACTCCTCCGGTCACTGCTATTTCTCGCTCAAGGACGACAAGGCCAAGATCGACGCCGTGGTCTGGCGCGGCGTCTTCTCGAAGCTCCGCTTCAGGCCCGAGGAAGGCATGGAGGTCGTCGCGACGGGCAAGATCTCGTCGTTCCCGGGCTCGTCCAAATACCAGATCGTTATCGACGCCCTCGAGCCGGCGGGCGCCGGCGCGCTCATGGCCATGCTCGAGGAGCGGAAACGCAAGCTCGGCGCCGAGGGACTCTTCGACGAGAGCCGCAAGAAAAAACTCCCCTTCCTGCCGCGTGTCGTGGGCATCGTCACGTCCCCGACCGGCGCCGTCATCCGCGACATGCTGCACGGATTCGAGGAGCGCTTCCCCACCCGCGTCATCGTCTGGCCCGTGCGCGTGCAAGGCGAGACCTCGGCCGCGGAGGTTGCTGCCGCCATTCGCGGGTTCAATGCACTCGAGCCCGGCGGCCGCGTCCCGCGCCCCGACGTGCTGATCGTCGCCCGCGGCGGCGGCAGCCTCGAGGATCTGTGGGGCTTCAACGACGAGGTCGTCGTACGCGCCGCGGCTGCAAGCCGGATACCGCTCATCTCCGCCGTCGGGCACGAGACCGACTGGACGCTGATCGACCTCGCTGCCGACGCCCGCGCCCCGACGCCCACCAAGGCCGCAGAATGGGCGGTACCGAAGTACGCCGAGCTCGTCGACGGGACCGAGAGCCTGTCGCTCCGCCTCAAGGTCGCCACGCGCCGACACCTCGAAGCCGCACGCACGCACCTGAAGGCAGCCGCCCGTGGCCTGCCTCGCGCAGAGGATATCGTGGCACTACCCCGGCAGCGCTTCGACGCCGTGGACCGTCGCCTTGGTCGCGCGCTCCACGCCAACTCGCGCGCACACGGCCTACGCCTCGCCAAGGTCTCGACGCGCCTTCAACCGCGGCTGATCACGGCCCGTATCGAGCGCTCGGGCCGGCGCATGAGCGAGTGCTGGCAGCACGCCCGCGCCGCGCTGACCCGCATCGCCGGCCAGCGGCGAACGCGGCTCGAGCGCCTCGGCGGACGGCTGCAGCCGCAGGTGCTCGCCAACCGCCTCGGCGGCAAGCGCGCCGCCCTCGAGGCGCAGGGAAATCTTCTCCGCTCTCTCAGCTATCAGAGCGTGCTCGCACGCGGCTTCGCCGTGGTGCGCGACGAAGCCGGTGCCATGCTGCGCTTCGCGTCCAGAATTACGGCGGGACAGCGCCTCGAGATCGAGCTCGCCGACGGCCGCGTAGCGGCCGAAGCAACGCGACACACGTCCGCGGAGACACCCATGCCACCCGGTTCCAGCCCTGCAGCGCCGGCTTCGAAACCGCGTCCGCCGCGCGGGCCCAGGGGCGGCCAGGGATCGCTGTTCTGAACCCAGTCATGCGGCCAATTCCGCTCTCGCCTTGACCGGCGCGGCGGCAATTCGCAAATGTTCTTGCAGGCTCCCGAATATGCGGAGCAGGGGAAGGCGAGCATGAACCGCTTCGAGAAACTCTTTGGCGGCCGGGCCGAGGCGCGCGTCCGCTTCAAGAGCGGCGAGTTCGAGGTTCTGGCTCCCGGCGACTTCGTACGCTGCGCCGTGTCCGGCAGGGAGATTGCGCTCTCCGAGCTCAAATACTGGAACGTCGAGCTTCAGGAACCATATGCCGGCGCAGAGGAAGCGCTCGAGCGCTATCTCGAGATCACGGGAAAACGCGTGAAGTCCTAACTGGTCGGTCGCGACCGGCACATGATGTCGCCGCGAGGTCGCTGAACTGGGGCGACCACGGGTTGGCCGCTCACCAGTTACGACTCGGGACACAGCTCCCGCGCCTTTGCGAGCGCAGCGTCCTTGGACGCGAACTCGCCGAGCGTCTCGGCAGAGGCGGCGGCGTCCTTGAGATAGCTGGCAGTCATCGCCGTCTCGAAGCCGTCGAGGACTGTGAGCGCAGTCAACCGCGTATGGTCCAGCCCGGAACTGCGGATGAGCAGCGTCTTCTTGCCACCGAAGCTCGCCGCCTCGACTTTGCACGCTGAAGGCTTCATGCCGAGCCCCGACGGCGGCGTCCGCGCCGGATCGAAGCCGTGCGGAGCAGGCTGCGACGGCGCACCGGCGGCCGCAGCCGCGGCGGCGGCAACTCCCGAAACACCGACGACCCTGCCTCCTCCATCTGCCTCCTCGAGCGACCCGCTGGCCGCTGCCACGGGCGTTGCGGCACCCGCTGGCGCCCCGGCCGCTGCAGCCCCGTCCGCCGTCTCGATCCGAGCGACCCTGATCGGCGAGGTCTGGACGTTGACGAGCGTCGCGCCGGCCGGCGCAGTGGCGGCAGACGGCTTGCCGTCGCGCGACCAAACCGTGCGCACCGCGGCGCTCGGCCTTGCGGGCTCTGGTGGCGCCACCAGCTTCGGTGAACCGCCTGCCTTGGTGGTCGGCCCCGTCTCGGCTTTCTCGGCAGCGATGTCGGCCCTTTTGGCCAGCGGCTTCGCAGCCGGCGTGGCTTTCCACAACAGCCCCTTCGGCGCCTTTGCGGGAGCCGCCTGGGTCTTCGCCCCCGACGCCTCGGCGAGCCACGGCAGCACCTCGCCCCTTGGCTCGCCACGGTCGGCCGACGCCACCCGCACCCCCTCGCGGCAGAACTGCGAGCGGTACTGCTCGGCGGCCCACTCGATCGAGCGGCCATAGTTCCGGTCCACGGCCCAGCGCCGCGACAGATCGGAGAACCTGACCGGCCGGCCGAGCGCGCGCGACGCCTCGATGATGTCGTCCTGTTTGAGCTGGGTGCGCTCGGCCGCAGGTGCCGCCACGCGCTCGCCGGAATAGGCGACGAGGTGCTGCATCTGTGCCAGGACGCCGGTCCTCACGTCCGGGAACCCGTTGCCCGGCACGCCGCCGCCCGTCGTGCCGATGCCGGCAAAATTGTACTGCTTCGGGTCCACGTCGCCCCAACGTCCGTCCGGGCGCTTGTAGGTCAGGAAGTTGGTCTCGATCGCCATCTGGAAGAAGGCGTAGTCCCAGCGCACGCGCCAGCCCTCGCCGAGCTCCTTGTAGTGGCGCGCAATATCGCGATAGGCCGGGTTGAGACTGTGGTTACGCGTCTCTAGAAAAGCCATCAGGCGCTCGGGCGTGACGCACGCCGGAACCTCGTTCGAGGCATGTGTTCTGATTTCGGGCAACGACGGCCCGCCGCCTGCCGCTGCGGCCGGCAGCGCCGCGAGCCAGACCAAGACGATCGCAGTCATGGCCCGAAGCTGGCCCGCCTGACGCATGGGACGTCTACTCCGCTTTGTCGTCGTGTCGTTCTGCGAGCGAGGTTAAGCCGATCAGCTCTCGGGACAGAGCGTAAACGCCTTGTCGAGCGCCTCCTGCTGGCTCCCGAACTCGGCAATCTTCTTGCCTTCCTTGGCGTAGGCGGCGATGTAGGCGGCCGCTTCCTTGTCCTCGGCGCCTTCGTTGACGTCGAGCACGGTATAGTTCGTCGTGCCCCCGGCGACCGCCTTGATGACGACCGACTTCGAGCCGCCGTAGCTCGCAGTCCACACGCGGCAAGCCTTGCCGGCATCCTTTCCGGCATCGGCCTGGAAAGGCGCCTCCGCCTTTTGCTGCGAGCCGGGCTTCGCGGGCAGCGTCAGCGCGACCTTCTCGGACTTGGCAGTCGCCTCCGACGGATTTGTGGCCGTCGCCGAAGAGCCGGTGCTGCCGTTGATGATGTTCATCTGCGGTGCCTTGGCCTTCTGCGCCTCGGCCGCGCTCGCCGCCTTGGCGAGGTCGCCCCCACCGAGGGCAGTCATCGGCGCGCCTTCAGCGCGCGCCTCCTCGTTGGCTTTCCGAGCCAGCTCGTCACCCTTGCTCACGGTCGGCTTTTCCGCAGTGGCAACAGCCTCCTGTCCCCCACCAACGCGGCCCTTGCGGGCTTCGGCCACGAGCTCCGGATTGGGGTCGTCCCCGCGGCACGGACCGTTGAGGAAACGCCCGGCGATGCTGTCGATGTCGCTGCCGTAGCCGCGGGTGCTCGGAGCCCACTGCTTGGCGAGCTGGGTAAACGTCATCGGACCATTGATCGACTTCTGCCACGAAGTCAGAACGCCCCAGTCCTGGATGTTCCTGGTGCGCTCGGCGACCGGATTGGCGATGTGCTCGCCTGAATACATGAGGAGGTGCTCGAGATGGGCACGCACACCCGTCGCCACATCCTTGAAGCGCTCGCCGCGCGCGCCCTTGCCCGTCGCGCCGAGGCCGGCGAAGTTGTTCTGGTCGGGCTTCACGTCGCCCGTGTACTTGAGGAAATTCGTCTCGAGCAGCATCTGGTAGAAGGCATAGTCCCAGCGCAGACCTAGCTCCTCGCCGGAGCGCATGTACTCGGTGGCAACGACCTCGAACTTTGCATCGAGCTTGGCGTTCGCGGCCTTGAGAAACGCCATCAGGCGCCCTGGCGTCGCGCATTGGGCGACTTGATTGCTGTCAGTGACTTTGACTGGAGGGAGATCTGCGGCAAAGGCCGCCGTCGAGAGCGTAGTGGAAGCGGTGACCATGAGGGCGAGGCACGCCCGGCGCGCTAGATCCATGAAAGTTTCCTCCAAACGCGGCACCCGGAAAGAGACCGTCCCCTTCGCAGCATCGACAGATGCAAAGGCCGGTCCAGGCGCCCTACAGAACCATCAATGGTTCATAAGGGCTTAACGTTAACAGCTCGTTTACGTGCCGCTTCCCCTCGAGCCTGAGCTTGCCGATTTTTGGGGCGGCAGTTGGGGCCACGCGAGGAGGAATTGTGGCGGCCGGCATTTTCAGGGCACTATTGCCCGCTGCCGAGCGGCTTGCCGCCCGCGAGTGCGGCGGTCGCCTCGTCCCAGGTCAGATGCTGTCCGCCGTCGAGCGCAATCATTTGGCCGGTGAGTGCGGGTGCCGCCAGGATAAAGCGGACAGCCGCGGCGATCTCTTCCGGCGTCGGACCGCGCTTCAAGAGTGTCGAGGCAACCTCGGCCGCGAAGTCCCCATCCGTCTGGTAGACGCTCTTCAAAACCGGTCCGGGACCGATGGCGTTGACGCGCACGCGCGGCGCGAGCGCCTGAGCCAGTGTCCGCGTCGCGGTCCACAGCCCGGCCTTCGACAGCGTGTAGGAGAACAAGTCCGGCGTCAGCTTCCAGACGCGCTGGTCGATGATGTTGATGACGTTGCCGGTCTCGCCCTCAGGCAGGTTGAGGAACAGATCCCGGGCCAGAAACACCGGTGCCTTGAGGTTGATGTCGTGATGGAGGTCCCAGGCGGCAGACGATGTGGACGTTACCGAATCCGGCTGAAACTCGGAAGCGTTGTTGACGAGACAGACCGGCGCCCCAAGGCCGTCTCGGCAGCGGGCGACCAGCTCGCCCAGTTGCGCCTCGTCCGCAAGATCCGCCCCGACTGCCAGTGATCGTCGGCCAAGGGCAGCAATCTCCGCACAAAGCGACTCTGCTTCGCCCGCGGAGCGGCGGAAATGCACGCAAACGTCTAACCCGCCACGCGCCAGCTCCAGCGCTATGGCCCGTCCGATACGGCGCGCAGCGCCAGTAATCAGCGCGACTCGAGGCTCTGAACTAGGTACTTTTACCATAGCAACCATCGCCTAGCAAGTAATGTGGCGCCAATGCGTCTCCTGCGGCAGGGCGGCAATCGCCCGACCACGGATCTCGCCTATCCGACCGTGCAAGGCCTGTCCAGAGACAGAGGACGGGCCTGCTTCTTCTTCAGGCACTTAGAGAATCTCGGACAAATCCTGCCGTGCCTGTGGGCAAAACTTGCACATCAGTTGTGCCGAATGGCTTGATTGTGGCTCTTTGGAGACACAGCAGAGTCAACCCTAGCCGAAATTGAGGTTTCAACTTGAGCCCAGCACCGTCATCCTGTTCTCTATCAACCAACAACAGCGGTGACTCGACGCCACAAGGCTGAGTTCTGCTTGTGGGATGCAGACCAACGGGGGTTCACTCATGACGGTATCGAAGAAGATCGCGGGAGCAGCAGCTGCCGTGGCCTTGTCGCTAGGCGCGGTCGCCGGCTCGGCGCAAGCCGAGGACAAGCTCAACTACTCATGGACCGTCGCCGGCGAGAGCGACTACATCTTCCGCGGCATCAGCTACAATGCTGAAGATCCGCACGTCTACTCGTACCTCGAGTTCACCTATAACCTCTTCTACCTCGGCCTTTACACCACGAACATGGACTACGGTGGGTCGCTCGGCCCCTGGGAGCAGGACATCTACCTTGGCATCCGTCCGACGACCGGTCCGATCAGCTGGGATATCGCCGCTTGGTGGTACATCTACGGCAACCCGAACGAGCCCGGCGCTGGCGTGACGCCTGGCACCACCGACGTGTGGGATTCGGATTACATCGAGTTCCGTGTCGGCGCCACCTATTCGCCGATCACCAACCTCACCCTTGGCGCTACCGTCTGGTTGACACCCGACCAGGATTACGGCTCGACCGAGAACGTCTCGTATGAGGGCTCGATCGCGTACACGCTGCCGCAGATGCACATCTTCACCCCGACACTCAGCGCCCTTGTTGGCCACTCGGACTCGGGTACCAACAAGTTCTATCCGACCGGCTACTGGCTCGGTGAAGATAGCTACACGTACTGGAACGCTGGCGTGAAGCTCGCTGTAGACAAGTTCTGGATGGACCTCCGTTACTGGGATACCGACATCGACACCGGCGATCCGACCCTCGACGACTGGGCCGACTCGCGGTTCTTGTTCTCGGCTGGCGTGACCCTGCCGTAATCATCGAAGCAGCGCCCACACGTTCGGAAAGGCCGGAACCTAGTTCCGGCCTTTTGCCTTTTCGGCTGCCGCTCAGGTCGCCGGTTCCTAATGGCGGGGCGACGCCGCAGCGATTGCGCCACCTGGCGTTTCGAGGCGCAGGCGATCCTCGCGGCGCCGGATGCAGGCTCGATGCGCGACCTTCGACTGATGCGAGGCCCCGGACCCGACCATCCTGTTCCCCCGGGCATAGTGCTTCGGGCGCCAGTCGCGCATACTGCTTCTGCCAGGCCGCCGCCCGGCGGGGCCCGAAGGGAGGGGAAGCACTTGTCCGAAACCACGACCGCCCGCCCTGGAACGGGCGACCTCGGCTCGTCGGCGCTCCTGCGCCGCATCGCGGTCACCCTCGGCGCACTCGTCCTCGTCCGCCTCGGCAGCCAGATCCCGCTGCCCGCCCTCTCCGAAAGCATTCTAGACCGGCTGGCGGCCCTCGCCGCGAGCGATCCGCTCGGCCGCATGGGTGCCGACCGCGTCTCGATCCTCTGCCTCGGGCTAATGCCCGCGCTCAATGCTGCCCTTGTCGCCGAGCTCCTGCTGCTCAGCGCCTGGATGCGAGCAAAAGTCGAGGCGTCTCCGCGCGCGCGCTCGAACGTCCGCGCGGCCGTCGTTGCCGGCTCGCTTTGCTTTGCCGCCATCCAGGGCTACGGCATTGCCACCGCCATCGCGATGATGGACGGCGCCCTCGCCGGTCCGGGCGCAGGCTTCGTGGCCGTCGTCACAGCTACCGCCGTCGCCGCCACCGCCCTCCTTCTCTGGCTCGCCGACACCGTCACCCGCTTCGGCCTCGGCCGCGGGTTCTGGGTTCTGTTCACGGCTCCGCTGGCCGCAAGCTTCCTGAGCGATGCCGCACGTCTCTACCAGGGTCAGGACCTTCTCCTCGAGGCCGGACAGGCCGACGCACTTCTGGTGGCCGCGTTCGCCATTGCCGCCATCGCCCTCGTCGTGCTCCTCGTCCGCGCGAGCCCAAGCCCGGCCTCCCGCGACCAGCTCCTGTGGCCCCCGATCCTGGCCGTGACCGCCGCCGGCTGGACCGCACTCCCGGCTGCTCTCGCCATGGAGCCCGGCAGCATAGGGCAGCTCGAGGCTCTTAGCCCGATGGCGCCGAGGCCGCTCGCCGCCCTCTTGATCCTCGTGCCGCTGGTTACCGTCCTCAGGGCTCGCGCCATCTGGCTTGCGGACGAGACGGCCGGCTCCCGCGGCGGCGCCTCGGGACTCGGTCTCGCCACCCCGACCAGCACACGGTTCCTTGACACGCCGGCCTTCCGGCACGCCCTCATCGTCTCGGCGGCCATGCTCGCCATCCTCGTCGGCGGCCGCTTCCTTCAGGCCAGCATCGCCATGCCGCTCTCGTTCGACGGCAGCACCCTGATCCTCTTGACGCTCGTTGCAACGGACGTCATGAGGCGGCGATGAAAACCGCCGAAGCCGACATTCTGATCGTCCCGGGCTGGTCCTCCTCGGGCGAGGATCACTGGCAGAGCCGCTGGGAGAGGAGCCTCAAGACCGCGCGCCGCGTCGAGCAGCACGACTGGTACTATCCCTCGAAGGACGCCTGGGTCGCCCGCGTCGTCGAGGAGGTGGTGAAAAGCGTGCGCCCGGTCGTGCTCGTCGCACACAGTCTCGGCTGCATCACCGTCGCCCATGCGGCGGCAAAGCTCGGCACGCTGCCGGGCGCTCCGGTCCGCGGCGCCTTTCTCGTCGCCCCGGCCGACGCGGACAACGGCGCCCTGTGGCCCGTGACCCAGGGCCAGACGTTCGACGGCAGCGAGGGCGGCTTCGCCCCCATTCCGCGTGATCCGTTCCCGTTCCCCTCGACCGTGATCGCATCCTCGAACGATCCCTACTGCTCGCTCGACCGCGCCCGGGACCTCGCACTCGCCTGGGGCTCGCTCATTGTCGAATCGGGTGAGCTCGGCCACATCAACACCAGCTCGGGGCACGGCCCCTGGCCAGACGGCCTCCTCGCCTTTGGCATGTTCATGCAGCGGCTGGGGTCTTGACCTGCGCCCCTGTCATTCGCGCCTGTCCGTCGCGCCGGCCGCATTTGCCTCGCGGGCAGCAGACGGCGGGGGTGGGAACCTTCGTTGACGGGCGGGACGCCAACATGACTTGCCGATACCCCCGAATCCGTTATGAGGGCGGGCCATGAGCACCGACAGCCCCCGCCCCCGCGCCTCAGGACCCGCAGCGACCGGCGATAGCACACGCCCCACCTGGCTCTGGGGACCGCACTCCGGTCTCGGTCTCGCTGTTCTGGCCCTGACCGCCGGTCTCGATCAGGCCCACAAGTGGTATATGCTTGAGCTTGTCGGCATCGAGAGCAAGGGACGTTACGCTGCGTTCCCGTTCCTGGACATCCGTTTTACCCGAAACACCGGCGTCAGCTTCTCCATGCTCGATTCGGCGAGCTTCAATTGGCAGCTGGGCCTCGCGGCCTTCGCGGTCCTGGCCTCGCTCGCGATGTGGATCTGGCTCGCCCGCGGCCCCTCGAACCGGCTGATGGCAACGAGTCTCGGCCTCATTATCGGTGGCGCGCTGGCCAATGCCGTCGACCGCGCGCTGTTTGGCGGCGTCACCGACTATTTCCTGCCGCACGCGTTCGGGCTCGATTGGCCGAGCGTATTCAACATCGCCGACGTAGCCATTGTTGCGGGCGTCGCCGGGCTCTTGTATGAGTCGTTCGTGACGAGTCGCAAAGACGCCGCAAACTCCAGCTAGTGGAACAGGTTAATCGGCTTCGCTCGCGATTCGTCGCGCGAGGCCGCCATCACCCGGAGCCGCCCATGACCCGCCCGATGTCAGCAAAGAGGACCGCGCAAGCCGTGGTTGCGTCCGCGCTGGCGATGGCCATGGCCGGCTGCAGCATGGACGACATCGAGTTCAACGGTAGTCTGTTCAAGGCCGCGGGCATTGGCCAGAACACTAAGGCCGCCGAGCCGAAGATTGCCCCGCGCACCGGGCTCGTCGTACCGCCCAACCTCGAGCGCCTGCCGACCCCCGGCGTGCAGCCCGGCTCGGAATCGGCCGAGGTCGCCGCCATCGCCGACCCCGAAGTCAAGCTTAACGTATCGCGCGAGGAGCTCGAGCGTCAGCAGGCGGAGTACTGTGACAAGAATTATCATCAGGCCATCGCCCACGGCGACCGCGCGACGGCCGATCTCGCCGAAGGCCCACTCGGCCCCTGCCGCGGCTCTTTCATGAGCGTGTTCAAAAAGAGCGACGGGCAGTAGGTTTTCGGCCTCTGACGCCCTCATGTCCCCGCTGGACCGGGTACCGGCCGCTCCAGGCCGTTCATGAACGGCTTGTCATTTGACTTTGACAGCCCCTCTGCCGAAATCGACAGCCATTGCGCCGTACCGGACTCGAGCCGGTCGCGCGCCGCCTCGACCACGGGGGGTCGCGCATCGGCGTCCGTGCCCCCTCGTTCATGTTTGCGCCTGCAACGGAGCCTCCCTATCCCATGATACGCTCTCGCTCGCCGCGCCCGCTCCTCAACCTCGTGGTGACAGCCCTCATGCTCGCAGCCAGTCTTGCCGCCTCGCCTCGCCCCACCGTCGCCGCCCCCAAGGTCGAGACCTACAAGCTCACGAACGGCATGGACGTGGTCGTCATTCCCGACCACCGCGCGCCCGTCGTCACCCATATGATCTGGTACCGTGTCGGCGCCGCCGACGAGCCGAAGGGCGTGTCGGGCATCGCCCACTTCCTCGAGCACCTGATGTTCAAGTCCACGGACAAGATCCCGATGGGCGAGTTTTCCAAGATCGTGGCCAAGCTCGGCGGCCAGGACAATGCCTTCACCGGCCAGGACGTGACGAGCTACTTCCAGCGCATCGCCAAGGAGAAGCTCCGAACGGTGATGGAGATGGAAGCCGACCGCATGGTCAACCTGCGCTTGACCGAGAAAGAGGTCTTGACCGAGCGCGACGTGATTATCGAGGAACGGCGCTCGCGCATCGAGAACAACCCCAACGCCATCCTCGACGAGCAGATGGACGCCGCGCTCTACACGAACCATCCGTACGGTATCCCCGTGATCGGCTGGCAGGAGGAGATGGCGAAGCTCTCGCAGAAGGACGCACTCGACTTTTACAAGCGCTACTATGCGCCGAACAACGCCATTCTGGTCGTTGCCGGCGACGTCACCGGTGCCGAGGTCGAAGCGCTGGCCGCGGAGATCTACGGTAAGGTGCCGGCGAACCCGGCGACGCTGCGCGATCCGCGCCCACAGGAGCCGGCGCCTCGTGCGGCCCGCCGCGTGATGCTGTCCGATCCCCGCGCCGGCAAGGCCTCGCTGCACCGCGACTATGTCGTGCCGAGCTATACGACTGCCGCCCCCGGCGAGGCTGAGGCCATCGATCTCATGATGAAGGTCGCCGCCGACGGCGCCACGAGCCGCCTCTACCGCGCCCTCGTCGTCGAGCAGGGCGTGGCCTCCTCCGCAGGCGGCGGCTATGACGGAGCCGCCCTCGATGGCGGCAAGCTCTCGTTCTACGCCGTTGCGGCCGACGACGTTCCGCTCGACAAGATCGAATCCGCCATGGACGCGGTGCTCTCCGACATCGCCAAGAACGGCGTCACCGAGAAGGAGCTCGAGCGGGCCAAGAACAGCTACACCGCCGAGTACATCTACGAGAACGATAACCAATCGAACCTTGCTCGTCGGTACGGCTGGGGCCTCGCCACCGGCCGCACCATCGAGCAGATCGAGACTTGGCCCGAGGCCATCGGCAAGGTGACGGCCGACGAGGTCAAGAAGGCGGCCCAGACCTACCTCGACATTCGCCGCTCGGTGACCGGCATACTGACCCCGACACCGGCAACGGCCGACGCGGGCGCCGCCAGGCCGGCCCCTGCCGCGCCCCTACCCGCCAACCGCTCGTGAGCTGATGAGGAGAGACCGTCGATGACACGCATTCCTCGTGTGCGGGCCGGCGTCGCGAGCCTTGTGCGCCTCGACATGGCTGCTTCGCTCGCCGTCCTCACGCTTTTCATCATCATGCTCTTCGCAAGGCCGGCCCACGCCATGGACATCAAGACTGTGAAAAGCCCCGGCGGCATCGAGGCCTGGCTGGTCGAGGACCACGCCAACCCGATGCTGGCTATGAAGTTTGCCTTCGAGGGAGGCAACGCTCAGGACCCCGCGGGCATGGACGGCGTCGCAAACTTCCTCTCCGCCATGCTCGACGAGGGTGCCGGCGACTTGACCTCCAGCGAGTTCCAGGAGCGCATGGAGGACATCGCCATGCGCATGAGCTACGACGACAGCAAGGATGCCTTCT